>CBDTUA010000166.1:0-1537 GCA_965363735.1 uncultured Sulfitobacter sp. | reverse complement strand
AGTTGTGCTTGGCTTTTCATCACGCGAATGCAAAAATTCTGCAAGATATCTTCTGCTGTTGCCTGATCTCCGACACGTCGCACCAGATAGCCTTGAAAATCGCGGTAATGCGCTTTCAAAGTGTGTTCCAAAGCGGGAGAAACAGGGCGCGGATCGTTTTGTTCGCTTGGCTTGCCCCACCGTATTTTTGTAGGGTCACACATCTTGCGTACTTTCATCGAAGAATTGCTTTGTATCTATGACTAGCCCTCAAAAATACTACCTAAATGGCGCTCAATTTCGCACCGAACCGGATAGCACAAGTAAATCCGGTTCTTGCGCCACTCCTTTTCGGGTCACCAACACGACACCAATGATTGCCAGCACGATCCCAACCAGCTTCAGTAAGCCCAGTGTTTCACTGTAAAATAATACACCCATTGTTAGTCCGAAGATAGGAACAAGAAAACTGAAGGCATTAGCTTGGTTGAGCGGCACCTCAGTCAGGACAGACATCCAGAGAACATAGACCAGAGCAGACCCGAACAACGCCAGCGTCAGTAGGACCGTAACGAATGTGAACGACCATTGGATCGCCGTGGGATCCTCGGTCATGCCTGCAATGACGGCCAGTGGAAGACTACCAATTAACAACTGCAGCCCCATTGCCATGAACAAGTCGATCCGCCCGGCGATCTTTTTGATAATCACATTGCTAACGGTGATGCCTAGGGCCGCTAGCACGATATAAGCCACCCCGGTCAAGTAGCTGTCCTGACCGCCGGAAAACAACTGTGGTGCGGCGATAACTACGATACCGAGAAATCCGATGAAAAGCCCTGCCTTGCCCGCAGGCTGCAAACGCTCGCCTAGCACGATGCCCGCCAAGCCAGCCGCGAGCAACGGTTGCGTGCTTGCGATAACCGTCGCAATTCCCGGAGAAACAAACTCGGCCGCATGAAACATGCCAAGATACCCCAAGGTGGTGGCACCGACTCCCATGATGCATAATGCCGTCCATACGCCAAACCCGCGTGGAAACGGGCGGCGCAGCGCGCAGGCCAGCCCGACCAGAACCAGACCGGCGATCACTGCGCGCAACGTCGCAAAACTGAGATGTGGTGCCAGTGTAATCCCTACAGTTAACAACGGAAAGCAAGCGGCCCAGAGTAACATTGCCGCTACAATCTTGGATATTGACAATACACTCATATGCGAGCGACTTTTGCAGTCCTGATAGACGAATGCAAACACGCGCAAGACATTATTCGGATTTCGTTGGCGCGAGTGTCAGGATCACAAGTTGGCAAAAACAGCGGTGCGCGTGTTTGAGACGAAGGGTCGCCTCGGTTCGGGTGCATCCGATTTCAGCCGCAAGCTTTGAAGGTGTTTGGCCCCGCAACTCGGATCGCGCAAGGATATCAGCATCAACGTAGTCCATCAGCCTAAGAAGCGTCGAGGCCAGTTCGTGAAACATCTGCTTCAGTTCCATGTCGTCGGTTGCCTCAGGGTCGGACGCGCAGCATCGGCAAGATGGGGTCTTGCGATCATGTGACAT
>CBDTUA010000165.1:0-1763 GCA_965363735.1 uncultured Sulfitobacter sp. | reverse complement strand
AAGCGTTTAAGAACTGTTGAAATGCCAGAACGAAGCCATATTTAGATTGGCCGACGTCCAAGCCTAAATCTTCCGCCAAATCGCAAATAAGAAACCGTGCCTTCTGAGCCGGTAAAAACTCCTGCACCCCGAAATTCCCAATAAGTTGGAGGAAATATGTTTGATCCGTTCAAACGCTCCCGTGCGAAAGCCGCAAAAAAAGTTAGGCGCGCAACAGTATCGGCGATGACCGATGCGTGGGGAACTATGCTTGCCCCCGCCAAGCCTGCGAAGAAGGTCGCGAGAAAGTCCAAACCATTGGTCACGGCGCGCGAGGTATCAGGAAAAAACAGCCCCGCTCAGACCGTAGCCAAGCCAAAGGCGCCGACAACCGCGACCTCAATAGCGGGCATTCCACGTGGTGCGATATTCACAAACGAAACATATGAGAGCGCATTCGGCACCCGTTCTTACAAGCTTTACGTGCCTGCAGTTGCCAAAACGGCACCGGACAAGCTTCCACTTATTGTAATGCTGCACGGGTGTGGGCAATCCCCATTGGATTTCGCCCGGGGCACAGGCATGAATTCGCTGGCAGAGGAATTTGGGTTTCTGGTTCTTTACCCAGCACAAGCGCGCGAGGCGCATAACTACCGCTGTTGGAATTGGTACCGGCGGAGTGACCAGACGCGGGACGCTGGAGAGCCGGCCCTACTTGCGGGTCTGACACGCCAGATTATCTCCGATCAGAATATCGACCCGGCCAAAGTCTATGTTGCGGGCCTGTCGGCAGGGGCGGCGGCTGGGTTAATCTTGGCTACTGAATATCCTGACATATTCGCTGCAGTTGGCGCTCACTCCGGTCTTGCAGTTGGTGCTGCCCACGATCCCGTCTCAGTGCCAAAAGCAATGAAAAGCGGTGCTCCCGGACATCGTCATGATGTCAAACTACCAACCATAGTATTTCATGGTGGTTCAGATAAGACGATCAACCCGCGCAACGGCCGTTTCATCGCAATTCGGGCTTTGGAATCTTTTGACCGTTTGGATAAATCTGAGAAGGCTGGTCGTATTGTCGGCGGACGAGAGTATTTGCGCACGATACATCGAGTAGGCAAGGGACGCCCCTATACTGAACAGTGGGTGGTTCATGGGTCAGGCCACGCATGGTCGGGCGGCCACGCAGCAGGAAGCTATACTGACCCGAAGGGTCCGGATGCTTCGCGGGCGATGGTCCGCTTCTTTCTACAACACAGAACTACGAAGAAACGCCGGAACTTCGTTTGACGCAAAAAGACAGCCGCCTGATCCAGTTTGTATTCCAAGCAGATTACTCTTTCAGAGCACCTGCTTAACACGGCCTTGATCGTTGATAACCAAATGATCCGCGTCCCAAAGGGCTGGACAAACTTCAGCTTCAGCATGGCCATTCCGTAGCCTGCGGCACGCGCCGACAGGGATATCGGAAGCTGCCAAGACATGATCTGTTAACATAGCAGCCGTCTGAGGCAAAAACGTTGCGTGAATCCCATCAAGGGACACATTGACGTCACAAGGTAGGAAAACACTGGCACCACCGACGCCAGTATCGGTCGCGATCTCACCAAACGGCACACCAACAGCACCCAAGACACAGATTGCTGTCTGAAGTTCAATCGCCCGAGCACGCGCGCAACCAAACACCCTGTTGTACCCGGTAATCATATCGGTTTTTGCAGGAATGATTACCAGATCTAGGTCCAGCGCCCCAAGTTGCGACCACAGATCCGTAAATTCGGTATCCA
>CBDTUA010000164.1:0-1787 GCA_965363735.1 uncultured Sulfitobacter sp. | reverse complement strand
CAAAACCGGCCAAGGTGGTTGTCGCTCGCGGACAAGCTGGTTGACGCTCTACATTCAAGGGGTATTCAGCCGAATCGACAGGCAGTGCTTTGGGGATCGCTACAGGCACTGTGCGCATTCATCGCCGCAATATCTATGGCAAACTCGGGGTCAATTCGCAGGGAGAGCTATTTTCGAATTTTATCGCGTCCCTCGACGAGTTCTGAAAACACTTCTAACGGATTTGGGGCGCTTGCATCACACCTTTTTAAAGGGGACTGATAGCAATCATCCGTGTCTCGCGCACCAACAGGCAACGTTTCGCCAGATCGTCATTGTTGAAGCAAGACGAAAATTGAGCAGCCCCGCGACAGATTCTTTGCGCTATGCCGTAGCTTCGCCTCAAAATCCAGACTGCATCCCGGTCTGACTCAGCTTAACGAATTCACTAAAATAATGTATATTGTAGGGTATTCGTAGCTTAATTGCGGAGAATTTCATTGAGATATTTTTGGCTTATCGCACTTTTCATAGCCCAAGCTTCTGGCGCGAATGCTCAGGCGAGTTTTGATTGCAGCCTTGCGCAAACCCCCGTCGAACTCACGATCTGCGCATTTGGCGACCTCTCGCAGCTCGACTTGCAAATGGCTGGTGCCTATCGTGCCGCACGGGGCGCCGCCTCGCAAAGCCGAAGTAATCAGATACTTGCGGACCAGCGGGCCTGGATTTTTCACCGAAATAACTGCGGTCCGGATCGGGACTGCCTTTCGCGGGTGATTCGCGACCGGATCGCGTCACTCTCCGTGATCGCGGCGCCACCAAATGACGGGCTGACGGGCCTTTATTGCAACGAGGCCGGGACCATGGGCCTGCAGGAGCAAGGGACGAGCCTGCGTTTTGACTTCATGTTCTTTTCCGGAGGCTTCGCTTGCGGCACCTCCGTTCTCACTGCCCAGCGCAGTGGATCGGGGTGGACGTCTGTCAGCGATGGCTGCCGACTGACCCTCACCCACGAAGGAACGGACATGGTCGTACGCACGGATACAGTCGCGGCCTGCCAAGCGATCTACTGCGGTGCACGCGCAGCTATTACGGAATTTCGGATGCCGCTCACAGGAAAGGTGCCGGGAATATCCGATCCGTTCATCGGCGGGGTCGGCGAGAGGCCGTGCTGATCAGGGATGCCCTTCTGCACAACAGAAATTAGCGGCCGTGAATTTATATTCGCGGTT
Source organism: uncultured Sulfitobacter sp. (assembly GCA_965363735.1). Lineage (GTDB taxonomy): Bacteria > Pseudomonadota > Alphaproteobacteria > Rhodobacterales > Rhodobacteraceae > Sulfitobacter. The sequence continues at coordinate 576 of CBDTUA010000164.1, read as the reverse complement.
GCGATCCGCCTGAATACGGTCCCCATCCACTGAGAGGCGACATTGACAACCGCGCCGCGTTGGCGCGGAGCAAGAGTGTTTGCCTATCCGCATTTGCTTGTCTTCGACGACATCGGTGCTTTCTGGATCAGCGCAAGATTGATCAGGGTTAAAGACGATGTGATGCCCTATGCCCAGAATGTCGGGACGTGATCCCGAGCCAAGCGGAACCATGCGACTGGCGCAATATGGTCGTTTCGCGACTTAGGTGAGGCCATCCATTGGAACGTCACAGGAAAGAGAGCTTGGAATGTCGAAAAAAATGAAAGCCGCAATTTTCGTCGAACCGAACCGGATCGTGCTGGACGAAAAACCGATCCCCGATGTTGGACCGCTGGATGCACTGATCCGGATCACCACCACCACCATTTGCGGGACCGATATTCATATCCTCAAGGGCGAATACCCGGTCGAGCGGCGCCTGACGATTGGCCATGAACCGGTCGGCGTGATCGAGAAACTTGGCTCGGCCGTTCAAGGCTATCACGAGGGCCAGCGCGTCATCGCGGGCGCGATCTGCCCCAGCGGCTATAGCAA
>CBDTUA010000163.1:0-1901 GCA_965363735.1 uncultured Sulfitobacter sp. | reverse complement strand
TCTTTTTCGGGGCTGCGGCTTCAATTGGCGCTGTGCTAGAACGCATTTCTGACAGCTCTCGTGCACTTATTATCGACCTGTCGGCTGTGCCCTTTATCGATTCAACCGCCGCAATGACCATCGAGTTGTTGGCACGCAAAACTGAAACGAGAGGTATTCACCTGATACTAATCGGTTCGTCACACAACTTGCGCAAAGAACTATTCTCGCACGGGATTAAGCCACCTCTGGTGAGGTACGAACCCAATCTTGATTTGGCCATGAGGCACGCGCGGCACGGGCTGGAAGGCCATCAGGGATCAATATGAACGACATCTAACCGGACGCTTACGATCGATATCAGCTATCCGGACACTTTTTTGAGTAAAGCTCTTTTAGTTCAGCTGGAAAGGCCGTTGTCGCGAGAAACAACCCCCTAAAGCGCGAGTTGCGGGAAGATGGCTTGGTTATATTTCACGAGGGTTTCGCCTCGTTCGACAACTATGATCGCCTAATCAAATTTGTAGAGTTCGACCTCACCCATACCCTTCGGAATGAAGCGCCAGTCCTTCTGGCGCATTCTGAAGCCCGATGCCGAGCGCTAATGTTGTAGCCGCACCGATATCGCCGCCGCCGAAACCTACCCCAACGGCCAAGCCTTCAGGAATGTTGTGCAAGGTAATGGCAATCACAAACAACCAGATCTTTCTGACCGAGGAAGCCTTTGGACCCTCAACGCCTTTGACAAAGTGGCGATGTGGCACCTTCTCATCCAGAAAGTGGATCGCCGCTGCCCCAGTAAGAATACCACCCACGGCAATGAGGGCAGGGTAAATTCCTTCGCCGTACAGTTTGGCAGAAATCTCTAAGCTTGGAATGATCAGTAAAAAGAAAGACGCAGAAAGCATAACGCCGGCTGCAAAGCCCAACAGAATATCATTGGCCCTGCGCGACACGGTTTTGCCAATCAGGATCGGCAGTGCCCCGACAGCGGTCATCAATCCGGCGGCAAGGCTACCCAAAAATCCCAGAAGAAGAACGTTCATCTGTTCACTTTAACGACAATCACCAAGGCTAAGTATGGCCGCCATTAGTCCACACCATATTCCAGCATTTTTTCCAGACCGTCAGTCAGGAACTCACCAACTTCTGGCTGCCCAAGCAAATAGCGACTCGCAGGACCCGCATGCCGCAGCCGGGCGAGCGCTTTGGTTTGCTCCCATGCTTCGGGCTCTGCGTCACCGCGACCAATCCAGAACAGGGCAATCACACCATCCTGCTGCTCATCATTCATGCTCTCGATCTCTTGGCGAATTTCATCACGGCTCAGATCACCCTTGGTTTCTTGCAAGGTGGCGGCCACCTCATCGTCCGAGGCATTGCCGCGAAGGTCGGAGATATCTGCCCCCTCCTTTGCCATCACGGCATTGAACCGCAACACCAGCTTCTCGATCTCGGCACTGTCAAAGGGAAGCGCAACCATTGGCATCTCCTGCTCATAAAGTGTGTGTGATAGCATGCCGACACTCTCCCAAACTGATGTCGATCAATAAGGGAGGCCCGCATGCGTTGCGACGAGGGGCCACACCAAGAGCCTCGCCAGCCGAGACAAAAAGGTTATTCTGAATTTTCATGGCACCAAAAAACCATGGTCCAAGGCAGCTCGCACAAGCGGCGTTAAGATTGATGGCTTGTACTTAGCCGCTACCAGACACGACCACGGACCCGCAGACATCGCCCAAATTCAGGGGCATTAACTCTGCAAATGCGCTGTGTACCAAGTCCTTTAGCGACGCTCTGCCAGTTTACCGATAGTACTTTCCAGCACGTTTTTCAGCTTGGCCGCCGCGCCCTTTGTTGCCAATTTCAAAGTCACAGCTGCGTCTTTGGCAGCTGTTGGCTGTTGCCCTTTAATCCGTGCT
>CBDTUA010000162.1:0-1919 GCA_965363735.1 uncultured Sulfitobacter sp. | reverse complement strand
CGGAGCGCCACCTCTACAGCCGATCAAACTTCAAGCTGAACCGTACCACCACTCTGGCCGAGTGGCGCGGTCTCTGCGCGGCCTAACAGAGTGAGGTTGCTGGAGAACTGTGACTGGTTCGCATTTGTCTGACAGCACCTTAAGGAGTAGTCTCGGTCAGACGATAGAGCTCACCTGTCGTCTCGGACAAAAGACCTGGTTGCCCATCGTCAAATTCGAAAAACCTGACATCCACCCGATCCTGCCCCAGCGCATTGGCTTCCGCCAGCAAATTCAGTGGCTCGCCGGAGACATCCACAAGGTTTACCTGATAGACCGGTTTCAACGGATCATCATCGGTGCTGACCGTTGCAAAAATCGAACCCGAGACCAGATCGCCGAACAAGGCATCAATGCTCGTGAAGTAGTCATTGGAATAGACGGGACCGCTAAGAGCAAAAAGGTCCGCTCCTTCCGAAAACGCTTGCGCATAAGGCTGGATAAATCCTTCTTCACCGAGGGACGCCTCGCCCAGAGCGACCGGCGTTGTTTTCGGTATCTCGGTATGGCCCGCATTGATATAAAAGGTACCCTCTCGCGCCGTTCCATCTGTTCCGTCCCCATCGCTGTCATCGCCCGGTATTCTGCCCCAGCCGAAGTTCTCGATTTGCGATGTATCCAAAAGATCGGCCACCAAGACCACATTTATCTCATCCGTCGTATTTGCCCCGATTTCCGCGAAAGCGATCTTGGTTTTTTCGGCATCGGCATAGGTCAGGCGCTGCACGTTGCGCACGCCCCTTGCAGCAAGGGTGATCGCACCCGTGTCCTGATCAATGATGAGCAGCTTTGACACAGTGAAATTGTCGTCCTGAGCATATGTGAGTCCGTCGCGATTGAAGCCGAGGTTGTCACCACGCGCAAAAAGTGGATTTCCGTTGGGCAAAGTCAGCAACCCGCCGCCCCGATGCCCCGGCACCTGCTCGAAAGCGGCAAGGACGACCGGGTCAGGTTCGCCTTCGCTGCCGTCGAAGGGATTTAACTCATACTTGTATACGATCTGATAACTGAGCTCGCCCAGAAGATAGAGATCATCATTAGGCAAAGGTTCTGCAACGACGCCTTTGGGAAGGTCCCGCGAGGTGAAAACAACATAAACCGAATTGCCCGGCCCATCAGCGATGTTCAGAATCGAATAAAACTTGTCGAGATTCTTAAGGCCACCGGGCGCATCTGTTTTGACGTCAAAGACCTGTGTGGCCGTTCCGCCATCAGGGTTCTCATCGAATCTGTAGACCGCGCCACCCCTCTGGTCAGGAATATATAGCATTTCATTGATAACAACAGGAGATGCTAAGTTACTGGATCGAACCGCCGATCTCACGTTTCCAACACTCTCCAGCGTCAACGTAATCTGCGAATTGATGATCCCGGCTGGTTTGAGTTCCGCTGTCGCAGTACTAGGAAGTGTTGCCAACAAAAGCAATGTGCAGGAATTGAATGTTTTCATAATGCGGTGCCTCTCTATCAACGGTGCTAAGTTTAACTAGAGCCATGAAAAATGCTACAGCGTTGGCAAATTATGGTCTGCAAATCGTATTGTTTCTCCACTAAAGCGCCTTCAAAGGCACTGTCAGAGGAAAACTTGTTGAGGCGGGCACGGCGAGCACTCAGCGTCGCGGGATGACAAAACGTAGCCCCTTTCGCTACTTCAAGACGAGCCCAGAGATCATCCGCTTGGCCGTTATGATGTATGTTCGGTTTCCACTTTCGCTTCTGAACGTGGAGGACCTTCTGAACGAACGCGGCATCGACATCAGCTATGAGACGGTTCGATTTTGGTGGAACAGATTTGGCCCAATATTTGCCGCAGAGATCCGCAAGAAAAGGGTCAGCCAGATGCGCGCATATTCGAACTGGCAATGGCACCTGGACGAGGT
>CBDTUA010000161.1:0-2073 GCA_965363735.1 uncultured Sulfitobacter sp. | reverse complement strand
AGAAACTTAAAATGGCTGCGTAAATTCTAAGAATGAGTCCCGTTGAAAATGGGGGATTACCCGGCCGACGCCAGTTGTAGTCCTCCGGCCACATTTCAAGCGTTTTGCGAGCATCATGTAATGTGCCAAACAGCGTCTCATTCTGGCATTCATCTCGCAGCTTCCCGTTAAAGCTTTCGATGAATCCGTTCTGCTGCGGTTTGCCAGGCGCAATATAATGCCCGTCGATGCCCGTCCACTGAACCCACTTTAGGATCGCCATGCTGGTGAACTCCGTGCCATTGTCCGAAACTATTGTCTTTGGCATGCCGCGCTCGGAGATCACACACGATTCAGTTCACGCGACACCAGCTGGCCATACAACGACGTATCAGCAGCCAGCACCAGGTTCTCACGACTGAAGTCATCGACAACTGTCAGAATACGAAAGCGGAAGCCATCCGTCATTGCGTCGGACACGAAATCCAACGACCAACGCTGGTTCGGACCCTCTGGCATGACCATCGGCTTCCTCGTGCCCAAGGCGCGCTTTCTGCCGCCCCTACGGCGCACCTGTAGTTTTCTTTAGCGTAAATACGCCTATCAGCGTCAGAAGGCAAACGTACTTCCGTTCCGCTAATTTGCAAACTGTTTCAGAGAATCAGTGTCATGACCGCCTAAGCCCGAACTGGCCGCGCAGACTGGTCGCAAGCGATACTATCAGCGTCTCCAAACCCTCGGGCCGCCCTGTCATGCGCCACAAGGCGATATGCACTATCGTATAAACGGCGGCCCCAACCCCCACCTTGGCCAAGACGATAACGAGCAGGCGTGGCACATCTGCCCCCGACCGCAGCGCTACATCGGTGGCGATCACGGCGACAACCATCAATGCGCAGGCCAAGAAGCTGCGCCAGGCAACTGTGAGCGGCTCAAAAAAGCCGCCATTGCCAAAGCTTTTGGCAAGAACCAGCGTGATTATCAGCGCGCTGAAGCTCGATAGTGCGGCGGCGGCCAAGGCACCATGGAAGCCGAACTGCGTGCCGACCCACATAAACAGGCAAACCAGCACCAGCAGCAGCGCGTTGCGCATAAACAGGGACTTAATCGAGCCTTCGATGTAGCTCGCCGAACGGACATTCGCCTGCAGTGTCTCAAGCGCTTTGAGTGGGGCAAGCACCCAGATCACCTGCGCTGCCGCAATCCATTTAAAGCCAAGCCCAAAGACTATGGCATCTTCGGCGATCAAAGCCGATCCAATGCTGAGCGGCAATACGATGGCCAGCAGAAGCGCGTTGAGTGTGATGAAGGCGGAAGCCTTGCGACCGCTAGTGCGCGATACATCCGCGAGACCGGGATAGATCACCCGCTGAAGGGGGGCGAAGAGCTGCGTCGTCACGATGCTGATGATACGGGTTCCGACGCGGTAAATTCCGGCATCGGCCAGCCCCAGCGTCGCGCCGATAAAGATCTGTGGTATACTGTTGGCCATGAATTGTGACAGCTGGGCACCGATCGCCCATGTGGAAAAGGAAAGGCTGTCGCGCCACCGAGACAGAGACAGGTTAGGCATCATCGGCGCAGTTGTGAAGGTCCAGACGTTACGTATGGCAATCCCTGCGAAAGTCGCAACGATGATCGCCCAGAAATCCTGCCAAATCCAGGCCAGATATATGGCCACCGCCGCATATGCGATGCGGTTTAGTGTCTCCTCTGCAGCAGCGAGCGAAAACCTCAGGCCCCGCTCATAGAGCAAGAACCTCGGGTTTCGCAGCGCGATCAGCAGCGAAATGGCCGACACGGCCGGCAAGATCTCTACAAGCTCGGGAATACCGAACAAGGCTACAACTGGTGTTGAGGCCCAGACGAGACCCGCAGCGAGCACCCCAAAGATAACTTGCATCGTGAAAACCGTCTGAAGATGCTCATCTGAGACGGAGTCGAGACGGATCAGAACCATCGAAATCTGGCGCTGGATCATTTCCAGCAACGCCACGAAAATTAGGAAGTAGGCAATAATGCCAAAGTCCTCGGGCCGAAGCAGTCGGGCGGTAACCGCCAGAGTGATCACGCCGAGCCCCTGACGGAAAATGC
>CBDTUA010000160.1:0-2148 GCA_965363735.1 uncultured Sulfitobacter sp. | reverse complement strand
TGCGCCCTTAACCGGCACGACACTGACGCGGTCCACTGCAAGCATTGCGGCCATCTGCTCAAAATCGAGACGGGTGGTGCCTCCTGACGGTTGGGATGTTAAATGATCTCGATCAGGTACGACAAGATTTGCTCAACTCTGACGGAAGCGTCAATTTCAACCTTTTGCGCTTCGGTGTTTGTCCATGGCTGGCTTGGTTAGTCTCAGGTTTGCACTGCACAGCCGACCTCAGCACCCCGAAAAAGCTACGCGATGGACGAATGTTCGGTCCGGGAAGCTGTGATGCGGCGCTTGAGGTGCGGGTGAGGGTCCGGTTTGGGCCGACTATGTCGCCAGCCAAGGGACCGACAGGTACGGCGTATTCTGTTAAATATATTACGCAAAACCCCAGATGCAACACAAGGTACGAAATAATATTCTACTTTGGCACTCAACGTTGCCGCGGAGCGGCCAAGAGTGAAGCTTCCGGAGGAGGAATTTCTCGGATTTCGGATAAGGCTGAGAGCTCTTCTGCTTTTTCAACAAAATGGGCGTATTCTGTTGAAAAACTCCGCCACGCTAAAATCGTCTCGGAAATATGGAACACCGTTCTTGCCACGGACCAATTGGCAAGCATTGTTTGCAAAAGGGCGCTTTCGCGGGAAGGTATTCTGGTGATCAGGTCTGTTCGAGCGTGGAGGTGAGTTTTTCAACAGAATAGGCGGGAAACGTCCCTTCGCCGCAGGCGCGAAACCTCTGTCTCAATGAAGATGAAGTGGACGTTCCCGTCCTTGTGTCCCAGTCGCCAGTGAACATTGAAAGGCAGGCCGGATCGCGGTCTTTCGTTCGCGCCGTGTGAAGTGCTCTGAAGAACCACAAGTTTCCGTTGCCGGTTAAACGCCCGTCAAGTGTAAAAAAATGTGAAAAAACAATCCACTTCAAAGCGTCCTTAATCCACTACGCCCCGGCGCGGGGTGTCACGACGGCGCTTAGTGTGCTACCCCTTCCGTCTTAGCAGGCAAAAGGAGATATCTTACAATGACTACACCAGAATGGGTAAAGCCCGGAGTATGGGGCGCTATCGGCGGTGCGATCGCTGCAATGATCATCGGTTTCGTTTGGGGCGGCTGGGTGACGGGCGGAACGGCTGGAAAGATGGAGACGGCAAGCGCAGAGACGGCTATCGTCCAAGCCTTTACGCCACTCTGTGTTGCCAAGGCCGAGCAACAGCCAGAAAAGCTTCCGGCCCTGAAGGAGGAGAGCCGCTATAAGCGCGACGATTTTGTCATTGAAGCCGGCTGGGTCAATAACGTGAGCGAAAAATACCGCGACGAGGTCGCAAAGGCGTGCGCATCGATAGTGGTGGAAGGCATGAAGACAGATTGAGCGGGAAACAGATTCACCCGCGGGTATAAATTCGGATACATTTAGGGGCAGGTGGCGAACAGCTGCCTGCCTGACGTCTCTGATAGAGCCTATCACCAGATGCACTTAGCTGCGGGTGATCCGGGCCTGTGCCGCGCTTAGTTCAGCTTTGCAAATGCCATCTGAAGCGCCGTTTTTTCGGATAGCTTGTCAACCATGTGCTGCGGACATCCGCTGCAAGCTCCCGCAATGGCTACGAGGCGACCAGGGCAACGCTAGGCGTTAAGCTGCGTCCCTGCTTGTTGACGCGATCTGGCTTCGCGCTGTTGAACAGACGTCAGTGCTACAGCACCTGTCCAGCGTGTGTGTCATCCCGTTTGCGTTATCGGAGCACTGAAAACTTTCCCGCTGGATGGTATCTAACTATCGTGTTCGTGGGGGTGAGCCATGGCTGCCAAGTTTGGCACTGATTTTATCCGGGCGCTGGATTGGATCGGAAGGCATCTTGCAACCAAGCTCAGCAAGCAGAGCTCTGGTTACAACCCATACACACCGTCTGACTTCGATACGCTTCGCAGAACACTAGTGCCGGGTGATGTAATCCTCATTGAGGGAAATGAACGCATTTCTGTTGCGGTCAAATATTTGACGCAGTCGACCTGGTCGCACGCTGCCATTTTCGTGGGCGAAGCGCTGCCTGCGACCGAAGATGGGTCGGAAAAGGCAAGGCTTATTGAAGTGAATTTGGGTCGGGGCTGCGAAGCAGTGGTGTTGTCGAAGTACGAAACTTACAACACACGCATA
>CBDTUA010000159.1:0-2165 GCA_965363735.1 uncultured Sulfitobacter sp. | reverse complement strand
GTATGTTGGATGTCGCCTCAATGGCGCAATTCCTTGAAATGGCTGGAGAAACTGTCCAAACTCTCGAGGAGGCGGCAGGGCCTATCGACTGGAATTTCCTCAAGTTCTTGATCGCTCGATATGAACCAACCGACGTACCACAGTCACAAATGGCGGGCTTCTTAAGGTCTATTCTCTTGGATCAAGTGTTGACCACCCCGATGCTCAAATCCACAGCGATCTCCGACGCTGGGATGACCCAGCAAACCATCTATGAGCTGGATCCCTCGCAAGTCGTAAAGAAGACACTAACCCGCATATTAGAGTCTGTTAATGGCGTCGCTGATGAGTTTGAAAAGACGATCCAGCAAGCTTGGGGAAGGGAAACTGACTAATGGCCCGTAGAAACCTGTTCCAGCCCCCTCCCCCACCCGAAGCGGCCAGCACTGCGGCACCAGCCGGAGAACAAAAGGCACGATTCCCGAATACCGGCGCAATGAGCGGCGTTAAATCCACTTTGAAGGATGTCGCGAGCAACGCGGTAAGAGAAATCTCCGTTGATGTCATTGAAGAGAACGGTCCCAAGGACCGCCTCACTTTCACTGATGCTGATGTTGTGACGCTAGCCGAGAGCATTAAGGCACACGGCCAACAAGTGCCGATTATGGTGCGCCCTATCGCGGACAAACCCGGACACTACAAAATCGTTTATGGTCGCCGCAGATTGCGGGCCTTGCGATCGCTCGGCATCCCCGCGAAGGCACTTGTCAGGTCTCTTTCTGATGAGGAGGCTATTCTTGCCCAGGGACAAGAGAACACTCAACGCTTGGATCCCAGCTTCATTGAAAAAGCGCTTTTCGCCACCGAGCTGGCTACAAGTGGCTACGAGCAAGCAATCATTCTGGATGCCCTCGCTGTGGACAAGCCAATGCTATCGCGCATGACCAAAGTTGCACGGTCTATTCCAAAGTCAGTCATCGAGAAAATCGGTTCCGCGCATGGCATTGGACGTAGACGTTGGGAAGAGCTCGCGGACCAATCGCGCAGCTCTAGCGTCAATCTTGAACAGATCACCGCAGCGCTTCAGCTTAATGCGGCCAAGAGCTCCGACGGCCGCTTTAGCTTGGTTAGTGATGCCATTACTCAGGCGCTGAAATCTGAAGCCTCAGACAAACCAGCCGCACCCCCTACCCTCACCATCAAACTTAGTGATGGGACGGCTTTGGCAGAAGTCAAAGAAACGGCCCGTGCTTTAACATTCAAGCTGTCGAAGTCTGATGCCCCAGAATTTGCCCAGTGGATGCGTAACAACGCAGAAGCTGAGCTTACGCGCCTCTATGAGGCGTGGCAGTCAGAGCAAAAGCCTGACTGATGTCGACCGAGCAGTAAAACTTAAAAAAGGAGCACGACCAACAACCCAAAAAAGAAAGAGCCCCCCAAGGTTTCCCTAGGAGAGCCCAATCTGTTCTTTGCACTTTCAGATTTACCAGCTTCTCCGCGCCAGTCAACAACAACCGATTCGGTTGCTGAAGATTTGCGGCCTTTTTTCTGATTTTCAGAGATATTGGAGCCTTTCACATCAGGTTGTCGTGAAAAAACATGGCATTTATACAAGCAACTGCACCTACTGGGCTGCGGACCAGTGAAATATTGTCCGCGGACAATTCCATTCCAGAACGCCACATCGTTGTCGCAACGCTCCGAAACGCAGCCCCGCGACTCGGTCTCAGTGCATCGGTGATTTCGACATTGGACGCGATGCTTTCGTGCCTCGCCCCAAAGCGCAACCACCACACCGTGTTTGCATCAAACTCAACACTCACGTTCCGGCGCAATGGCATCTCAGACAGAACAATCAGACGCCACGCCGCGACGCTTCAAGAAATTGGCCTGCTCGTTCGTCGTGACAGCCCCAATCGGAAACGGTTCACCAAACACAACAGCCACGCGGGTCAAGCCCTTCGCTTTGGCTTTGACCTCTCACCACTTTTCGATCGTCTGCATGAGATTGCTTCGATGGCTGCTGAGGTCATGAAGGAACGAGAACAAATTGACTATCTGCGTGCAAAAATCCGCGCGGCAGCTAATGCAAGCCTGATCGACAACCCCAACGATGCGATGGCTCTGAACGTCTTTCGTGTCCTCCGTCGAAAATTGTCCCTTAAAGACTGTGAGAAAATTCTCTC
>CBDTUA010000158.1:0-2254 GCA_965363735.1 uncultured Sulfitobacter sp. | reverse complement strand
AGGGCTATGTCGATCAGGGCTATAGCATGATGAAAATGCGCTTTGGCCACGGCCCAAAAGACGGGCCACAAGGTATGCGCGAAAATATCAAACGCGTAGAAGCCGTCCGTGAGGTGATCGGGTATGACCGTGATCTGATGCTGGAGTGCTATATGGGTTGGACGTTGGATTACACCAAGCGGATGTTGCCAAAACTGGAACGGTTCGAGCCGCGCTGGCTGGAAGAGCCAGTAATTGCCGATGACATGCACGGCTATGCCGAATTGAACGCCGGGCCGATCCCTATTTCGGGGGGTGAGCATGAATTCTCGCTGTTCGGGTTCCGCCAGTTGCTGGACATGAAAGCGGTCAGCGTCATTCAATACGACACCAATCGCGTTGGCGGAATCACCGCCGCTCAAAAAATCAACGCCTTGGCAGAGGCCTATCAGGTTCCAGTTGTCCCGCATGCGGGCCAGATGCATAACTTTCACCTGACCATGGCTAATCTGAACTGCCCGATTGCCGAGTATTTCCCGATTCACCCAGTTGAGATCGGTAACGAACTATTCTGGTACATCTTTGACGGCGAACCCGACGCGAAGGACGGCTTCATCGATCTTGACGACAACAAGCCCGGTCTCGGCCTGACCCTCTCTGATAAGTATCTCAATGATTTCGAGATCATCCAATAAGCGCTCGTGCGGCAATTGAAAGAAAATACACCATGACAAAAGTAAACACAGCGCTAAACGGAAACCATTTGATCGCGGGGGAATGGGTGGGCGGACCCTCTACATTTACAAATGAACCGGTGTCCGGCCAGGCAGACCAATTCGCCAACGGCACGCCCGAATTGGTAGACAAAGCAGCCAAAGCCGCTGAAGAGGCATTTTGGAGCTACGGATATTCCAGCCGGCAAGAGCGGGCGGTTTTCTTACGGGCAATCGCGGATGAGATCGAGATCCGCGGTGACGCGATCACCGAAATGGGCTGCAAGGAGACCGGCCTACCCGCCGCACGTCTACAAGGCGAGCGCGGGCGCACCACTGGACAGTTGCGACTGTTTGCTGACCACATCGAGAGTGGCGATTATCTGGACCGCCGCCACGACAAACCGCTGCCAGACCGCGCGCCCGTACCGCGTCCTGATTTGCGGCTGATACAGCGCCCGATTGGGCCTGTTGCCGTCTTTGGTGCTTCCAATTTCCCACTGGCGTTTTCCACGGCGGGCGGCGACACGGCGGCGGCACTTGCGGCAGGTTGCCCCGTTTTGGTTCGTGGACATTTTGCGCACCCTGGGACTGCTGATTTGGTCGCTCAGGCGATTGATGCTGCGATCCGCAGCTGCGGCATCCATCCAGGCGTGTTCAGCCAAATCCAAGGCGGCGGTCGTGAAGTTGGCCAAGCCGTTGTGCAGCATCCGCTGATCAAGGCGGTCGGTTTTACCGGATCGCTTGCCGGTGGGCGTGCGCTGTTCGATATTTGCGCAGCGCGGCCAGAGCCGATCCCGTTTTTTGGTGAGCTTGGCTCGATCAACCCGATGTTTGTTTTAAACACTGCCTTGAACAAGCGCGGCGATGAAATCGCCGTAAATTGGGCTGGGTCATTGACCATGGGCGCGGGGCAGTTTTGCACCAATCCCGGTGTGGCGGTGATGGTTGCCGGACCGCAAGCGGACAGTTTTGTTAAAGCAACAAGTGAAGCTCTCGCTAAGGTTCCTTTGCAAACCATGCTGACAAGCGGCATCGCAAAAGCTTATCAGGACAGTGGGGCCAAAGTGGCCCGATTCACCGAAGTCACCGAAGTGATGTATGCGTCCTGCGCCGATCGTGACGCAGCACCGCAACTATACACGACGACAGGCGCACAGTGGCTCGCAGAAGAAACACTTCGCGAAGAGGTCTTTGGCCCGTTGGGCATCATAGTACTAGCGCACGACACAGAAGAAATGCAGACCATTGCCCGCGCACTGGACGGTCAATTGACCTGCACATTACAATTGGATGCGGAGGATCACCAAATGGCCGCAGAGCTATTGCCTGTGCTGGAACGCAAAGCAGGCCGAATCATGGCCAATGGTTTTCCAACAGGCGTAGAGGTTTGCGATGCTATGGTGCACGGCGGCCCCTACCCTGCATCGACCAACTTTGGCGCGACATCTGTCGGGACTTTATCGATCCGACGGTTTCTTCGGCCTGTCAGCTATCAGAACATTCCTGAAGATTTGCTAAAACCCGACCTCAAAGACCATTAGGAACCAGAGTTAACTGGT
>CBDTUA010000157.1:0-2278 GCA_965363735.1 uncultured Sulfitobacter sp. | reverse complement strand
AGTTGTGACGCTTCATCGCGCCCTGAAAGCCCTTACCGATGGAAGTGCCTGCAACGTCAACATACTGACCAGCAAAGTAATGATCGGCGATGATTTCTTCGCCAACATTCAACATAGCTTCTGGGTCAACGCGGAATTCTGCAACCTTACGCTTTGGTTCAACCTTTGCCGCAGCAAAGTGACCACGCATGGGTGCCGATGTCCGTTTAACCTTGGCTGTACCTGCGCCGAGCTGAACAGCTGTGTAGCCGTCCCGTTCGGTGGTACGCTGAGCAACAACCTGAAGTTTGTCGAGCTGAAGAACAGTAACAGGGATCTGCTTACCATCTTCCATGAACAAACGGGTCATGCCCATCTTTTTTGCAATAACGCCTGAGCGCAACATAATATTACCCTCCTACGCTTATGACTGCAGCTTGATCTCGACGTCCACACCAGCGGCCAGGTCGAGCTTCATCAGCGCGTCCACGGTCTGGGGGGTCGGATCAACGATATCCAGCAAACGCTTGTGCGTGCGGATTTCGAACTGGTCACGGGATTTTTTGTCAACGTGGGGACCACGCAAAACAGTGAATTTCTCGATCTTGTTCGGCAGCGGAATCGGGCCGCGAACAGATGCACCGGTACGCTTGGCGGTGTTTACGATCTCTTGTGTGGACGCATCCAACACACGATAATCAAACGCCTTCAAACGGATGCGGATGTTTTGGCTTTGTGCCATATTTCATCATCCCTCATTGGGAGGTCTTAAACGAAGAGGAAGAGACGCCTCATCACGGCCCTTCATTGCGTTTCGTCGTAAATCAAACGGGGCACGTAAAAACGCACCCCGCTGAGACTTGCGCTCTATAGGTCGAGTCGCATCCTGAGGCAAGGGGGAATTGACGGATCAATGTTGCAATCTACGCGCTCCTGCGGAAATTTGCCGTGCCTTTCTGCAATCAGCGCCTAAACCACACCCGAAAACTGCTTCACTGCAAGCGCGCCAAAGGAAAACAGCGTGGCATAAAGCGCTGTGATGAACCTAAGCCGTTTTTGCTCACGCAGCTTGGAAACCTTTAGCACTTCATAGGCCAGTTCCGCCTGCCAGTCAGCCCGGGCTACCGCGGCCTGCAGGTCAGTTACGGTCTTGTAGCGGGAGGTTTGCACGTAAAGTGTCCGCTCCAACCCGGCTTCGGTATCATCATTCACTTTTGGTGCAGACCGTCTGGACGGATAAAGGACATAACCAAAGAGGAACAAGGGTGCCATAACAACTGCCCAGAACAATAGCACGAATATTGGCCCTTCGCCCCCCGAACCGGGCAATCCGCCGATCACATTCGCAACAATGTTTAGCGCAAATGTATAGCCGATCCCGACAATCTGGGCCTTGGTATCATAGGCCCGCACGGTCGCTTGAGCTTCTTCTAGCGAAACCTGCAAATACTGCCGCTGGGTCGATACTTCAGAAGGTGAAACAGGCGACATGTGGCAATGTCCACTAAGAGGTAATGATCAAAAGGAGGGGGGCCCGGTTAATTGCTGCGACGCAAAAGGGTTCTGATTTCCTTAAGTGGCACCCCGTCGCGAATCCGGACAAAGTCCAACTGCAGCCCTTCATCGACCAAAGTACGATGGAATTCCTGCATCTCGTACTGGCCGGTCTGGTCAATCATAAGCGAGAACACCGACAAGGTGTCATCAATCAATCGCGCCCAAACGAACGGTTCACCCTTGAGTGGATCAAGCGGAATGCCTTTGCCAAAGACATTCGTTTTCATCGCCGAAGCATAGATATTCGGGCGATCACTCGGTTCGAAGACAATATCGTAACTCTTTGCTTTCGCTCGGCCATCGTCTTTGTGGCTGACAGATGTCCAACTTAACCTGAACCCGGTCTTAGTTGGGGCAATTGTTGTGTTCATGTCTCGACGTTTAACTTCACCTTCATAGATAAATTCGGCGTCGCCGGAAAACGTCCCAGCAAAGCGACCAATATCCCCAGCAACTGCAGCCGCTGGCATTATCAGCAGAAACAGGGCCAGCAATCGTGCAATGATGGAAGCATAATGTGTCATAAGGCTAGCTTAGCCCATTTGGCACGCTTGAACAGTGGCGATCTGAGGAAAGTTAGAGAACGCAATGTAGAAGGCCATTGCCAAGCCCCTTGCAAAACAAAGGCCGCTCTGTTTCCAGAGCGGCCTTTGCCAATCAATAAAGCGTTACGGCTCGAGGGCCGCGACGGCTTATGCGAGGATTTTGGACACAACGCCCGCGCCGACGGTACGGCCGCCTT
>CBDTUA010000156.1:0-2309 GCA_965363735.1 uncultured Sulfitobacter sp. | reverse complement strand
TTCAACTCACCTGCAGATTTCACCGTCGTAGCGGACCAGTCCGACAAGGTTATCGTTGTCGCGCAAGTCGACAAGACCGTAGCTGTTGAATTGACCTTTGTAGCCCTTCATCGTCCCGCGCGTGACGTCTTCCTGAATGTCGTAGGTAATCTCGATCATGTAGCGGCCAGGTTTACCCGGCACGGCAGTGAGAATACCCAGATCATTCGTTTGGAATCCACCGCCGTCGCTACGACCAAAATAGTGTTCCATATCCATCTCGAGGCCCGTTTCGGTCTCGCGGGTGGCGGTGATCTTGCCTGCGGCATTCTGAACAGCGCCGGTCAGAGCCGCAGAGATAATCATGGGCTGACCTTCGCCTTCGCTAAAGAAGTTAGGGATAGCAACGCCGCCCATTTGAAAACAGTCGGCGGCCATGGCTGTAGTTGACGACATCGCGAGGGCCAATATGGCGCCAGAGAAAAAGCTCAGTTTCATGTCATTTCCATTCAGTTGAGGGGATTAAAAATAGTAGGGGGATTTGAGGCCGCGGCTTGCGTCCTCGGCGACACGGGCGTCAAAAACGCGGGTGTTAAAGGCAGCGTTCATCGCAGCTGCCGTGTTCGGGAATTCGGCGATGGCAAACTCTAACGCGTTTTCTACAGTGTCGAACGCGTCCGACCCACCCAGCGTGTTTGTACTGCGTCCGCTTACGGTGTGAGGGGAAAGTGCCATCGCCGCGAAGAGGATGGCGGCTAGCGCTGCGGTACCTCTGCTCCGTGAAATTGGCTCATATCTGCTGGGCGCGTGCCGAGGCACACGTGAACTCATGTCTTAAGCTCCTTAGGATTGGCACCACCCATCGTGGTGCTTGTCTTGGGCCACATATCGAAATATAACGACCTCTATATATTGCTAACCCGGCACGCCCATGGCGTCAATCATAAAATATAACGTTCGTTATAATATCTGATAAGAACATGAGATGCATATGAAAAAATCTGAAGCAACCAAGGCCAAACTACTGGAATCGTCGGGCAGGGCGTTTCGAAGAGAGGGCTATGCCGGGATTGGGGTCGACTCAATTGCGAAAGATGCCGGTGTCACTTCTGGTGCATTTTATGCCCATCTAAAATCCAAGAACGATGCATTCCGAGCGGCACTTGTCGCCGGTCTTGAGGAGGTACTTGCCGCATTGCCGGCGTACCGCGAAACCCACGGTGACCAATGGCCAGCAGCTTTTGCGGATTACTACCTTGGCCTTGATCACCGGCTCGACCTTGAAGGCGGCTGTGCCATGACCAGTCTGACGCCGGATGTGGTGAGGGCGGATCCGGAGGTGCAATCAGAGTACGCGGTTCTTATGGGCCGCATTGTAAAAGAGATTGCAAGAAACCTGCCAAACGATGCTCCACCACATGAACAGGAAACAAAGGCATGGGCGTTTCTTTCGGCACTCATTGGCGGGCTGACCCTCGCGCGTGCCGTAGGAACCGGCCCTGCTGCAGACGATATTGAACGTTCAAGTAAGGCCGCAGCACTTGGAATAATTGGGTATCAAACTGCTTAGGCGTTACTATACTTTGCTTTCGATAGGGGCGAGCACGGCACTCAGAATGATGCAAGTATCTACCGGGTATTCACTGAACTAGGTCAGGCGAAAAACTGATTACGATGGGTCTGGCAGTAAGCGACGAGCCTATCCCGAAAGGCTCCCGGTTCCCTCAGCCCATCATTTCCTACGCCGTCTGGGCGTATCATCGGTTCGCCCTGAGCTTACGCAATGTCGAGGATCTGTTGGCCGAGCGGGGCACGGTCTGAGAGACGGCTCGTGGACGAGGTTGTGATTTCAATCTGAGGCCAAAAACACTGGCTTTGGCGAGCAGTCGATGCAAACGGAGATGTCCTATAAATCTTGGTAAAACGTCGCTGGAATGTTCATGCCGCCAAGCGTTTACTGACCAAGTTGGTGCGGCGATCGGGCCTGCCACGCGCCGTCGTGACCGATAATCTTCGCAGCTACGGCGTGGCAGTCCGGCATCTTTGCCCAAGCGTCAGTCACCGCTCGCACACGGGATTAATAACCGTTCCGAGGCTTCGTATCGGCATGAACGACGAAGAGAAAGTTAGCCCTTGACATAATACCTTTTGGTTTCATATATAAAAAGTACCAAAAGGTATCATGAGGGAAAGCGAGATGAAACAACTCTTCACGGCTTCAACTATCGCAGTGCTTACAATGGCAATATCTGCAAGCGCTGACCAGATACGACTATTGGATTCAAACGACTTCGCGTGGGAGACAACGCCAGAAGGCGTTGCATTTGCAG
>CBDTUA010000155.1:0-2378 GCA_965363735.1 uncultured Sulfitobacter sp. | reverse complement strand
CGGCACAAGGTGCTGAAATCTGGAACACCCCAATCCAGATCAGTCAACCGCAAGAGGCTTTCAACAAAACCTGTCGTCTGCCGGAGCGCCATGCCAAAAAGAACCGTCATCGTCAGGCAGGTCTGGATCGCGGCATCACTGAAAGTTCGCCTTCGGCCACGTTTGCCGGTGGCTTTTGCGCCTCAACTCATCAGGGTCGAACCAAATCGTCAGCGAGCCCCGGCGCTTCAGCACTTCAGTATAGGCTGGCCAATTTCTGGTCTTATAGGTCGGCGGTATCGATTTGCTCATGCCATCCAGCTACCACACTGGATTCACGACATGAAATCCCTCACGCGATTTATGCAACAGAGCCCAATCCTGTCGAAGATTGCCAAGCAGCGGGGATGCTCGCAGAGACGTCCACGCGCGAACTTGAGAAACGCGTCATGCACCTCATGTTCCGGCACGGCATTGGCAACGCGATTGAGATATGCTGGCAATGGCTGGTTTCCATCTGCTGAAGCTGAAATGTCTTACTCACGAAAACCGCTCGACTAACCCCCATATTATATTGATACAGTGCGTCTGAAATATATGTCGATAATTAGATGATAGCGCCTATGCGGACCGTTTTGCCAAGTATCATACAGTTTAAAAAAGTGCAGGTTTAGCTCGTGTATCACCTTAAAACTGGGCACCTTCGCGACACTGGCCTGGCCCGTTCTCGTCAGGTCAGTTTGGCGGACCGGACCCGGGTGCGTCATCGCCGCGCCCCGACAGGAAAAGGCCCAGACCGTGCAGACTTTCGATCTTCTCGGAAAAGGCGCGCACGACGATCAGGACCGGCACCGCAATGAACATTCCCACCACTGACCAAGCCCAGCCCCAGAAGGCGACGGCCACGAACACTGCCACCGGATTGAGTTTGAGACTCCGTCCCACAGCGTAGGGCGTAACGAACTGGCCCTCAATGCTGGTCAGGCCGAGATACACGCCCGCAGCAAGAGCGGCCGCGCCGATTGTGTCGAAGGTAACGATGCCGATCGCGAGCGTCACCACAACACCACCGATGGCACCCACGAAAGGGATGAAATTGAGCGCGAAAGCCATAGCGCCGAAGAGCGCTGGGTTAGGCATCCCCAAGAACCACAGCGCTAGGCCGACGGCTATGCCGAGACCGGCGTTGATGGTGGTGATGGTGAGGAAATAGCGGCTAATCTTTCGTTCGATGTCGTAGACGATGCCAATGGCGCGCCGCTTGTCTCGAAACGTCGGGTTCACTGCGACGATCTTTTCATAGAACATGTCGCCCGACGCGATAAGGAAAAACAACATCACCAGTGTTAGCAGCAGCTGGGCCATCATGAACGGCACTGTCAGCGCGGCTTGAGTCAGAAGGCCCGGGCCCGTATCAACTGCGACCTGCGCGGGTTGGTCGCCGGATCCGGTCAGTTCGCTAACCTGATCGCTCGCATCGGAGACCTGCGCGACCAGATCGCTGATCCCGCGAAGCTTGACCTCGACGTCGCGCATGATTGACGGTGCGTTCTCGGCATAAGTTTGCACCGGGCCGGCCAGACCGCCGACGGCCGCGGCGCACAGTGCAAGGAGGCCCAAGACGATTACCGCGGCGGAGATTGTGTCGGGCACGCCCCGGCGCTTGCACCAGCGACGCACGGGCGAGAATGTCAGCGACAAAAGGAACGCAAGGATGAGTGGCATCAGGAAGGACCGCGCTAAGATCACCACTACGCCGACGGCGATGATGAAGAGCCCCTTCATGGTCCAGTGCGATCCCTTGGGGATATCGGTCGTTTCAGACATGCCTCATTCCTTCTTGCCCCAGCGCTGCGCCCTTAGCACAGTTTAACTAATCCATCATCTAGGGACAATGTCCATGAACTTCGCTGCGATGCCGGGGGCAGGTCGGGCCTCGGTTAAAACGGCAAATTCTGAAACATAAAAAGCCGGTGATCTGGCATCCGATTTGCAAAAGCCGCCATTAGCCCTGCCGCCAAAAATTTTCCTTTTATCCGCGTACTGAACCTTTGCTAATGTTAAAAAAACGGCCGTTTGCGCCGGGCCGCCCTGCCCCGCGTAGGATCAACTATTTGGCCGTGGCAGAACCCACCGAAAAAATTGAACAGGTTATGGCAGGTTTGTGGCGCACAGGGTGTCCGAAAGAGGATCCGGACTGTGTGAGAACTCAGAGCGGTTTTCGGACAATCGACCCGTTAATTCTGCTGGCCGTATTATGCGCTTTTGCGAAGCATTTCGAACGCAGCTTCAAAAGCCGTCTAACTTAGAGACTTATAGACGTTTTGGGTGGGTTTCAGGCACTATTGCGCCGAATATTAGTCGGCAGTTGCTGCAATCAGGCCGGGAACGCCAACCAA
>CBDTUA010000154.1:0-2543 GCA_965363735.1 uncultured Sulfitobacter sp. | reverse complement strand
CAGACTTCTTCCAGCGGCGCCTCAGGGTTCACCTTGGCCAGCGAGATTTCCGGCAACACGGTGTATTCCGAGAAGGTCGAGCAGCCCATGTAATGCAGGATTGGTTTGCCGTCTTTAAAGAACCTGGTGGTGCCGTCGGGCATCAGGCCTTTGCCTTGGGTTTCGCGGATTTTCTGGCAGAGGTTCGTCTTGCCTGACTTGCAGAATTTGCACTCCCCACATTCCGGCGTGTAGAGCGGGATCACATGATCGCCGACGGCAACGCTGGTCACGCCTTCGCCGATGGATTCCACAATGCCGCCGCCTTCGTGGCCCAGCACAACGGGAAAGAGACCCTCTGGGTCATCACCCGATAGCGTAAACGCATCAGTGTGGCACACACCTGACGCGACGATGCGCACGCGCACTTCGCCCTTTTGAGGCGGCATCACGTCGATCTCTTCAATTGAAAGTGGCTGGTTAGCGGCCCACGCGACGGCAGCTTTGGACTTGATCATCTCAGTCATGGGGGGACTCGCTTTTAAATTGAAAAAAAAATGCCGCTGGTGCAGCAGCTGATGCGACACATATACACCATCTCTGCTTCGCGATAATCAGTAAATTTGCAAATCAGTATTACAACAGCGTAACAATGCAGACGAACCCACTGACAAGGGAGGCGTCTATGTTTAGTTGGGAGGGCGTTTCCGAATTTGTCGCCGTCGCCGAGGCCAGCAGCTTTACAGCCGCTGCCAACCAGTTAGGCATTTCGACAGCGCAAGTCAGCCGCCAGATCGGGGCGCTTGAAGCGCGGCTGGCGGTAAAGCTGTTCTATCGCACCACCCGAAAGGTCACGATCACCGATACTGGGCAAATCTATTACAACCATTGCCGGCAGCTGCTGGATGGGTTGAAGGAGGCCGAGCGCGCGATCTCGGACCTGCACCAAACGCCCCAAGGCAGGCTTAACCTGACCGCCCCGGTGACCTACGGTGAAAACCGGATCGCCCCCTTGGTGAACGATTTTGTCGTCCGCTATCCGGAACTCGAGGTTAATCTGACCCTGACCAATCAAATGCTTGATCTGGTCGCGGAAAGCTACGATCTGGCGATCCGACTGGGCGAGCTTGAAGACAGCACCATGATGGCCAAGCGGCTGGCGACCCGCACCCATTATGTTTGCGCCTCGCCGGGCTATCTTGCGGTGCATGGCGCGCCCCATACGCTGTCCGAATTGGAGCAGCATAATTGCCTGCAAGGGACAGTCGGCTACTGGCGCTTTCAGGAAAAGGGCAAGACACGCCACGTTCGCGTCAACGGAAACATGCGCTGCAACAGCGGTTGGTCATTGGTTGATGCCGCGCGAAAAGGCGTGGGGATCATCCAGCTCCCGGATTACTATGTCGAAGACGAGCTTCAGGCAGGCCGGCTGCTGCCCATGCTCGACGCGTATCGCGCGCCGGATGACGGCATTTGGGCAATCTATCCGCAAAACCGGCACCTTTCGCCCAAAGTCCGACTACTGCTGGATCATCTGGGCCGAGAGTTAGGCTAACTTTGCGCTCTATGAAATTGTAAATGAATAGGAAAATTAGATGATCGTCAGGGAGCACCCATCTTCACTGCAACTTTTCTTTGTCATGCAAGGGTCGGTTGTGCCCAAAATTATTGGCAGGATTATTGGCGTCGCACTGTTGTCTGCAATTGTCCTGCTGATTGACCAACACGTCATCAGGCTACCGCGTATTTCGATCGGAGCCATGGGCATTTTTGGCGTCGCGCTGTCGCTATTCCTGGGGTTTCGTAACAACGCAGCCTATGACCGTTGGTGGGAGGCCCGCAAACTTTGGGGGTCAATGATCGCCGATGTGCGCAATCTGGGGCGGCACATGTGCGTCTTTGTCGGCAAGGGGGAAGACCGCGAGAAAATACTGTCTTGCGCGGTCGCTTTCGCCCATCTTCACCGTGGATTCTTGCGAAAAGTCGACGTGCGCACTGACATAATCGCTTGGATCGGCGAAGAGAAATCCGCGGCTATGATTGCACGGGACAATCCCGCAGATGCGGCGCTGCGCTCAATGGCTGATCACGTTAGACGGTTGATCGAGAAAGATGCCATCAGCGGTTTCGGCCAGATGACTATCTCGCAAACACTGTCCTCACTAGCGCTCGCGCAGGCGGGGTGCGAGCGGATCGTGACGACGCCATTGCCCTTTGTGTACTCACTCTTGGTCCGCAGAACGACGTATCTCTACTGTTGGTTGTTGCCGTTCGCGCTTATCGAATCCACAAGCTGGTTTGCCCCGGTATTTTCGGCGGTCGTGGCCTATGTGTTCTTTGGCCTTCAGGCGGTGACCAATGAGATGGAACTGCCATTTCGCAATGTTCAAAATGGGCTGCCGCTTGATGCCATGTGCCGGGTGATTGAAATTTCAGCTTGCGAAGCACTTGATCGCCCTTCACCAAAGCATGTGGCGGCGATAGACCATGTGTTGACTTAGGCTAATGGCAAAAGCTCATCTTGGCTCGCATCACCGAGCCGACCCCGATAAACGATCGCTTTA
>CBDTUA010000153.1:0-2550 GCA_965363735.1 uncultured Sulfitobacter sp. | reverse complement strand
CAAGAGCCGTCAGAAATGGGCTCCTTTAGCACCCTGAGAGATACAGTTGCTAGACAGGATTTCCGGCGTGTTGATACTCAGCGCCATTGTGCTTGCGCTGGTCGCTGCAAATTCACCGCTAAGGGAGCTGTACGCAGTAATTCACCATGCTCCGATCCGTATTGGCCTGGCACCCTACCAGATCGACGAGCCGCTGATCGTCTGGATCAATCAGGGCCTGATGACCATTTTCTTCGTGCTTGTCGGGGTCGAAATCAAACATGAGCTTGTCGAGGGGCATCTGTCGACCCTGCGCCGGGCGGCATTGCCCGCGATCGCCGCTTTCGGCGGAATGGTTGTCCCCGCCTTCATCTATGTCGCGTTTACCGCGCCCGAGGGCGAAGCCTTGCGCGGCTGGGCGATCCCGATGGCTACCGATATCGCGCTCGCCCTCGCGCTCCTGTCTCTGTTGGGGCGTCGTATCCCTGTGGGTCTCAAAGTGTTTCTGATGGCCCTGGCAATTTTTGACGACCTCGGGGCGGTTGCGATCATTGCGGTCTTTTTCGGCGAGGAGATTCAATTCCTGCCAATGATCCTGGCCTTTGTAACATTCGGGGTCATGATCGGCCTGAACCGGCTTGGTCAGGCCCGCCCGCTGGCGTTGGCGGTGCTGGGCGTGATACTGTGGGTGGCCCTGTTCCAATCAGGGATTGAGGCTGCCTTTGCGGGCGTCCTGATTGCGGCCGTGGTTCCCAATGGAGTCAAGGATGACCGTCGAAATTCACCGCTGCTGCGGACACAACGGATGCTGCATCCATGGGCAAGTCTCCTGATCGTCCCCCTATTCGGTTTTTTCAATGCCGGCGTCACGATCGAGATCGAGACTTTGCGCAATGTTTCCAGCGGCGTGTCTATGGGGGTCTTTTTCGGGCTGTTTCTGGGCAAGCAGATCGGCGTGCTCGGCGCGACCTGGTGCGCCGTAAAACTGGACATCTGCATGCTGCCACCGGGCATCAGGTTCCGACATATCTACGGTGCCGGCCTTCTGGCTGGCGTGGGGTTTACCATGGGCCTCTTTGTCACCGCTCTTGCGTTTGATACGCCGACACTGGCCGCCAGCGTGCGTCTGGCGATACTTGTCGGCTCCAGCCTGTCGGCCTTTGTCGGGCATGCCGTCCTGTGGTTTGGGCAGGGCGACCCCGAAATGCAGGGGTCACGGCATCAAGGTGGCGGCACCTGATTACAAAGCATATTGGCTTTCCCGCAGAGATCATCGCCCTGTTCGCAGTTTTCGCCCGGGCACATGGCAATAGTTTGACTTAGGTCAATATCAATTGGATCCGATATGGGCTATGCTGCGTGGATGGGCCACAGCAATCGACATTTTGTGCTTACGAAGATCGTGCGGAATTTCCGTTTTTTGGTGGCAGCATTTCTGACAGCTATGTTGATCGCAGGAATAGCTCATACCGATGTCCATCAGACGGCTGATGTCGATCGAAATGGCATCGATTTGCTCGTGTATGCTCAGGATGTGGGTTCTGACAATCACGCTGCCGTGGAATCGTCACACGATGTATCTTGTCCTTCACAATCTTACTGTCACAACCAGCAGATGTTAAGCGCCGAGACTCTTGGGTCCAGACAGCCCCTGATTAAAAGCTTCCGGCTCCCAATGCCGGACCCGGTTTTTGGCAGCAGCCAAATGGTTGCACTGGACATTCGCCCGCCGATCGTTTGACGATCCGGCGTTGGCAGGATTTTCTTCACAAGGTTTCTTTTCTGAGCCTGTAATGATTTCCCTCTGACAACGTCTTGATATTGAGCCCGTGGAAACACGGGGCCGGTCGCGCTTGCGCGACGTCAAGTTTCAAGGAGGGATTCATTTGTCAAATCCAAATCCCATTCGCATCTATCCGGTCGGCATGACCCTTGGCATCCTGCTGGCACTGAGTTTTGCGTTGTGCGTGGTGTTCGGACTGCTGTTTCCCGGGGCCACAATGTACCAGGCGTGGTTGCCATTGCTGCCCGGCGTGACCTGGATCAGCTGGACAAGCGCACTTCTGGGTCTGGCCGAGAGCTTTGCCTACGGCTGGTACATCGCTGTGATCTTTGTACCGACATTGAACTTCTTTTCGCGGAGGACACAAGCATGAACACCCAAGCCGAGTTCGACAAATTAGTAGCTGCAAACACGGATCCTGAAGCTAAATCCGCTGGGGATCATCAAGCGTCACCTGATCCCGTCGCCTATGGCCGCGATCTGTGGGAACGCTCGGTGCTTTTCATGGACACGCTGCGTGAACGTGCCGACAACATGATCGCGCATGACCGCGCCGGAATGCCGCCACTGCTGGATTTCAAATACGAGACGCTGCTGGATGCGCGCCTGTTCGATCAGCCTGCCAATTACGCGCTGCTGCGGATCACCGAAATTGACGGAAATTGCTGGGATGATTGCGTCGATGAGGCAAAGCCGCCGGTGATTGTTGTCGATCCACGCGCCGGCCATGGTCCCGGCATCGGCGGGTTCAAACGCGACAGCGAGGTCGGGATGGCGATGGCCGAGGG
>CBDTUA010000152.1:0-2556 GCA_965363735.1 uncultured Sulfitobacter sp. | reverse complement strand
AGACAACGTCTAGATATCGAACCCACAGACACAGGCAGCGCCAATCATGAACGACAGTACTGAACTGGATAAGCTCGACGCGGCCAAGGTCAATCCCACGGCACCCTCGAAACCGGCGCTGGATTGGTTCACCCCTTGTCGGTATCTGCTAAGCGGCTTTTTGAACCGTTCAATCACAAGTGGGACTTTGATCTTGACCTTTCCCGATGGCTCACGGCGTCGGTTTGGTAGCGGCGATCCTCACATAGCCGCTACCATCACTAGGGTCGGCACCCTGCGCCGGATTGTACTGAACCCGGATCTGGCCATGGGCGAGGCCTATATGCAGGGCACTCTACGCATTGATAGGGGAGACATCTACGGGTTTCTTGATCTTATTTTGCGTAATATCGGTGATGAAACAAGGTCATCCGTGCGCCGGAACTGGCTGACCTTCCGGCGAATGATCCGGCCATTGACGCTGTTCAATCCGGCACGTCGCGCCGAGCGCAACGTGGCGCATCACTATGATTTGATGGATGAGTTGTACGCATCGTTTCTCGACGCGGACCGGCAGTATTCCTGCGCCTATTTCGCAGCGCCGGATGACACACTGGAAAAAGCGCAGATGCAAAAGAAACGGCACATTGCAGCCAAATTGCTGCTGCGGCCGGGTCAGCGGGTGCTTGATATTGGATCGGGCTGGGGCGGCATGGCGCGGTTTCTGGCGCGTGACGCGGATGTATCTGTAACCGGCCTGACGCTGTCCAAAGAACAGCTGTCATATGCCCGAACCGAAACCGCAAACGCCGGCCTGGATGGCAAGGTGGCATTTCATCTGCGGGATTATCGCAATGAAATCGAACAATATGATCGGATCGTCTCGGTTGGCATGTTCGAACATGTTGGCCCGCTACATTATCGCACCTATTTCGATACGATTGCCCACCGACTGACTGACGATGGGGTCGCACTGGTGCATACGATCGGCACGAGTGGCCCGCCCGGAGCCCCGGGAGCATGGATCAACAAGTACATCTTTCCAGGCGGCTATGTGCCAGCCATGTCAGAGGTTCTTCCAGCCATCGAAAAGAGTGGGCTGATCGTTACGGATGTCGAGGTCTTGCGTCAGCATTATGCCGAAACCCTGCGCGCATGGCGTCATCGGTTTCTGGCCAATACCGGCCAGTTGGAGCACCTGTATGACGAGCGCTTTTGCCGGATGTGGGAATTTTACCTTGCCGCCTGCGAGGCTGCATTCCGTCACACGGGGCTTGTGGTATTCCAATTCCAACTGGCGAAGTGCAAAACCACAATTCCAATAACGCGTGACTACATCGCAGATGCGGAAGGCCAACATTGACACAGCGAAAGCGCAGGCAACCATGCCCGGATCGCAGCTGCCTTAGCTCGACACCCAGCCGGAAAGACCTATACCCGACGTGACCGTTAAACCTATCACTTTCGATAGGATTTCGGGCGTGTTGATCCTGAGCGCCATTGTTCTTGCTTTGGTCGCCGCAAATTCGCCGCTGGCCGGGATGTATGCAGCAATTCACCATACTCCAATCCGAGTTGGCTTTTTGCCCCTCCAGATTGACGAACCGTTGATCGTCTGGATTAATCAGGGCCTGATGACCATTTTCTTTGTGCTTGTCGGCTTAGAAATCAAACATGAGCTGGTGGAGGGACATCTGTCGACCCTGCGCAAGGCGGCAATGCCCGCGATCGCTGCTTTTGGCGGCATGGCCGTTCCTGCCCTCATCTATATCGCCTTTACCGCGTCGGACAGCGAAGCGTCGCGTGGTTGGGCAATCCCGATGGCCACCGACATCGCGCTTGCCCTCGCGCTCCTTTCTCTGTTGGGACACCGCGTCCCTGTCGGCCTAAAGGTGTTTCTAATGACCTTGGCGATTTTTGATGACTTCGGGGCGGTTGCGATCATAGCGGTCTTCTACGGTGAGGAGATACAGACCCTGCCGATGATGCTGGCGTTTCTGACGTTCGCGGCAATGGTCGGCCTGAACCTGCTTGGACAGGCCCGTCCACTGGTGCTGGCTGTACTTGGCGCGGTGCTTTGGGCGGCGTTGTTCCAAGCAGGGATTGAGGCCGCCCTTGGGGGCGTCCTGATTGCAGCCGTAGTTCCCAACGGGATAAAAGATGACTGCAGAACTTCACCGCTACTCAGGACCCAGCGGGTGCTGCGCCCTTGGGCAGGTCTATTGATCGTTCCCGTATTTGGTTTTTTCAATGCAGGTGTCACAATTGAGCTTGAGACTTTACAAAATGCCACCAGTAGCGTGTCGCTGGGCGTATTTTTTGGGTTGGTTCTTGGCAAGCCGATCGGCGTGCTCGGCGCGACTTGGTGCGCTGTGAAACTGAAGATTGGCGTGCTGCCAACGGGTGTCGGGTTTCGACATATCTATGGTGCGGGCATTCTGGCCGGCGTGGGATTTACAATGGGCCTTTTCGTCACCGCACTCGCATTCGACACGCCAACATTGGCCGCTAGTGCGCGGCTGGCGATACTGGCCGGCTCCAGCCTGTCGGCTTTTTTCGGGATTATCGTTCTGTGGG
>CBDTUA010000151.1:0-2712 GCA_965363735.1 uncultured Sulfitobacter sp. | reverse complement strand
TGACATCATTGCTGTCGAGGTTGATCGAGTACGCCTTGCGACCGTCCTTCGCCAACGCAAAGAGATGCGATTTTTCACCGCCTGACGGTGCCTGTCGGCTATAAAGGCCCTGTGTCTCGGGGGTATCCCAGACCAAAAGCTCCGATGACCCTTCCGCCATGACATACAGACGGCCTTCGCCATCCATATCCAGACCATGCGGGCGATTGTTTTCTGCGCCCAGATCCAGCGTGTGTAAGATGGTTCCCGATGCAACATCAAGCGCGACAACACTGTGCCCGCCCTTGTCTGGACTGCCGGAGTTCACGACGCCGTAGATCCCGATGTAGGCAATCGTCTTTTCCCGGTTCAGAACAAATTCATGTGGGAAGTTCGGTAGTGCGACGGTCTTTAAGCGTTCGCCAGTTTCGGTGTCATAATAGGACAGACAGTGGGACGACTTTTCGACAAGGAGAAGTGTTTCGCGCATGATGTTCTCTCTTATAGTTCATTTATGTATTGTGTGGGCATGGTCTGCCATGCTTGTTGAAAGCCCGTTTTACCAGCGGCGGACTTGGCAGCTGAAGTGCGTCCCCGAGACGCAACTCATTCAGAAACTGTGCGGAAATTGGGGTCCGTTTTTAGTGGAATGGGCAGCTTTAGGCAAGGCCTGTCTACGACGCGAGAGGCGCCGTAGACAGGCCATACTTGGTCTTATTTGGATGCTTCCAGAATAGCGTTGATCAACGTATCGCCATTCTCATCGATGAAACTCTGCCAGACAGGTTTTGCAGCCTCCTGAAAAGCTGCGCTGTCAACATCAGCATTGACGATCATGCCTTCGCTCTCAAGGAAGGCGATTTTGTCACCCTCTGCGGCTTGGCTTGCAGCCCGTTGAAAGGCTATCGCTTCGCGTGCGGCGGTGACGATCACCTCTTGTTCATGCTCCGTAAGGGCATTAAACGCGTCGTCGTTCATCACAAAGGTCAGCGCTGAATAGGCGTGTTGGGTCAGGCTAAGGTATTTTTGCACTTCGAAGAACTTGAAAGCCTCGACAACCCAAATTGGGTGATCTTGTGCATTCACAACACCTGTCTCAAGCGCCGTATAAAGCTCGGCCACTGCAATCTGTTGCGGGTTGGCGTCGAGTGCTTGAAACAAGTCACCCAGCGCTTGCGAGTTATTCACCCGCATAACCAAACCAGCAAGATCGGCTGGCGTTCGCACTGGCCCTCGGTTGTTGGTAATATTACGGTATCCGTTTTCTGCAAAACCCAAACCTTTCATGTCGAACTCTTCCAAGTCAGCAAGCACGCTTTGCCCGACTTCACCGTCCAACACTTTGTAAGCAATCTCGCGATCAGGGAACATAAATGGCAGCGAGAATGCACCGGCTTCTGGCACCATCCCTGTAAAATTGTTCAGGCCGGACAGCGTGAAATCCAGGATACCGGAGCGCACGCCGTCGATCATCTGGCTGTCGGATCCCAGTTGGCCGTTTGGAAAAATCTTGATTGTCACGGATCCTTCGGTGCCTTCCTCCACAGCGGCAGCAAATTGTTCGATCATCTCGTGTGAAAGGTCAGTGTCTGGCGCAGGATGCCCGAATCTGAGCACAGTTTCAGCACCGGATTGCGTTGCAAGAACAGACAGGACCGTCGCTGCAATATATGTTTTAAGGGTATGTTTCATTTCTTCTCTCCTCCAAGAGTTATCCGATGAGAAGTTCCATCGGGACGATGATGATGCTTGGGAAAGCAACAAAAAGGGACAACAGCACGAGGTAGGCCAGAACGAAGGGCCAGACCCCGCTGATTGCAGCGGTCATTGACACGCGCGACACTCCGCAGACAACGTTCAGAACGTTGCCGACAGGTGGGGTGATCAGGCCAATTGACGCATTGATGATGAACATCACCCCGAAATAGACGGGATCAATTCCAGCCTCTTTGATGACGGGCATGAAGAGCGGCGCAAGGATAAGGACGGATGGCCCGAGATCCATCACCATGCCAACAAAGAACACGACAATCATGATGGTCGCCATCAACATGCGTGGGTTATCCACAAGTGGGCCAAGCATCGCGACTAGTTCCTGCGGCAGTTGGGCCAGCGTAATCACCCAAGCCGCGACCATGGCACACCCAACTAGGAACATGACCATTGCCGTAGAACGCGCAGAGCGGACTAACAGACGGTAAAGGTCTTTTAGATTGATTTCGCGGTAGACGAACATCGACACGATAATTGCGTAGACTGCGGCAACAACTGCTGCTTCTGTTGGAGTGAAAATACCAAACCGGATGCCGCCAATAATAATAATCGGCAAAAGCAGTGCAAAGAATGCGCCCTTTAAAGCAGTGGTTTTTTCTTTCCGGCTTGCACGGGGCTGAGTTTCCAGATCTTCGTTTCGCACTAGGAAATTCCAGACCATGACCAGCACCGCGCCCATCATCAAGCCTGGTGCGATACCCGCGATGAAAAGCTTGGCGATCGAGATGTTACCCGCAACACCCATGAGGATCAGTGGTAGCGAAGGCGGGATAATGGGTGCAATAATTCCGCCTGACGCAAGCAACCCTGCCGAACGGCCATGCGGGTAGCCCGCCTTGGCCATCATCGGGAATAACATTGCAGATAGGGCCGCAGCATCTGCCACTGCTGAGCCCGAGAGCCCAGCCAGCAGCACAGACGTAAAGATCGCAACGTAGCCAAGCCCACCTTTGCGGTGTC
>CBDTUA010000150.1:0-2739 GCA_965363735.1 uncultured Sulfitobacter sp. | reverse complement strand
CTTAAACTTCATGCAAAAGGGCGCAGTCTCACGAAGACTGCGCCCTTTTCACTCGTATCTGACAAAACGATTTCAGCGGTAAATATACTCCACCAAGAACAACGGCACAGCCGGCACGTAAGTTACCAGCATCAAGATTGCTACCAAAACTCCGATAAATGGCAAGTTTGTTTTCGTGGTGGCCCACATATCTGTTTTCGCAATGGAACAGGACGTTGCGAGGACACTTGCGACAGGTGGTGTTTGCTGTCCCAAGGCAATGTTAAGCGTCAGTATCAACCCAAACTGTACCGGATCAATTTCAAACTGGTGGACCATCGGCATGAAGATGGGCACGGTCAAAATGATCGCCGCGGCCCCGTGCATCACGGTCCCGATTGCAAACAAGAAGATATTGATGATCAATAGTACAAGGTACTTGTTCTCAGTCAGTTCAAGTACCCCTTGTGCCAACCGCTGAGGCACCTGTGTTTCGGTGAGATACAGCCCTAGAACTGCTGATGCAGCAACCATCATCATCACAACAGCCGTTTGTGTGACGCCCTCGGTCAAAGCATGGAAAAGTTCGTTCAGCTTGATCTCACGATAAATAAATACTCCGATGATCAGCGCCGAGATTACGGCTAATCCAGCGCCTTCGGTTGCTGTTACAAATCCGCCAAAGATGCCACCCAAGATGATCATAGGAAGTACAAGGGCCCAGCCGGCTTCACGTGCGCTTTGACCCAAACGTCGAATAGAGAAAGCTTCATCGCGCGGCAAATCGTAGCGCACCGCCATGTGATAGCATAATAAAATCATGCCCAGTCCACCTAATAGTCCCGGGATGATACCCGCAACAAAAAGTTGTACGATCGAAGTATTGGACATGGCACCATAAAGAATCATTGGAATTGAAGGCGGAATGATAATCGCCAGAGACGCGCTCGAAGATGTGACTGCCGCAGCAAAACGTGGGTTATACCCTTTGCGTTTCATTTGAGGGATCAGCACTGATCCAATCGCAGCGACATCTGCAACCGCCGAACCCGAGATTTCAGCGAAAAACAGCGACACGCCGACGTTGACCATAGCAAGGCCGCCGCGAACGAAACCGATCATTGCTGATACGAAGTTGATAAGACGGCGCGAAATGCCACCTGTATTCATCAAAGCCCCTGCAAGAACAAAGAGCGGAATGGCGATGAGCGGAAAGGACGTCGCCCCGCTGAATAATGACAGGGCTGCGTTGTAGAACCCAAGATAGCCGTTCAACAGGAAAACCCCGACAAGAGACACCGACAGGATTGCGAACGAGATAGGCACGCCTAAAAAGATGAAAATGAAAAGACCCAGGATGATGAACGCTTCAGTCACGGTTTGATTTCCTTGTGGAGGGATAGGTCGGCTTGGCTGCGCGCGATCTCGGCCTGAATTTCTTTTTCCTCGGGGCTTAACCCGGCTTTTGCTTCTGCCCAACGATCCGCCAACGTGACAAAACGCGCCAGAATGATCAGCGCAAGGCTAACGGGGAGCACGCCCTGAACGACAGTGCGCGGCATCCACGGCACTGATGTCAAAGTCTCTGATCCGAAGTAAGCCATCACGGCCCAACTGGCCCAACACATCACCGCAGCACTCACCAAAACGATGACTTCAACGAGACCGAAAACGGCCGCGCGAAGGGGCAAAGGCAGGTTATACATGATGCCACTGAAAGCCATGTGGGCGTTACGCAGTGTCGCCAGTGCCGCCCCCAAGAACGAGATCCAGGCTAGCAATACAGAAGCAACTTCGTCGTACCAGATCAACGATCCGCCGAGGTATCGGAAACCGACCCCGAGCAGAACGACGCATGTAAGAATGATCAATAGTACAATCGTGAGAGTTTGCAGCGCCAGGGTTAGATAATACTCAGCAGATTTCATTTTTCTCATTTCCCTAAGTACCAAAGAGCCGACAAGCGGCTCTTTGGTGAGGCGCCCTACTCAGTGGCAAGTGCGTGCATTTGTTCGATCAGCGCAGCGCCGCCTTCAACTTCGGCCGCGAACTTCTCGTAGACGCCGCTCGAAGCCGCTACAAAGGCTTCTTTATCGGCGACGTTCATTTCCATGCCTGCTTCGACCAATGTGGAAACGAGCTCTTCATCGCTGCTCTCGCCCTGCTCACGTGACCAATCGCCGGCTTCGCTGGCCGCTTGAATCAAGATGTCTTGTACGGCGGGATCAAAACCCTCGAAAATTTCCAGTCCCATTGTCGGGTATGCAGGCGAATAGACGTGACCCGTCATGGAGAGATAAGTCTGTACTTCGTTCAGCTTACCGGCGGAAATGTTCACGAGCGGGTTTTCCTGTCCATCGACAACACCGGTCTGCAAAGCTACGAAAAGTTCGGAGAACGGCATGGGAGTCGGGTTGGCGCCGTATTCGCGGAACATAGCGACGCGCCAGCTTGAGTTTGGCGTGCGGATTTTCAACCCCTCGAGGTCGGCAGGCGTGTTGATAGGCCGATTGTTGTTGGTAATTTGTCGGAAACCGTTTTCCCAAATTGCCAGCGGACGGTAGCCTTGCGCACCAGCCGCGGGGACCAGAACATCGGCGAAAATTGTATCTTCTACACGTGCGACATGACCCCGATCTCGCAGCATGAACGGCAAGTCAAAGACGGCAAACCGTGAATCGACTTCCGGCATGGTCGACGATGGAAGCGTAATGTGTACCGTTCCGAAGCGAATCTTTTGCATCACGTCTTTGTCGTCAC
>CBDTUA010000149.1:0-2858 GCA_965363735.1 uncultured Sulfitobacter sp. | reverse complement strand
CGATAACCTTGTCGGACTGGTCCGCTACGACGGTGAAATCTGCAGGTGAGTTGAACCACTGGGGGCGGATACCGCCGATACTGTGGGTGATCTGCCTCCCCAAGGCCCCTTCATGCCTAGCGAAATTTTGCGGGTTTAAGATTCATATTCCTTAGTTTCAGCTTCGGGAAAATTAGGGAAAAATAAAGGGACAGATCATGATGCAGCGACCTAATGTTTAACTAAGCAAAGAGGGTTGAGAGTATGCAGAAAATCCAAGGGAGCTGCCTTTGCGGCAAGGTCTCGTTCGAGGTTGTCAACGCGTTCGACAAGCTGTTCTTCTGTAGCTGCGATCAGTGCAGACAGATAACCGGGTCAGCCTTCGCATCAAATCTGTTCGTAGCAGCCAATGGGTTCGACTGGCTGGGCGGTGCCGATGAAATCGTCACTTACCGGATGCCTGGGCGGGACATCTCTAAATCGTTCTGCCCGGAGTGTGGCTCCGGCGTGCCCTGGTCCAGCGGCGACGGATCAAAAATGATCGTTCCTGCGGGCTCTCTGCGCGGAGAACCGGAGGTGGCAGAAAAGTTCAGGACATTCGCCGCTGAACAACCGTCGTGGGCCTCAAACCTTGAGCAGATCGCCGCACATCAAGGATTCCCATCGTAGGGCAGCTTTCTGTCGCAGGAATGGTTCAGGCTCAGCAACCGCATCCAGCTAAGAATACTCAAAGACAAATACAGACCCTTGGTCAGAAACAAAAGATAATCCTGTCAGGAGAAGCCGTTGATAACCTGCTATGTTCAATATGAACTGAACCCATCGAAAATTTCTGAATTCGAAGAATACGCGCGTGCGTGGATTCCCTTGGTTGAGAAATTTGGCGGCACTCATCATGGGTACTACTTGCCTCACGAAAGCCCAAACGACATGGCCGTCTGCCTTTTTTCCTTCCCATCACTGGCGGACTATGAAGCCTATCGTATAAAGAGCCTTACAGACAGCGCATGCCAGAAAGCGTACCAATTCGCTGAGGATATGGAGTGTATCAGGCGCTATGACCGCCACTTCTTGCGACCGTTAGAAATGGGCAATTAGGTCAGCCCAATTTGGCATTTTGGCGCAAACAATCTCATGATATCTGGCCGTTTCTGCCATCGTTTGAAGTTCTTCCGGGCCTTCTGACGGAGGCTCGGTCTACCCGGTCAAATAGCCTTCTCACGGGTGCTGCGACCTCAATTTCATCCAATCTGTCAGGAGCCATCCCATGACCCGCCCCCCGCTTCCGCCATTTTCTGAAACAACCGCTGTCCAAAAGGTGCGCGCCGCCGAGGATGGCTGGAACAGCCGCGACCCTCGGTTAGTAACGCAGGCCTATACCGACGACAGCCAGTGGCGGAACCGAACTGAATTCCTGTCTGGACATACCGAAATTGAAGCGTTCCTGACCCGCAAATGGCAACGCGAACATGATTATCGCCTGATCAAGGAACTGTGGGCATGGACGGAAAATCGGATCTCTGTACGCTTTGCCTATGAATGGCGCGACGAGGCCGACCATTGGTTTCGCTCCTATGGCAACGAGAATTGGGAATTCGCCACCGACGGGCGGATGCGCCGACGCATTGCCAGCATAAACGACATGCCGATCAAGGCATCGTCGCGCCTGTTTCAGTGGCCCTTAGGTCGCCGCCCCGAGGACCATCCGGGCCTAACCGAACTGAATCTCTGAAAAGGAAGCCGACCTGCATTGCTGAGCCGCTCCACCTGAGTGGTCCAGATTGAAAGTCAGTGCATGATTGGCCCTTGGTTAGGCATTCTGATGACAGCTCAAGACAAGGCGCGGGTCAATCATTTAGTCCGTAGTGAACATGTAGTCGTCGCCTGGCGCATTGACATGGCAGGAGATGCAACCGGCATCGGCCCCCTTGGCGACACGTCCCGCAAGCTGCATTCCTGCTGGGTTCTTGTCCAGCGAGCCATCAGGCAAATACTTGGCCCAGAACCAATCCAAGTTGTCTGCATCATAACCCGCCTCACGACGAAACATGACCGTGATAGCAGCTAGATGCTTGCTGGGATCGGCTTGTATGTCTTCGATGGTGACGCCTTCCGGACCGTAGTTTCTCTTGATGATCAAATCACTATTGTGACCATTTACTTCAGCGTTGGAATAGAATGTCTCAAGCATCATGCCGTGCGGCGCCACCCCCTCGTAGGGAAAGGTTCGGATTGCGTTCTCTCCCGCTAGGTTCGACGCTTCCATCACGTCCCACAATAGCTGTGCATACTCGGCGTCGGCTTCAGTCCCGAAAGGCGCGTCCTGCGCTGATGTGGCTCCGACCCCAAGAATGAGAGCGGTAAAGCCTGCGGTAATAGTGCGTATCATAATAATTTCTCCAATGTGACCAGATGAATGGTACAAACTTATCGATTTTCGGCGCACCTCTCGTTCATTTTTCGTCACCATCCCGGCATGCGATTGTGATGTCTCTTTACTTGGTCCATGAGCTGGAAAGGAGGAGTGTGGATGGAAGCTTAAAAACGAGGGGAAATATGCTCTTGCGCTCTTTGACGGTATCGACCGCCCTGTCCATTATTGCTGCCATGCCTGCGTTGGCGGGTGAAACCTGTGTCAAGAACGCTTCACAGGAGCGTCACCTTTTCGCAGTGGAGGCTGAAGAGGATCGGATCAGTCGCTGGCTGGGGGAGGGTGAAAAACTTTGCCTTCAAACCGCCCCTAAACCGGGCAGACGCGCCGTGGTAAGCGTTTTTGAATCTGTTGAGGTGCTAGAGGGCTGTTCGCGGCTCATCGTTACTGGCAAGACCGAAACATTGATCCGTTACTCTGATTTTGATCGCTGCGCTTGGATGTCCAA
>CBDTUA010000148.1:0-2874 GCA_965363735.1 uncultured Sulfitobacter sp. | reverse complement strand
CGGGTCAAGCTTCTCTTCGCAGTCATTATTGGTCCGGTTCGGTTGGACCGCTGCACGCATGTGTCGGATCGGTTGTGGAGCACCCAGCTTAGTCTCGCGCTTCAAGTGGCGCAGCAGCCTTTTTCGGCGTCTTCCACAGACCTCGTCCGGTAGAGGGACGATCCCATCGTCAGTCGTTGGACGTTTTGTTAGTTCATGTGGCAACCTCCAACGGCTTCTGACGGAACTCGGTGTTGTCCGCCCACATGCGGTGCATGACGACGGCAAGTTTTCTCGCAACAGCTACAACCGCCCTGCGACGGCCCTTTCGTTTCATCAATCGCAGGCCCCAACTTTTGATCTCGGACCCGGCAATAGATCGCATCATCATAGCGTTTGCGGCGCTGTAGAGTGCGGCCCTGACATCCGGATCACCGGCCTTTGAGATGCGGCCGGGGTTGTCTTTCTCACCTGACTGATATCGTCGGGGCGTGAGCCCAAAATGGGCGGCCACTGTTCTTGAGCTGGTAAAGCGGTTGGGGTCGTCTACGGCAGCTTTGAACGTCAATGCTGTGATCGGCCCCACTCCAGGTATCCCCATGAACCGCATGCAGATATCATCATGGCTGGCGATCTGCTTCACCCTGCGGTCCAACTCACGGTATGCCTGATGAAGTGCTACCCGTGCATCCAGAAGCGGCATGAGCGCATGGGACAAAACGGGATCAGCCTCAATGATGGGGCGGACCCGCTCATCAAATGAGCGCTGCTCTACGCGAGATGGCAGCCGAAGGCCAAAGATGCGGAACAAACCGCGTATCTCGTTAGCCAAATCGATGCACTTTCTCTGAACAGCCTTGCGGCTACTCAAGAGTGCCCGCACCGCGTGCGCTTCGCGGCTTTTGATGTGAACAGTGTTGTACCATCCAGAGCGCAAGACTTGAGCGATCCCTCGTGCATCTGTTCTGTCGGTCTTATTGCGCATCGCAGACAAGGCGGCATTAACTTGCCGGGCTTCCATGCAAACGACATTGAATCCTTCTGCCTGCAGTCCAAAGAACAAAAACTGGCTCATCGCACCGGCTTCAAACCCAAGGCGCAAGTCAGAGGCACGGAAAGCCAGCAAGCACTCGGTGATATCTTCAATCTCACACGGAACAGATCGCTCAAAAATCGCCTTACCATCACAATCCACAATGCAAACGGCGACTGAGCGAAGCGACACGTCTAATCCAACATAGTAATCCATCTCGTTCTCCTTAAATTGCAGAAACACTCCGCAACTATATCAAGAACCTGACCCATCAGCTTGGTCAGCCCGATTACGCATGCTTCGTCCGCATCTGTTGAGTTTGAACGTGCTGCAGCGAAGGTCTATGTTTTCGAACCAGCCTTTCGTGACAGGCGCGGCGAAGGTATCAGGAGAGCCTAAACTTACCGATGCTGCAAAGTGAATGAATGGCAACTTTCAACGGTTGTTTCAGAGTGCATTGAGGCATTGCCCAGCCAAATCTCAAAAACCAAAATTCGATTAATGGGCAAGCTGGCGATCCAGAGTGTGGGGTCAAAACTGGACTTGACCTATGTTTGAAATTTCTTGTGGTATTCACGGTTTTACCCAACTGTCGACCTACAGATTAATTTTTATGAACTCTCAATTCGTTTGGAGTTTTGTTGGTTCGATCGGTTGGGACATCTAACATGAGGCTTGCAGCCAAACATGCATGACGAGATTGCCGTAATAGATGGGGAGTTTTTCAAGCCTCGATATGACACCCCGGGCAAGGACGAAGATCGTCTCCGTGAGGTCGTGGCCGAGCTTTTCCATGCTGGCAAGATAAAGCGGCACGCTGGAACTTCCCTCGACGATAGCCATGTTCACCCCGCTTTCCAACACGTGTTGGAGGGGTATTTCGCACGTGGCCTTTACGATCAGTTGGAGGCGCATTTTACGGCCCCAGGCTATTCTGTATGGCCGCATGAGCGCGAACTCGCTTGGTGGCGTAAATTTGCAGAAGCGGGTCAGAC
This sequence comes from uncultured Sulfitobacter sp., assembly GCA_965363735.1. GTDB lineage: Bacteria > Pseudomonadota > Alphaproteobacteria > Rhodobacterales > Rhodobacteraceae > Sulfitobacter. The sequence continues at coordinate 867 of CBDTUA010000148.1, read as the reverse complement.
ACAGCGGGCCGTCAGGTTGTGGCGAACTCACCTTTCCGGAAGAAAGAGTGATTTTTGGTTCAGGATCGCAGAGCGGAAGGCAGGTTATATACAGCCCAAGTACACCGGAATGAGTGATGCCTCAGATCGCGACAGCTACAACGATTTGATAGCGCAGATCCCCAGGATAAAAGAGGATATTCTCGGGAATATGGCTTTTGCGCGACACTGGTTCGAACGTATGGATGTGCCAGAAGCACACTTGCGGCAACTTGCTGCTGATCGCGCCGAAATTGAAGCTGAGGAGCGACGGCGACCCACGGGCAAACCAGATCCTCGCACGATGGATCTTGACGTATTCTGGGAAGTCATTGGATCTCCGGGTGACGAGGGCGTGATCTCCCAGATCGAAAATATCGCCACGCGACTTGAACGATTCAAAGCCACTGCAATCAAGGCCTTCGACAAGCACTTGCAGGAGTTGCACCGATCCACTTACCGCGATGATATCTGGGCTTTGGCGTTTTTGCTAAATGACGGGTGCTCAGATGACAGTTTTGATGCATTTCGATGCTGGTTGATCTTGCAAGGCAGGGAGGCCTTTGAGACGACTTTGGACGATCCCAATGCATTTGATATCAATTTATTCTCAACACATTTTGAAGGTTCGCTGCCGCTTCTGGATACTTCACTTCTGGCTTTTGAGGCCCGCACAGGCAAATCGATGGCCCGCAAGTTTCTTACAGTGGAAAAGCTTCTGAATCACGAATTGACCGAAGAAGCTTTCGCCAATCTGTTGCCCGGCGTTGCTGGCAGGCTCGGGGCCGAGTGGAATTAGCCCGAATTATGCATGAGGTGTTGGTGAGGGTGGCGTAACGTTCTGAAAAG
>CBDTUA010000147.1:0-2887 GCA_965363735.1 uncultured Sulfitobacter sp. | reverse complement strand
TTATTCTTACACTACCGACAAGCAAGCACATTTAGCCAAATGGTTGACTTGCAGGGTGGTGCTACCCTGGAGAAGAGAGCCAACACTGCCCAATCCACGACGGCCCATCACAATCAGATCAGCACCGCAGCCTTCTGCGCAAGCGACGATGTGCTCAGCAGCTTCGCCACGCTCTACATGTGTCTGCGTAATCTTCAGATTATATTGTTCGGCTATCGCTTTAGCTGCATTCACAATTTTATCGCTAGCCTTTTTAATTTCTTCTGAAGACGGCATGGTTGTAGCTGCGTGGTAGCCTGCGACTGCTCCCATTGCAAATGCCACTGTTTGTGGGTGTGGAGTGTGAACAAGATGGATTTCTGATCCGTACTTCTGGGCGAGGTCGCACGCCAAGCGAAAAGCGTGCTCTGACTCTGGCGATCCATCAAGGCCAACTACGATTTTCTCAAACATATTCGCATCCTCTATTCCATCTGACAGCATTTAAAATAGCGCAATTACAATCGCTGATTTTTGACTTGAATCAACTATAGCATCACGGATAAGTTCTGTTGAGGCCTTCAGTTCCTTGTGCAAGCATCTGGTAAAATTGGCATCCTTCGGCTTCGAATCACAGGCAGGTTCGGAGTTTGGATTTTTCCGTCATTGCGGATGTCTCCTCTCAAGTCGTGGCGAGTATGCGAGATACTACTCCTGATTAAAACATTCGACCTCCGGCCTCTCCTATCGAAGGACTCTTGAAGATGGAACGACGTGTATCGGGCTGGAAGCAGCCGATTTAAAAAACATCCGTAGGGTTGAAGAAATCTTGAGTAGAAACCATCCTTACTACACTACTGAGAAAACGCAATTACGTTGCGCATGAAGCATTGCCCAGCAAAGGCGGGAAAGTAGCGGCAGCCGCGTCGGCGCCTAAGAGCGCAGTTGCCGTTCATATTTCACATGCGGGGGTGGTGGTGGTATCAGGCGTATAACTCTTGCAGAGAAATCGAAAACTCAAGGCCGGGAATGGCAATAGTGTCGTCAGGTGCGTCCAGAATAGTGATCTTCGCCGTGTCTCTATGCTCTATCCAGACCTTCATTTCAGTTTGGGATACCAGTATGTAGTCGCGAAGTGAAGGTAGACTCAGATAAGCCTGACGTTTGTCACCGCGATCATAACGTTGGGTCGTCGGGGAAAGCACCTCGACAATCAGCACAGGATCTGTCTTGAAATAGGGATCCCCACGCTCAGTGCCACAGCGAACGAAGATATCGGGATAGTAGAAATCATCACCAATCCGAAGCTTCAGATCGCTCTTGTAAACACGGCAAGGTCCGCCGCGCAAATGCAGCAGTAGGGCTGCGGCCAGATTCATGGCAATTTCTTCATGCCTGTCACTGGCGTCCACCTTCGCATATAGATAACCGTCAACCAGCTCGTGTCGGACTTCCTGTGTCTGCTCGTACTCGAGATATTGATCGGCCGACATGCGCGGTAGTGTTTCGGGCGATACGATCATGTGCGGTGTCCAATAGCGCTAAATCGAGTGATTTCAAACAGTATCGCGTGTGCCTGCATTTTTTTCAACGAACTGATGGGGTGTCGGTACTGCTGTGGGTGTCCTTGCCGGTGACAGAATTGCGCTGAGTCAGACGGAAATGGATAGCAGGAAACGACGACTCTATCCAGAAACTCATGCTTGTTACTTGAATAGTTCGATATCGTACTATATAGTTTGATATCGAACTATATATTTTTTAGCAAGCTATCTGGATAATCTGAATGTCTGTATCACGTCGAAAATTTCTGGGCCTGGTGGGTGGTGGAGTCGTGGTCGCTGCCGGTGTCCCTGCCACCGCGTTCCTTGCAACTCGCACACCTCACAAAGCGCTGGCACCATGGCAGAACGCGGGAGACTATGAGGATCCGCGCTTGCAGGCTATGTCCTTCGCGCTGCTGGCACCTAACCCGCATAATCGCCAACCGTGGCTTGCCGAGCTGGTGGGCGATGACCGTGTCATTTTGTACCGCGACAAGAATCGTGATCTGCCCGTCACGGATCCGTTCGGACGTCAGCTAACGATTGGCATGGGCTGCTTCATCGAGCTGATGCGCATGGCCGCTGGCGAACAGGGCTATCAGATCGAGAGCCAGTTGATGCCTGAAGGGGAGGAAGGCCCTATCGCGCATTGTAAGTTTATCGCAGGGAAAGGCACGCCAGATCCGCTGTTTCAGCATGTCATGGGTCGTCGTTCACACAAGAACTTGTTTGTGGACAGGGTGGTTGAGGCAGGGGTTGCACAGCAGTTGAGCGAGTTTGCCGACATCTACATTGAAGGAGACAAGCGGCAGGCGCTGCGCGAGATAGCGCATGATGCCTGGCTTGCTGAAACATCAACGCCGCCTGCCTGGCAGGAGAGCATTGATTTGCTGCGTATCGGAAAAACCGAGATCAATGCCAGCCCGGATGGCATTGATGCGGGAGGCCCCATGCTGGAGACACTGTCGCTGTTGGGCCTCTTTACCCGGGAAGCTGCATCGGACGTGAATGATACGGGTTCCAGGAAAGTTATTGAGAGCACGGCCAATGCCATACTATCCGCACCGGCCTATACGTTGAACATCACGCCGGGCAACACGCGCAAGGATCAGCTGGAAGCTGGCCGCCAATGGATGCAACTCAACCTGAAAACCACCAGCCTTGGCATGGCGCTTCGCCCTGTCAGTCAGGCCCTGCAGGAGTATCAGGAAGTCAAACCCTACTTTGATCGCGTACATGATCTGTTCGCCAGTGATGGCGGTACTGTACAAATGCTGGGTCTTCTCGGTTATGGTGCTCTACCGGCTCGTACTCCGCGATGGCCGATTGAATCCCGATTGTTGAATGCCTGACACACGACTTGC
>CBDTUA010000146.1:0-2917 GCA_965363735.1 uncultured Sulfitobacter sp. | reverse complement strand
GATGGTCAATACGCTTTCCCCTGGAAATTTATGGAAGATACAATTGCGATATTTAGTCGCTTTCAGGCAAGGCCACGGCGAAGTGCTGCGGGAAATAAGCCATTTGATCTTTTTGTTTGCTACTTGAATAAATGACGAAGCAATTTGGTTGGGAGAGACAGGATAAGCGTGCAGGGGCAGCGGCGCACTGATTTAGATTAAGGTAGCGCATAGATTTGTTCGAACGGTGAAACGCCTGGCAGATCCGAACCGAATGTCTGCAAAGTCCGGAGACTATGTGGAAACGTGGTTGAAGATGCTGTCGGCCAGCACATGCAGCGCCATCTCTTGTCGCCACTTTTTTCAGGGTGCGCATCTCGAAGTGCGTCGCCCCCATCCATGATTTGAACGTGCCGCAAGGATCCTCGACGATCATGCTTCGAACAGCCAGTTGGGCTGGGATTGCATCCAGCCGTTCCTGCAACCGCTCAAGCAAATCCACTTTCGCTCACCGGCGAACATGTCGTTCTTCGCTGGTCGTGCATTTTGCTTTGAGAACGCAATTAGCCTGTCCGTGGTGAATCGCCAGTTATCGTGAGAATTCGTCAGTTTGCATAGACTTGATCTTGTCAGCAGCCTTCCCTATTTTTCTCTGTCATTAAGGACTCGCTGATACTCATTGCGCCTCTGTTGACCACGATCGCCATACTTCTGGGGCGTGGCGGCGCAAGAGCCATTGTTGCCGAAAGCCTGCTGATGAGACAACAGCTCCTGATTATGAATAGGGCTCGGTATTGTTCGCCAAAACTGACGACGCTGGATCGCTTTCTGGTCACTTTTCCTCCTGCATCGCCATCTTCTAAGAGCGGCCGTGATTGTCCGGCGCTCGACGCTGTTGAAATTTCACCCATTGCTCAAACTGCGCAAATATCGAATCAAAACGACGCAATCCCACCTTCGGTTGCCCACGCATCACACAACAGATCAACCTTGCTTTCGGCATCCATAGTGATAAGGAGATAGTCAGGCGAGTCTTGGCGGCACATTGTCTACGCAATACAGGTGACGCAAGGCCTTCCTGGCTGAACGTTCTGGGGCACACAAAGGACAGCTTATGGAGTACTGATTTATTTCGTTGTGAATCCATCCTTCTCAAGAGCCACTGGGTACTCGTTATCATGGATCAATTCACTCGGCGCTTCATTGGTATCGGTGTAACTGCCGGCGTGGTAAATGGGGTATCGCTATCAGACTCCGATCGCTGCTTGAACTATGAATTCGCCATGCACACGTGCGCTCAGTAGGCTAATCAGGGCAAAAGTGGTCCGATCTGATCCAGATAGGTCGGATCGAACTCGGCAAAGTCGATCAGTTTTTCGTAACTGTCGAATACGACGATACCGTCCCGGAATGTGAGCATGCCATCTTCGCGTAACTGCCGTAGTACACGGTTGACGTGAACTGCGCTCAGGCCAAGGGCGTCGGCCAAATGGTTTTGTGTCAGCGGGCAGGTATAGCCCGCATTGCTCCCCAAGCCGACGAGTAGAAGTCTGGACCCGAGTTCCAGCAGAAAATGCGCCGTTCGTTCTGCCGCGTTTCGGCGACCGACGTCAACAAGATGTTCCACCACCATCGCCTCATCTCGTGATATTGCCCAAAGGACCGCCATGGCCAGCCGGGGGGTCTGCGCAAACGCCTTCAGTAGTTCAGTTAACAGAACTTCTGCCACCTCAATGTCGGTTACGGGCTCAACGCTGTGATCCGACGTATGCAAAAGGACACTTCGCAGTCCCAGAAAATCGCCCGGAATCTGGAAATCGACGACTTGTCGCTGTCCATCCAGCAAGAGTTTGTAGGAACAGGCCCAACCGGAAAGCAGGATATAAGCCGCCTGATCCGATTGCCCCTGCTGCACCAGATCGCGTCCGGCAACAAAGATGCGACGGCGCTTGTGCAAGCCCTCGAGCACAGAAAACTCCGCCTCGGACAAGGCAACGAAGGCACCCAGCTTCCGGACCAATGACGAGTTTATGATGATGTGTCCCCTTCCATTTGAGATAGCTGAACACTTAATTCAACGAAAACGTGCCGTTGACTGAGTTGATCAGCCCGAAGCCACACCTTCTTTGCCAGTCTGTCTTTAACGCTGCACTGGCCCTCTGCTCAGTAATCACATGAAGGGAAAGCACAGAGCGTTACAAAATAACATGGTTGCAGGTATAGCCGCGCTTTCAATTTGCGAGTCGCTGCTTCTTGCGCTGAACGACGCCCATATCCTGCCTGAGAACGAGATCACGGGGATTCTTTAGAACGTTGCGCTCGCGCATAAAAATGCAGACGGTTCTGAGGCCGACATCAACACGAACACAGCGGTGGCGGCGCTGATCAATCACATCATCGCAAGTGGAAACTCGGTCCGCAGATCGTGATGTAATGCTAGCGTTGCTCAGCTTCTCTGCGGGAGCATGAGATGTGATGCCAGAGCTTGAGAAGCGTGTCCAGGCGACATGCGACCTCGACAGCCTGATTGAAAACACAACCCCGACTAAAGACAGATCCATTGGCCAATGACGCAAGAGTTATTGACAACGCAGCGCCTCGATTTCCGAAAGTCTCGACTCATTCGCCATCGGCAGTAATTTGTAACCGGTCCGTCTTCGGATATAGATGTCGACCCTCTTGCTGCCACCAACCCCGGATCGATGCCATGGCGAAGCCCTGGACCTGATTTGGAAAAGCGGCAACATGCCATATCGACGGCGCTTAAATCTCATTGCGTGCGAATGGGAGCAGAGTGTCTGCCACCAGATCGCACTCATCGCCGCGAAACCACGCTCTGCGCCACGACCCTCAGCCGTCTCAGCGATGCCATCTGATCAGGAGGTCAGCTGACGGGAACCGGCAAGACGGCTTCTGATGACCACTAACAACAGGGTCA
>CBDTUA010000145.1:0-2946 GCA_965363735.1 uncultured Sulfitobacter sp. | reverse complement strand
CCAGGACTTCCCCTTCGTGATCCACAGCCCGCCAAAGATAGTGCGTCTCGCCGTTGATCTTCACGAACACCTCGTCCAAGTGCCACCGCCAATTTAAATATGCGCGCTTCTGCCTGATCCTTTTCCTGCGGATTTCAGCGGCAAACAGTGGGCCAAATCTGTTCCACCAAAATCGAACCGTTTCGTGGCTGATTTAGATGCCGCGTTCGTGCAAAAGATCCTCAACATTTCTAAGCGAAAGCGGAAACCGGACATACATCATGACGGCCAGACGGATGATCTCGGGGCTCGTCTTGAAGTAGCGAAAGGGCGAACGCTTTGTCATCCACAGAAGCTAAGTGCTCGCCCTGACCGCCTCAACAAGTTTTCTTCTGACAGTGCCCCAAGCATCCAAGACATGTGACTTTGCATGCTCATTACCGCTGGATCCCCGCAGCTTTATCGTTGCACCCAACTCTGCATGGCCCATGCCAGTTTCGAAAACGGCTTGGTGGCCTAGATTAACTTCTCAGCTGTTTTGGGCAGATCGCAGACTTTCCGTCCCTGATATGCATTGATTAATCAACGCTGTCTGTTCCCTTAAGCAGCCAGGCGGCAAACGGCCTCATCTTGGAACCTGATCCAGATCAGGGCGCATCTTCGCATAGAGGTCTAAGGTCGACGATATACCAATCTACACCTTGCCATTGCCGAGGTGTTTTTGAGGAGATTAGATATGCGCATAGAAGTCACTACGGGTAACAGTATCGATGGTAGTGAAGGCCTCACAAATGTCATTAGGGACCTGCTTCAGCACGAGTTAACGAACCTTGAAGAGCTTATCAGCAGGATTGAGGTTCATGTCAGTGGTTCCGTCCGCGGCACAACAGGCGAGGCTGAAAAACACTGCATGCTGGAAGCGCGGCTCAAGGGCCAGCAACCCACCGTCGTCACACATACTGCTTCGACAATTGAGCAGGCAAGGAAGGGTGTGGCGAGCAAAATGAAAAGTTCGCTAGGAAGTATTCTTGGGAAACGGGCTGATCATCGTTGAAATATCCGTAGTGTTTTGTTGGGGCTCGAAGCTTTCAGCTCGAAACAATTCAACTTTTTCAGTCTTTTAGCGATGCTGATGACCGCCTTTGCAGTTCGAACGAAACTATGAAACGGTCTTACTACGAATTGCGTAAGGCACATTCGTGGAGTGCGCAAAGACGATTTCTTTTTCTCAAACAGATCGGTCAATAAAATGCAGATTCCAGAAGGAACGAAACCCGCACTCATGGGCGCTATTGCAGGTGCCATTGCCGTTTCGATCATCGGCTTTAATTGGGGCGGATGGGTAACAGGCGGGTCAGCCACAGATATGTCTGAGGAAGTCTCAATAGCTGCGGTTGCTACGGCGCTCACGCCATACTGTATCCAGAATTCACAAGACGATCCAAAGTCAGTCGCTGTAATGACAGAACTTGAAGAGACCAGCAGTTATCAGCGTCGTGGCGTTATTGAGGATGCTGGATGGGCAACACCACTGGGAGCTGAAAATCCGGATAGAGATCTTGCGGAATCGTGTCTGATTGCGCTCTCTGAAGGAACCTGATCGGCGGAATGCTGAACTGCTGCGGCTGAATCACGGTCGCAGCAGTGAACAAGAAAGCCCACCTGTAGATTATCAGCGTTCCGCAGGCGTGGAGTTTGCATGATTGATCCCTTCGATCCACCACGTTCTTCCAAAGTGACAACCCGACGTTAACGACGCTGCCGGCATCCGATCTTGCTCAGCGCGTTGCAGCAAATGCCCGCCAATGTCGCCGGTTGTTTTGCGCCAGGCAGTATTTAGATCTGTTAGGTATTGTATGGTTGGCGAGGTAAGTACCCATGACAGTTTTCCTTATCCTCTTGCTTTTCGCCGCAGGTGCATTTGGTTTCCGGTACTTGTCGAGACGACAAATCCACACAAGCCTTCTTGCAAAAGCGCTTTCGGATGATCAGCGCGCCATCGTCGCAGATCAGGTCCCTTTGACTCGAAAGCTTCCGTCTGAATTACACAGGAAGCTCGAGGGCAAGATCAACGTCTTTCTGAACCAGATCGAATTCATCGGGTGCAACGGGTTGGAGGTAACCGAGGAAATGCAAATTTCCATTGCTGCGCAAGCCTGTCTTCTCGTCGTGAACAGCGACACGTGGTACGATCATCTTAGCACAGTTCTGATCTATCCGGGTGCCTTCAAGTCGCGACAGACAAAGCACAATGGCTATGTCGTAACAGAACGCGAAACTGTGCGAACGGGCGAGAGCTGGCCGCGGGGCCCGGTCATTCTTTCTTGGCAACATACAAAGGAAGGTGCCGCCAACGAAAAGGACGGCCACAACGTCGCGTTTCATGAATTTGCTCATCAGATCGACGACCTGTCCGGCCACACCGATGGTGCTCCGAACCTGAGTAGTGGCCAGAGCTTTGCTGACTGGGAACACGTGTTCATCCAAGCATATGAGAGCCACGTTCTACATGTCCAAGCGCGGCGCAAGACGGTGTTCGACGCTTACGGCGTGGAAGGACATGAAGAGTTCTTCGCAGTGGCGGTTGAGGTTTTCTTTGAAAGACCGGTAGCCCTCAAACGTAAAGAACCGGCGGTCTACGAGCAGCTGGCAATGTTTTTCCGGTTGGATCCGGCAATCTGGTGACGGTCTGACCACCTGACCATCCGAAACCACAGTTTCAAACAATCAGGGCCTCGGCATTGAATTGCCACTTAGGGCCCAATCCTGCTGGTAACTGCAAAGTGCATGAAACTCGGGATTGGGCTGTTCGCGCGCTTGGCACCTAAAGGGCGGATTTCGGACTTTCGCTGCAACTGTGCGAAGAAATTGCGTCAGCGGCGAGAGCCGACATTCATAAGGCTATAGAGCGTGGGCTTCAGAATTTATGGCTACGCTGCAATTCTTGCATTTTTTTGCGATCAAAGC
>CBDTUA010000144.1:0-3031 GCA_965363735.1 uncultured Sulfitobacter sp. | reverse complement strand
TTGGCGAATCGTAATTCCCGACGTCGTTTGCAGCTCGTCAGCGGAATCCCAGATAGACGACTTTGCCTGCGCAGGCCGCCCACCACGTGAGCGCAAATCTGCACCGTCACCTGCGTGCGCTATCACCGATTCAACAGTCGCCCATTCCTGCTCTGAATTCTCGGGCGCGCGCCGCGCAAGAGCATCGCGGAGTGCCGAGTCAGAGCCGCTACGCAGCGCTTGGGCCAATCGCAGTCCGCGCTTTTCAGTCAGCGCTTCGGGAAAGGTCAGCATATCTCCGAGCTCTTGAAAAACCACAGCAAAAGACCGAACCTTGCTGCGTTTGGATTTCGAAGCCGTTGCGTACAGGCGATCAACCGCCTCTTCGACACTGATAAACGCCCCTTGTTGCGCAGAGATGACAGCAATGCGCCCTCGCTCAAATGGCGTCAGCTGCGCGCGTATTTCGTTTTCTTCGACCATCGACACGAAAGCGCTATCAGCTTCGGCCCGCGGCCTGACTATTGCGCGAATTGTTTGGTAGCTATCATCAGCGGTCAAATCACGCAGCGCCCGAACAGCCATCAAGCGGCGGTAGCCAGATATAAGCGCATATTGCACGTCACCTGTTTGTGCATCAGGCAATTCGAAAACCTCAATGGGCAGGCGCAGACCGCTAGATGCAATCGACTGGCGCAACTCTGACATTTCATCCTCAGCCAGATCAATTCGATCACGCACCATGGCATCGGCGTCAATTGTATCTAGACGCAACTCTGTCATCAGCAGTCCCGCCGCTTGGGCGCTACGCAACTCGCCAGCCTCCGCAGCGATCCGCGCCTGCCCGGCCCTAATCTCCGCGCTCACCGTCTGCATCTCTCTCGCAGCTTCGCCCGCAACCTGTGCGATGGGTGCCCCGCCACCCAAACTAGGCCGCGCTGCGGTTTCGCGGCGAAACTCGTCTTCGATCCGCGTCATATCTTCGGCGCTTGGCGCCTCAAGCTTCTTACGTCTCGCCATTTTGTGCCTCTTTGTCTTTAGCTTGCAGATCACGGTACCACGTCCCGATAATCAATTCTTTAACTTCGGCCCATGTCCGATCAAAGGTTTCGCGACCCCTAACGTAAGTGTCGCGATTGAACTCACGGTAATCGGCCTCGTAAATGCCATTCACTTGCTCGCCAGCTTGGCCGACCATTGCGGTCAATTCCTGCCGATAGGTCGTCATGAAGTCGCCAAAATATGCCTGAATGACGTTTGCTAGATCGGTCTGCTGGCTCGCATCAAACCGCGTAATTAGCGCGCGAACCGCATCCCATTCAAAGCTGATTTCCGGCAAACCATCACGGCGGCGGACTGTATTCTCACCCTCCTCCACGCTGGCAAAGGTTGAGTACAACATGTCGAAGAAACGGCCCGTGCTATCAAACTCGAGGAAAGACGCCCCAAGTGGGACAAGCAAAATATCAGCCGCGGCCAACGCATTAATCGTCAGGTATCCCAGTGCTGGTGGCGTATCGAGGAACACGATATCATAATCATCGAGCACCCCGTCACTCTCTAACGCATTTGTCAGCGCATCCCACAACTGCCAGCTACGCAAACCCATGCGCCAGACTGGAATTTGAAACTCGGCCCAATACAAATTCAACTGCGCGCCAAGTAAGTCAATATTGGGCCAGTGAGTGCTTTGAATCACGTTTCGCGGCGAAACCTTCAGTGCTTCGGTGAGCGTCTCGTCAAACTGAATCAGCGGCTCTCCGGCTGCCTCTCGCACCGCATTTTCGGCCTGAACGGCTTGGGCATAATCCTTGGCAAGCAAGGGGAACGCCGTCGACCACTCGTCAGGCACATCCCCGCCCATGATCGACGTTAGTGATCCCTGACTGTCCAGGTCAATCACGAGCACCTTGTAGCCATCCAAAGCCGCCGACATCGCAAGATGTGCGGTCGTTGTTGTCTTTGACGTGCCTCCTTTGAAATTTGACACGGCTACAATTTTCGCAGGCAATCCTTTCGGACGATAGGGCAGGTACTCTCTGCCGGATGCGCCCTCGGCGGCAAAGTGTTGTCGCAAACGCAAGACATCCTCCAGAGAAAACCATTTCGAGTTTCCCTCTCCTGTCCCTTGCGGCAGATCCGGATGTTTTTTCAACACACGGCGGAAGTGGGCAGGAGCCACCGGAATCAGATATTTGCAGATTTCCCAAGTCGAAAAACGGCGCAGGCGCTTTTTTCCATCTGGGGCATAACCTCGGCGTGCTAGATCTTCTCTACCTTTTCCTGCGAAGGCGGCAGCTTTCGCGAATCGAGCCGTCCCAATAGGTTCGGATAGCTTGGCTGCGGCTGCTGCCGGGTCGATATTAAAATAGGGCGGAAGGGGGTCTTTGCCTGTGCTCATGTCTGTCTCTTTAGGATGTATGCTACATTGGGCGATATACTATGATCTATGGCACATCCACGGGCTGCCGTGAATCTATCAATCGTCGTTTTGCTGAAATTCAACCTAAATAGTAAAAAAGGCAGCTGCAAAGTTGTAGAGTCTTTCAGGGAATATAAGAGCTTTAATCCCAGTTACTTTCGTATTTACAAGCGGTTATCTCAACATGAGCGCCCATTCTCAGGATGAGGGGAACCCGTTTGCAGGCGCAGCAGCGCCAGCATGCGGGCGCAACGGCTCCGATTCGCAGGGGGAGCGGTCCCAAGCTTCGGTTAGACCCTGTTTCAGCGTTTATAGCGATCGTATAGGTTATGATCTGTTCATAATTGACCCGTAAATGGGTGCCTCAATGACCACTATCTGACGCTGAAGTAGTCTGGCGGACCCGTTTGCGGGAGCAATTAGCCGATCAATGCCAGTTCATAAAGAACCTTATAAAGGATTGATCCCGGGTGCCTCTGGCGACATACTACATAGAAAACCGAGGTAGAGTGATGGCAGAGATTCTCCGCGATAAGTTGACAGGATCCTTGCGCCGCGCAGCAGTCAAGAAGCACGTGGCAGCGATCCACGTTTCGGGCAAGCTGTCGCTTTTGCAGCGCAAGCTATCGA
>CBDTUA010000143.1:0-3048 GCA_965363735.1 uncultured Sulfitobacter sp. | reverse complement strand
GCTTCGCCCTAGTGCTCGCGGCGATCGCCTTAGTAGCGTGGGCCCACCGCCACGGTGAGGCCACCGCTGAAGCCAAGGGAAAAGCGTCTAAGAGCCGCACGATTTATCCCTGCTAACGGCGCAGCCCGCAGTCCGACCTTTCGGGCGGCTTGGTTCAGTTGTTTCCTGTGAAGAATCCGCAACTGGCTGAACTGGAATTTTTTCTCGCCTGGCTCTGGTGATGTATTGGCCCGCTCGGCGGCATTGATGTGCCAAGGTGGTATCAACGGCGGCATAAAAACCTGTCAGGGTTCCGGCAGTGGCAAAACTGACAGACATGCCCTTTTGGCAGGGGGCGAGCTTAAAACTGAGCGTAATATGAGTTTTGCCATTTGAGGGCTGATCCATATCAGTCCGAACGACTGCGTAGACATCTACACTCAGGGGTCGCATATCTGCTTTACCATCCGCCTCGGGACTTTTCGCAGGTCTGAACAACAGCATCAATTTTTTGGATGCTGCTTGAAACCATGTGAAAGGAGCGAAAAATGTTCGCTGAACAAAAACACCCCGTGACAGAGGTCTCTCGCCGCGATGCTGAGACAAAACTCATCGAATTCCGCAACAAGTTCCTAGGGTATCTTCGTATACGCCTGAACTCTCCTCAGGAGGCTGAAGATGTTTTTCAGGACTTTTGTGTCAAAGTGCTGAGAAGCCACGGCTCAATCAGCAATGGTGAGCGGCTGGATGCCTGGCTCGGCATCACGCTGCGGCATACGTTGACCGATCACTACCGGCGTCGGGCAACACGAAATCGCGGGGCTGAAGCCTTCGCAATCGAAGCCAAAATACTTGAGACCGTTGCAGAAGACAGCGAAGAAAAAGCCTGCAGTTGCGTCGCTGCGGCTCTGCATGAAATGCAACCTGCACAAGCCGATTTGCTGACGCGTGTGGATTTGCAAGATGAGCCGCGCAAGGAGGTTGCAGCAGACTTAGGGGTCAGCCTGAACGCCTTAGGTGTGCGCGTTCATCGTAGTAGGGCCAATTTAAAGGAACGGATTGCTGAGATATGTCCGGTCTGCGGCGACGGTGGCTTCATGCAGTGTGACTGTGATCACGGGCACGACGTGCAGCCTTTGTCGATAACCACTCAGGATGTCGTGGCGGCTGGAGGTTAGGGGCTGCCACGGCGCGGGTCTTCTGACCGAGCCGTCCACCTTGGATATTGTTACACGATCTGTCTGAAACGCAGCTTGGCTAGCTGCATGTGTAATTTGAAGGGTGCTGCGGAAACCTGACTTTCTGGATGCCTGTAATGTCGGACCCCCCCGCACGTCTGTACTTAATAGAAGGTAATTTACAATGGAGGATAAGACTATGGGCTTGATGGAGAATACAACAGCCAAGACACAAATCGAGGCGCAAAGCGGGTGTTGCTGCCGATCAACCTCTGACGTTGCGGACAGTGCCGCAATTGGGGCCCGCGATGATGCTGCGGATCTTGAACCGAACCCGGCGGTCCAAAAGAATGCCAGCCACAAATCCGGTGGGTGCTGCGGCGGTCATTGAACCTCGGGCCCGCGTCACTCGCACTCATCCATGAAATTCTAGGAGACCCAAAATGACACTTATTCTGCTCATCGTCGCGATCGGCCTGTCGCTGTCTTTGTTGCTGGCGGGATGCGGACTTCGGCGGCGCACCAGTATTATAACTCTGGCGCGCGTCAAATACGCGGCAAAAAATCCCACTGGTAAATTGAAGGAGCAATTCTGATGATCAGAACATTCACGACGAGCATCGCGGCCTTGCTGATGACGACGGCTATGGCGGTTGCGCAACCTGTGGTATTTGTGCCTGAGGGCAGCGCCAATACCGTTCTCATGATCAATGCCGAAACCAGTGAAACGATTAACAAGATAACTGGGCTAGAAGCTGTGCACGGTCTATCGGGCGCGCCCGGCGTGCCGTATCTGGTCGCGGGCAGCTATGCCGAGACCGACCGCGCGGCGATTGCCGAACTGACCCAGCCCGAGGGCGTCTCCGAGGACGAACATGTTGTGCATCATTCAGCGTCCGAAGACGAATTGATCGGGCCGGCGGATGCGGGGATCAGCATTCTTAGCGTGATAGATGCAACATCGGGCGAGATCGTTCGTCGGATCGAAGTTCCGGGCGCTGTCCACCATACAGCTGTATCGCCCGACGGCCGTTTCGCGGTTGCAACCCACCCGTCCGGCGACGGGATTTCCGTCGTCGATCTGACGACATTCACACTGGCCGCCTTCGTGCCGACGGGCAGTATGCCCAACTACGCGGCCTTCGGGGCTGACCCCGGCGTTGTCTATGTGTCGAATTCCGGCAACGGCACGATCAGCGAAGTCGACCTTGAACGCGGGATCGTCCGGCGCAATATGGTGGCCGGGGTTGGACCCGAACACATCATTATCGACGCGGAAAAGGCCGTACTTTACGCCGCCAACGCGGATGCAGGCAACGTGCTGGAAGTGTCGCTAAACGACGGTTCCATACTTCGCAGCTTTGCCATTGGTGGTGAATTGCACGGGCTGGACCTGTCCGATGATCGCGCCACCCTGTTTGTTGCCGGTCGCGGCGAAGATAAGATTGCGTCGGTGGCACTTTCAACCGGCGCCGTCGCATTCGCATCCCTGTCACCTGAACCCTATCATCTGACAAATGTCCCAGGAACCGGCACATTCTTTGTCTCGTCTGGTGCAGAGCCAAAAATCTGGATTGTCGACGAAGCAACACTGACGTCCGTGGGTGATTTCCCAATCGAAGGCGAGGGGCACCAGATGGTGGCCTATCGCTGACCCTTTGATTTCCAACCAGGATATAGATGGAACAACCCATGAATGAATCGTTCAACCACGCAGGAGCTTGGGGCATCACACTGATCGTTATCGTCTTGGCGTCTTGGTTCTTTTATCGGTATTTCGCGCCGAAGAGCTGGCGGGAATGGGTCGGCGCCGGGGTGGTTCAGGCCTTTATCATTGCGCTTTATGCAGAAATGTACGGCTTTCCGCTCACCATCTATCTGTTGGTGCGTT
>CBDTUA010000142.1:0-3059 GCA_965363735.1 uncultured Sulfitobacter sp. | reverse complement strand
GCATGCCCTTGAAGTTTTCGGGGATGGGTTTGCCAGCGTCGTCAAACAGGTTCTCATATTTGCCTGTCGCGCCCACCAGACGGCCCACCGAATCGCGGTAAGGGCTAGAAAAGTCGATCTTTTCCAAACGGTCGTCGGTGATAGACATCGACGCGACGATCAGGTCAAACTTGCTGGCCAACAGCGCGGGCAGCATCCCGTCCCATTGCTGACAGACAAATTCAAGGTCCGCGCCGATGATCTCGGCGACGCCTTTGGCCACGTCAACGTCATAGCCCGCCAACTCGCCGCTTTCGGTGCGGTAGTTGAAGGGCGCATAGGTGCATTCCATACCGACGCGCAGCGTCTCGGCGGCAGCTGGCAGGGTTGTGCCCATGGCGAGCGCCGCGGCAGCCGCGGCGAATAGTCCGTGCAGTCGTTTCATGGTTTTGGTCTCCTTGTTGATGGTTGGCCACACCCGGTTTTATCCGGCTTTTGTAACGGCCTTGGTAATCTCGTGAATCGTGCGCTCAATTTCGGCCTGGGTGTTGTAGTGGGCGACGCCGATCCTCACGACGCCCTCGTCCAGCGGCAAGCCCAGCGCGCGGGCAGGTTCATACGCATAGTTGTGGCCGTGCCAGACATGAATGCCCGCCGCACCCAGTGCCTCTGCGATGGGCTGCGGTGCGACCTCGGCGTGCCGGATCGACACGGTCGGCACACGCTCGCCGATGCGGTTGGGGTTGGTAATACCATAGACCGTGATGCCGGGTATGTCCTGAAGCCCCGCGATCAACGTGTTTGTCAGCGGCTCTTCATAGCTGCGCGAGGCGGCATATGCGTGTTCGATCAGTGCGCGGCGGTTGCCCTGCCCGCCCAACATACCACCGAGAGTCTCGAAATATTGCACCGTGGCGGACAGCCCGGCCAGCAACTCATACTGCGGCGTGCCCATTTCGTGCCGGTCGGGACTGGCGTCAGACACGCAGCGGCCCTTGTAGGGGTAGATGCTGCTAAGCAGATCGTGGCGACCCCACACGATGCCCATATGGGGGCCGAAAAATTTATAGGACGAACAGGCCAGAAAATCACAGCCCAGCGCCTGCACATCAACCAAGTGATGCGGCGTCAATTGCACCGCATCCACGAACACCAGCGCGCCTGCGTCCTTGGCAATCTTGGTGAGCGCCGCGATATCATTGATCGATCCGGTCATATTGCTGGCATAGTTCAGCGCCACCAGACGGGTGCGGTCAGTTAGCTGCGCGGCCAGATCTTCGGGTTCGACCTGCCATGTCTCGCGGTTGAAATCGACCCAGCGGATTTCCAGCCCCTTGTCTTTGGCAATCTCCAGCCAAGGGCCGACGTTGCCCTCATGCTCCATCCGAGTGAGGATGATCTGATCACCGGGCTGAAAGTCATGGCAGATGCTGCGCGACAGATGAAAGGTCAGGTTGGTCATGGATTGACCGATGATGACTTCGGCCGCGGACCGCGCCCCGACGAAAAGTGCCATATCCTCATGCGCCTTGCGCCACACTTCGTCGGTCTTCTGGCTGGTGATAAATGCGCCGCCGGAATTGCTATTGTCGTTTAGCAGATAGCCCGAGATCGCCTCGACCACCGAAAGCGGCACCTGCGTGCCTGCCGGATTATCAAGGTAGGTCCGGGTTGCACCATCGTCGGTTACTGCAAGCGACGGAAACAGCGCCCGAACGGTTGGGATAGGAAATTCCATTGTCGATCATTTACCTCGTTGGTCAGTTGATTCGTCAGGTCGGCCCTGTCAATGTCTGCGATGCTGCCCCATTGTCCTATCATCCCAAAGAATGAGACGGCTTTCGGGCAAAGACGGCTCTTTCTTTGATTGCAATGGACCCTGACCCGAAAAGGCCTGCCGGATGGAGCAAGAGATACCAGCAGCCCACTATCCTGCCCTGAGTGAGACGCTGATTGCTCGGCTGATAGACCTCATTGGCCGCGACAGCTTCGTCGCTGATCTGGCGGATCTTCTGTCGGGTCCATTCGGCCACAGGTCATTTCACATCTTTCTTTATCACAAGCATCATGCGCCTGCCGTGCTCGCCAGCTTCCCCGAACCGACGCCGCATTTACGCGGGTTGAACAATTATCTGACTTACACTTACGTCGTTAACCCAGCCTACCGGGCGTTCCAAATCGACAAACCCGCAGGCGTTTACATGATTTCGGATTTCTTCCAAGGCGATAACCAGCAAATGCCGGATGGAAACGAACTCGACGTGCATATCGAGGATTCCGAGGCGATTGGATACCGCACGCCCGGCTGGCCCAAAAACATGGCTGAGGTGATCGCCCTCGTGAATCTACCCAAAGGCACAGCGCTCGATTTTAGTTTTCTCACCCCTTTGGCAAGCCCCAAAACGCAAGCGTGTTGTGCGTCGATCAAAGAGCTATTTCCAATTTTGAACTCTGTGCTGTTGCGACAATTTGCACTGAATCCAAGCAGCTTGGACGCCATCAACAGCGGCATGAATCAAGAGACCCGGTTTCACGATTTCGGAGCAGACACACTTACCGACAGGGAACGAGAAATCGTGCAGCTTATTCTCATCGGCCACAGCAGCAAATCAATCGCTTTGACTTTGGGCATTTCGCTGCCAACCGTCAAAAGCCATAGGCGTAACGTTTACAGCAAGCTCGACATATCCTCACAGGCGGAGCTATTTAGCCTTTTTTTACTGCATTTGAAGTAATGATACCCTGAGATATGCGTGATTATGCCACTCGGTTTCGCTCGCGTCCCAGGGCGGTCACTTGACTGGCGCCGCAACCTACAACGCTGCCGCCCGCCCGTCGCAGCGGGTGAGTTGGCTCACACAATCCGGAAGCAGTTCTTCAGCGATTTCGAATAGATTTGGATGGCCAGAGTTGTCGAGAAGGAGGTAGACCGACCGTCCGCTTTTGAAGACCTCCACTAACTTTTCTGTCTGCGCGGAGAACGGTAGCTCCTGCCCTTCCATTTGAATGTAGGTGCGTCCGAAGCGAGCTAACTGGAACGACCGCTTTCCCTTACCGTGTCGCCGATTTCGCGTTCGCAG
>CBDTUA010000141.1:0-3106 GCA_965363735.1 uncultured Sulfitobacter sp. | reverse complement strand
GAACTGGTTTATTGGAACTTGGTGCGAGCAGGCTGTGGCATTGGCTTTGCGCATCGAAAAATGGCGCAAAACGAGCCACTGGTTGAAGAGCTAAACATGGGGTTTCCGCTGCCAGACCTTCCAATTTGGCTAACAGCCCATAAGACCATGCGACAAACCCCGCGTATACGACGCGTTTGGGATTTGTTGGCGGAACGTCTTAAGCCCTTGGTTAACTGAACAAAGCCATAACGAATGCTTCGCCCGATGTGAGGCCCTTCGCGAGAAAACCCGTAGCGTAAACGTTCGGCCTAATGCGGCTATCGACCCCTCATCCCGATGCGGCGACACAGCTTTCGCATTGTGGCCATTGATCCAACGCGCAGTACTTCAGCATCTTGTGCAATTACAGCGCGGACACGCGGTATACCCTGTTCCAACTGGCGAGAACGTCCCGCTGCGCAACTTTTCATGCGATAAAGTTGAAAGGTGCCTGTAGCCGGAAGGTGTTTCAGATCACCAAAGTGGGTTGATCCGTGCCCGATACAGGTACAACCTGCAAGAGAAGGCATCCCAAACTAGAGGATGTCGATAATCACGAAACTCTGGAAGGAAGCTATGTCTAGAAGAAATTCTCTGTTGGTGTCTGTCGCGGTTGCAACTTTGTCGCATCTGCCTTTGTCCGCCAGTGCTGAATCCTTGTCACTGGTTCGCATTGCCACGATGCCCGAAGGTGCTGAGGTTACGGGGTTGAGCACCAATGCACTGGGCGAATTGTTTCTGAACGCCCAGCATCCGGGCGGCAAGAACACGTTCCGGGACGATGCGCCGCCAGCGCTCGTGGGCTATGTCGCGGGCTTTGACCCCTCAAATTCAACCAGCATGGATTTGCCTGCCCAAGACATGCGAAGCGGCGTCGCCGTCGCAAACGGTGAATACGTCACCTTTGCCAAGGCTGGCGATACTTTGGGCGACGGCAATATGCTGGGAGGAGTTTATGATGTATCCGGCGCGCTGATGTATGTCTCGAACACGCCTGACTTCAACGGTTTCATTCCACGCGGTGATGGATCGGCCTATCTCTATACCGGTTGGGAAGGGGCGGGACGTGACGGTGCCAGTACGGTCAGCCGCTTGGCGCTGAGCAAGGTCGACGGAAAATGGCAGGCGGACCTGGCGCAGTCCAAAGTTTTGGACCTTAGCCCGGTTTACGGTGGGGCGGTGCTCTGTTCGGGCATCGTGACCCCTTGGGGGACGCCTTTGATGGCTGAAGAGTATTTCTTCTATAATTCCGCATTGTGGAACCATCCAAATAACAACGACGAAGATGAACGCGCCAGTTTTCAGGATGGTAATGACAATACCTATATCAAATCCAAAAGCATGAGCGACTATCTGGGCAGAATGTCTAACCCCTATCGCTATGGTTACCTGATCGAAGTGCAGGACCCCACCGGGGCCGAGACACTGGTGAAACACTATGCTACCGGGCGGTTAAGCCATGAAACGGCTGCGATTATGCCGGACAATCGCACCATTTACATGACCGATGACGACAGCGGCGCATATGCGGATGCGACATACAATTCAGCCTCGGGAGGTGTTTTGTTCAAATTCGTTGCCGATACTGCGGGTGATATGAGCAGCGGTACCCTGTACGCGGCCAAACTTGTGCAGGACGCCGAGACCGATCCTGATAAGGCCGGGTTTGATGTGACATGGGTTGAACTAGGCCATGGCAGCAATACCGAGATCGAAGCGTGGGCGGCGGAATATGATGATGTGACCACCGCCGATTATGTTGAAGGGCAGACCAGCTATATCTCGGATGATGAAGTGCGTGCCTATGCCGCCGGAACCGCACAGGATGCGCGGGCCGCATTTTTGGAAAGTCGTCGCACGGCGGCCGCGATGGGCGCAACAAACGAATGGGACAAGTTGGAAGGCATTACCAGCCACAGCAACACGGTCTACATCGCCGCTTCGGGAATTTCATACACGATGGACAAAAGTTGGGGCCATATCGACTGGTCAACTGGCACCAAGGACGAGACCAACAGCGGCGCAATCGCGCTGGACGCTGAAGGTTGTGGTGGTACCTATCGCGCGGTGACCGGAGATGATTTCAACATCACCCGCATCGATCCCTATGTAGTCGGGCAAACCACTTCGGACGGCAGCTGTGATCTCAACCGTCCCGCTAACCCCGATAACATTCTGGCGTTGAACGATGGCACCTTGCTGATTGGCGAAGACGCCGGGTCAAAAAAACACACTCTTGATATGCTTTGGATGGTCAAATAAGCCAATTCCATTGACGAGGCTGACGCTGCCCGATCCGAGGTCGGGCAGCGTCATACTGGCTGCTGGCTTACAGCAGATGTTTGAGTGCGGTGCAGATACGCGTATTGACCGCGAGTGCTCGTCAAGTTGGGCGCAAAAAGGTGATGCGAAGTGCCAGCTTGTGTTGATCTTGCGTCTTGACCATCGATTTCGGCCCTTACCGGACGTTGGTGCGCAACTTATCTAGTGGACTAATCCCAGCCCACAGCCGACCTTCGTAGAGAGCGCCGGAATGGCCGCGATGAGCCTTGAGAAGCGCGAAACAGAATACGTGTAGCTCAACAACGGATCTTACTGGGTTCAGGAATTGTTGAACCCGATGTGCCATCGCGCCGCGAGATCGCTCCACTAGTACCTTAGTGTTTACTCAAATTTGCCTCAAATGGCCGTTATTCCTCCGACAATAAATATGATGAAGCGAAGGCATGCCTTCGAGAGTTTCGCTGAGTTGGGGAAAATATGCCTGTTGGCTTTCTAGTAATATTGGGTGACGGAAACCTAGATCCTGGCGACGGAATCTCTCTGAATTCAACAAACTTCACTGCATCTGAAGCTTGGGGTGCCGGTACGTGGCGTTATTCCGGTACAGATGCAAACAATAACAAAGTAAAAAATCTGGTGGAAGATGGGCAATACTACGCCGACTCCTCTGGAAACATATACTTCGTTCCAACTAGCCCCCTGCCTACCAGCATTAAGTCAGCATCGGTGGTCACCGCTCCTGCGCCACCCACAGATGATGGCATCGTTTCGGGAACGGCAGGTGATGATACAATCGACGCCT
>CBDTUA010000140.1:0-3135 GCA_965363735.1 uncultured Sulfitobacter sp. | reverse complement strand
TCGCACGCGCGCTGACCAGTAACTCTGACATCATGCTGATGGACGAGGCGTTTTCAGCACTTGATCCGCTGATCCGCACCGACATGCAGAATCTGTTGAACGAGTTGCAGGCCGAGTTGCAGAAGACTGTGGTGTTCATCACCCACGATCTGGACGAGGCGCTGAAACTGGCGGATCATCTGGTAATCCTCAAGGACGGTTCCGTCATCCAACAGGGAGAACCGCAGTATATCTTGCTCAATCCGGCGGCCCCTTACATTGAGGATTTTGTGAGCGACATCAACCGCGCACGGGTGCTACGGGTCCGTTCTGTAATGCGGACACCAGATTCGCCGGGCGAACGGTCGGGCGAGGTCGATCATAACGATACGCTGGAATCTGTGATTGCATTGTCCGAGGGCGACACCTCCCTCAGCTATCGCGTGATGAAGGACGGCGAACCGGTTGGCGTGCTGGACATGCGTAAACTAGTCCGCGCGCTGGTCCCCTCGGAACAATCTGACGATTCCGAAAGTGCCCGTCTTAGCGGCTGACCGGGCAACCCGCTTGGGGCGGGCGCCTTTTCCACGGCTTCCGACTGATCAGAGATCTCTGTTTAATCTAATCCTTCTTACCAATGTGCGGCGTTGTTACATGGATCGGGTATTGGGCTGAGCTTGCCCTTACCCATGCTTGGGGCCGAGCGAACGGCACAAACTCGGGACGTCCAAGTTCGGTCATTTGTTTGAGAATGTGGGTTCCGATCCGGGCCTCTGTTTTCTGGTTTTGAAAGCTCCAGGCTTTCAGTTTAGGGCCGATGACCGTCTTCCAGCGGCCCATTTGGGTGTCCACGACGCAACACCGGGTGATGTTTGACACAAGGCAGAGCACCTATTGTGTCCAATCACGCCGCAGCGATTCGGCCCACTGCGAGACGTCTTGCCAAGTCTCAACCGTCCAGCCTTGAATCCCTTCCCGCAGGTCTATCCAGTTGGCTTGCCCGTTGTTGCCGTCATCCAGAACGAACGGCACAAGCACTGCCGCAACCAATGTCAAGCCCATACCCCACTTCGCCAACTTAGAACTTTTCTTTATCTCCTGAAGATGCTCGGAGGCAATCTTGTCTCGTGCCTCTTCTCGTTCCTTGGCTTCACGCTTGGGTGCGTCCAAGGCATGGGCCGCCATGCGGACCGACTCAGTTATTTTTTGAGCTCCCTGTTGTTGCTCTTCAAGCCATTTTTGTTGCTTTTTACGCCATTTGGCTTGCTCTGACTCAGGAGGAGTTGGGTCTTTCTGCTTCACGATAGCTCGGCGCTCCTTGTTCGTTGGAAGGAAAGATTCGTAATGGGATTTGGAGAGAAACTTCGGGAAAATGGAATTGACGCGTGGGTCGATAAATGGGAGATCGCCATCGACGATAGCCTTATCGATCGAATAGTTTGAAAAGGGAATTGGGTCCGCCAACGTAATCATTGTAATACTCTCGCGACACAGCGTGCAAAAGTCTTGAGTTCGTGAGGAACTAAATGCTTCAATGGTCTCTAGGATTGAAAGGCAAGAAATAATATGTTTTATATTGCATATTCACGTCTCATTCCAACGGCGGTGTGCCAGCCGCTGAAATTTTGGGTTGGGTCGTTTTTCTTGCGCTGATTGCCGACTGTGCGAGCGTCCTTCTGTTGATGTCCTGCAAGGATGGATATGCCAATGTTCGCTCCGTCTGGTTCTGCTCACTTAACGATGCCATTGGGAACATCGCTGTACTGTTCGCAACCCTCGGAGTCTGGGGAACAGCCAGCGGCTGGCCGGACTTAATCGTTGCCGGGATCATGGCCAGCCTGTTTCTGTCCTCGGCTTTCCAGATCTTCAAATAGTCGCTGGAGGAACGACGCGAAGACTACTATTACCTGCACCAGACGGACTGAGAGAATGGAAATGATCATTGCAGTATTACTCGTGTTGGCTCTTGCCGTATCCGCGCTTACCCTGGCTGCCATTGGCTGGTCGATGGCGCATCCTGAACGTAGCATCTGGCCACCCAAGTCCTATGGCTCTAGCACGCCCATCGTCGTGTGGGGCGTCACGAGCATCCTCTTCGGCACGATCATCGCGCTGGGGATCATCGGTTGGGGCGACGCCAAAGTCGGATGGCTTCTGCGCTTCGGTTTGGGCCCGCTACTTATACTTCTCGGCAACTTGGCAGTGTGGTCGGAAGTGATCGAATTTGGCATGCCACAGACAGGTGGTGCTGTTGGGCAACTCAAGACGGATGGACTCTATCGCTACTCGCGCAACCCCCAGTACGTAGCTGATGTTGCGATCCTCATCGGCTGGGCCATGTTGAGCGCCTCTGTGGTCGCCCTTCCTGCCATTGTCTCTGGAATCGCGCTGTTACTGGCTGCACCACTGGCTGAAGAGAGGTGGCTGGAAAATCAATACGGTACAGCTTATCTGGACTACAAGGCGACTGTGCGCCGGTACCTGTGATGTTCGGAACAGCGAAATCATGGGCGCATCGGCTCTAGATAGGCATTGTGGCGATCTACATTGCTGCCCTTGAGTCACGCCAGCCGGGAACTGGGTGGCAGGCGCCTTTGTATTCGGCATCTGGCTTATGACCGGCCTGTGCCTGATCGTGCTCTCCGCAGTGGAACTTATGATTGATTGAACATGAGCATCTCTAAACAACATAACGCGCAATCACTGACATCGCTGTGGCTCTACGCCGCCTGGCTTGTCACTCCTGGCTCACTCGCTTTCCGGTCGAGAGCTGGTACCTAAACCAATGTGCTCGTTTTAGCGGAACGTGGGAACCGTGTGTTGCCCCTGCCACGGCAGGGCAGATTGATGTGAGTCGATACTGATGGCACAGCCAGCTGATCTGCACGGTTTAGCGTAAGCACTGCCCATAAGGCATCAGTTCAATCTGATCGAATATTTTTCCTTTTAGCCGATTCGGGCCGCTCTTTGAGCTTTATATCGATCGGTGATGGCGCTGGAGCTATGCCCGGAGTCGTCTCTGACGTCTTACCGGGGCCGAAGCTTCACATCCTCCGAAATGCCCGTGTGTCGCAACAGTGCACCGTGCTTTCCATAATGGTTTCGGCTTCTTCATTCAGTCTCTGGGCGGCCAGGTTTTCGATAATACGATCTAAG
>CBDTUA010000139.1:0-3188 GCA_965363735.1 uncultured Sulfitobacter sp. | reverse complement strand
CGACGGACGTCTGATGCTGAAGCGATCCGGTCGGCGCGCTAATGCCAAAAATGATTTCTTCTTGAGCTTCAACTGCCGTAGTGGCGAACAGCGAAACAGCGGCAACGCCCATCATATTACGAAAAAAAGTCATCTAGTTTCCTCCCTATTTTAACGCTTTCGCGCCGCTCAACATCTGTGAACTGCATTTGGCATACCATATTCCATACAGATCAGGCAAGAGGTTTGGGTGGTTAGACTGCGATCATGAGAAAGCACCTGAGTGCAAATATCCAAAGTCGCAGAGTGGAAGCGCTGCGAATTTGGCCTCGTCCGAAGAAGAGAGTGGATTTTGCGACTGGAGTTAGAGAGGCTTTAGCTTAACCTGACGATGTATTTTCATGCGCGAGTTCAGCATAGGCCTGCGCGACATTGGCTTCGGCTTGGGCCATGTGCTTGCGAAGAAACTGTTCGACTGCCTCACCGTCCCGAGCGATAAGAGCCGCCGTAATATTATCGTGCTCATCCATAGCACGCGATCGATTTACACTAATTTTCGAACATAGATAGCGGGCCCGGTACAGGCGATCGTTTAACATCTTATGGGTCCGTACCAATTCAGGGTTTTTGCTGGCGGCCACAATATTTAGGTGGAACTTAATGTTGGCTTCAAAGTATTTTAAGTTATCGCTGACTTTTGAAAATTGGCGCATTTCCTTCTGAAAATCGACGATCTTCTGTAAATCTGCGTATGACGCTATGCCACAAGCCAGCCGCCCCGCCAACCCCTCAAGAACGCCAATAATGCGCAACAAATCGCAAATCTCGTCAACAGTAGGGTCCGCAGCAAAATAGCGACCTGTGTCAGATGCCTTGATGAGACCTTCTAGGGCCAAAGTACGCATAGCCTCGCGGATCGGCGTACGCGAGATTCCTAATAAACTTGAAAGCTCACGCTCAGTGACCTGCTGACCGGGCGCAAGCGTGCCCAGTACAATCAAACGCCGAAGTTCTGTTGCAGCCTGATCGGCCAACAGGTCTCTTTTGATGGGACGTAACTGGGTGTCCAAATTTTCATCCTGTCGATCTGTCCAATTTCTTCGGATATATGATATCTGCCGCTGTTACGCCAGTCCAATGGGCATCTCATTGCGATTATGAAGTTCGGTCAAAACGACAAACGTTAGTTCTGGGTTTGACTAAATGCAAATTTGGTATACCGTAGCCCAAATCATCAGCTAGGACAACTTAACATGCAAAAAAAGACAATTGCCGTCATTCAAGGCGATCCAGCCGGAATCGGTCCCGAACTCCTGTTGAAACTTCTGGCCGAAGAAACCGCGCGCAATCGCGCAAATATCCTTGTGCTCGGCGATCCCAGAATCTTGATGGCAGCTTCAGAAAACAGCTCTCTTGATCTCCCGCAGATAAGACATATTGCTAAAATTGAAGACGCTGATTTTACGCAGGATATAGTACATCATCTGGATCTGGAATTCGAAGAGATTACGAATGTGCCTGTGGGCAAAGTCTCTGCCGCCGGCGGCGCCTCCTCTATCGGCGGGTTGCACCGTGCCTTGGAACTGGCGCGCGACAAGATCGTGGACGCAATTGTTTTTATGCCGTTCAACAAAGAATCCATGCACCTTGGCGGCAATGATTTCACCGATGAGTTGGGCTATGCGCGGAACTTCTTTCAGACCCCTAACAGGGTAAGTGAATTTAACGTTGCCAACGGCATGTGGAACGGGCGCGTCACCTCGCATGTGCCCATGCGCGATGTGGCAGACCTTCTCACCGAGGAGCGCATTTGCGAATCCATCGAACTCGCGGAAACCACGTTGAAAATGGCTGGCTACGACCGCCCACGGATCGTCGTGGCTGCTTTCAACCCACACGCGGGAGATGGAGGATTACTGGGCCGCGAGGAGATCGAAGTGATCGCACCTGCTGTCAAACGCATGCAGCAAAAGCAGATGTCTGTGGTGGGACCTCTTCCTGCAGACACATTGTGGCTCAAGGTGCGTGACGGAGACTATGACGCTGTGGTGACGATGTATCACGATCAGGGTCAAATCGCGATCAAGCTGCTGGGCTTCGACCGCGGTGTGTCGGTACTTGCGGGACTTCCGGTGCCGATCACCACCCCGGCCCACGGAACGGCCTTTGACATCGCTGGACAAAATATCGCCAACCCCGTCCCCACCCTTAATGCCTTTACCATGGCAGTGAACATGGCCGAGCGCCGCCCCGCCATTGAAGGCGTTTCAGAACCAAAGCAACAGGAAGCAAACTCATGAGCCGTTTTGTACAATTCACCAAAGAAGACGGCAGCCGTGCTTTAGGGCTCGTGGCAGGCGATACGCTGGAGGTAGTTGCAGGTAAAACCACGCTCTATGAACTTGCGCAAACTGCAATTGCAGCCAGCATCACGCTAGAACAAGCAGCGCAGGAACTGGGCAGTGCGGGCACGGTTTCGTATGACGACGTTGCGACAAGCGGGCGGCTGTTGCCCGTTATTGATCACCCGGACAACGCTCACTTGCTAGTCACAGGCACTGGCTTAACTCACACTGGCAGCGCAGATGCCCGTGACGGAATGCATGCAAAGGTCATGGCCGACGATGCAGAACTTTCCGACAGCATGAAGATTTTCAAAATGGGCATTGAGGGCGGCCGTCCCGCAACGGGCGAGATCGGCGTGCAGCCCGAATGGTTCTGGAAGGGCAACGGCAATATCTTGCGCGCGAGCGGCGAGACCATGCAAAGCCCCCATTGGGCAGATGACATGGGCGAAGAGCCCGAAATTGCAGGCATCTATTTGATTGGGCCCGATGGAACGCCTTTCCGCCTAGGTTTTGCGTTGGCGAATGAAATGTCTGACCATGTTATGGAGCGAGTGAATTACCTGTTTCTGGCACATTCAAAACTGCGCGAATGTTCAGTGGGGCCGGAACTGCTGACAGGGGCATTGCCCGATGATGTTCAAGGCACCAGTCGCATTTACCGTGACGGCGAAGTGATCTGGGAAAAACCTTTCCTGTCAGGCGAGGCCAACATGACCCACAGCATCGACAATCTGGAGCACCACCATTTCAAATACCCGCTGTTTTGTCAGCCCGGTGATATCCACGTGCACGTGTTTGGCACGGCTACTATCAGCTTTGCTGACGGAATTAGCCTGCAAAACGGGGACGAGATGGAAATCC
>CBDTUA010000138.1:0-3298 GCA_965363735.1 uncultured Sulfitobacter sp. | reverse complement strand
ACGCATTTGATATCCTCGCGCCCGCGATATTCTTCTGTTTTGCCCATCTCGGCTGAGATAAAAGCAACGAAATCTTCCACGTTGCGTTCTTTAATCGGGGTATTTTTGGGCATCCAGCCTTCGAAAAAGAACCCGCGTATCAGCACAGGCAATTGCGCTGACATTTGCGCCAGTTCGTCCACCACCAGATGGTCCCGAAGGCGGTGCAATGTGACCCGCAAAAGGCGCAATGCACTGCGTTTTGAAGACCAATCAAGGCGGTCGGCCAGCTCGTTGACCCATTCGTGGGCCACGTGACCACTGTGTTCGATTACTTCCAAACCTTGGGCTGTCATTGAAACTTCTCCTTATTTTATTCGGTCATCGAGGGCTTTCAGCCGGTCTTTAATATAGTGCCGGAATTACCGCGAAGTGATTGGAATATCGGGCGCGTCATCGCGCCGACACCAAGTAAAACCAGAGTGAAATTAACCACCCATCCCACGAAAGGGATGAAATTCAGCAGCGCGACAAATATGATCCCGGCCGCAAAGACGAGCAAACGTGCAAGGTTACTTGGATTCTCCGCTCCCCCAATGCCAACCCAAAGGCGCATCGCAACACTGTAGGCACCCAGTGCATAGCCCAGTGTCCAGGCCACCACGATGGCTAACAACACGACCGGAACAAAGGGTAGACCCACGATGGTCATTGCGGTGATGGGTACCAAGCCGAACAAGACCGACAGGCCACCAATGCCAAGCAGAAGGACACGACCCGGTGCGTCTGCCACGCTGTGCTGCAGTTTCGCCAGACGGTCGGGCATAAAGCCCAACGCTAGGGCACCGAGCACCAAAAAGAACAAAAGCGATATTACAAAACCGAACATGACCGACATGAATGTGGGAAATGCGGGCATATCCTTGCCCATGTCTTGCCATTCCTCCCAGACACGACCGTTTGAAATTTTCTCAAACGTTACGCGTTCAGCAGCTGCGACCCGTTCGGGAACGGCCATCTTTTCTTCGGTGCTGTATGTCAGCGTGCCGCCGATGACTGCATCCGGTCCGAACGACAGTGTTTGTGCAAGAATTCGCGCGTCGCCCTTGATCGCGGCATTCAGAATGACGTCCCTCCCGATCACAGACAACGCTCCCTGAATGGGACCGTCGATCGTGACCGTATTGCCCGCAAGACGGGCATTGCCTTGCGTCATGGACGAACTTTCGGTCCGCAGGGAAAACCCCGCCGCTGTAATATCCTTTGCGATGTTGCCACGGATCGTCACAGTTCCACCCATTGCGTACAGGTCATCGGCCACGTCCGCACTGACTGACACGTCAATTCCGGCGATATGCAGATCACCCTGAGTTGCCCCATCCACCTTGGCCGTGCGGGCCGCCATGAAGGTGTCGCCGGCTGTATCTACCGCTTGATTAAGCTGCGATCCCGCAAAAAAGGTATCTGTCCCGTTTCGGGCAGAAACTGTGTCAGCCATGCATGCCGTGGACAAACCTAAAGCAGCAACAGCGGCCAATGCATTTGTAAAAGTAAACATGAGAATAGTCCTATTAAGCCCGGATTTCCCATTAGCGTATCTCGAACCGCCAATTGCCAATTGACTGGGATCAATTCAGCCCCTGCAAGTCGGTCTAGGCTTTATTCAATGCTAGATCTTCGAATGAAAGGGATTGACCCAATGGGACTGAAGACAATTCTGGTCTGCCTGACCACACCCGAGAACACCGAAACATTGCTGAAGCTCGCGGTCCCTTTGGCGCGCAAGCACAACGCGCATTTGGTCGGACTACATACTGTCGAGGCGTTGCTGGTTTATCCCGGCATTGCCATGCACATTCCCGAACCTGCATTCGCCTCGTTTAACGCCAGTCAGAAAAAGGAATCCGAGGCGATTAAAAAGGTCTTTGCCAAGTACACCACGCCAGAGGATTTCGTCAGCGAATTCAGGTTGATCCGTGCCGAGGCCGTGTCTGCCGCCGATCGTATGGTTGAATGCGCGCGTGCGGCTGATCTGGTGATCATGGCACATGAAGACAAGGACAACGACCGGTATGACCAGCGAAATGTCCAGACACAGGTGATCCGCCAAAGTGGGCGCCCCGTTATTGTGGTTCCGTCGGATTATGATGGCCCCGAGATCGGTGCAAACCTGCTGCTAGGCTGGAGCGACACCAGAGAAGCAGCCCGCGCCGCGCATGATCTACTCGAGGTTGCCAATGAAGGTGCAAACCTGACTGTGCTGCGCGTTGGCAAACCGCCCAGTAACCCTTTGAAGGATGTGGATGGCATTGATATCGCCGAAATGTTCGCACGTCACGGTCTGAAACCCACGCTAGAGCATCGCCAGCAGTCAGGTGACAGCATCGCCGAGGTTCTTAATCAGGCCGCTTTCGAAAAGGGGGCTGACCTTATTGTAACCGGTGCTTTTGGCCACTCTCGGACGTATGATTTTGTAATTGGGGCTACCACCCATGCGCTGCTGCGTGAACAAAAGTTGCCAGTTCTATTCAGCAAATGACCGAAGGCAAGTCGTTTTCGGGCCATATTGATTAATGGCCCGATGGCACCCGCCCGGCTTAGATCTGGCCGCCGGAACCGGGTCGCAATCGCCCTGGCCGATTGAGCAATTTTAGATAGAGCGCCTTGCAATGGGCCATGATGCAAGAATGTCGGGGTAAACCCCACGGGAGGAGTAATTGATGGCCACGAAACCGCATTATGACAAAACGTCTGAACAGCCGTCCAATGGTTGGTTTCCTACCGCTTACACAATCCTGTTTGTCCTTATTATCGTAATGGCGGCCCTGACATGGATCGTACCCGCAGGAGTGTACGAACGCGCAGCCAATAGCACAATCGGCGAGGACGTTCCCGTGCCCGGCACCTATGCAACGGTTGAACCCGCGCCGCAGGGTTTGATCGACATTCTAATGGCCCCTATCGCGGGATTTTATGATCCTTCATCCTATACGGCCAATGCCATTGATGTGTCGCTGTTTGTCCTCGTGGTGGGTGGTTTTCTGGGCGTGGTCACAGCCACGGGTGCGATCAACACCGGCGTGGCACAAGCGATGCGGCGGCTGAAGGGACGTGAAAAATGGATGATCCCGATCATGATGGCGCTTTTTGCCGCCGGGGGCACAACCTATGGCATGGCCGAGGAAACGCTGGCGTTCTACGTCTTGCTTATCCCTATCATGATCGCCGCAGGATATGATGCGCTGACAGGGGTCGCGGTCATCATGTTGGGCGCTGGCGTTGGGGTGATCGGCTCAACCATCAATCCGTTTTCCACTGC
>CBDTUA010000137.1:0-3321 GCA_965363735.1 uncultured Sulfitobacter sp. | reverse complement strand
AGCCAAAAGCAACGCCGGCGAATATGGGCGGCATGATGTAAGTACCAGGCGTATGTTTGGCATCCACATTTTTATAGGAGGTTAGAATGAAAGACGAAATTGCTGAGTTCAAGAACGATGTTGTTGACAAGGCGAAACAGGAATACTCGGAACTGACCAGTTTTCTGCATCGCGAGCGCGACGAGGTTAGGGTTAAGATGCACCTCGCCAACGTCGATGCGCAAGA
Organism: uncultured Sulfitobacter sp.; assembly: GCA_965363735.1. Lineage (GTDB taxonomy): Bacteria > Pseudomonadota > Alphaproteobacteria > Rhodobacterales > Rhodobacteraceae > Sulfitobacter. The sequence goes on along the minus strand of CBDTUA010000137.1, from coordinate 3,095 downwards.
GAAGTGGCATAAGGTTGAAGCCAAGTGGGAAACGTTTCAGTCGCGTGCCGCCGTTGTAGCAAAGGTCACGGAACAATCGGCGAAGGAGGTTGGAGAGGCGACGCAGCTTGTCGGTGAAGAGCTAAAAGAGGCGTATCGTCGTATTCGTGACACATTAGACGTTATGAAACTCAGGTGATGATGAGTTCCCGAGAAACTGGATTCGACATTGAAAATATGTTCAAAGGAGTGCCCTTCAGTATCGTTCCTTTCATACTGTAAAGTCACCGGCATTGTGCATAGCATCAAGCGAGCGAACGGCCGCAGCCGTAGCGTCGAGTTCATGACCGATCAGCACCAGGAATCGCTCCGTCTCTTTTAGATTTTGAAATTCGCTCAGATTGAATCGCCCGCCAACGAACTGCACCAGCGTGGCGCCACGGCCCACCAGGTCGATCACCCCTTTGATGCGAAAGACATTGGGCGGTACATTCTCAAGCAACTGAAACAGCCGTTGTGTTGGCACGCGCGTCGGGCAATCGACTTTATGACTGGTTAGTGAGTCGTGCCATTAATGCGCGTTTAGCTTGGCCGACCTGCACGTGTCCGAAGTGACCCCAATCGACTTGGCATTCTTCACCGGGCACGGTGCGAAGTCGTAGGTAAGCCTCGGCGGGCTTGCGCGGACGCAAGCGTGCGACATGCGCACGAAACTGGCTCGGCCCGCCGGCAAATCCGCGTTCCTGCGCCATCACAAACAAGCGGGCGGCAGACAGTCTGGGGTGCTTCTCCAGTGTGTCGATAATCAGCGGATGGTAGGGGTCGACTATCGACGCCTGCCGGGTCCGCTCGGCCTTGGGCAAGCCTGCCTGACACAGCACCCGGTCCACCGTGGTGTGATGAAGTCCCAGTTGATCGGCAATAGTACTGACACCCCAGTGCTCTACGAAGTGATAACGGAGAATTTTTGCGTCAGCACCTCTTGCACCATGAGCAACTGCTCCAGGCGCTGGCACAGCAGCGGCCAGTCCTTTTGCGCCACTGCAAAGTGGCGTCCGAGATTCATTAACGTCCGTTGGCGAACTTGCCGACCCACCCGTTCGGAGCGCACCAGGCGATGGCTGAAGTAGGATTCGCCGGTGGCGGTGCTGCGGGTCTGGGTGCGACGGATGAACATGGGAGGAACGCTATCGGAATCACCGAAAGTGCGCAATAGGTCAGCACAATTATTATGGCACTACATTTAGAAACTTTAGACTCGACAACGAAAAATCAATTGCTTATGCGGAGAATTCGTAGCTTCTCAATAAGCCGGAGCAAATATCTAGCAATTCGAGATGGTTTATGGCGATACCTCAAGGATAGCCTCGGAATACGCGAGCCTGCTCATTCGCCATCTCCCGGATATCTTGCTTGAGCGTGTTGCTGCCCCGGCTTATTGAGAAGCTACTTCCGGCGTTGGCCACCGGACTAAAAATTGCTTCCAGCTCCTGCTCAAATCGAATTGACTAATGCTAAGAGTGCGCCTGCACCCAGCGCACAATATCCGCCGTGCCCATGGCGCCTGCCTGGCGGGCTACTTCTTTGCCATTTTTGAACAGCGCGAGCGTCGGAATACTCTGAATGCGGTATTGCGTGGCAATGGCCTGCTCATTTTCGGTGTTGAGTTTTGCCAGCCGACAGTTCGGCTCCAGTTGCGCTGCGGCTTGCTCGAATGCCGGCGCCATCGCCTTGCACGGGCCGCACCAGGGCGCCCAGAAATCGACGACAAGCGGAATGTCGTTGCGAGTGATATGGGTCTGGAAGCCACTGCGGGTCAATTCCGGCGGGTGCGCGGTGAATAGCGGCTTGTGGCATTTGCCGCAGTTCGGTTTGTCGCCAAGCCGCGCTGCAGTAACGCGGTTGACGGCGTTACAGTGAGGACAGACAACGTGTTGTGGTTCGTTCATGTACATCTCAACTCGAGTATTTCGAGAACTTGTCGAAAACGCATAACGGTTCCTCTATGTTTTGCCTATGATACGCCGAAACTCGTCGCCACCGATCACTTCTTTCTCCTGCAACACCGCCACGAGTGCATCCAATGTCGCTTTTTTGTCTTGCAGAATATTGGTAGCGCGTTGCTGCGCCTCTTCCACCAAAGCGCGTACTTCGGTATCGATTAATTGCGCCGTTGCGTCGCTGTAGTTACGATCTTCGGGTCCGGAAACACCGAGGAAGGCAAGCTGCTGGGCTTTACCGTAGGTTAGCGGTCCCAACTTGTCGCTCATCCCCAGCCGGGTCACCATGCCACGGGCGATCTCCGAGGCGCGCTCCAGGTCGTTGGCAGCACCAGAGGATACGTCGCCAAACTCGATATCCTCTGCCACCCGGCCACCGAGCAGAATAGCCAGTTGATCTTTTAGTTCGTCTTTGGTCGACAGAAACTTTTCTTCCACCGGTAGCTGCAGGGTATAACCCAACGCTGCAACACCGTGCGGGATGATGGATATCTTGTGCACCGGCTCGCCGGTCGGCACGCTGGCGGCTACCAGCGCGTGACCCGATTCATGGTAGGCGATGCGATGTTTCTCGGCCACGTTGATTACGCGGTGCTTTTTCTCCGGACCGGCAATCACGCGATCGATAGCTTCTTCAAAGTCCTGCATGCCGATGACTGTGTTGCTTTTCCGTACAGCGCGGATAGCCGCCTCATTGGCAATGGTGGCGAGATCGGCGCCGACGAAACCCGGCGTGCGCTGCGCGACCACGCGCAAATCAATATCGGCATCCAGTTTCATCTTGCGAGTATGCAGTTTGAGAATCGCCAGTCGCGCCTCCAGATCGGGCTTGTCTACCACAATTTGGCGGTCGAAGCGGCCGCCCCGCAACAAGGCTTTGTCGAGAATTTCCGGTCGATTGGTTGCAGCCAAAACGGCAACACCGGAAGAGGGGTCGAAGCCATCCATTTCGCTAAGCAACTGGTTGAGGGTTTGCTCACGCTCATCGTGGCCACCCATTTGCGGGCCAACGCCACGCGCGCCACCGATGGCATCCAGCTCGTCGATAAAAATAATGCATGGTGCTTTAGTGCGCGCCTGGTCGAACATATCGCGCACCCGGGCCGCACCGACGCC
>CBDTUA010000136.1:0-3334 GCA_965363735.1 uncultured Sulfitobacter sp. | reverse complement strand
GGGCTCCTTCCGGACCTTCGCTGCGGCCAGCATTACGGTTAGGTGTGCGGGACCAAGCGGACCCTGATAAAGTCCGAGGCCTCAGTTCGAAAACCGAGCGCGCACTTCCTCAATGTCAAGCTTGTGCTCAGTCAGTCGCTCAGCTTCCCATTCGCTTCGCTCAGCCTCGAAGAAATCACCCCCGTAGATATGCAGGGCAGCCGTGAGGCGCGGAATTGGATTGGTCACGGAATGGATGATGTCCTTGCCCATTGGGCAAACGTCTCCCGTCGACAACGACTTCGCGCCGGCAGCTTCAATCAGCCCGCCCGGATGGTCCTTAATCCGGCGCCAGAATATGTTGTCCTCTCGGCCCCCATAGATGCCGATGATGGCCCACATTTCGTGGTTGTGAGGGGGAATGGTTGTCGAAGGCTTCCAAGCCAGGTTGATGATCGTCAGTTTGGATGACTGATAGAGTGGCGTGATCCCGGGCTCAGTTGGCTCCCCCAGTGCTGCAAGGACTTCAGATGGATCGGACATGGCACGTCGCATGACCTCTGCGGTCGCTTTGTTCGTTGGATCTTTGTCAACCGCATCGAGGCAGTCGGCAATAAATGTGTCAATGTCGAGCATTTGCATCCCTCCACTGCCGCAGAGCTTATCACAAATGCCCACATGCGTCAGCTTAAGGTTCGGAGCTACCATGCGGTGGTGTAGCATGGGGCAAACGGTCTTTGTTCCAATGGTGGGACGTGATCGGCCCAGACCTGTCATTCACCGGTCGTTCCTTTGCTACGGTGCAGCTTTCGCATTGTGGCTATTCGAGCGTCGCCGCCGAGCGCGATACTTGATCGGATGACGGAAGTGCGGATGAGAGCGCCATTTCGCTGCCAACGTCAAACTACTGACAAACAAGGTGCCAATATGAACGTTCAGCTTTCTCCCTACTTCGGTAACTCAAAGATTCAGGCCCTTCAGAAGGCACGGGATAAACAGGTCTCTGAACTTGCTGACCGCCCTGGGGCTGTTTTACACGCACGGACCTTTTCGAGCGACGATCCCAGGGTGCTAGGATGGAATCATCTGCGAAAGGTCATGAGCGAGGAAGGGATGATTACCCTCCGCGGGGTTGATGACCCGACAATAGAACTCGCTCGTCTGGAGTTGGCTGAGTTTGCTCCAACTCTTCACTTCTGGGATCTATTCATGGCGAACGCGAACAACATTCGCGAGGTCTGTGGGCCATTGGCCGCTGCGGATTTGCCGAGTACTGTGACCCGCGTGCCAGATGCCGAATTGACGCCTCAAAAGGCTCGGGGAGTTCAAGCGTTCCTTACAGATCAAGGCGTTTCTCCATTTTCGGCCAACGCCTTGCTCGGTCTTCTGTTTCCGGCCCGGTTGGTGGTTTTGCAACACTTGGATGGGCGCTTGGCAGCCGTTGGCTTTGCCGCAATGACGCATAACCACCATAGCACATTTTTTCGTGCCGCGTGGGTTGGCTTGATCGCAGTTGATCCCGACCTTCGAGGTCTTGGACTTGGCAAACAAATCGATGCGATCTGCAATTTGGCAGCTATCGAAGAATTAGGTGCCGAGGCTACGATGGAGTTTGTTGCCAAGGACAACGTTCCGTCCCGTGCGATGTTGGAGAGTTGCGGACTGCGACAGGTTAAGGGAAAATCCGTGGTGATGTTTTCGACGACTACCGATCGAATAACACGCTAGCACAGCGAAATCTGTTGTTGGTTTGCTCACAACAGGTCCGCTTGGGGCTCCTTGGGGACCTTCGCCGCATCTCGCACCAAGGTCTGCTGCGCGGACAAGGCTGCCATTGATTGAATAGTCGCCCCGGTCCCAAACTGGTCATCCACCTGCTTCTTGTTTCATCCAGTTTGCGAATAGCTCAAGTCGTGGGTCCGGGTTTGACGTTGCCTCAGAGACAACATAGATCCCCTGCGGGCGATCAACCTTGATTGGACTTAGCTGAACAAGGCTGCCTGCGGTCTCATCCGCTGCTGTCATCCTTGAATCCGCAAGGATCACGGCCTGTCCCGAAAGAGCCGCATCAAACATAAATGCGCGGCTTTCGTATTCGATAATTTTTGTTGGGTCGGCAATATTTGCCCCCGAAGCTTGTGCCCAAAACAGCCAATCATCGCGCCATCGACCGCCACAGGCCAGCGGTAGGTTTAAAATGGTTTGGGCCGTTAGAGGTAGCTGATATTCTTCTACTAATCGCGGGGCACAAACCGGCCTGACGACGTCGTTGCAGATGAGTGTGCAGGACATCCCGTCCCATTCGCCTGCTCCGTAACGCACAGCCGCATCGAAGCCAGATGCCCCAAGATCGACATAGTCGAAGGAAAGCGAGGGTTTGATCTCGATGCCGGGATGTTGTTTGTGAAAATTTGGGAGACGTGGCAGCAGCCAACGGTTGCCAAAAAACGGCGCAATCGTGATCTTCAACGTTCCGGTCAGATCAGACTTGCGGGCCCGCGCGACTGCATTCTCGATTGCGTCCAACGCCTTGCCCAAATGTTCGGACAGCACACGGCCTTCTTCAGTCAATACGATCTTGCGGGTTTTGCGTAGAAACAGCGCCGTGTTCAGCTCAAGTTCTAACCCCTTGATTTGGTGGCCAACGGCGGTGGGCGTGACACACAACTCTTCCGCCCCCATCTTGATGCTTTCATGGCGGGCAGCTGCCTCGAAGGCGCGCAGTTGGTTGAGTGATGGCAAGCGTCGGGTCATCCAATTCATGCCTTAGAAAATCTAAGCTATGGCTGAACTTATGATCGTTTGTCATGTGTGGCGAGCAAAACCTACACTAACGACACAAATTAACCACTGGACAGGAGCAACTCATGACCCGGACAACACCCCGATTGCCTCACCAGACGAACGACATTTTCTTGACTGATGGCGGAACCGAAACTTGGCTTATGTACAAGCGTGGGTGTGAACTTCCGGAGTTTAGCGCATTTCATCTGCTAAACGAAAAAAGATCAGCCGACGCTTTGCGGGAGTATTACACAGCCTTCGCGGAAGTCGCAGTGAAGCTTGGAACGCCTTTCATCTTTGACAGCCTGACCTATCGCGCGAGTCGGGATTGGGGCACCTTGCTCGGTTATTCCACCGAAGGTTTGGCCGAGATGAACCACAAATGTTTTGAGCTCTACCACGAATGCGCTGCTGCGGCGGGACTGACGGTGGAAAACACTGTGATGAGTGGATGCATCGGACCAAAAGGTGATGCGTACAAAACAAATCAAGACCTAACCGCCGACAATGCCGAAGCCTACCACAGAGAGCAGATTGAAACATTCAAAGCCGCAGGTGCTGATATCGTAAC
>CBDTUA010000135.1:0-3354 GCA_965363735.1 uncultured Sulfitobacter sp. | reverse complement strand
CCGCCTGAGTTCTACGGTTGGACCCCATTAAAAATGGGGGGATTACCAACTGACCGGGCCCGATTACCGATTTTTAGGTCTCTGCATTTCTGAGGTCGGTTTTGCTCTCAATCCCTCCAGCATTGCAGATGCGCATTGTATCGCGCTTCCAGCAGCCCCATTTCACCATCATGACCACATCAGAGATACCAACATTCAAGTATCGGATAGCGATAACACCATGCGACATCGACGACATGGGTCATGTCAACAATGCCGTGTACCTTCGCTGGGTGCAGGAGGCTGTTGTTCGCTATTGGCAGCACATCTCTCCCATTGATGCACAGGAAGAGCTTCTCTGGGTGGCTCTCAAACATGAGATCGTCTATCGCATGCCGCTTTTTTTAGATGACGAAGTGGATGCCCTGGTCACGGCGACCGGAACGCGCGGGTCTCGGGCGTCATTTTCAACAAACTTTAGGCGCGGTGAAGATATAGCAGCCGAAGTGCGTAGTTCGTGGTGTTGCGTCGATGCGGTTACCCGGCGGCCACAAAGGATCGCACGCGACATTGCTCGACGATTTCTGCCAAGCTAGAATGTTTCGTCCATCGTGTGCATTGCGGCTTTTGCTGGTCTTGTTCAACAAGATTGCTGATCGGCGCGTGTTTGGGCACTGCTTTTCTGGCTGAGAATGCCGCTGGTCCGTATGAAGCCAAGCTGGAATGGCCGGCACCTGATGGCGGCTGACACAATCGCGCGCGTATCAAGTAACGCCCGTTGCGGGCCTGATATCCAGTAGATATAAAAATATAATATAAAACAAACCACTCCGAGGCGTTCTTAATCTGTGTCATCCCAGCGCGGGGTGTCATGATGGCTCGCTGCGTGCTACCCTTCCATCTTAGCAGGCAAAAAAGGAGATTTTATAATGACGATACCAGAATGGGTAAAACCCGGTGTATGGGGCGCTATCGGAGGTGCGATTGCTGCAATGATCGTCGGTTTCGCCTGGGGCGGCTGGGTGACGAGCGGAACGGCTGGAAAGATGGAGACGGCAAGCGCAGAGACGGCTATCATCCAAGCCTTTACGCCACTCTGCGTTGCCAAAGCCGAGCAGCAGCCGGAAATGCTTCCTGCCCTGAAGGAAGAAAGCAGCTATAAGCGCGACGACTTTGTCATTGAAGCCGGCTGGGTTGATAACGTGAGCGAAAAATACCGCGACGAGGTTGCAAAGACGTGCGCGTCGATAGTGGTGGAAGGCATGAAGACGGATTGAGCGGGTAAGAGGTTCACCCGTGCGGATCCGTTCGGGTGGATATAGGGGCAGAGGGCAAACAGTTGCCTGCCTGCCGTATTTGATGGCGCCTTTCATTAGCTCAGCCGAACTTAGCGGCCGGTGATCTAAGCAGTTGCCGTGCTTAGCTCAGTTTGGCCAAGGCTAAGGCCACTTGGATCGTCATTTTTCGCTAAATTTCCGGCCATATTACGTGGCTGGCGTCTGCCTGTTCTCGCGCTCTGTTGGCTATGTCGCTGCGGTGTCATGCCCCATGCAGAAGCCGTCGAGATGTTATGGCGTAGGGGATTGTTGGTGCGCCATCCGCAGCCACTTTCCGTCATCCTGGAGGTATGAAGACGTGCAGATGGCCTCGTAGATTGGTATGTCATCGCGCTCTGCGGAGACGTGATAGGCTAGAACAGCAACATCTTTTTCCTTATTGAAGCTGCGCTCTGTAAAGACGACTGACCGCCATCGCTGCGCGACCACACTCTCTCGCCAGAGAGAATCCCCCTGAAGAATTCCGACTGGATATGGGAAAACAAAAACCGCGCCTTTCGCTGACATGTTCCGCGCGCTGTCAGCACCTTCCGTCCAGAACTGTTCTTCAAGAGCCCAAAGGTCTTTTTCGTCTGCCATAATGCATAACCTTTAATTTAGAGGTGTTTTGTCTTCCAGCGATGAAAAAGGATTGCTGCCAAACGAAACCTTTGCCGGATATTTCAGTGACGAGCCGACAGTTTTCCAAGAGTACTCTCCAGCGAGCTTTTCATCTTGCTCGCTGCGCCCTTCGTTGCCTGCTCTAATGTCGAAGCCGCATGTTTGACGACGGTGGGCTGGTGCCCCTTGAGCCGTGCTTCCAACATGCAGTGTTTTTCCTCGTGGCCGGTTGCGCCGGTGCTGGGGTCACTGAGATGGACTTCAATTCTGCTGATATGTTCGCCGAGATGGGCCAGTTCCTGCTGAACCAAACCCTTGATAACGTTTGTTAGGGTTTCACTCCCGTCGATGTTATTGTCCGTACTAACTTCGATGTGCAAGTCGATACCTTTCGAAAATTGCCCTTGCAAATGCAAGGGATAGCTGGGCCTAAGATATAATTGTATGTCGTCGGGCGACGTTGCGCAATGCGCTGGATTAAGCTCTTTGAAAAGCTGCATTTCGTGTGTTCGCGTTGTCCCATTGAACCCGCTCGCGCAGAGCCGCCACCCAACCATTAAATATGCTGTGCGATTGAGCAGTGTCCGCTCTGTGAAAGCTGCACTGCGGCGTCAGATCAATCGGTTAAGGTCGGCAAAGAGCAAAAAGGCGCTTAACACGACGGGTGGGTGGCTTAGGTTAGATGGCCAAACGCCGTCACGAGCGCTCGGTTTAGCTTATCTATTTAGTAGTTCGATCACTGCATCGGCACCAACTGGACTCGAAATTGCCAGTGCCATTGGAGCAGCGCCTCCAAGATCCGGGTTAGGCTTCTCAAGAAACCGCATCACCAGCGCACCGTTGCCACGGTGAATTTTGTCTGCAACCACATATGCGCGGGCAAAATCATACAGGATCTGACTTTTAACGGGACTTAGTGGTATTTTTTCGGTCTTCGCTCGACGGAAGGCCCGCTCTGAAATTAAATTTAGCGCTGGCCGTGAATTTAATACCTCTAAAATATTCTCTACGGATTCGGCCGGAAAACCCTTTGCAACCTGGGCAATCAGAGAATCTGAATCATTGATTTCTTCAGGTAGTCCTAAAAGCTCTGAAACTCGGTCGACCTCTGTTGTGCGTGTGAGTTTGCCATTCATTGTCAATCTCCTCTTCTGCGATCAACTAACAGCAATACCAATGTGTTACAATCGGATGGAGTTGTTTTAAACGGGATGCACGTGCGTGGCGCTGATGCCCGAGGTATTCACCCCGCTGAAGGGCAATCCGGAATGGGTGAACTGTATCCGGGTGAGGTTCACGCCCACGCTTCCGGAACTGGTAAGCGGGGTCGCCAGTCTGCTTTAGCGTTGCTGCGATCTAAGTCTGCTTGATGCTCAAGATGCTGTTTGGTCTCCCGCTGCGACATACGATTAACAAAAATGCTGCACGAAGACGAATG
>CBDTUA010000134.1:0-3383 GCA_965363735.1 uncultured Sulfitobacter sp. | reverse complement strand
TTTACAGCAGATCAAACTTCAAGCTGAACCGTGCCGTCGCTCTTACCGAGTGGCGGGGCCTCTGCGCAGCCTAACAGATTGAGGTTGCTGGAAAAGTGAGACTGGTTCGCATTCGTCTGACAGCACCGACTTTATTGTTTCTCAATCAGGCCTATCTGCCCATCAGCCCCGGCAACCATGTGCCCAGTTCGGGCAGCCAGACGATCAGGCCAAGCACGAAAAGCTTTATCAGAACGAAAGGCGTCACCGCCGCATAGATGTCGCGCATGCGGATTTCGGGTGGTGCCACGCCGCGCATCACGAACAAAAGCAATCCAAAGGGGGGCGTTAGCAGCCCAATCTCCATCGTCAGAAGGTAGACCACGCCCAAAACCAACGGGTCGATCCCCATCGCATTGGCCAGCGGCACAAAGACCGGAACCGTGACCATCAGCATCGACACCTGGTCAATGAAACAGCCCAGAAATAGTAAGATCGCTATCATGCCAAGCAACACCATCAGCGGGGTCGGGTCAAAGCTGTTTATTGCGTTGATGAGGCCGTTTGTGGCTCCGGAAAAGGACAGAACCTGCGCGAAAGTCTGGCTTGCTGCGATAATGAACAGGATCATCACTGAAAGCTTGAGCGTTTCCATCAGCGCGCGGCCCAGTTTTGCCCAAGTCAGCGCGCGATAGGCTGCGCCGATGGCGACTGCGGTCAGACTGCCTAGGGCAGCGCTTTCTGTCGGCGTTGCGATCCCCAGCAGAAGTGATCCGATCACCACGGCAAACAGCACCGACAGCGGAAGCACATAGAGGGCGAAGGGCGTCCACCTTTCCCGCAGGTTCATTTGTTCCTGTGTATCAGGGGGGGCGACCGAAGGGTCAAGGATGCTGCGCCCGACCACATAGGCCACGAATAAAAGCGCCAGCAGCAGCGCGGGGATGACCCCTGCGACCAGCAACCCGGCAATGGATATTCCCGCGAGCGAGCCAACCAGCACCGCCAGCGCCGAGGGCGGGATCAGCATCGCAATAGCGCCGGATGCCATGATCGGCCCCATGGCCATGGACGGGTGGTAGCCTCGCTTGAGCATGCCCGGCAGCAGCGTACTGCCCAGCATTGCGGTGTTTGCGATGGTTGACCCGGACAAGGCGGCAAAGATCGTACCGCCAAAGATTGTGACCACGGACATACGCCCTGGGATGCGCGTCACAACCCGTTCAATCGCATCAATGGCCCGGTGTGCGACACCCGTCTGAAATAAGATCTCGCCCATCAGGATAAATAGCGGGATCGGGGCAAGCTGGAAGTTTGCCACCGACTGCGCCGAATTTCGCGCCAATTGCAGGATGCCACGTTCACCGCCCAGAACGAAATACGCGCCGACTGTGGTGACGGCAATGAATGCAAAGGCTACGGGCAGGCCGATAAGCAAGAGTACCGCCAAGGCCCCCAGCATCAATGTCAGAGTTAATCCCCAATCCATGATGCTAAAGCCCGCTCAGCGGGGCGTCGGGCATGCCAGGCTGCAGTACCTTGCGCAGGAAGACGGCAACACAAAGCGCCATGGACGCAGGCACAAATGCCAACATCCACCATTCCGGGATCACAAATGACGTGCGGATCATCGACCCGCGCGCGGCTGAGGCAATTGCGGCTTGCAGCCCGTACCAACCCAGAATGCCCGCCGTGACCGCCCCGATCAGATTTGTGACACGGCCTACTGTCTGCTCTGCCCGGGGGGGCAGGGCGCTGGTGAGCAGGTCGACTTTGACGTGACCACCCTGCGCCAGGACCCAAGGTGCCCCCATGAAAGTGGCAATCATCAGTGCGTATTGTATCGCGTCCAGCGCGCCGTAGATGACCGGCAAGCCAAGGTTGCGCAATGCCACGTTGATCGCGATGGCCACGGCAATCAGACCCAAGATGCCCGCCGAAAACACGGCAAGCATCCAGAGAGCCCGGGCAAAGATGTGTCCGATCATCTTTGGTTACTTAACCAGGCATGCGCGAAGTTCTTTGGCCAAGGGCGCATCGATGGCTTCGACAGCGGCCCAACCTGCGTCACGTGCCGTGTTCAGCCACTTTTCCGCACCGGCCTCGTCAAAGGTGATCGTCTCGATCCCCGCCTCGGCCTGTTTGGCGTATTCGGCTGCATTCAGGTCAGCGTTGTTGGCGTTCAACGACTCCATCCAAGCGGCCCCTTCTTCCAGCTTGGCGCGCTGTTCATCGGTCAGCCCATTCCAGACATCAAGATTGACCAGCAGGTTCACGTCGACATTGTAAAAGCTGGGATCGACACGGTATTTTGTCTGTTCGTCCCAGCCAAGATCAAGCACGCCCTGGGAAGGCCAGCCGTAGCCGTCAATCGCGCCGCGCTCCAGCGCGCTATAGACCTCGCCCGGTGCGGTGCGCACCAGATTTGCGCCAAGCGCCGCAAACATTGCCTGATAGACCGGCGTGGTGCGAATGGTCAGACCACTTAGGTCCGGCCCTTCGACCGGCTTGGTCAGGTAAAGATGAAAGCCCATCCCGTCACCTGCACGCGCTAGATATTTGGCGTTCATCTGCTCTTGGTGGATGCGGTCGATGACATCATAGCAGCCGTTCGCGCGCTGTTCTTGCACTGTATTTTCCGCTAGGTGGATCGCGTCGCCTGTCGGGACAAGATTGGGATAGAAGGCGGACGTATCATTGGCGATGTCCACCACGCCGGATTGCACGGCATTGCCCAACTCGAAGGGGGGCACTGCTTCGGGCCCGCCGATGATCTGGATCTGAACAACACCTTTGCCGTTCTCGTTGACCCATCCGACGAAGGATTCAAATTCGCGGCTGAATGTGGTGCCGAGATTAAAGGCGGACACGCCGCGCAACGTAACTTCCTGCGCGAAGGCGGGCGAGGTTAGCGAGGTGGCAGTGACGATAGCGGCAGTAAGCATTCTCAAGGTGTTCATGTTGATCCTCCCGGTTGAATGTGGCCCGTTGTCTATCGCTCCGGCACCACTTTATATGTATCTGCATATAATTCGTAGCGACAACCTGTCGCACAGTCAATTTCGCATATCAGTCATATCCTGAAAGGCTTTGGTGCGAGGTTTCGCATGGGGCACGGAACAGTTCGCAGCGCGGAGACCCATTTCCGGCATTGTCAGAAGAAAATTTGTTGAGGCGGGCAAGGCGAACACTTAGCGTCGCGGGATGACAAAACGCAGCCCCTTTCGCTACTTCAAGACGAGTCCAGAGATCATCCGTCTGGCCGTCATGATGTATGTTCGTTTCCCGCTTTCGCTTCGGAACGTGGAGGACCTTCTAAACGAACGCGGCATCGACATCAGCCACGAGACGGTTCGATTTTGGTGGAACAGATTTGGCCCAATATTTGCCGCTGAGATCCGCAG
>CBDTUA010000133.1:0-3435 GCA_965363735.1 uncultured Sulfitobacter sp. | reverse complement strand
GCGCATTTTTGAGTGATATTTACCCTCGTAAGATGACCGAGATTTCAAATTGGGACGTGCCGGTGATGCAAGTGTTGGGCGCAACGCTTTTGCCATACGATACAGAGTCTGGCTCTTTTCAGATATTTTATGATGGATCTACGACTGATAACGCTGGTGAGTATTCTCCTCCGGTACCGGTTCGAATTGCTGGGTTTACGGCAACGGCCCAATATGAGAAACCGATCAGCGCGTATTCATCTGATCTCATTAGTATGCTTCCAGAACGTCTGGAACTGCCGTTCGATCAGGCGCGAGAGTTAAGAAAGTCGATGAATGGATCTGATCGCATTTATCTCGCTTGGACAGCAGTACTAAATTTGGATGAAGACGGAACAGCGTCCGAACTGACATTGAACCCAACGGCAAAAACCGGTGATTTCAATCACCTCGTGAGGCGCGCAATGATCGGTAGTATTGTACTTTTCAGCGACCCCGATTTGACGGTTTTGGTGAAGGAATATGATGCAGCCACATTAGGTATTCTGCCTGACACCGCCGCTAAAACCGGTGGGATGATCGCGGAGCCCGATGTCGAGGATTCTACCATGATTTTGACCGGTAGTGTTCAGGTTGACCCAACTGTTGTTTCAGCGAAAGAAGAGCTTGTGGTGATGGCTGCCGCGCCGACCCAGCAAAAAGAGCCTGTTATCGAGCCCGTTGAACAAGGGATATGGCCTCAAATTCGTGAACTAGATAGTATCGACCCAATTCGCGATATCGTGGGTCTGAGGATCGGTGATCCTGTGTCTGGTGTTGATCAAATCATCGCCAAAGAATTTGATCTTACACAGATCTTTCACACCGAAGCGCCGACAGGAGCGAGCCTTGTTGCTTTCGAATACATCCGTGTTTTTCTGATTGAAGGTGGAAAGCAAATCATCTCGTTGATGTCTTACGGTCCTGATGGACCGATCTTGGGCATAAGTCGCCACTTTTATCGTGCACAAGAACCTTGGCCGGATGCCGCGATTGCAAAGAGCCTCGTAGACAAATATGGCGAGCCAAAATCACGGACGTTTGAAGATCGCTCGATGGTCTGGTCAAACTCTGATGCTTGCGCGGACATTCCAGTGACGCCATTGGGAGCACGGCAGTTCATGTCCGTCGGGTCCGGGATGCCAAACGGAGATCTTGATCATTATCTTGCCGCACAAGCGCTTGGCGGATTGGCAGTTTTGGCCGTCGGATCTGAGGACTACGTTGAGACCAGCGCCACTTGCGGAGAAGCGCTGATATACAGCAATCAACCGCTAGCTTTGGTAAACGGGCACTATGGGTTTTACACTTTCATGACCGATTTTGGGCTTGTTCAACAAGTCTTAGACGCGACTACGCCTAAGAACGAAGAACTGAAGATCAAGTTTTGATTCAAGATTGGAAGATTATCTGTCTTCTGTCAGCGCCCGTTGGTCCAAATAGGCTAGGTGCGCGTGCCTTCGTCTTGCACAGGAGCGTGTAGCCCCCATAGTGCAATCATGTTCAAACGCGCAGTAGCCCCCAAGCCAATTCTGTTGGGATTATCTAGGATCGGTACACCGTCATTTAATGGTTGGGTCCGTTTCAAGAGGCGGGCGCATTAGTACCGGTGAGTTTCCTATGCGGCGGCGGGCCGGACGAAGTGTCTGGGTTGACCGGAAACTCAGAGCGAGTTTTTTTCGAGCTCGAATACCTGCCGCGCGATCATGACAATTTACGATGGCGAGGCGGAACCCTCCAGGCGGCATGGCATGCCACGACGAAGGGCGATCTTCGTGAAAGGTGATCTGGACACTGGTGATTCCGGCCTCGGACGCTATTTCGTCGATCAGATCGCGCGGCGGGTGCCTGTATTGTATGCCGTGACCACCAAAGAGAATAATACTATAGCCATCGCGGCGATCTGTATCAATATATCTCCATTGTCCTTTCGCATACAAGCCAACCAGAGCCGCGACCCAAGCACGTCCACCGTAAAGATCGGGCCACTGGTCTGCGAACCTCAAATGGACCTCGATAATCTTGGCGCCTATGGTCTCAATATTTAACATTCCAGTGTAGTCCGGCAGGTACGTCGCGATCCAGTCACCCCCATAAGCTTCGATGTCAGGACGACGCTCTGCAAGCACGATCCAATGGTCGAACATCCCGTCATTAATGGGCTCACCGCAAGTGTGGCGCCACCATTTGGCGCGCCCCTCAACAACCGCCACGTCTGTGGAAACATGCTCGCCCGTCAGGATTGGCATCCAGATGTGGCCGGGCCGCTGTGCGGATTTATACTCCCGCAAAGTGCGAAGCGTGCGGCTGCCGGTTCCCATGCCACGCAGATTAAAAATCGGCTTCGAAAAGACCGGAAACGACGGCGGTTCAATTCCGTGAGGGCCGCATATAAAGCCTTGTGTCTCGGCAATACTGAGCTTGTTATAGACCCATCTGTGTTTCGGAAACCATTGCCATGCATCCCCATCCTCGGTGGGCACGGACACATTTTCCGGGCATGCTATCCCCTCAAAATATTGCAGACGCCAAGGATCAGCTTCACAAATAGGCATAACTCAGCATGTATGAGTTTGGGAAAATAGCAATCTCAACATTTATGGCCGATCAGGGGCCGACAATGAGCATCGGTCCCAGCTTTCGATTAGCATGCGCACTACCTCCAACTCAGTAAAATTGCGTCTTTGATCGCTCCGGAGCAGGTGGGTTGGGCCATCTTGGTCGCCCTCGTGTTTGCAAGACATGAAGGCAATCATGAAATAGTATTGTTTTAACGTGATCGGTCGGAAAGCATGCAGTACGTCCTTCTAGGAAACTAGTTGCTTTTCAGTAGGCCTGACTTGTGGCTGATCTGATCGTGCCAAATCCCGCGTCTGACATATATGTGGCAGCTTTCACCAAATGCGGAAAAGCCTCGCAGCGTTTGGTCTCCTTGCGTTACCAGTAGCCATCGCGAGAGCCTGACACCCTAGATTATTCTGATAAGATCTTGGGTCAATCCTAGATTTGCAGACGGTTCCGGTGCAGATTTCTCTGGTTCGTCATCGTTGGGGTCGAGATGGGCGGTATTTTAACGAGACATCTCTTTTCCTTTCCACATTGGATCAAGACTATTCGATGATTGTTACCTAGGATTTGGTGCGATGTTCCCGTTGCTGGCGAACTGTTTGGATCGGGCAGAAGGCGGCTGTGACGCCACCTGCTCAGAACTTCTGGATATACGTTGTGAGACCGCCGAAAATCCTTTCGGCACAATCAAGCAATGGATGGGTCAAGGTGCATTCCTGATGCGGCGTCTCGAAAACGTGCGGGGCGAGTTCAGCTTGGCAGCCCTGGCATTCAACATTCGTCGGGCAATCACCTTGGTTGGCGTTCCCGGCCTGATTGCAGCAACTGCCGACTAATATTCGGCGCAAT
>CBDTUA010000132.1:0-3487 GCA_965363735.1 uncultured Sulfitobacter sp. | reverse complement strand
TCAGTCTCAATTTATCTGAATCTGATTGCTTTAGAGGAACAAGTTGGCGGCTTCATTGAGAGAGTACGGGGCAGCAATTCACTAGGGCCACATCAAAAGGACAAATACCTCACCTTTTTGGTGCAGATTCAAAAGAACATCGGTGATCTTTCTTCATCGCTTCCTGATGCGGGTGAGGAACTTGACCAAGACGAAGCGGAAGTAATTGCATCCTATTTGGAGAAATATTGGGCACACCTGAACGACAATATAGGGGAATATCTTTCCCCGGAACGCACAGCGGGGCTCACTGTCCCACTTGGGATTGTCGCTGTGTCTACGGGAGTTGGAGCGATTTTTGGACAGCCAATCCTTGGAAGCATTTTAGGTGCTTGGTTGGTCGGCAAGGTAAGCCCAGAGAAGGTTGTTGGTAAAATCCTAGAAGGGAACGAAAACACACCGGAAGCCAAGTAACCCATCGATGACGGCCGCCGGTAGGATTGGGATTCTGCGGTATAGCGTCGGCAATTCGCATTAAAGTTAACTTCAATTTCCACCCAAATATTCAAAAACCTCGATTGATAAACCCTTCGAAGATGCGTCTGCTTTGGGCTGACAGCGGTCAACCGGTACAGAAATGCAAACTGGCTGGCGGTGGCCAAAAGCGAAAACCGGAGTGCTGCACTGCCGCAAGGCGGCTCTGAGCCCAAATGTACAAATTCCGGCGGTGCAGCGAATGACTGGTTTTGGTGGCGCCACCGAGTAGTACCGTCGCGAGTTCTCAACTGTACCAATCGGGTGTGCACACGGACTTTGTTTAAGTGTCTGCTAGCGTTACCTTATCCAACCCCTCGCCCAACAAAGTTGAGATTTCAGCACCAAGGCGCAATTCCGATACTTCGCCGAAGTGGTTTGCGCGCAGCGTGCCCGCCTTGTCGATCAACAACAGACTTGGCGTGCCACGCAACTGGTAGGCGTCCATTGTTTTCGGAATTGAATCCGTGCCTTCTGAGTCCACACCGACTGGGAACGTGATGCGATATTCGTGCAAAAATGCCTCTAACGAGACGGGCTTCATGGCGTCGTGATGCTCGAAAACGGTATGAAGCCCCAGCACGGTGACCTGTTCGCGCGGAAATGCGCGCTGGACTTTTTGCGCAAGCGGAAGCCCATGCGCGACGCAACCCGGACACAGCATTTGGAAGGCTTCGATGACAACGACCTTTCCGCGCAGACCCGCTAAGGTGATATCTTCGCCGGTATTGAACCACTGCGAAACGCAAAGCTCTGGGGCGATCATGATGGGTGTCCAGTTGTGAAAGCGAGTGGGTGAAGGGCCGCAGATTCATGCGGCCCTGATTGCATATTAGTCGATTTTACCGGGCAGTGTCAGATCCCCAGATGCCACGTCAAATACATCCGTCACGCAAAGCAGGGGCGCGTGGATGTTGGCGTTGACTCGCAGGGCAGACGTCACGCCGTCATAGCTGACTCCGGCAAGGTCAACGTCGCTGGAGAACCCGGCATTGATCGTGATCTCTGGCCCGTCAAAGGCTGGTGTGAACCCCGGGCTGTCGAGGAAGATTGGCAAGCCGGGCCATGTCGCAGGCATCCTTGGGTGCGTGCCTTTGGGAATGTCGCGAACGGCCAGTGCGCCGTCACCGCACGCCTCAGTCGGGGTCAGAACGACCCAATGGCTATGCCACAGCAGGCCGTCATTTTCTGGATCACCGTCGTTGTTTTCGTCAAACAGCGGTGTGTCGTCAAAGTCGGGGTGGCTGGTAGCGGCCATCGCAAGAATTCCTGTGCCACCTTCAAAACCAACGGCAGACGGGTCAAGCGAAGTCGGCCAGACATAGGACCAAACAGGGGCACCCCCTAATGCGCCGTTGGGATCTGGCTGATTTGTGCCCGCCGTCCCGGCGGTGGTCATATGAAACGTGACGACATTGCCTTCTCGATGGGCGTGCGCCGCGAGGATATCAAAGGGTGCGGCTTTGGCAGTGTCTTCTGCCGAAAGAACTGCACTCTTTTGGTTGATGGCATGTTCGTGGCTGTGGTCGCCTTCCGCAAGAGCAACGCCAGTGAACGCAATGGATGCAGCTACAGAGATTGGGAGTGCATTTTTCATGGTTTCGGTCCCTTTTTGTGCCATAGATCATTATTAGTAGCGACTCGCTACTATTGCAAGTCATATTTCGACTCGCTATCAAAACGACATGAAACAAGAACTTCGCATCAGAGAGCTCATCAACCGTCTTGCCCGCCTCAACACGACGCAGGCTTGGCAGGGTGATCTGAACCCGACGCAAAGCGCAGTGTTGGATTATCTGAGCCGCGCAAACCGATTTTCCAGAAGCCCGTCACATGTTGCGGATTATCTTGGCACAACACGGGGAACGATATCGCAGTCGCTAAAATCACTCAGCCAGAAAGGGTATGTGGTTGAGGAACGGTCGCTAACGGACAGGCGAACCATTCGTTTCGAGTTGACGAAAAAAGGGCAGGAGACCGCACTTACGCCCAACGTGACCGCTGACGTCGTTGGGAGGATGGACGGAAATTCAAGTGACGCGCTGATTGCCTCACTTGAATCACTCCTTGTCCTTCTGCTGAAGGAAAATGGCGGTCGGCCATTCGGAATTTGCAAAGAATGTAAGCACTTTGTTGTGCGGAAAAATGGCGGTTACTGCTCGTTGTTGTCCGAAGAATTGTCCACTTCAGACGCAACTCAAATTTGTTTTGAACAGGCCACTGCATGATCAACGAACTTATCGAAAGTCGAATTGACGGTCTTTTTCTTGGCAAAGTTGCTGATAGATGGGAGGGTCAGGCGCCTTCTGCCCTTGGCAAGGTCGCAGCCGAAGGCCGTCAGGACATTGATGAACTCGGCTTCTTGGCGGATGAAGCAGGCCGACCTTGAACATCATGACGGTCACGATAAGGCTATCCATCACTACGCGACTAAACACTGCCAAACTTGGATCGTTGAAGGCGAAATTCCGGCAGGAACTGTGCCAGCCGCTTTCGGTGAAAATATCGCGACGCGGAGCATAACAGAACAGATCTTTTGTATCGGTGACAAGCTGCGCCTTGGAACTGCGGTCGTACAAATCAGCCAAGGGCGACAACCGTGCTGGAAGGTGAGCGAACACACCAAGAATTCTAAAATGGCCAACCCTTTCAAAAAACGTCACGCACCGGCTAGTACTACCGCGTTTTAGACCCGGGGCTTGCAGGTGTCGGCGACAACGTCGTTCTTTTTGAACGGACACAGCTGGATTGGAGCGTGGCGCGCGTCACATCTGCACGTCTTTCACGAAAGGTGTCGCAGCGGGACTCAGAAATACTTGCAGCGCTGCCAGAACTTCCCAATGGCTGGCGCCAAGCGTTTCAACGGATGGCGGACGGAAACCACGAAGAAGACACCAGCAAGCGCCTCAAGCACTGCGGAAAATGACTGCAAAGCGGATAAAGGACCCGACACAACAACCGGCGGCTTTGTCCG
>CBDTUA010000131.1:0-3547 GCA_965363735.1 uncultured Sulfitobacter sp. | reverse complement strand
ATGCGCAAAGGTTCCCGGAAGTTTTCGAGATGACGTTTATATAGGCGTCTCAAGACTCCGATGCCACAGCTTCACCGTTTGCGCGCAGGTTTCCGCTTCGCTTAGCCTCAGTGGGTCGGTCGGGTTATTGTGCCCCCTTGAAGTGTGGGCATACTATACCTTGGGTGTGAATCACTGCATTGCAACTTCAGTTTGATTCCATTGAGGATTTCCAGCCATTGGGAGGGAGCATTGAAGCCGCGCAGTAATCAAAGATGCTTTGGATGCCGATGAGTGCGGAACAGAGGCTTTGGCACCACGTCCTTCTGGCTGTTCTGGCCGACCTGCAGTCGCCCAGCGAGCACGTTCTACAGGCACAGAAGTTTACGCGCCGATGGGTTGGGAAACATCCAAGCAGGGATTCCGGATGGCCTGTGATTTTGCGGGCCTCAACGCAGACTGCGTGCATCGCCATTTCAAGAGAATAGCCGATATGGAACGATCCAACCGTTACAAGCGGCGCGCGTTCAACCCAGAACGTTTCGTCGGCCGGGCGAAGCTTGAACGGCAGGGCCGGTAGCGAGCCCAGGCGGGTCGGAACCATCTAGATTTCTGTGCGTATGCCGCGAACCGAATTTCGTATTCTTCGTTCGTCCTTCGAAGGATAATGACATGAACGCTGGCCGCACCGTCGTCATCCTTAAGGACAATGCGCTTCTTGCGCTTGATATGTAGCAGTGCTGTGAGGGCGCGGGATGCGGTGTCCTCGCGATCGCCGGAGCAGTTCTCCAAGCGGAAGAGCGCTTCGCGGAGCCTGATTGCGCTGGCGAACTTGTCGATCGATTACGCCAGAGCCGAAAGCGTATA
Source organism: uncultured Sulfitobacter sp. (assembly GCA_965363735.1). Taxonomy (GTDB): domain Bacteria; phylum Pseudomonadota; class Alphaproteobacteria; order Rhodobacterales; family Rhodobacteraceae; genus Sulfitobacter. The sequence goes on along the minus strand of CBDTUA010000131.1, from coordinate 2,701 downwards.
ACAACGTAGACTGGCGTAGCGACATTACCTACATCCCGGTGCGGCGCGGGTTCCTTTATCTGGTGGCTATCATGGACTGGGCGACCCGCAAGGTGCGGGCGTGGCGGCTCTCCAACACGCTGGATACCAGCTTTTGCGTTGAGGCGTTGAAAGAGGTCATCGACAAATACAGCAAACCCGAAATCATGAATACCGATAGTCATATAATGGTCACCAGTTCTCGGGTAGTTTGACTCAAACACCGATCGACCGTTCGCTGGGTTGGTTCCGCTTGGCTTTACGGTTTGGTCTGACCCAAACAGCGACCGACCTGACACGTGTCTTTCCCTGGACCTGTCGACCGCCCGGGAACGCCTTGCGGTGAGGCTTTCAAGACAAACGCATCATCGACAGCTGGATCGGATTTTACAACGCTGAGCGGCCACATACCGCGCTTGAAAAACGAACGCCCGACGACGCATACTTTGATGCGATACAGATGAACCAAGCGGCATGAAATCTAATCCAAATGCATCTTAGCCAAGCTGCAAACCTGTCCGAGAAAACCAGACCACTTCAGCTTACAGCCCTGAAAGGGTGCGCCGCGGCGATTGTATCCTTATTGGCCCGCGCTTCTTGTCCCATGTCAATGTGTTTGCGCCGCAAGCTGTATAAACTCTTCCCATGCGAATGATCTTCTGACCTCTAAGCGCGAAACTTTTGAGTATACCTAAATATGTGGGTCTAGGATCGGACGTGCCCACGCGCCCTATAGAAATAACGCGTGTGATTCGCGCAAATCATCCAAAAATCATCGAAAGGACAAGCCATGCCAGAACCTGCGAGATCTGCGAAAAAATCCCGGAAAACCGAGAACGAGGCCGCGACTGCCACTATTGACGCGATGAAGACCTTTGGCCCGATTGGCGAAACGGCGCAAAAAGTCTGCGCCGATGTGGCAAATGAGACTCTGCGGTTCGTCACGTTCCGTATGCAACAGGATTTGGAGACCCAGAGGGCCATGCTGGCATGTACTAATCTAGTGGACGTCCAGAAAGCCCAAGCTGACTTTTGCACCCAGGCTTTGAAAGATTACCAATCTCAGGCATCGCGGATAATGGAAATCATGTCGGCAGCAGCGCCCAAGGGGCTGGATTTCGCACCTCTCCTAACCAGGCGAGACTATGACGATGTGCCCCTGTAGGAGCTGTCAGCCGACTCGCACAATCGTGCCTGTGTAAGTGAGGCTTGGAAAGGGCGGCGTATTCGGTCCTGGGCATTTTTTGTCCAAATGCTGCCATGCCTTATAAAGTTTTACATGCGCGGCTTTCGACTGGAACATCGCTTGTTCGCGCTGCTCATAAAGCCGACGTATCGGTGAGCCCGGATTTCCCATTCTCAAAGGGTTGGGTCCATCTTCCGTCGGAAACCACGTCCTCATCTCACGTTGCGCCAAGTTCCAGTTTCGGTCAGCTCCCAGGTAACGTTGGTACATCACAATTAAAACACGGCGCCGTGTCCCAAGATCAGTATGCATTTTTCATCTCCTTATGAAGGTTTGCTTCATCGATGACTGGCGTCGACTTTGTTTTTGCAATCGACCGGGCAGGTCCGCGATGCCGTAGTGCAGGGATCGGCCAGGATGGCATTCATTGCCCGAGACCTTAGATTGGGCTTTGATGAGGTAACCGCCCCCCGACGGCATCGATGCGCCAAGGTGGGTCTGCACTGATCCACAAAAGGGGAGCGATCATGTCGGATTTTATCACGGTCGGACTCGATTTGGCGAAGAATGTATTCCAAGTGCATGGAGCTGACGGCGCAGGTCGAGCAGTTCTGCGCAAGAAGTTGCGGCGTGCGCAGGTCTTGGCGTTTTTCAGCCAACTGCCGCGCTGCGCGGTTGCGATGGAGGCGTGCGGCGGCGCTCATTTCTGGGGACGCGAGATCGGCAAATTGGGCCATGAGATGCGGCTGATCCCGCCCGCCTACGTCAAGGCTTTCGTCAAACGTCTGTAGATATGCCGTTACTTGCGGGACATCAGGCATCCGCCCCAGGTATCAGCACAATATTTTCGGGCTTCTATCGCTTTCCAGCCATCTCGTCGACCTCCTGAAAACAGGATAATCATATCCCGAAAGGTGGACCACTTCAGTGGGGGCATTCCTGTTGTATGATTGTCACTTGCGACTAACATGACGTCTCGCAATCACGTCTTGGCATAGCCGTCCACTTCCCACCCGCAGTTCGAGGCACCAATTGGCTAAAAATAAAACTCACAATAGCCTACCCCAAATGACGTCTGGTACGGGTAGGAATAGCTTGGTGGCCGTGCCTGTGCAGTCAACGTCGCCATCGACCTGGCGCACAAAATGCGTCGGTTTCTTTATCTTTGCTGCTGCTGCGCTTGCCTTGGCGTTGGCATTGGCGTGGTGGGGTTTTGGTGGCGGGGGTGGGGCGTCTTTGGTCGCTGTGGAAACGCTTATGCGGGGCCCTGTTCAGCGCGTGCTGGCCGTGAGCGGCCGGACTGTAACTGAGGTCCACTCTGATATCGTATCGTCGGTCTCCGCGCGCGTGCTCTCGGTCAAGGCCGATGAGGGCGATATGGTCAAGGCCGACGCCCCGCTGCTGGTTTTGGATGACACGCAGCAGCAAGCCACTGTGCGGCAGGCGATGGCGTCTTTGGACGCAGCAGTTCTGGCCCAGCAACGTGCTCGGGAGGAG
>CBDTUA010000130.1:0-3626 GCA_965363735.1 uncultured Sulfitobacter sp. | reverse complement strand
AAAGAACGCATCCTTGGCGTTCAAGAAAAGGCAGGTTTCATTCCCAACGTCTTTCTTACCTTAGCACACCGCCCAGCCGAATTTCGGGCATTTATGGCGTACCATGATGCCGTCATGGACAGTGAGAGCGGGCTAACCCAGGCAGATCGCGAGATGATCATCGTGGTCACATCCAGCGACAACAGCTGTCAGTATTGCGTCGTCGCACATGGTGCTATTCTTCGGATACGCGCCAAGAATTCGACAATTTCAGATCAAGTCGCTGCCAACTATCGGAAGTCCGACATCACGCCACGGCAAAAAGCGATGCTTGATTTTGCTTTGAAGGTGTCAAATGACGCAAAGTCTATAGATGATGCTGATTTCGAGGTTTTGCGTGGGCACGGTTTCTCGGACGAAGATATCTGGGATATCGCAGGAGTAACTTCATTTTTCGGGCTGTCCAATCGTATGGCAAACTTCACCTCGATGCGCCCGAACCAAGAATTCTATATGATGGGCCGTGGCTGATATGCCATGGTTGGTTATCTATAAATATTCGGCTTTTCAAACGGCCGCGACTGAAAAAGTAAGGACTAAAAAATGGCAAATGACGTTGTAATTCTGGACGGAGTTCGCACCGCAATCGGCACGTTTGGCGGATCGCTGGCAGGGCAGTCGCCTACCGCACTCGCCACTGCAGTTACAAAAGAAGCAATCGTTCGCAGTGGTGTTGACCCCAAACAGATTGGCCATGTTGTTTTTGGCCATGTCATCAACACTGAAGGCCGCGATATGTATCTGGCCCGAGTAGCGGCAGTAGAAGCCGGTGTGCCCAACGAAACGCCTGCCCTCACGGTGAATCGCCTTTGCGGGTCGGGTGCGCAAGCGATCGTTTCGGCAGCTCAGCATATCATGTTGGGTGATGTCGATTTTGCCCTCGCGGGTGGTGCTGAATGCATGTCGCGGTCGCCATTTTCCAGCAGTGCGCCCCGGTTTGGTCAGAAAATGGGTGACCTCTCAATGACCGACATGATGATTGCAGCCTTAAGCGATCCATTCGGCGGCGGTCACATGGGTATCACAGCCGAAAATGTCGCAGAAGAGCATCAAATTTCGCGCGATGATCAGGATGCGTTTGCCGCAGAAAGCCAGCGTCGCGCGGCTTTGGCTATCTCAGAGGGCCGCTTTAAAAGCCAGATACTCCCCATTGAGGTCAAGGTCGGTCGGGAGATGGTATCGTTCGATACGGACGAACACGGCAAGGCGTCAACAACCGTCGAAAGCCTCGGCAAACTCCGCCCCGCATTCCGCAAGGACGGGTCGGTTACGGCAGGAAATGCGTCCGGCCTGAATGATGGTGCAGCGGCGGTTGTGCTGGCCTCCGCTGAGGCAGCTGAAAAGGCGGGCTTGAAGCCACGTGCGCGTCTATTGGGCTATGCCCATGCAGGTGTGCGACCCGAAGTGATGGGCATTGGTCCGGTCCCGGCGGTTACAAAACTGCTTGAAAAACTGGGCATGGAATCCGGTGATTTTGATGTCATTGAATCCAACGAGGCCTTTGCTGCGCAGGCGTGTGCGGTCAACAAGGAACTGGGTTTTGATGCCGCCAAGGTAAATCCCAATGGCGGTGCCATCGCACTGGGCCACCCGATCGGAGCGACCGGTACGATTGTCACACTCAAAGCAATGAATGAACTGGACCGTATCGACGGCAGATATGGCTTAATCACAATGTGTATTGGCGGCGGTCAGGGCATCGCCCTTGCCATTGAACGCCTCACCTGACGCCCCCGACCTCGCTGCCAGCCCAATGGTTTGGCAGCGGGTCAATTATCGCCGCATGTAATTTTGATGCTAGCAAATATTGGAGCCCTATCATGACCATGACGCACCAGACCCCCGAGCAGTTGTTGGAAAGAATGACTGACTACTGGAGCGTAATGCAACGTGCTCAAGAGCTTTTCCAACGTGCCGCCAAAACTTCGGCAGCTAAGATGTCGAGCGGCGACTTTTCCATGACGGATTCTTCGTCCGTAATGTCAGCCTATGCCAAAGTCGCTATGTCACTAGCAGCACGACCTGCTGATTTGATCGAAATCCAGCAATCGGCGTTTACCAAGATGGCTGAGTTTTGGATGTCGAGTTTTAGCGGCACAGATACCGCATCCAAAGATCGCCGTTTCCGCGATGTTGCATGGAGCGAAGATCCACTGGCTCGGGTTTGCCGGGACTTGCATTTAGCGATGGAGGATGTGACTTCGGAAATCCTTGGTGGGTTTCCCAAAGGATCAAAAGAACAGCTAAAAGTAGATTTCTACACCCGGCAAATCCTTAGCGCGCTTGCACCTAGCAACTTCCTCGCTCTCAATCCGCAGGCCCGCAAGAAATTGTTGGAGACCGACGGTCAAAGCCTACTGGATGGCTTCAAGAACCTGTTGGACGATCTGGAACGCAGCGATGGTCGGCTGGACATTGCGACAAACGATCCGACTGCTTTTGTGGTGGGCCGTGATTTGGGCACAACGCCCGGGAAAGTTGTTTATCAGAACGACATGATGCAGCTTATCCAATACAATCCGATGACCAAGACACAACGTAAAAGACCCATTCTTTTGGTTCCTGCATGGATCAACAAATTCTACATCTTCGACATGCGCGAACAGAACAGCCTTATCCGCTATATGCTGGAACGCGGCCATTCCGTCTTTGTAATCAGCTGGGTCAATCCGGGACCAGAGCACGCGGACAAGAGTTTTGAGAACTATATGAACGAAGGGCCGCTCGCGGCTTTGGATGCCATTCAGGACGCAACCGGTGAGAAAAAGATCAACATCCTTGGATTTTGCATTGGCGGCATTCTTGTGACGGCGACGTTGGCTTATCTCGCGGCCAAAGGCGATAACCGGGTTGCTTCAGCAACCACCTTAGCCACAATGGTAGACTTTACCGATGTTGGTGAGATCGGTGTTTTCATCGATGACGAACGTCTCGCAACAATGCGCGAACATTTGGCTGAGACTGGTCATCTTGAAGGGCATCAGATGAAGGATATGTTCTCGATGATCCGCGAGAATGATCTGGTATGGTCATTCCACGTCATGAACTATTTGATGGGATCAAAGCCGCCTGCTTTCGATTTGCTTTTCTGGAATGGGGATTCTACCCGTCTGCCAGCGGCGATGCTGGTCTGGTATATTGAGGAAATTTACCTGAAAAATGCATTGCGGAAGCCAGACGCGCTAACCCTTAACGGGACCAAAATTGATATCACAAAGATCAAGGTTCCCTTGTTTGTATTGGCGACAAAGGAAGACCATATCGCGCCTTGGAAATCCGTATACCCGACAACCCAATTGGTCGGCGGCGAGGTCAAGTTTGTTCTCGGCGGCTCTGGCCATATTGCAGGCGTCATAAACCCGCCTGGCGAACGCCAAAAGTATGGCTATTGGAGCGGGAAAAACTGCCCCGAAAACCCGGAAGAATGGTTCGAAAATGCTACTCATACCAAGGGTTCGTGGTGGCCAGCCTGGGCTGAGTGGCTTGAAGCCAAAGACCGCGCCAAACAGGTACCGGCACGTGTGCCAGGCGATCAAAAACTAGAGGTGATCGAAGACGCACCCGGATCATACGTTCTGGCCCAATAG
>CBDTUA010000129.1:0-3634 GCA_965363735.1 uncultured Sulfitobacter sp. | reverse complement strand
CCACGTCCCAACCGTTTTTACGAGATCAATCAACCTCCGTCCCGTCGGGACTTCGTTTCCCGCCCGTCCGGCGAGAATTCAGTTCAGGCAGTGGCCTCCTGCGTCCATTGGTAGTCAGTTTCTGATTTCCAGAGCGTCAGCATCAGCACAGCGATCTTGCGCGCAGTGGCGACCGCGGCTTTGCGGAACCCGCGCCGCCCAGCCAGTCGGACTGCCCAGGATTTCAACGCTGAGAAGCGCTTCACCTGTCTGATGACGCAGGATGCCGCTTCAAACAGAAGCCCACGCATCGTGGCATCTCCGCACTTTGAGACACGGCCTGACCAATCCATTTCACCCGATTGGTGTCGCCTCGGTGTTAGACCAAGAAACGCCCCTACATCTGAAGTTTTACTGAACCTATTAGGATCATCGACAAGTGCGGCGAAGCTGAGCGACACAATCGGACCAACACCCGGGATGGTCATCAGGCGGCGCGTGATGGGATTGTTTTTGGACTTTGCCTTCAGCGCGCGATCAAAGTCAGCTGTCGCCTTGCAGAGGGTGGAGTGTGCGGCGATGAATCCGTCCGCGATGGTGCGCAGCACCGGATCGGTTTCGCCAGCTGCGGCAAGTTGATCGCGAAACCCTTGCCTTTGCTGCGCCTGGCCGATCCCGGTCATACGGATGCCAAAGGTTTTAAGGACGCCTCGGATGTGACCTTCCAGATCTTTGCGCAATCGGATCAGACGTTCCCGTCCTCCGACTAACGCACGCAACCGGTCTGACTCTTCGCTGCGGATGTGAACCGGGGTGAACCAGTTCATCCGTGCAAGCTGCGCGAGACCTTCTGCGTCAGCGCTGTCGGACTTGTTTAACCGCGCAGACAGACTTTTGTGGGCCTTGCGGGCATCGATACAGATTGCGGGTAAACCCAATTGCACCATCCCACGCTGTAGCCAAATCGAAAGCTGCCCGCTTTCATGCACAATCCGTTTTGGGGTCAGAGATCGGTTCTTGAGCCAACCTGCCACCCCTTCCGGATCAGCTGGCGCGGTGCCTTGCGCCACGATCTCACCATCGTCATCGATAATACAAATCGAAACTTCTTTGAGCGAGACGTCGAGTCCTGCATAATATGTCATGGTCGTTCTCCTCACGGCTTGTTTCCATGAGGCCAGTATAACAGGACCTCGTTCGCCACTGGAGAGCGGCCGCCGCAATCACACCATGTCGTTTTTGATGCGTTTCTAAGAAGTTAAGGAAGAGCCGGTTTTCAAAGCCGAAGTGGCTCTCGAAACCCTATCTCACAACCTACCATATGCGGTTTCGCTGAGTTGATGGGTTTCGAGAACTTCCGGTCTCGGCGATTTCACACAGTCTAAGCGTGCAAGACGGCTCGGTGTGACGGCCATTTTTGGTCAAATAATTGTAAGCATTCGCGTTTGCAGCGAAAGTCCGCAATCCGCCCTTCATGTATCCGGAATCCGCCCTTCATGTATGATGACACGATAGACTAAATGCAGACCGTAATGATGGGTTAATGCTGAGTTGCAGCTTACCTGTAGTAGAAGCTCAGCATAAAGATTTAGCGTGGTATGGGTCATCAACATAATTTTAACGATCACAGTTCTTTGAGTTTCGATATTGCCGGATAAATACCGCCTAATGAAAATCCCGACTTGGAAACAATTTCTTGGCCTGATCGCGCGGATGGAACGCACTGCGCGTGGGCTGTTTTGTGCGTGGAACATCGTCGGCTTGGGGTAATGTCTCGCCGATGGAATCGTCCATTGGGTGGCCAAGCTCTGACAGTTTATGGGACATATCTTGAATGTCTTGTGCGATCAGATGCACGACAATGCCTTCACGCTGCAAATTCCCTGTTACTTGTAATAACCGCCCACCCATCACAACTGCGCGAAATTGTTTATAGACTTTCGCCCAAATCACAACATTACTGACACCCGTTTCATCCTCAAGCGTCAGGAAGACAACGCCAGATGCCGTACCGGGGCGCTGGCGTGTAATCACCAAGCCACAAACCTTGACGCGCCCAAGCGGGACATGCTGCAGTTGGGCGTGAGGCGTGATGTCGGGCAATGACGGGCGTATTAATTCCAAAGGATGCGCACGTAGCGACAGGCGCATTGCAACGTAATCTTCGACCACGGCCTCGCCTAAATTCATTACGGGTAAGGTGACGGATGGCTCGGGGATGACCTCGCCATCAATGGGGTCACTGAACAAAGGCAACGGTTTGTCAGCCCTGATTGCCTTGACCTGCCACAACGCATCGCGGCGGGCCAAACCGACACTTGTAAACGCATCTGCCTCGGCCAAGCGTTCCAATACACTTGAGGATATGCCTGCGCGATGCCACAGGCTGGGGATGTCGTGGTATCCGTTCCCGCGTGCACTGGCGATCCAATCGGCATCGTCTTTTCGCATGCCTTTGATCTGCCTGAACCCCATCCGCAGGGCCAATGTGCCATCGCTGCGTTTTTCCAGATGATTATCCCAACCAGAATTGTTGACGCAGATGGGGCGGACTTCGATGCTGTGTTCGCGGGCATCTCGCACAATCTGGGCTGGGGCATAAAACCCCATCGGTTGGGAATTGAGCAACGCACAGGCAAAGGCCGCTGGGTGGTGGCATTTGAGCCAAGCTGATACATAGGCCAGCATGGCAAAGGCCGCCGCATGGCTTTCGGGGAAGCCGTATTCGCCAAAGCCTTCGATCTGAGTGAAACAACGGTCTGCAAAGTCAGGATCATAACCGCGGTCCAACATGCCGTTTATAAAGCGGTCCCTGAATGTGCCAATCGTGCCCATCTTTCGGAATGTCGCCAAGGACCTGCGCAGGTGATCGGCCTCTTCGGGGCTGAACCCTGCGGCCACCACTGCGATCTGCATGGCTTGTTCTTGAAATAGCGGCACGCCGTAGGTCTTTCCAAGAACGACCTCTAACTCTACCGAAGGAAAGCTGATCGCCTCTTTGCCTTGGCGGCGGTTGATATAGGGGTGCACCATGCCGCCTTGAATGGGACCGGGTCGCACAATCGCCACTTCGATCACAAGGTCGTAGAAGGTGCGCGGCAGCATGCGCGGCAAGAAGTTCATCTGCGCACGACTTTCCACCTGAAACACGCCAACCGCATCGGCAATGCACAGCATATCATAGGTGGCTTTGTCTTCTTGCGGGACCGTCGCAATCGACAGTTTAGGACCACCGTAGTCTGTAATCAGGTCAAAGCATTTGCGGATACAGGTCAGCATGCCAAGAGATAGAATATCGACCTTAAGAATGCCCAAGGTATCGATGTCGTCCTTGTTCCACTCGATCACTGTGCGGTCGTCCATCGCCGCGTTTTCAATGGGACAAAGTTCGTCCAGCCGCCCTTGGGTGATGATAAAGCCGCCCACATGCTGCGATAGATGGCGGGGGAAGCCGATCATCTCACCGATTAAACGTAAGGTTTGCGCAAGGCGGCGGTCGGTTGGTTCAAGGCCAAGTTCACGCAGGCGGTCCTCGTCCACGCCGTTGCCAGACATGCCCCAGATTTGCCCTGTTAATCCTGCCAAAACATCTTGGGACAACCCCATCACCTTGCCCACCTCGCGAATGGCGGCACGTGTTCGGAAGTGGATGACG
>CBDTUA010000128.1:0-3683 GCA_965363735.1 uncultured Sulfitobacter sp. | reverse complement strand
AGTTAATGCAGCAGACCCGTTTTTATTCACTGTTAAGTATCTGGGTTACGTCAGAATTCGATACTATCTGGTCCGTTGATTTGTCTTACCGAGGCACCAAAGAGACTTTCGGTTGCGCAATTCAATGGATCGCCCTCGCGTAGGTTGGCCCAAGCGAAACCCGTTGCTTCTTCAATAAAGCTGATTGGTACCTGATAGGTCTTATACGTCCCAAGCACAAAGGCGGCTTCGGTCAGATCTTTGATCATGTCGCCTTGCGTCAGGACATATCCGGTGGCGTTAAGTTTACCAGAGTCCGCGTTTTTCATGACGGCAATTTTCCAAAAGTTTTGTGGGATCTGGACTTCCTCGGCACCCGGCTGATCGGTTAGGGTTTTGTCCGTGTCGCGAAACACCGGACCTGTCATCACCGAGACTTTGAAGTCTTTGGTTTCCGCCGCCTCAAGGATGTAATCCTCAAGCCCAACCCAATCGCGTTGGTTGAGGTCTTTGTGCTGCGGGGCGCTGTTAGTGTAGTGGAATGTGTCGCGTTCGGCATCTTGCGCTTCGGCGCGGCTATCGCCCCAACCGGGATCACGCCGCCTCACCATATGGCCACGATCAAGCGGATTGCTGCGGTATAATTCGTTGCCGATCTGATGTGTTTTATCAATGCGACCATCGAGTTTCCAAGAGCCGCTGCGCTGCAATCGCATCGCCTTATCCCCGTCGATATTCACGGCGGTGAGCATAGGCAGGCGTCGCGACTTAGATTGAAGCACGCTGAAGTGAGTGTATTTCAACTCCCCGTTTTGGTCATCAGACACTGGGGCTAGATCACTGTTTCGGGCCCCAAGGTCGGGCAATGCAACCGTAAGAGCACCTGAGCCAAGGAAATCAGGGTCATATCCTTCGCGCCCTGCAAACACGGCCTCTGCGCTAATTTCGGGTACCTCGGCGGTAGTGGCCGAGAGGAAGATGTTGGAGACCTCGCGTTTGGCGGCCCAGACAATATTAGACATGACGGCATAGTTAGTTTCGTGAAAAACGCCCGCGTAGTGAAGGCCCACGACTTTGCCAGTTTCCAGATCAAGCACGGCAGAGCCGGAATTTCCGCCAAGTGAAGAATAGTCGCTAAGCACGATCACGCCGTTCTGGATCACATCTGTAGCAAGGCCCGGGCTGAAGCGTTTGACGTTGTAGATCCCTTCAAACACGTCATCCATGGTCGTGGCATCGTTGCGCTCACCGTCCCATGCCGGGTAGCCGACCGCGGCCACGGGCAGGTCGTCTGGCAAAGAGCCGGTGCGCATTTCAAGCGGCTCGAGCGCGCTGTTGGGGCGAACTTTCAGGAACGCGATGTCGGGCGCATTGTTTGGGGCTACGTAGAGGATTTCCAAGACCTCAACCGCGCGGTGCAAGGATGAGGGCGCTTTGTGCTGGCGGATGAAATTAATCTCGGAGCGTAAGGGATCAGCAAACTGGTTGGGCGCGAAATCCCATCCGCCGTCCCATTTTTGGGCTGCGAACGCGTGGGCCACATGCCTGTTGGTCACGACCAGATCTTCTTCAATCAACCAGCCGGTTCCGACAAACGGCCTTCGTGCATCGTTCAGGAGATCGACGCGGCCTATGCTCTTGCACCGCGCCTCGAGCATCGATTTGTTGGCTTCGACCAAATCCTTGTGATCGTAATCACCGCGGATGATAATCTTGTCTTTTTGGATGAGATATGGAGGGCGCAATTCATCTAGGATAATTGCCTCAAGCGTGTGTTGCACCCCGCCAAACGTTTGCGCCTCGCCCGTGCGAACCGCCTCTGCCGCATCGTCAAGCTCTGGCGGGGTCGCTCCCGACGCCTCCAACGCGCCACCACCTGTTGCCAGTTTCTCGTGAGCGCGTTCCAAAGCGGCGTCAAAGTGCTTAGACTTTTTCCGTACACTATCAATTGGTTGCATAGTAAAAATCCTTATGTAAAATCGGTTACTTAAAGGTTTTCCGTCCAAACGACGCAGACTTCGTCTAGGGTTGGTTTAAAAATGTATTTCAAGATGAGCGCGGCCACGACTGCGGCGACGGCTGGGATGACAGCGAAAGTTCCGACCAGTATTTCGACGATCACAGCCGCGACAGCTGCGTCGCCGAACCCAATGGCGTCGGCCAGCTTCTCGCGGTCACCTTGCGCGTCCTTCCCGTCACCACAGAGCATTTTGTTCAGCTCACGATTGAGCCGTGCAAAGATGCGTTTGCCGAGCGTGTGCAGCGTATCGCCGACCCCTTCCAAGGCAGCAGCACTGAATTCCGCGCCCACTGGGACGACGTAATCCAGATCGGTGCTGGTTAGCATGGTGCGGCGACCCAGCTCGGCGAACAATGCATTTGCTTCCGTTGTTTGGCTTAGGTCAACGGCGGCTTGAGCGGCGACAGCAAGACCATTGGTGGGCACGAAAGAAGTTGCTTCCAAACTTTCGGTTGCGAGGGTGATTTTGATCTTTTCGTGGAAGGCATTGGCGACACGTTTGTAGCCGCTGTTTCTGGGGTGCAGTTCATCATGCCATTCACCGCCGACGATACCACGGCAATCGATAATTTGCACCTGACCGTGCAGCGCCTGTGAGGCCACAGCCGCCTCGAGTGACGTGTAATACCTGTTCACGATTTCGGCTACGATCTGCGCTTGCAAGGTCTCGTCAACGATCCCAAGTTTGCGCATGGGGCGACCCAACCAACGTCCGCCGTCCGGCATTGCGTGGTCATAGCCGTGAATGAAAATTGGCAATCCTGGAAAAGTCCGCACCACGCGGCGCAAGACGCCAGTATAGAGTCCAATGATCTGGTTGAGCGACGTGTCGAAGTCGCCCGATAGATAGTCGTCGGGTGCAAACGCCGGATCGAAACGGTGCAAGACACGTTCCAAGCGCCCCTCACCCAACAAATCATTGCCGCCGCCAGACAAAATCACAGCATCGGGGTTTTCCACCGCGATTGTCGTGATCAATTCATCTTGCTTTACGATGTCCGCGACGAGATCACCAGCGGCCCCGAGGCTGCGGATCGCGTAGTGTTCTTCGAGTTGATCGACCACGTCTTCCAGAAGTAGGGGGTATTGGAACCAACTGTCGCCTTCACTGACGAGGCGAGGTCCTTTCCATTTCTTGATCTTGTTTTTATAGGCCTGCGCACGGCGCCACTTGGAGATGCCATTAACACTCGACATCAATACGGCACCTTCCTCAACGGACGGCGTCACAAGCGTCGGATTTGGCACCACGACGGGCGCAAAACTGGTCCCCTCGCTTGGCGATGTCATGAGATATGGTGCAATTTTTTTCTCAGGAACGCGTGGGTCCAAGAGCATTGAACGAAGTTCAGATTCAGTAATTTTCTTCAGAGATCCAGACATAATGACCCTCAAAACTGCAGATAAAAGGGGCAGTTAACCAAATGGAACGGAAGAACGCCAATACTCGCACTACCCAATAAAATATCTAAAGGTTAACCAAAATTTGATTAAAGTCTAGCGTGACATGCCCTTAGGGAAGCCATTCTGACCATTGCAGCTTGACGGGATATTTTATGGCCCTGACAATCCCTCAGATGAAATCTGCCCTTGAGGCATTGCTCGCGGCGTTCTTGTCTTGTGGTGAGTTTGAACGGCTTTTGCTATGGGAGGGGTATGTCTATGCAGACCTGACGCCCCAAGG
>CBDTUA010000127.1:0-3710 GCA_965363735.1 uncultured Sulfitobacter sp. | reverse complement strand
ACTGCCAGTGTGTCCCCGACCGCATTCGATCAACCCTTTTCCTGCGGATCTCAGCTGCAAACAGCGGGCCAAATCTGTTCCACCAAAACCGAACCGTTTCGTGGCTGATATCGATGCCGCGTTCGTGCAAAAGATCCTCAACATTGCGAAGCGAAAGCGGGAATCGAACATACATCATCACCGCTGAGCGGATGATCTCGGGGCTCGTCTTGAAATATCGGAAGGGGCTGCGTTTTGTCATCCACAGAGGCTAATTGCTCGCCCTGCCCGCCTCAACAAGTTTTCTTCTGACGGTGCCGGCTGGGTTAACTGACGGTTTCGGCCAACTGCGGATTGTGCTGCGACACCGAGCCATCGACCGTTCAGTCGAGTCATAGCTGATCGCTAAGAAGCCTGTTTCTTGCTTCGGTGATCTGGGCCGTCAAGGCAGCGGAGCCGCCGCGATCAGGATGAACCCGCTTGATGAGCCTATGATATGCCTCCCGAATATCTTCTTCGTTGGACCCTGGCTCAAGCCCCAACAACTGGTACGCTTCATTCCGGCTCAACTGTCTCGAATGCGACGATGCATTCTCGCCGCGAGCCGCCATCTTTTCCATTTGATCGCCCCAATCTGGATGGGCGCTGTCAAGGTAGGTCTCGAAGAGCTTCACCGTCTCCTCGTCAGCCTGAACTTCGGCGTGAAACCGGAGTAGCTCTTGCAGCGTGAGGTCCGACAGGACTTGACCTCGGAGGATCCCAGTCAAGATCTCCCCATGGATAATCCCAGTTTCATGGTCGAGGGTCATTTTCAGATGCGCGGAACGCACTTGGGATGTTCGCGTCGTCGATCTCTTCGCCTTTCCCGCATTCCTTGGCAACAGCAGAACAGCTCCAAGGATAAGCAAAAGGATTGCAAGTGCGACCAAACGAATGAAAAGCAGCCAGATACCGGCCGTGATTAGCACAACACCAAGTGAATTCTGCGCCATTGTGGGGAAAATAGAGCGCAGCACGCTACGTACAATCCAAAGAGAAACTGCAAAACCAACAGCACCTGCGACGAAGGTTAGTATCGGTTGCATCAGCGCAAATCAGCAAGAAGCCGTTTAGCCGTTGCACCGCCGACCGCTTCTAATGCCTTTCGACCGCCCGCCGCATATGTGGCCACGGCTCCAAGCAACGCCTTCAAGTCTTCCGCCGAGTTACTGTCAAAAGGTAAATAGGCACCGCCAGTTAGCTGAGCAATCTCGCGAAATGCAATTTCGGCATGTGCATCCCGACCATCGTGAAAGACAAATGCCTTGACACCGCGTAGGCCTAGTTCGCCTGCGATTCCGCACAATTCATCCATGTTCTCTTCCATTGAATCGCCGACGTAGACCAAAGCCGCCAAAGGTTGTTTCTCGGCTTCCTGCTTGGCATGTGAGAGAACCTTTGAGATCTGCGTCATACCGCCTCGGCAATCGATTTTTTCCATCAGAACGCGCAGGCTTTCGGCGTTGTTGACCCAGCGAGAAGCCTTGGATTCCCTGTGACCGCGAAAGTAGACAAGCTGTACCGATAGATTGCCAACCGACGCAGCAGCCGAGAACATTTCGCCTTGAAGGGTGCAGGCGATGTCCCACGTCGCCTGGCGACTCATAGTTGCGTCAAGGGCAAATATCATCCGCCCCCGCGCTGCATCTTGAGTCGGCGCGAGTCGTTTTGCCTGCTTCAGAAAAGCATCAATCTCGGAGCCGCTTGACTTCGAGCGGGCCGCGAGGCTCCTTTCGCTTTGTTGTGAAAGTTTGGTCTTTTTCATAGCCATATTTTTCTGTCGTTGCGCGAGACCGGCGTGGCAGTCAAATTCGGTTGTGTAGTTCAACCAATTGCTGTCGACTTGGCCTATGGTAGGGCACAATGCGTCTGACGGGCAATCCATTTTGGTTTTGGTGCCCTCGGCAATTTCTGCCGTGATATGAAAGTTCCTGAAATCTTACTTTTCGACCCTATTAGCACTGCGGAAGGGGCGTCGCCGCAGGTGCGAAGGCCTTGTGCGCTTGCATTCACTGCAGCTATAAAAGGCAGCAAGGTCCGCATTGCCGCCTCTCGTCTCACGCCTCGACGCTGATATTATTTGCAGACGCGGCGCAAGGCAGGTTTGAGCCCATCTTGACGCATGCTGCGCAACCGTTCAGAGTCGGCTTTTATTTACTGAGCCTGCTGCTTAAGCAACTTTCCTGATCATGCCTTCAGGAATGGGAACCCCATGCACAGCGATCAAAATCAGCATACCTGACAAGGACTTCTTGTTGGCCAGCTGTGACCAAACGCGAACACCCTTCGACAACATCCATACTTTTAAAGACCGACACGATACCGGAACCGGCACCCTGTGAAGCAACACAAAGGGAGCCACCTGGTGTGAGCTCGGCAACTTCTCTCTCTCCGTCTCGGGCTTCTGCTGCAAACAATAACGTTTGATCCGATCCATTCTCAACACAGATTCCGACGTCACTAATAACCTGCTTGGCTGTACTGAAGGTCGCCAAATAGGCGGCAACGTCGCGCCTTTCTTGTTCACCCCGTAGACGGAATGACATCTTGGCGCGCGCACGGGGGTCATCAAGAAAAGCACGCAGAAAAGCGGTCGGGTCGGGCAGATACTCGAAGATCAAATCTTCGGTCCATGTCAGGCCCGATGTGGCGGCAGCAATCATTGAAGGTGAATAATCGTAGCCCTCGAAGCTTGCAGCAGGCCGCCCAATGACGCCTGTCAAAACGGGGCCAACCCGATTGCGGGCATCGTCACCAATCATGTGACAAGAGGCGCAGCGGCGAAAAGTCCGTTCCCCGTCGGCAACGTCCTGAGACTGCGCTTGGCCCGCCAAACCAACAACGAAGATCGCACAGATAACCTGTTTCATAATTGCCTTCTTTCAATTGGCACCATGATTGATGAGCCGCGACCCTGCGTCCAATCACGTTTGCGCGCCTTTTCCACACAGTAAAGTGATGGGATCGTGACAGGAAAACGGACTGATCCGTGGTAGTATAAGATAATGAAACAAGGAGATATCTCCATGAAACATAGTATAGCGGCGGCTTGCCTGTCACTTGGCTTGATCGCGACCACAGGCCATGCACAGGAATTCGGAACCCCCGAGGACGCAGCTTATGCGGAACAGATTTGGGAGGTGATGGAGCAACTGAAACTTTCGGGTGAGGGAATGATCCATGCCTTTCCCTACGATGGCGTCGACCCACACGGGATGATGCTTGAAACATTCTACTCCACTGCAACCATCGACGGTCACACAGGTGACCTGATCGTTAAACGCAACTATGGTCCTGAAGGTGTAACTTTAGACGAAGTCTTAGGTGACCCGACCAACCACCTCGCGGCATACACAGTCATGTACCGCCGTGAAGACGGGTATGATGGCGACAATGACAACTGGTTCTGGGTCAAATACTTGCCGGATGGGACTCTTGACAGCAATCCCGCTGGTGTGGAGCTTGCAGGACGGGTCGCTAAAGGCGCTGACCAAGGTTGCATCGCCTGCCATACGGGTGCCGGAGATTACGTGTTTACGACGGACCATCTGGGAAAGTAAGAGCAATTTTGGGGATTTTTATAGAGACAATATTTATTGCCCATTACCGACCTTGGTGTTGTCTGCAGCGAATGTCATGTGTGGATGGCTCCTGCATAGCAAGACATTTTTGATCAGATTTGTGCATTTGTC
>CBDTUA010000126.1:0-3712 GCA_965363735.1 uncultured Sulfitobacter sp. | reverse complement strand
CGATCTACCGCTTTCACCCAGATTTCAAGGATGCCGGATTCCCCATCTGGTGGGGTGATCCCCTGCAGGATCATGGTCCAGCCACGGTTGAAGGCGGCGACGTCATGCCCGTCGGCAATGGCACCGTGCTGATCGGCATGGGTGAACGCACAACACCCCAAGCGGTCGGCCAGATCGCACGTGGCCTCTTCGCTGGCGGTGAGGCAACGCGGGTCATCGCCTGCCAGTTTCCCCGCTCGCGCAGTGCCATGCATCTTGATACAGTGTTCACCTTTTGCGGCCGCGATCTGGTCACTGTCTTTACCGAGGTCACCGACGCGATCCGCTGCTACAGCCTACGTCTCGGTGACGGTGACGACATCGCCGTTGAAACTGAGGCCAAGCCATTTCTTGAGGTCGTCGCAGATGCGCTTGGCCTTAAAGAACTGAGGACCGTCCCGACTGGTGGTGACGCCTACGAATCCGCTCGCGAACAATGGGACGATGCCAACAATCTGCTTTGCTTAGAGCCCGGTGTGGTTGTCGGCTACGAGCGCAATGTCGATTCTAACACCCTGCTGCGCAAGGCTGGTGTCGAGGTCATCACAATCCCAGGATCAGAGCTTGGGCGCGGACGTGGTGGATCACATTGCATGACCTGCCCGCTTATTCGCGACGCAATTTAAGGAATACCCTATGCCACAGAACCTACGTGGACGCAGTTTCATAAAACTGCTCGATTTTTCCCCTGACGAGATCAGGCACCTACTGCAACTGGCAGCTTCCCTCAAGCTGGCCAAGACCGGCGGGTACGAGCAACCCCTTCTTGAGGGCAAGAACATCGCGCTGATCTTCGAAAAGGATAGTACCCGCACCCGCAGTGGGTTTGAGGTCGCAGCTTACGATCAAGGCGCGCATGTCACCTATCTAGGCCCTTCCGGTAGCCATATCGGCCACAAGGAAACGATGAAGGACACCGCGCGGGTTCTTGGCCGATTTTATGATGGCATAGAGTATCGCGGTTTTGGTCAGAAGGATGCGGAAGTACTGGCAGAATTCTCGGGCGTGCCTGTCTTCAACGGACTGACAGATGATTTCCACCCTACCCAAATTCTTGCTGATCTGATGACAATGCGGGAATTCACCCACAAACACCTGTCTGACGTCGCCTTTTGCTTCATGGGCGATGCCGGTAACAACATGGGGTCGTCCTTGCTTGTTGGCGGTTCGCTGATTGGTATGGACGTGCGCCTGTGCGGCCCAAAAAGCTGCTGGCCTGATCCAGCGCTAGTCACGCAGTGCCGGTCCATCTGCGAAAAGACAGGAGGACGGATCACGCTCACTGAAAAGCATGCCGAAGGGCTGGAAGGTGCAGACTTCGTCTATACAGATGTCTGGGTTTCAATGGGTGAGCCTGACGCTGTCTGGGAAGGGCGGATCGCACTTCTGTCGCCCTATCAGGTGACAGCAAAAATCATGGAAATGACAAAAAATCCTTACGCCAAATTTCTGCATTGCTTGCCCGCTTTCCACAACCGCGACACGGAAGTTGGCGAGGCTACGTTCCAGAAATTCGGCATTGACTGCATGGAAGTAACTGACGCGGTTTTTGAAAGCCCCGCCTCGATCGTTTTTGATCAGGCCGAAAATCGAATGCACACCATAAAGGCCGTCCTCGTCTCCACGATGGGACCGTGACATGCGCATTGTCGTAGCCCTTGGAGGCAATGCCCTGCTCAGACGAGGTGAGCCGATGACGGCCGCCGTCCAACGTACCAACGTTCGGATTGCCTCCTTGGCGCTTGCGGACCTCGCTCGCGATCATCAAATCATCGTGGCTCATGGCAATGGCCCGCAGGTTGGTCTGCTGGCGCTGCACGGCGCTGCCTATAATCCAGCAAAACCTTGGCCGTTGGACGTGTTGGGGGCCGAGACCGAAGGGATGATCGGCTATCTGATCGAGCAAGAACTGATGAATGCCCTACCGGATGGGTCGCTTTGCGCCACCTTGCTGAGCCGGGTAGAGGTAGATCCCAAGGACCCGGCGTTTACAGCTCCGAGCAAACCCATTGGTCCTGTCTATTCAGCAGATGAGGCAGCACTTGTTGTAAGCGAACACGGCTGGGCGATGGTGACTGAGGCAAGTGGAGGCCTGCGCCGTGTGGTTCCCTCTCCCCTCCCCCTCAGGATCGTTGGTCTAGACGCAATAAAGGCTCTGCTGGACGCCAACCACATCGTTATCTGCGCCGGAGGTGGGGGTATTCCAGTCCTGCGAAACAACAGCGGCGACATGGAAGGTATTGAGGCTGTGATCGACAAAGATCGCACGTCGGCACTGCTGGCGTCCGAACTCAAGGCAGACGTACTTTTGCTGCTGACCGATGTGGTGGCCGTGTTCAAGGACTTTGGCGGTCCTGACGCCTGTGAAATCGGCAAAACAACGCCTGACGCACTGGATAATTTAAATTTGGAACCCGGTTCAATGGGCCCGAAAGTCGCAGCCGCCGCCGATTTTGTCAAAAGCACTAGGAAATTTGCGGGCATTGGTCAGTTGTCAGATGCACGCGCCATCGTCGAGGGCCACGTCGGAACGCGCGTCAGGCCGGATTCAACAACACTATGACAGGGGAAATCAAACGGCGGTCGGCGTTTGCGCACGGCTGCATCGGACAAGCGGATCGATTCGTGAAACTCACCCCGTTCAGCGCTGTCTTCCAGAGCTCAGGGCCACGTTGGAGCGACGGCTTACAAACGATCGCGTTGCGAGCCAGTTATGACAGATCAGTTAGTTCTTGCCGTCTCTAAACACACCGCTTTTCCGTAGATCTCCTGCAAAAAGGAACTGACCAATGATTGTCCATGACAGCCCGATTCTTCGCCATTGGGATCCGAAGACCCAGCTGACCCCCGCAGGGATAGTGAATTCCAAGTGCCGTCAGCGAGGTCCGATCAGGTTTTGCTGCGAAGTTGCGGGAGGGGTGTTCGGCGGCGCGCGCAGTGCGCAGTTTCTAGACGTCTTTAAGGCGCTGATGCAATTTCCTGAAACAGTGGCAAAATGATGCAGACCCCTCCAATCAGACCCGCAGGCATTGTGACCGCAATCCGCGGAAGCGTCGTGGACGTACGGTTCGACGGGTCCTTGCCACCGATCTATACAGTCCTGCACACAGGAACCGCCCCCCAGATCGTAATAGAGGTTCTGGCGCAGCGCGATGCACACCATGTCCGCGGCATCGCCCTGACACCGACGCAAGGGCTGGCACGTGGCATGGCGGTGGAGGATACCGGCGGGCCGTTGAAGGTGCCGGTGGGTAAATCCATCCTCTCGCGCATGTTCGACGTGTTCGGCAACACTATCGATGGAGGACCACCCCTTACAGATGTCGAATGGAACTCGGTTCACCGCGCGCCGCCACCTCTAGCGGAGCGCTCCACCACCTCCGAAGTATTCGAGACCGGAATCAAGGTGATCGACGTACTGATGCCGCTGGAACGTGGCGGCAAGGCCGGTCTCTTTGGCGGTGCCGGTGTTGGAAAGACCGTACTTTTGACGGAAATGATCCATAATATGGTGGGTCAGCACGAAGGCGTCAGTATTTTTTGCGGCATTGGCGAGCGCTCTCGCGAAGGGAGTGAGTTGCACCACGACATGAAGGCTGCAGGTGTGCTCGACAACATGCTAATGATGTTTGGCCAGATGAACGAGCCTCCCGGCGCGCGGTTTCGGGTGGGC
>CBDTUA010000125.1:0-3800 GCA_965363735.1 uncultured Sulfitobacter sp. | reverse complement strand
CGGCAAATATTGGGCCAAATCTGTTCCACCAAAATCGAACCGTTTCGTGGCTGATGTCGATGCCGCGTTCGTTCAGGAGGTCGTCCACGTTCCGAAGTGAAAGCGGAAACCGAACATACATCATCACGGCTAGACGGATGATCTCGGGGCTCGTCTTGAAGTAGCGAAAGGGGGAGTGTTTTGTCATCCCGCGACGCTAAGTGCTCGCCGTGCCCGCCTCAACAAGTTTTCCTCTGACAGTGCCCAGCCGCACCTTCTGGGATTGGAATTCCCGGCGTTGACCCATCTGTCATGAGACGGTCCTCCTTGTTGTTTGCATTTTTTATTGATCTTATTCGCGCACGACAAAAACCGAACATTTTGCGCGCTCGGCGACCTTTCCGCCATTGGACGGCCAGACGTAATCAAGCACATTCGGCACGTGGCTGGCGATCACGACCAGATCTGAACCTGTGTTAACTATGGCTTTTAGCAACGAGTTATCCAAGTCGACGGTCGGATCATTGCTGATTACCGTGTCCGCAGACGTGGATATGCCATGTTGATCCGCTTGCGCGGCTGCAAAAGCATTTAGTTTTCCAGTATATTCGGTCGGGTTATGCGCAGTCGCGCTCGCTAATGGAGCCGTAACTCCAACATAGACGACTTCTGCGCCGTAGTGTTTAGCAAGGTCTGCTGTGCATCGCAGTGCCTTTTCCAGACTACCTAAATGCGCCAAGTCCACCGGCGTCATAATTTTTTTGAACATTCTGTTGTTCCTCCCCTTTGACTATCGCGGCCAGCTACGACCCTAACAGGCAGTTCGAATATCTCTTTCGTCCGCCTTCAACCGACATTCCCCAAGTAGAACACCGACCGGTTGATGTTGCCGCCATCTAGTGCATCGATCAAGGCAATTGGGCAGGCTGCGGCGTTTTTTTGTGTATCGGATGTCCTGACCGAACGCCATTTTTGGTATCGGCAACGGATTTGGCCTGACCATTTGATTGATTGAATTCAGTTTGGGCATACCTCCCCAGCCGCTTTCGTTCAGTTGTTGCTGACGTCCTCATGCGGGAAGCGGTGGTGCGCGCAGTCGCTGGATGGCTGCAAAAATGCTGTTGAACAGATCACTACTGACTGCAACTTCGGCCAATTGGAATTTGATTGTGCGGGCGTGACGGACGTCTCGTGCGCCGATTTTGATCACCCGTGTCTGGAGGCTGGTCAGCGACCAATCGGCTAGGGCGGCTCACCAATATGCCGCGCCATGCTCAAATGGCAGCAAGGCGAAAGCTGCCGCGAGGCGGAAACCTGATCTGTGAATGTCCGCTCCGGGCCGGGAGCGTCATCCTTCGAAAAGGGCGGGAAGTGGACGTTCGCTGCGAGCGCGAGCCCGGAATGCGCCTCCAGCGGGTGCGGACATTCAAGTGACATAGAAAACAGGTTTATCTCTGCACCGCCGCAGGGCTGCTGAGAGCCATAAATTGGAACTTGCGACGGTGAAATAAATGGCTCAGTCCCAAGACTGTTCACACACTTAACTGCTTTGAACGTTCTTGAGCGCCATTGCCTTCGATGTTTGACTTGGCCATTCTTCCAACAACAACATCTTCGTTCAGGAAGGTCTAAGAATGCGAAGCACAAAGACAATTCATGTCGTGTCATGCCACGCGGAGGGTGAAGTCGGAGATGTCATTGTTGGGGGGGTAGCTCCGCCTCCCGGTGATACTTTGTGGGAGCAGCGCAATTGGATTGCCAAAGACCAAACGCTTCGTAATTTTGTTTTAAATGAACCGAGGGGTGGGGTTTTTCGCCACGTGAATCTGCTGGTGCCGCCCAAGCATCCCGACGCCCAGATGGGTTGGATTATCATGGAGCCAGAAGACACCCCGCCGATGTCAGGCTCAAATTCTATCTGCGTAGCTACAGTGTTGCTGGACAGTGGGATCATCCCAATGACCGAACCCATCACCGAGATGGTTCTAGAGGCCCCAGGTGGCATTATTCGGGTCCGGGCAAACTGTCTTGATGGTAAGGCAAAAAGCATAACTGTTCAAAACTTACCGTCGTTCGTGGGTGAAATTGGTGCTGTGATTGAAGTTCCGAGTATTGGACCACTCACTGTCGATACTGCTTATGGTGGCGATAGTTTTGTGGTAGTGGACGCGCAGTCTTTGGGTTTCAAACTGGACGCCCCAGAGGCCGGGCAGCTTGCAGAGCTTGGCGTGCGCATCACGAATGCAGCCAATGACCAGCTACGCTTTCATCATCCTGAAAATGCTGAATGGAACCATTTTTCGTTTTGTCTATTTGCGGGGCCCTTGGAACGAAAAGGTAGCCATCTGACTACTACTGCAGCAGTTTCAATCCAGCCCGGTAAAGTTGATCGTTCACCAACAGGGACGGCGGCATCGGCTCGCATGGCCCTCTTACATGCATCAGGGCAGATGGCGGTAGGCGAAACCCTTACGGTGCGCTCAATTATTGGCTCCGAGTTTCACGGAAAGATCGTGGGCACGACAATGGTTGGGGATAAACCTGCAATCGTTCCGGAGATCACAGGGCGAGCATGGATTACTGGCACGCACCAACACATGCTCGATCCTGATGATCCTTGGCCTGAGGGCTATCGATTGTCCGATACGTGGCCATCTTACTAATCCCTCGCGTCATACTGTCAGGTCGAAAGCAGGCTTAGAATAGATTTGGGAACGGAAGCTTTGTCCGCTGGATGGCGCTTCATCCAACAAATTGCTGCGCTAAGCATTAATGGCCGCTCTGACAGGCGGCGTGGCAGGAGAGATATGCCTGTCTATCGGCAGGCCTGAGCCGGAACCGCCAACTTCTTTGGGTGGGGCCACCATTCCATGGAGAAGTGCGGGTTTGGGCTTCGCTGTCATCTGCTCTGCTTTTGGGAACGCTCGAACCCTCCGAATGAGGGCGGTGCAGGGCATCGGGATACGTTGGCCTATTCACGGCCCGGTGACGCCCTCTGTCTCGATCTTCAACGGCTCGCCACAATGCTTGCAGTGAATCGCATCCGGTTCGTGCCGGTTCAGGCCACATTCCGGGCATTTATACTTAATCTTAGATGGCTGGAAAATGGTTCGGGCCAATTGCAAGAAAAGCGCCACGCCTACGACCATGATGAAAACTGACAACAGCTTCCCGCCAGTCGTCGTCATTGTGATATCGCCGAAGCCTGTCGTTGTCAGCGTCGCCACCGTGAAATAGAGCGCGTCGACGTAGCCGGCGATGCCAGCCTCTTCATCGAAGGCCAGAACGAAGACAAGCGACGTGGTCACGAAGATGAAGACGAACAGGTTTACCGCAGCAAGGATGGCGTCTTCATGGCGGCGAAAGAACAGGCTCTCGCGCCGGAGATCACGGAGCAGATGATAGGAGTGTATCAATCGCAGTCCGCGCAGCACGCGTAGAAAGGCGAGGTTTCCAGTCAGAAGCGGCGCAAGCAGCACCGACGCCACGACGAGCAGATCCACCAGAGTGTAGATGCGGGTCAGCTCTCGGCGCGGGTTATCTGAAATCCATAGTCGGGCCACAAGGTCCAAGAGAATGAGTAGACCGAGCGAGAAGTTCAACGCGGCCGTGGCCGGCGTCGCTGGCAGCGCCGCGGTCGCAATAAAGTAAACGATGGTCAGCGCATCGAAAAAGATCAGTCCATAGCGAAACCGCCGGGCGCTTTGACTTTGTCCGGTGTAGAGCAACCTGATCGTTCGGTGCAGTTCTTCCATGTGGGCAACATGCCACAGGTTTTCGCCTGGGACCATGCGCCAAATCCACGGCGTGCTTGCGGACAA
>CBDTUA010000124.1:0-3851 GCA_965363735.1 uncultured Sulfitobacter sp. | reverse complement strand
CCTCATGGACGGCGGGGTGTCGCGTGCACAGGTACGCAAAATCATGGTTAGTCTGCGTTCAATATTATCTGAAGCCGTTGAACGGGAGTGGATCGATCACAACGTCGGAGTCGACGTGAAGGTAAAACGTCAAGCTAGAGCGCTGGGCGATGACAAAATCATTCCAACCAAGAATGAAATCCGAAAGATCATCGACAATGCGCCCGCCTCGCACAAAGCTATGTTCATCACTGCGATCTTCACCGGAATGCGCATATCTGAGCTAAGAGGCTTGACGTGGGGCAACATCGACTTTCAGGCCAAGGTCATTCGCGTCAATCAACGGGCAGACGAATACTGCCAAATAGGTGCGCCAAAGAGTCGAGCCGGGGTACGAACAATCCCCATGGCTCCAACGGTGTTCAAGGTGCTGTCAGAATGGAAGGGACTGGCCCCATTGAGCCCTCTTGATCTGGCATTCCCGAACTCAGTGGGGAAAGTTCAGAATTATTCTAACATATACAACCGTGTGTTTAAGCCCATGTTGGTCGACAACGGTATCGTTGATCACAGTGGCCAGTCAAAGTTCGGCATCCATGCACTTAGACACGCCGCCGCGTCATTGTTCATTGAGCAGGGCTGGAATCCAAAGAAGATCCAAACGCTTCTGGGACACGCGTCAATCAATATGACGATGGATGTCTACGGACATTTGTTCGAAAATGCGGAAGAAGACGTGTCGATGTTTGAAAAGCTTGAATACGACTTATTGCCAGCCTAGTCTTTGCCATGAGTGAGCTTTTCTAACTCATTAGGTAAATTGGTATCTTTCTGTGACCGCTTTGCAGGCTTGTTTTCCCAACCTTCCGGTTCGTCACCGCCCTTGATCGCCGCATTTTCTTCGCGGGTGTTGTGGTTGCGCGGCACCGGTACGATGGATGCGTCCAGTATCTGTTCGCCCCGCGCGATATACCCCTGCCGCGCGAGGTGACTATCGAAGAGCTTGAACAATTCCTCCACCTTGCCCGCTTGCGCAAGCGCCTCGGGATACAACCAGACTGTCGTTGCGTCCGGGACCCGATCTCCAAGGCCACAGTAGCACTCAACCAGGGCCATCGGTAACTCCCTTCCGCTCTGTCGGAAAGATAATCAGGAAAGCAAGAGGTGGATTACCCGCACCCGGGTTTTTCGAATGCGAAAAGCGGGTCGGGCTCTTTTATGGGCACCATTTGAGGCCGAACGCCTCGGACTTCCATGAGAACAAACTGGATAGAGCAGTGAAATTATGGCCGTCGCCTTCGTCGTAACGAACGGCCCTTACCGGCCATTCACATTACCATGCCACCGCTGCGGTGCGGCCCGTCATTCCGGACTTTCGCTGCAGGTGCAGAATCGAGCCGCTAGCGAACTGGTAGTCTGCGGGACATTGCTGCCGCTGGCCTCAACGCCACAAGCGACCGCTATTGCAGATTTCAGACCCACCTTGTCCCCAATAGGTGGTGCCTAAGCCGGAGGCAAACGGAACTTAAATTCGGTCGTGTCATTCGCTGACAATACCTCCATCTTGCCGTGATGTCCTTTCGCAATCTCATGCGCGATGAACAGGCTAATGCCGAGACCTTCTTGAGAGTCCTGATCGAGTTCACGTTCTGAAATGCAAGGAGAATGTACTGGCTCAAACAGATTTAATCTTCGGCTTTAAGGCCGTGTTTGATTGATTGTGCTGCCGCTGTATACCCACCTGATGCGCCATCCACAAAATGCACATGATTGTCAGCCAAAATAGAGGGCACGATGCAGGTCATCATTGCTTCTGACTGACTGTGCAGACCAAAGCGGATAACGCCGTCTGCGGCACCCTGCTCAAGCAGGTCGCGCAGTTGCTTCTCTGTGTCCGGATCGCAATCAAGTGTCATCTTCAAGCCATCTTCGAACTTTCGAAAATCAGCGTTTTGCCCCACTATGCGGCGATATCTGCGTGCATCAAAGCCACCAATTTTCAAACCCGTCTTGATAAGTATCCATGCGACAAAACTCTCGAACAAAACTTTGCGCCGCGACGCACCAAGCGTTCCATCACCGCGCTGCGCGTGCGCTTCTAACGTCGCTCCTGCCGGTGGCCACTTGACGCCTGGCCCAGCCGCTTCCGCCGGATGGCCTGCGCCCGTAAGGCCGCGCACAACCTTTAGAACGCTCTGTGCAAAAATTGAAAAGGCTGGGCTGGGAACACCATCGCAAGGTAGAATAACAACCGACAGAATGACGCCATGTTGACTTGGCATATGGCTCCATCTGCACGACAGCCCCGTGAGGTCTGGCTTGGTGCCCAGGGGCGCTTCAGCCGATATCTGTGCACCTGCCTTCATTTGTGTCTCGGCCCAACTAAGGCCGCCACCCGAAAACATGGCATAATCAACGCCTTCAGCCGCCTGAAAGCGCGCAACAGTCACATCCAAACCCGCAGTACGAATATCTGAGATGGGCATCATTCCGACCCGCAAGCCCATATCAAATTCGGCTTGCGCCCATGCCTTCACGGCCAACAAGGCCTCTTCGGCCCGGTCTTTCCATTCTGGAGGCACCGCAAATCCGGCACCATCTCCGGCAAATATGAAGGGAAAGGGCTTGCCTTCGTGGGCATTCATTTGCGCTGAAATCACGGCGGCCCCGACCATATTTACAGTCTTGTATCGTCCGTCTGCGACTGCTTGTGTTGATCCAATAATGTCAGAAGTTGCGACCCACCAGTCGTTTGGCAAAGATGTATAAATGTGCGCATCTGACAGTGTGGCAAAGTCTTTGTGCAAAGGGACGGAAGTATAAAACGCTTCCGTGGAATTCATGTTGTCCATCACACTATGTTAAACGTAATTTGTCACCCTGCCAAAACTATTCGTGGCCTTCGGTTTAGCCGCCGTTCGTAAGCCGCGTAGCATCTGTCAAATTGGGCTCACTGCCGTCATTAGATTAGCCGCAGCACGTTCAAATTTCGAGCTCATCATCTCCGGCAGGGACGGCCCAGAGCTGACATTGGTCCGCCACGCAGCGAACGGCAGGTGTGAGCCCCTATTACCCGATGCTGCACTCTGCGCGGATGCCCGGTTTTCAAGAGGCGGTCAAAAACGTGCCAAAATCAAACAGAGTTTTGCCAAGGGTATGTTCATAGGATTTTCAATGATTTCGGACGTCACGATAAAAGTGTCAAAAACGACCGTTTTGACCAGAATTGCGGAAGGCGCTGCACTCCTGCGTTAAGAGATCCGCAGGCGGATCAAGCCCCCTTTAGGTAGTTCTCTAAGTCTGAGACGAAGGCTTCAGATTTCGCGACAATCCAATCAATGAACGGCTGCTTGTTTTCGTGATCTAGTCGTGATTTGGCCCAAACTAAGCGATATGCGTATCGAGTCTGATATCCCACGGATGGGCCAAACGGCAAGACAAGCAAGCCAGCCTTCAATGCGTTGAAAGCTTCCACAAGGCCACAAAGAACCAGCCCTTGACCAGCAATTGCCGCTTGCAGACCCGAGCCAGTCTTCGAGATGCGGACGCCATGGCCGAGATGCGCGGGATCGAATCCAAATGCTGCGCCCCAGTCTTCGAAACCTACCCAACCGGGATCTTTCGTCCGGTTCGCAACAAAGATCAGTGGCACACCTTCTAGGGATCTTTGGTCTGGATATAGGCCATGCCGATCCGCAAACTCTGGAGAGCAGATCGGCATTATACGATCTCCGAACAGGACGAGGTCTTCCAAATGCCTGCCGCTGCTCTTTCCGTACCTGATCGTCAGATCAAAATCCTCGGCCTCCAGATCGACGTCGCGATTGGTCGGCTCCAAGTAGAGATTGAGGTTGGGGTATTGCTCGTAAAGG
>CBDTUA010000123.1:0-3862 GCA_965363735.1 uncultured Sulfitobacter sp. | reverse complement strand
TGCAGCGTAGGTTTTTCGGCTAGTCGCCATTCTGCACCTTTGCGAGTTATTGTCAAATCTGGTGTTTGAGGATTGTTGGTCATGCGGCGATCTGGCTGGGTTTGGTTTCAATTCCGTCTTTGAATTTGACGCCTGTGATGACTTTGGCGAGGTAGTCAAAGCCGCGTAGTTTTCTCCAATTTTGTTCGGCGCATTGGCCGAGCTTGAACATCATATGTAGCATGCCGTCGCGGGTCAGGCAGCCCTTGGAGCGCTTGGTGCGATGGCGGATCGTGGCGAACGCGGACTCAATCGGATTGCTGGTGCGGATGCTCTGCCAATGCTGAGCCGGAAAGTCGAAGAATGCCATGAGTTCCTCACGGTCCTTTTGCAGGCACAACGCCGCCTTGGGATACTTTGGCTCATAGGTTTTGATGAACAGATCAAAGGCCTTCGTTGCATCATCTTTGGTCTCGGCCTGCCAGATATCGTGGATTGCGGCCTTGGCCTTTGGCTGCGACAGCTTGGGCAGGCAATTGAGCACGTTCAGCGTTTTGTGCTGCCAACAGCGTTGCTGGCGGCTCGTGGGATAGACTTCATCCATGGCGGCCCAGAACCCCATTGCACCGTCCCCGATGGCTAGCTTGGGTGGGTTCATTCCTCGGCTTTTGAGGTTGAGCAAGACTTCGCGCCAGCTTTGGGTGGACTCGCGCACCCCATCCTCAATGGCCAAGAACCGCTTCTTGCCACGGGCTGTCACGCCAACAATTACAAGGGCGCAGAGCTTGTTGTCGGTTCCGCGCAAGCCGCTATGGACGCCGTCAGCCCAGACATAGACGATAGGCTCATCGTCCAACGCGGCCTCTCGCCAGCCATCATACTCGGCGGCCCAGCTCCGCTTAAGGCGCGACACTGTATTGGCGGATAAGCCCGCTGCATCGGGGCCGAGCAACACCTTGAGGGCAGCGCCCATCTCACCGCTGGAAACGCCTTTGAGGTAAAGCCACGGCAAGGCAGCTTCCAGCGTCTTGGTTCTGCGCACATAAGGTGGCACCAGGGCTGACCGAAAGGCCACGGGCGTGCCGTCTTTTGAGCGGACCTTGGGAATGCGCACCCTCACAGGGCCAATGCCCGTTTGAAAGGGACGGGCTGGATGATGCCCGTTGCGCACGACCGCCGCGTGGCCAGTCTGGGTGCGTAACTCAGAAAATTGCGCCATGTAGCCTGCCAGTTCGGCTTCAACTGCTGATGCGATCAATTCCTGCGCTCCCGTCTTCAGCAATTCCGTCAGCGCGTCCGTCATCCCGTCTCGACGCGCAAAATCAACAATGTTAGTCGTTTCCATGGTGGTGTATCTCCTTCGGTTGGGCTGCTGTCTCACAACAACAAATCAACCAGATACGCCGCCAACCTTCAAATCCCCAAAACACCAGATTCAGTCATAGCTCAAGAATTGCTCACAGATGTGCAGTAATCTTTGATTAGGCACAAAATTGTGAAATAATGCACGCGTGCCTGAGATGTGCGAGGAGTGCCAAATGCCAACATATTCGTACCAGATCATTCTTATGGGCGGCAAAGACGTTAGGCTGGTTTCTCTTAAGGCTGCTGTTCAAGCGCGCGCGATGGATTTAGGGATCGACCCAAGTGAGATCGCCTATATCGATGAAAGCACTTTTGCCGGTACCTACGACAGGAAAAAGCCAGCCTTCGGCATCTACTTTGGTAATCAGAACAAAAACGTCCCGCGGGCGTTAGGCCAACTAGAGCAGGACTCTATCATTATTGCCCCCGTCGTGACGTCAAAAACGATGGTCGCATCTGAAATTCCCAGCGAACTTCAGCATATCAACGTGGTCGAAGTCGGCATGGATGGCGACAACATCCCAAGGCTGGCGTCGCTGGTTTTTGAGACTTTCAGACTTCTTCGTAGAGAACGCGGAATCTTCATCAGTTATCGCAGAAAAGGCTCACAGCCATTGGCCAACCGCCTCTACGAGGCATTGGACAAGCGAGGATTCGATGTATTCATCGACGTTCGATCGGTACCACCTTCCGTCGACTTCCAGGCGGAACTTTGGCATCGCATGTCGGACGTTGATACCATCCTTCTGATAGATACCCCGGGGTTCAGAGAGGGGCGCTGGACCAAAGCTGAGCTGGCGCAAGCAAATCTGCTTGGAATACAGACCCTACATCTGCTTTGGCCCGGCCAAATAGAGGATCGTAACTTTGCGTTCAGCCGCTTCGTCAAACTCCTTGAAACGGATTTCAGTGGCCCGTCGCCGGGTCGCGGAGCCACTATCAAAGCGACAGTGATCGATAGCATCTGCGACCTTGCAGAAGAGCTGCGAGCAGAAGCTATGGCATTCCGGCATGCTCATTTGGTAGACAACTTTTGCGATGCCGCCCGAGACTTGGCCCTAGCTCCCACCGTTCAGCCTCAACGCTGGATTTCGGTTGAGCTAAAAGACGGCGGCTCCTTAGCGGTGGTACCCGCCGTTGGCCGTCCCACTTCCGATCGCATCAATACCATTTTTGACGCAATCTCCAACCACACATCTGCTGGCACCCCTATCTGGGCGATCTATGACAGTCGGGGAATGCATGACAATTGGATCAAGCACCTAAAATGGCTTGATGGACACTTACCGATCAAAACTGTCCCAGTAGCCGACTTGCCAAGCACGCTAAAAGGATTGCTGACATGACCAACATCTTCCTTTCCGCAAGCGTCCCGCTGCCAGATCGAGACAGTAGATTTTTCGAGACAGCCGACGTATTTCTGATACGTGAAGCGATCCGCGCGCTGGTGGAAGTTATTCTGCCAAGAGGCCACATTACTTTCGGTGGCCACCCCGCGATCACGCCTTTGATGTCGCTCTATGCGAATACAGCCAATCTCGGCGGTGACCGCATTACGATCTACCAAAGTGCCTTTTTCCTGGGGAAATTTCCGCGCGAGAACGATGATTTCGTAGATATTCGGTATACCGAGGCTGTGCAGAATGATTTAGGTCCAAGCATTGAGCTCATGCGTACAGAAATGCTTACAAGTCGAAAATTCGATGCGGCTGTGCTGATTGGAGGTATGGAAGGCATCCTCGATGAGGCTCGATTATTCCGAGAATACAACCCAACAGCTAAGGTTTTGCCTGTACCCGCAACCGGTGCAGCTGCGGCGATCGAATACAATGAAGGAAACTATCCGAGAGACTTGGCGAATGAAATCTCGTTCGCTAGCCTCTTCCGCCGCAACTTGCTGCCTCCGCCTTTAGCCGATGGGAGCGACCAAAAATGAGATGTCCTCAGGGACCAAGCGCCTTAACCACTCGAACAAGACATTGTGGCTCAAGTCTCGACGAAACAGCATCCAGTTCCAGCAATTCGCGCGTTAGATACGGATGAAACTTCTCAGTCAGCAGATTTCCGGCACCCGCAAAGAGATCAACGTCTTCGCCTTCGCCAATCCTCTTGAGAACCTCGGTTAGCGGCGGGGTCTCGTCCCCCGCTCCCACTTGAAGGAAGCCATCATATTGTTCGACAGAAAACCCAAAACCTCTCAGCGCCAGCGCCAGAGTAGTCGTTTTCATTGTCCCTACGCGGGTTGCGATGATTGAAGTTTCTTCGCCCAAATTGACCAGAGACGCATTAGTGAACCCAATCTGCGCATAGTTGTGTCGCGCCTCTTCAAGCATTTCAAGCGCTTTGGCGTCCATGTACTGGGGCTTGGTATCGGCCCCCAAAACATCGAACATGCGCGCGATTACCTTGTCATGGATCTCGCCCGGGTCGCCACCGAACACAGGCGGCACACCTGCTTTGGCTGGTTTGACCATAATTACCTTTTCCCGGTCATGGATTTCCTGAACCAGCCAACGGC
>CBDTUA010000122.1:0-3888 GCA_965363735.1 uncultured Sulfitobacter sp. | reverse complement strand
AAATCATCTATCACGCCAATACAGGCAGCCCTGCGTTCCATTCAGACGTCTTTCGTCTGCGAATGTTGAGCCAAACAGACTATCTGTGGATCGACACCGATGCTTATTGCTTGAAGCCGTTCCAGATACCGGACCACGGGTTTTTCTACGGGTGGGGCACAGACAAAAGGCGGATCATCTGCTCCGGTGTTCTGGGGCTGCCCAAGACATCCGAAATCCTGAAATCCATGCTGGAGCTCACGCAGGACGAGTATCCCGTTCCGCCTTGGGCGCCCGCAAAAAGGCAGGATGAGCTGCGGCGGCTGAAAGAGGCCGGAAACGGCGTTCATATGTCCCTGATGCCTTGGGGTGTTTGTGGCCCAGAGGCGCTGCATTTCTTTGCGCATCAGTCCGGCGAGGTGAAATATGCGTTTGAGGGGCCGGTGCTTTATCCTGTGCCGTTCGCCGGAACCCGCTCTTTTCATCGGCCCCATTTAAAGAAAGGGGTTCTGGCCGCAATCACCGACGAGACGATCTCGGTCCATTTTTACGGCAGACGATTTCGCAATATTTTCGCGCTTAGTGACGGGATGCCGCTAGAGGGTTCCTACGCCGATGATCTGTGCAAGAAACATGGTGTGAATCCGGCGCTCACAGCACATTTATTTGTAAGAAAAGAGCCGGGGGTCTAGGCCAAAACGCCCGGCACCTGCTACTGATACGGACATGAAAATAGCTATGGCACCACCGCAATTCGTGATCTTCACGACAATGAAGAACGAAGGCCCGTTCATGCTTGAATGGGTCGCGCATAATGTGTCGTTGGGCTTCGACGGCATCGTAATTTACACAAATGATTGCGCCGATGGCACGGACCTGATTGCGCGCAGGCTTGAGGAACTGGGAATTGCCAGCCACGTCGACAACCCAATCAAACCCGGCGGCAATCCCCAGCATCAAGCGCTGAGGCGCGCGCGCAAACACCCCATGGTGATGAACGCCGACTGGTTGATGTGCCTTGATGCAGACGAGTTCATCAATATCGCCGTCGGCGCGCGCACCATCCAGTCGCTGATCGAGCAGAGCGGGCCGGCGGATGCGATCTCGATGGCGTGGCGGCTGTTTGGCTGCGGCGGCGTAGAGGCCTATAGCGACACGCCGATCACGGCACAATTTCTTATGGCGGATCACCCGGCGGACTACGCCTCCGGCAGAGCATTTGGGCTGAAGACGCTGTTTCGCAACAATGGCAGTTTTGGCCGCTTTGGCCCCCATCGCCCGAAGGATACGCCGGATGACAAGCTGGCAGGCATCAAGTGGCGCGATGGCGGCGGGCAGCTGTATCCTGCCAAAGACGTCGGCTGGCGGGCCTGGCCCGGATTTACTCACGACTTTGGGCGTATCCACCACTATTCAGTGCGGTCGGTTGAAAGTTTCATGGCGAAACGGGACAGGGGCCGGACAAACCACATCAACGTCGATCAGGCCGAAACCTATTGGCGCGACATGAATATCAACAAGGTCGAAGATAACAGCATTCGGCCATTGGCGGACCGCGCAAAGCCGACACTAAAGCGACTGCTGAATGACCCGGTATTGCAAAAACTGCACCGCGAGGCCTGTGACTGGCATCGCGCGAAGATCGCAGAGCTGCAAGCCCGAGAAGATTGGGAGCCGTTTCGGAAATGGCTTTATGAAAACAAGATGTCTGTGAAGTGATCAGACGCGAAACAGGGTTGGCAAAATAATGAATTCCAAGAGTGATCTCGCACCGGTAAAATCCGGCCTGCGTGCCATTGAAATCGTCAAATCAAGGTTCAAGCGATTGCCGCGCGGCGTCATTCAAATCGGCGCGCATAACGGGCGGGAGGTTGCCAAGATGTCGCGCTCCGGCGTGACGAAGGCGGTGTTCATCGACCCGCTGGATGAAACGTTCGGGCAGCTCAAGGAACGTGTTGCGGAAGTGGACGGCTACCGCGCCATTCATGCACTGATCGGCGATGAAGACGGTAAAAGCGTGAACTTCAACGTTTCGAGTAACACTGGCGAGTCGTCGAGCTTCCTAGAGCCAAAAAACCACACGAAGATCAAACCCGATATTCATTTTTCGGAAACGCGCGCGATGACATTGCGCACAATTGACAAGCTGTTGCCAGAAAAAGGCATTGCTGTCGAAGAATACGACATGATGTTTATCGACACTCAGGGCGCCGAAAAGCATGTCATTTTGGGGGCGCTCAACACGTTGAAATCTATTGATTTCATCTGGATGGAAGTCAGCATTGGCGACATATACCAAGGGGACATGCCAATCTCGCGTTTTGTTGTGTTCTTAGAGGCCTTGGGGTTTGAGTTGGGGCACTGCGAAATGAAACGGCTCGGATGGGGGGATGCTCTGTTTGTGCGCCGATCTGTCTTTGCCGGGCAGCAGGGCTGACCGGTTCTACCCCAGCGATTTCTCGATGCGCGCTCTGAAATCTGACCGGGTAGGGAAGAGCTGCGAATGGGTTTTCAGAAGCTTGCGTGTCCTGTCCTGATCCTGGGGATGCTGGCTCACGAGTGAGATCAGACGTTGCAATATCCGTGGCCTCTCTGGCGCGAGCGACACCATATCCTCAAGCGCATCGGCGGCCAGTATCAAATGGTCGGCTTTTTGCAACGCACCCGCAATGTGCGCCAACAGCTTGTCTTGCGTCGCAAAGAGCGCGCGATTTTGCGAAAATAGCGTCGCCAGTGCGCCTCCCTCGCCTAGTTTTACTAGCAGCCGCGCCGTTGCAAACACGGCCTCGCGCGTCATGGGCGCGCCCTGATAGGTTCCGGGCGCATCGAAATCTGGCGCGTAGCTGACCAGCACATTGGACATGATCCGCGCCACGATATCTGGCGAGACGTGCCGATAATCGCCCCGTGCCCAGCAAACCGTGGGGTTCGACAGGGTCACGGTTTCATAGGACGGGAAGTAATCAACATCCGGCTTGCCTGCGACAAAAGTTTCGGCTGCGGCGCGCTGAACCGATTTCGAGTAGGCATTCGCGACCAGCACATCCACATCCCGAAACGTTGAGATAAGCGGCACAGGCGACACGGTCAGCAGCATCTTGAGTGGCTTCGCGCGATGCTTTTTCAACAGCGCGTAAATATCTTCAAGCGCCAGGCGCACATCGTCAAACCCCAGAACTCGGAATTCAAACCGATCTGGAAACTTTATACAGAGCGCCGGCGGCGGCGCGATGTTCAGATAGAGGCCAAGCTCCTTGTCGAACCAAGTCTCGACATATCCCAGCGTGATGATCACCACATCTGCCTCGATCACCTGCGCCATAGCATCCAGATAGCGCGTGCGCATGTCCATGATGTCGCCGAGTGGATAAGGCAAGCGGATCAGCCCCAATTGCGGGTCACAATAGACGTTGTCGCGCACCGCATAGATGATGTCCTCACCCGGAAAACTGTCTCTCTCCAGTGCCCATTTCAGGTCATTGAGGATCGATGGCGCAGTATATTTGTTCAGAAAGTTCGATGCGGCCCCGACGTCCTCACCTATTTTGCCAAGATCAATCTGGCGGCTGAGGACATTCATTCCAGCCTGATGTAGCGCCCCTTCGAGGTTTCTTGCAAAGCACGACCCGATCGCGAAAATAGAGTCGGTCTTGCCGATGCAAAATGATGGTGAGGCACAGGGGGAAACCAAAGGATAAATGCGTTCGCCATCTGTATCCGGGGAAGGATATCGTCGCAGTTTGTTTTTCCGGGCATTGTCGAACGCTTGGCCAGAGGTGCTCGAATACACTGCGCTAGAGGTCATTTTCGATTCCGGTCTCTGAATTGGATCGCTTTTAAATTAGGCAGGAAATTTGGAAGTTTACGCAGTGCGGATGAACATGTTTTTTCCACCTGAAATCGCCTAGT
>CBDTUA010000121.1:0-3988 GCA_965363735.1 uncultured Sulfitobacter sp. | reverse complement strand
GCCTCTCCGGCGTTGTGCCCCTGACACACGTTCTTGGCCAAATCCGAGCCAATGATGATAACCTCGATCACGGACGCTCGCTTCGTAGCAATGCTTCCACACCCGCGATCTTGACAGATTCGATCCCGCCAGTGGGCGCCCACGCTATCGGTTATATCATCAAAGCCTCGCTGAGGTCCTGACGTGCGTTGCCTGCCCGCGGATCGGGGATGTCATTAAAGGCGGCGAGATAGATGTCCGTGCGGGAACGGGCTCAAGATAGTTAGCTCACCCCGCAGAACCCATCCATGCGGAAATAGAAAGATCGAGGTAGGTCTAACCAATCGTTGCATTTTCTATAGCATAACCCAGCATAATATGCTTCATTTTGGTCCTTGCGCTTCCGAAGCCGGGCGGTCTCCAATAAGGCAATCTTATGCTGCCTAAACATCGCCTTGATAATTTTGATAATCTTTTAAGCAGAGTGAAACCCCATGAAGACAATTTCTGTCGTATCACCGTGCTATAATGAAGAAGATAATGTTGCGGTTTGCTACAAAACAGTTAAGTCAATTTTTGAGGAAAAGTTACCTGGCTATCGGTGCGAACATATCTTTGCTGATAACGCATCCAGTGATGGAACGGTCGATGTTCTTCGCGCTATTGCGGCAGAAGACCCGAATGTAAAAGTGATTGTTAATGCCCGCAATTTTGGGGTGTTTCGATCTACCTTCAATGGCCTGCGCTATGCTACTGGTGATGCAGTTGTGGTGATGCTGCCGGTGGATCTGCAGGACCCACCCGAGATCATTCCTGAGTTCGTCTCACTTTGGGAAAGTGGATATGATGTTGTTGCCGGTGCGCGTGAGACCCGTGAAGAAGGGCTAATTCTTAGAACGGCCCGGCGAATTTTCTACCTAGTGATCAACCGGCTCTCAGATGTTGAGTTGGAGCCAAATGTTGGAGAGTTCCAACTGATTGATCGCCGTGTGCTAACCGCGGTGCTGGCTCACAAAGACCATTACCCATATATTCGCGGTATAATCGCATCCTGCGGATTCCGCCGGATCATTCTACCTTATACTTGGCGCGCCCGGAAACACGGACTGACCAAGCACAATTTGGGCGCGCTTACGGATCAGGCGTTGAATGCTATATTCGCCTTTAGCCGCGCGCCGATGCGGTTCTGCACATTAAGTGGGCTGATTATCGCCATCGCCTGCATCCTGTTCTCACTGTTTTCGGTGATCGCGTACATGATCATTCCGAACCAGGTACCGCGCGGAACGACGACAATTATAGTCTCGCTGTTTTTCCTGTCGGGGATACAGCTTTTGTTCATTGGAATGCTTGGGGAATATATCACCTCAATCCACAATCAGGTGCGCGGCGGGCCGCTTGTGATTGAACAGGACCGGGTCAATATCGATGCGCCCGCGACCGCGACCGCGCCCGAGACCAGTGGAGCCAAGGTCTCTTCCTCAACGTAAAACCCAAGGACTGTGCTGACGGCGCGGGCATGGAACATCACTTGGTATCTGCAGACCATGGAAACCGCCCGGTGAGCACCCGCCCGATCAGGATATAGGCCAGTACCGCCATGGGCGGCACCAGCACTGCTTGGGCGATAATCGGAGCGACCCCGGCTGCCATCAACGCCTGAAGCCCGCCTGCATTCACCCCGTAAATCATCAGATAGGCCAGCACATATGGGGGCAGTTGTGATACGCCGCGCGTACCAAAAACCAGCCGCGCATGGGTAAGATAGTTCCAAGCAACCCCGCCGCCAAAGGCCAGTGCTAGCGCAGGTTGCGGGCGCAGCCCGGCATATAACAGCAGGGCAAACAGCAGATACCCAAAGGCTGTGTTTACAATCCCGATTACCAAAAACCGCACAAAGGTCCATTTTGGATCAGTAAGCAGCGCTTTCATCCCGGTCCTTCCGCGGCCAATACGGCGGCCACGCCCGAGACAATATCGTGATGCGGCATGAACCCTGTCTCTTGTTGCAGGCGTGTCACATCCGCCGCTAGTCGCGCCGGGTCGTTCGCGGCGCGTGGGATGGTACCCAGCCGGATCAAATCCTGCCGGTCCAGTTGTGTGGCAACTTCCTTAATCAGATCGCGCACCGGGGTAGCGATGCCGCTGGCGATGTTTATTGCGCCAGTGGCCTCAGAGCCCAAAAATTGCACCAATGCGCGCGCTAAATCATCAACATGCAGGAAATCGCGTTCCTGAAGGCCATCTGTGCAATCAACGGGCTTACCCGCCATAAGATTGCTAATCAGATCACCCAAAAGCCGGCCGGGCGGCTCACCTGGGCCATAGACAAAAAATATGCGTGCCCAGCCAATCGAAAGTCCAAGTGCGGGACCAGCCTGGCCAAGCGCCAATCCGGTGCCTGCCTTTGCTGCACCATAAAGCGTGCGGGGCCGGAGCGGGGTTTGTTCAGTCATCCCAATCTGGGTCAGTTCAGTCTGTGACCAGTCGTATTCGGCGCAGCTTCCGGCGCAGATGGCCCGGACGCCACCGGCGCGGGCGAACTCTTGGATCAGATGCAGCGTGGCGGCCATCCAATTCAGATTGGCGGGGGATATCCAGCGATCTTTGGCGTCGTCATGCCAGGCCAGATGGACCAGATGCGTGGCCTTGGCCTTGCGGATGGTGGCCAA
This sequence comes from uncultured Sulfitobacter sp., assembly GCA_965363735.1. Lineage (GTDB taxonomy): Bacteria > Pseudomonadota > Alphaproteobacteria > Rhodobacterales > Rhodobacteraceae > Sulfitobacter. The sequence continues at coordinate 1,337 of CBDTUA010000121.1, read as the reverse complement.
GACCTGTTCAGGCACCAGCAAATCACAGGCGACGGTATGCGTGGCCCCGTTTGCCTGACCGCTCCGGCTAACTGCAGTTACCTCATGCCCGGCGCTTACCAATGCTTTTGTTGTGGCACGCCCGATCAATCCAGTCGCACCGGTCAGCAGGATATGTACCATCACCCCACCTTGATATCTGGCACAGCCGTAACACAGCGCGTGCCCTGCCGTCTGAGATCCGCCAGCTGGTCGATCACCTCTTCGCGGATATTCCAAGGCAGGATCAGTACGTAATCCGGCGGATCAGCCCTCAGCGCGTCAACCCGGTGCACCGGGATATGGCTGCCGGGCAAAAGCGTGTTTTGTTTGGCTGGGTTGCGATCCACGCAATAGGCGATCAGATCTGGGCCGATCCCGGCATAGTTCAACAGCGTATTGCCCTTGGCCGCAGCACCATAAGCGGCGACGGTTTTGCCTTCGGCCTTTGCGGTGCGCAAAAACGCAAGCAAGCCATCGCGCAACCGCTCAACCTTGGTCGTGAAGTTCAGATACCCTTGGGGCTGGTCCAACTGTGCGGCTACCTCATCGGCCCTGACGTTCGCCAGACCTTCACCTTCGGCATGGCTCGCGCCCTTTAGACAGGCAAAGACCCGCAGCGATCCGCCATGAGTTGACAGTTCTTCTACATCAAACACACGCAGTCCGGCCTTGGCGAAAATGGCCTCAACGGCCAGCAGCGACAGGTACGAATAATGCTCGTGATAGATTGTGTCGAACTGCACGTCCTTAATCAAGTTTAGTAGATGCGGAAATTCGACTGTATAGACCGCATCATTCGACAAAAGCGTGGCTACGCCTGCTACGAAATCATTGATGTCAGGCACGTGCGCCAGCACATTCGCCGAGGCAATCAGATCCGGGCGCCGGCCCTCAGATGCCAGCCGCTGCGCCAGAGTATCGCCGAAAAACTCGACCAAAGTCGGCACGCCTTTTTCCTCGGCGACCTTGGCGGTGTTACTCGACGGCTCGATCCCCAGAACAGGGATGTCACGCTCAACGAAGTATTGCAGAAGGTAGCCGTCATTCGAGGCGATTTCGACTACCAGACTATCCGGCCCCAAGCCGAACCGACGGGTCATATCAGCGACATATGTCTTGCAATGGGACAGCCAGCTATCTGAAAACGAAGAGAAATATGCGTATTCCTCTGAAAAGATATCCTCGGGGGGTACCGCATCATCGACCTGCACTAGCCAGCATTCGGTGCAGACGCGCGCATGCAGCGGATAGGCCGGATCGGTGCTGTCCTGCTTATCGCGCGGCACATAGGAATTGGCCAGCGGTGACAGCCCAAG
>CBDTUA010000120.1:0-4004 GCA_965363735.1 uncultured Sulfitobacter sp. | reverse complement strand
CTGTCAGAAATGCGTTCTAGCACAGCGCCAATTGAAGCCGCAGCCCCGAAAAAGAAAGCTCCGCTTATCCGGTAGACCACGATGTCTGGATCAGCTGCTGCCGCTTCATCGAACGGTGTCAGATCATCGACAACACTGTCCGCTCTATCGTCAGAGACATAGGGGGTCTCTGTCTCAATTGATGTAACCTTTGACATGCGGTTGATGAAAAGGACCGACCCAAGAGCAAAGCCCACGACAATTGCCTCGGTCAAATCCCGAAAGATTGTCAGCAGAAATGTTATGCTTAAAACTGATGCCTCGCCCAAGTTTGACCTTAGAAGTGTGGTGATCGCATCGCGTTCGATCATGTTCCACGCCACGACCGCCAGAACACCTGCGAGGGACGCTAACGGGATATATGCGGCAAGCGGGGCTGCAACCAGAATGAAAGCCAGCAAGAAGACGGCGTGAAGCATGCCGGACACTGGTCCGTGCGCCCCTGCACGCACATTTGTGGCCGTCCGCGCGATGGTTCCGGTCACGCAGATTCCACCAAAAAATGATGACGCGATATTTGCGACACCCTGCGCGACGAGTTCGCAGTTGGAGCGGTGTCTGCGCCCGGTCATGCCGTCGGCGACGACGGCTGATAGGAGCGATTCAATGGACCCCAGCAGGGCAAACGAAAGCGCTGCGGGAAGGACTGCCTGCATTTTGGCAAATGTGAAGTCTGGCAGGGCAGGGGTCGGAATGCCGGATGGAATACCGCCGAACCGGCTGCCAATCGTATCAATGGGCAGATTGAACATGCCGACGAACCCTGCAGCGATAATTATAGCAATCAGCATTCCAGGCCATGTTGGGCGATGACGGCGGAGCATGAGAATAAGCGTCACCGAGCTGGCTGATACAAGCACTGCCCAAGGGCCAAATGTGGGTAGGTTATTCCAAAGGAACGGCACCTTTTCGACCAATGTGCCAGGTTCTGGTCCGCTGGGGACAAGCCCAAGCAAGTCCTTAACCTGACTTGCAAAAATGATAACGGCTATCCCGGCAGTGAAACCGACTGTCACCGGATGGGGAATAAATTTGATAGAGGTTCCGAACCTCAGGAATCCTGCTGCCATAAGCACTGCACCGGACATGGCTGTGGCAAGGATCAGCCCGTCCATTCCATGCTGTAAAACCGTTGCGGCAACAAGGACGATGAATGCGCCCGCTGGCCCCCCGATCTGGAAACGACTGCCGCCTAACAGCGACACGAAAAATCCGCCCACAATTGCTGTGTAAAGCCCCTGCGCTGGCGACGCGCCAGACGCAACTGCAATGGCCATCGACAGGGGCAAAGCAACAACCGCCACAGTCAGCCCCGCCATCACATCGCATCGAAAGGCGCGGACATCATACCCTTCCCTTAAGACAGTGATCAGCTTTGGTGTAAAGAGTTCTAAAAAAGAGGCCATTCGGGTCACTTGTCTTTCATTTGATAGACAGAGCCGAATGGCCCAGAGTATCTGTATGAAGCGGAACAATCGACGCAACTCTCTCAGGCGGCGGTATAGCTCTACCAACCTCGCGCGGCTTAGCTGCCGTGCTGAGATTGAATTGACCTACGGTTTGCCAAGAAAGAGTCGGCGTCTGGGCCGTGCCTAGCACCAATAGTCTCGCAGTAAATCCAACAGATCAAGCGAAGGCATCACGATGGGATGCTTGCCGCCTTAGCGAACCACATAGACAGATATCGGAGCATGGGACGCAACGTAGCCCGCATTGGATGACAAGATGTGTTCTTTCATACCAGGTACGTGGCTTGCTATGACGATCAAGTCGCAGTTCGCTTCTTTAGCCGCCCGAATAATATCTTTTCCTACATTTAAATGCAGGTCGCTGCGCAGGGCGACATGATCGGCGGTCTTGATGCCATGTTTCTTTGCCTGACCAGTAGCAAAATCGTTGAGACGCTCAGCCATTCGCTCACCTTCGGTACGAGCAGACGTCGTGGGCACTGCATCGACCACACCTACATAAACCACCGTTGCGCTACTTTCATTTGCTGTCCGGCATGCAAGGTCGAGCGCCTTGGTGAGTTTATCAACGTGATCCAGATCGACAGGCACCAGAATTCGTGAATACATGAGGGGCTTCCTTCTTAGCGATTCATGCAGACTAACGCATGCGAGCCTTACCTTATTGATCGACATCAGTATGGGGCAGGGCAGACATGCTATCACACACACTTTATGAGCAGGAGATGCCAATGGTTGCGCTTCCCTTTGACAGTGCCGAGATCGAGAAACTGGTGTTACTGTTCTTTTGAGCCTGAAATTCGCGATTGTGGGTTTCTGCGGTTGTTAGAAGAAATGTTGGAGGAATTGCTGACCTCTGGCAGGGGTTGCTCGTTGCAATAGCGCTGACCCATCGCAATCAAAACGAAAGAAAAGAAGAGACAAGGAAATGCCTATCCAAAGCAAAAACCTAACAATAGCCGCCCTCGTAGCACTAATCTTTGGTGCGCTAACAGTATTTTCAGGCGGTCGCGCCTTGTTCGGCGGGGCCGAGGCAGAGGCGGCGGTTGGCAATGCCGTAGCCTTTGTGCTGTGGTTCAACTTTCTGGCTGGCTTTGCCTATATGCTGGCTGGGGTCGGGCTGTTCTTGCGGCATCGGCCTGCGGTTTGGATTTCAATCGCGCTCTTTGTCAGCACCTCTCTCGTTGGTCTCGCCTTCGGCTATCATGTACTACAAGGCGGCGCGTTTGAAATGCGAACCGTCGGGGCAATGATCCTGCGCACAGTAGTCTGGGCGATCATTTCGGTGGTCGCGGTGCGCCATATCGCGAAGCCGACAGTGGCCAAAAGTAATTAGGTGGCCCAAAGTCCGTGCGGTCAGCCGGATTGCCGGACATTTGCTCAACGAGTTTTCGGTGACGTAACCGCACTCATCCGCTAAACTCAAGCCCAGAACGTGGAAGTAGAAGGAGGACCAAACCATGAAAGCCCTTAGCCTGACAATCGCACTGGCGTTGGCCGCGGGAGCTGCGATGGCGCAATCTGTGGTTGGGATAACCGCTGCCGCTCCGCCCGCTTTACGATCGATCTACACATCTCTGGTCAAGCAAGCCCGAGATGTTCGAAAAATCATTGTCGCTTTCAATCGGCATCCCCATCGCAATGGAATTCTGAACCGCAAATCGACCACCTCGGAGGGCGTCTACCTCACCAAAGGCCAATACCCCCACATGAAAGCATTTCGGTAGAATTCTGCCGCAGGACATTGATCGATGCCACTAAATTGCCACTTAGCGATATTTATGAAACTTATCAGAGGGACTTCCTCCAATGGTTGAAAAGCGTCAGCTCGATAAACTCACACAATCCCCTGCGAGGGTAAGACGGACACTTCCGACGACGGCCTTGAGAGGACCATGAATGAGCTGAATCTTCATAAGAATTTCGAAGCTGACAACAAAAAGAAGACTGGGGCAGCGCGCTAGACGGCATCATGATTGACGCAAAGTTGCGCCTCTTCGAAAGCCATTCAGAATTCGTGAATGCTCTGACTGTCAGTTTCGGAGACCGCAGAAGCATACTTGCCGGCCAAAAAACCCTGAGAGAACTACGAATGTTTTGCCAGAGGTTTTTGGAATGGTTAGGTGATTGATCTGGGTTGGGGCAAGGCGGTCGGTTGAAGGGGCTGGTATCGCACGAACGAAATGGCCGCGTTGCTAGCTAATAGTTCTGGATCATGTCTGCAGCCGTTTGGAATTCGTTGTGTGTGCTTCGATTTGGTTGACATGGATCAGTGCGCCAAACTGCTCGAACGCTAGCGTTGCAAACAGAACCGCCAAATATCCGGCCATTCATCACAAAAGGAACAGTCAGTATGTGGAAATTTATCTCCTATAGCCTGACCTTGGTGCTTGCACCGACAATGCCTGCATTTGCCGAGAGCGTGGATGGCTATGGCCATTCCCATATGATGGGCGGATATGGCACCGATGGGTTTGGTATGTTTTTGGGTCCAGT
>CBDTUA010000119.1:0-4031 GCA_965363735.1 uncultured Sulfitobacter sp. | reverse complement strand
ACGGAACGCACCTGCCTGCAATGTCGCGCGGGTTGATCGCGGCAATGTGGTTCGGCATCCAGACCTATCTGGGTGCTCTAGCCCTCAACGGAATCGGCGAATATTTTCTGGGCTTCAACAACTGGTTCGTATGGTATGTGCTTTTTGGCATCCTGCAGGTCGCCAATACCGCCATGGGCATCAAGTCGGTTGAAAGACTGGCCTCGCTGGCAGCACCCGCGATTATCGCGATCTCGATCTGGATGTATTTCACGCTAGAAGGCGTGGCGGATACAAATGGCATCAATCTCTGGAATTACGAAGGTGCGGGCGAGATGTCGTTGATGGTGCTTTTCATCGCCAATCTCAGCTTTTGGTCCACGATGGCCATCGACGTGCCCAATCTGACGCGCTTCGTCAAAACGCAAGCCGGCGCGCGGGGTTTTGTTGCCCGTAACCGCAATGTCTTTCTTGCGCAGCTCATCGCTCTGCCGGTCACGCAGGCGCTTATCGCCGGGATCGGGGGCGTGTCGTTCATCGCAACCGGCAACTGGAACCCGATCGAAGTGATTCAGGGCGAAGGGCAGGGATTCTCGCTGGTGATCCTGCTGGCACTGGTGGTTCTGGCACAGTGGTCCACAAACAACTCGGCCAACCTGATCCCCTCGGCCCTGACATTCATCAACCTCGCGCCGCGGTTCATCAGCTACAAGATTGCAGTCGCATTGGCCGGCATCGTCGGTACACTCTGCTTCCCTTGGGCGATTTTGGACAACCTGTTCGTCTTCCTCGGGTATTACGGCGCGTTTCTGTCCGCGATTGGTGGCATCATGGTCGCAGATTACTACGTACTGCGTAAACGGCGCCTCAACGTTCCCGACCTTTATGACCCTAATGGTCAGTTCCGCTACACGGGCGGCGTCAACATCGCGGGGCTTTTGGCTTGGCTTATCGCGGGCGCGGTGGCAGCGTGGTACTCACAATATGCCTTTGTCATCGGGTTCCCGCTGGGCTTTGTGATCTATCTCGTCCTGATGAAGCTGCTGGTGCTGCCCGGCAACCCGCAGGCCGAGATCACCTCGGGTTACTCGGACGATTACCTTGCAACCAGCGAAGGTCTCAGCTGGGCTTATCTCGGACAGGGCCAGTTCCGCCGCATGAGCCCAGAAGAGACGGATGGTGCATCGATCGGTCGTGAGGATCTCTGAACTATCCCTACTTCCCTAGACTTGCCCGCATCCCTCCTAGGGTTGCGGGCCTTTTTAGTCGCTTGACATTGTTTCTAGCCCAAGCTGGCTTCTTCTCTAGAATTAAGCGACTTGGCTTAGCCTTTACCACTTTGACGCCCACCTTCAATGATGGGATCAATGGGAGGGGAATATCGGGCGTCGCTTTGCGACCAACGCAGGTTGGCGCCCGATTTAGGACAGAGATAGCCCCGAGGCGCCTACGCGGCTTTGCAGTACCAAACCCGCGCATCAGAGTTTGGTTACCGAGGCCTTCAAATGTCGTTCCCACCAGTGCATTGAAGAAGGAGCTTCCTGCCAGCGGGATGTCCTTGGCTAGTACGTCGTTCTCGGAATCGCTAAAAACACGGGCCTTTTCTGGGTTGAGATCAATTGGCAGCTTTCTGGCTGACGCCCGCGCCTAGACGGTCATTCTCTACCCGGAAGGTGCCGGGCGAGACGGTGAAGCCGACTGCCTTGGCGGAAGTCCTTCCGACCATATCGCCATTGATTAGCGCCGCCTCATAGCCCCACAATCCGCGCCCCGCACCGGCAATGTGGCAAGCTCTTGGCTTCTGTCCGGGCGGAAAATCCTGGCATGCGTGATCCCAAATAAGCCCGCTTTTAATATTTGGAAACAGATGCAGCGAGGGTTCCCAACCGCCGCTCATCAGAAGGCAATCGCAGGCGATGTTGTGCGCCTTACCGACGCGCCCACCCTCGTTCAGGTCGACACGTACCGAGTTGACGTGTGGCTGACCTGAAGTTGCGGTGACAGTGTGGCCGATCAGAACCTCGATCCCTCGACTGTGTGCGGCTTCGGTCAGATCGTCTCGAACCGCGTCGCGTGTGTCGATTATTGCCGCAATTTGCGTTCCGTGATCGGCCAGATCTATTGCCGCGTACCAAGCGCTGTCATGACTAGTCAGCACAGCGGCCAAATCACCGACGCGGACGCCGTAACGGTGCAGATAAGTCTGCGCGCTTCCCGCTAGCATTATCCCGGGACGGTCGTTGCTCTCAAAGACCAGTGGCTTTTCCAACGCCCCCTGCGCCAGTACTACCTGTGCCGCCCGCACCCGCCACAATCGTTCACGTGGCACCTCGGACTGCGATTGATCCAGATGATCAGTCAACCGCTCGGATAGCTCCACCATATTCTCGGCATAATAACCAATCGCCGTAGTGCGTGTCATCAGTCGTACGCCCAGCGCTCGCAGCTCAGCCAGCCGCGAGGAAAGCCAGATCCACGAGCTTGCCTGGTCAATCTGTACCCCCGGTTCGGACAGTAAAGAGCCGCCCATTTCAGAATTTTCGTCGACCAGAATGACGCATGCTCCTGCAAGCACAGCACTGTACGCTGCGGCTATCCCGGCAGGTCCGCTTCCCACGACCAGTAAGTCGCAATGCAGATCGTGCGGGGCAGAGCGATCAGGATCGAAGGACAAGCAAGGCCACTCGGTCTGGCTTTCCACTATCAGTCCCTGCCGCAACTCCTGCATGATAGCGCGGGTATTGCGCTCGAACCTGCCCTTGTCGTCGCTGCCTGTGCGGTTGGCGTGAATCAGGGCGATGGGTTCTCCGAATCCGGCCGAGACCGGGCCGCGCTGTCGATCATATTTGAACCACTCGCCCATCAGGTGAATCCCGTTGGCTAACAGTGCCGAGGCAACGCTATCGCCTTGTAAGCCCTGAAAATCGCGCCCGTCAAATTTGAAACCAAGCGGTGCGGCATGTTTGACGCGGCCTTTTCCAGCGATGCGAAAGTGGCTCATTTTAGTTCTCCTTCAGGTTGGGATCTGACTCACTTGTGTTGGAATGTCTCGCATTATCCGGACAGGGACCAGTCAGCCTTGCCAAATCAACACGCGGTTGGCCTTCCTTATGCGTCAGCAGAAAGCTCTTGTTGTCAGCATCGCACACAGCGCTGAAAAACGGTGCGCTGCAGTGGTTATGGCGCCAGCCAGCGCAATGCGGATTGCGAATATTAGTGCGAACGAACAGAATATTGCGCCACTCCTCATTGCTCAATGTCGAAGGTTCGGCCGGCGGGTCGATAACGGCATCCCCAGTCAAAGCGACTTCCGACTCTTTCAACGTTTCTGGGAAATAAAGGCTGCCAATCAGTAGCATGGCATCCTAAGTTTTCGAAAAAATCCAATATTTCCTGAACATTAAAAAAAGAACCATGTGCAACGCTCTGGCTGGTGACACTCATCATGAGTAAAGAATTATTGCCGTGATCGAGATGAAAGGTGAGACGCTCCGGCCTTTTTTTGCATGAAGGGATCTGATACCAGAGATTGCGGAATTCAATGCTGTGCCAAATTTTCGTAGTCCCGGAAATTTTCAAATAGATATAGGCGCAGCTAGAGTGTCATCGGATGGATGCGGTCTGGCCTCGGCGGGGCAACCGCGCCGCATGGGCGCGGTTGAAAGACTAGCCGAAGGTTTGCGGTAGCCAAAGCGCGATCTGTGGAAAGTAGAGCAGGGCGACGATCATCAAAAACATGGCAATGACAAAGGGCAGAGATCCGATGATCACATCGTTCATGGGGCCGCGTCCGCGCACGCCCTGGATCACATAGAGGTTCACGCCGATGGGCGGGGTGATCAGCGCGGTTTCCAGCAATAGCATCATCAGGATGCCAAACCAGATCAGATCGAACCCAAGGCTGGCCACAATGGGTGCAACCAGCGGCGTGGCGATCAGCAAAAGCGAGAACGCCTCCATGAAGCAGCCCAAGACCAGAAAGCCCATCACAATTACAGCCATCGTATGCATCGGGGACAGCCCAAGCCCAAGAATGAACCCGGTCAATACCT
>CBDTUA010000118.1:0-4032 GCA_965363735.1 uncultured Sulfitobacter sp. | reverse complement strand
TCTTTGGCGGGTGTTGCGGTACGGATTATGTGCATATCGAGAAGATCGGGCGAGCGCTGTTGGCTGCTGCATGAACTATCCAAGATAGCGAATTATATTCCACTGCCGACGGCCTGTTAGGACTGCCCCTATTTATTTGTTCTGGATATAGAGCAGACTTTAGCCGTGCCAAACTCAGCGCAACCGCGCGCCTGCTCAACGAGCGCCCTCGAAAGACCTTGCAATACCAGACGCCAGCGGAAAAATTTGAGGCATGTGTTGCGGCGATCCGTTGAAACCACAGGACATAGCGGCCCTCCGTTCCTTACACGTCTGTCGGATTGATGGTGTTGTCAATGTTCCTAGGGGACGAGTTTCTTCTGTTTAGCGAAAGGGCTGAGCCCCAGCCAAACTTGCATTGTTTCTGCTACTTTTCGTTCGCCAAGCAGTTCCATCTTGTCGCGCTCGCTTTCGATGGTGCTCAAACCCATCCAAATCGTCGTCATGGTTCGCAAATCCGTTGTCACATATAGATCGATTTCGAAGCCCGGATCAGACCAGCAAAGATCAACCTCACCTCCGGGTTCAATGACCAACCACCAGTGGCTTTTTGTGGCGGGTAAATCTGAATACAGAAACTGAACTACGGTTCGGATCGCTGGCAGTGGGGATGGGTTAAGATTGCGGCGCATGTCCCACATCAGCAACGAGGGATCAAGATTTTTTAACGATAGCGAGGACTCGACCCACTTCTGGCCCCACATGCCAATGGCCTCTATGACGGGGCGTAGGTCTTTTCCGGCTTCTGTCAGGTGATATTCAAAGATGTTCTTCTCTGATTTCAGCGGCTTGCGTTCAATCACGCCCGCCATTTCAAGTTCCTTCAGGCGTGTGGACAGCAGTGCTGGAGACATCTTGGGCACACCGCGGCGCAGGTCATTGAATCTGGTTGTTCCCGCAACGAGTTCACGCATCAGGACCATCGTCCATCGAGTGCACAATATTTCTGATGCCATAGCGACTGGGCAGAACTGCTTGTATCCAGCTTGTGTCAAATTCAGCCTCCTTTTCGATTACCCCAACTGTAGGTCTTCAAAATCAATCCGCCTAGTTCAGAATCTGAATCAGGTAGTTCAGTTTTGAGACTGGATCGGCTGTCATGACTTTCGATAAATTTGAGTGGCAAGCCTCGATTCTCGGCGCTTGAATTCAATTGGAGAGAACTATGAGTGTATTCTTAATCGCTGACATCAAGGTTACAGACGAAGGCTGGGTCCCCGAATACGCAAAAAATGTTCACAATCTGGTCGAAAAGCATGGCGGGAAATACCTGTCGCGCAGTGGCAACATTGAAACCTTAGAAGGGGCAGACAAGGACAGCACGCTGATTGCAATACTCGAATTTCCGACACGGGAAGCGTTGGACAGTTTTGCGTCAGACCCCGACTATGCACCCTATGGGCAAGCGCGACAGGCCGGAAGTGTCAGCAATTTCCACGTTATCGACGACACAGATATCGCCGGCGCAATTCCCTACCTCAAGGCCGGTTGAGGGTAATTGATTGCGTCAACGGACAGCCGTGGGCGCACTCTTTGCTATGGTAGGAAAGGGCTCGTCGCAGGCATCCACGGGCGTTCCAAAAACGAGCGTTTGTGAACGATGCTAAAGGTCCGCTGTGCGGTAAAATCGCCAATGCGCTGCACCAGGTCCAATAGCCACTTACAACGCTTCTGCCTTGTCAATATAGCCGATTTCCCTCATCACTTGAGTGGTCATCTTGAACTTCGTCCAAGGTTTGTTCCCGCTCGACAGTCGCAAGAACCCATTCCGCCAACGTAGGGGCTGTTTTACGTGCAGGCCATTTATCTGGATACCAAAGGCGCGACCGAATGAGCGACTTAGAGCAATGCATAAATGCTTCCTGAACGTCCACGACCATGGCCAGTAACGGCTCTTTTCCATTGACTGCATGACGTCTGTTAATCGCGCTGTCTTTAACGATCCGAGCTTTGCCAGCAATTCGAAGAGTGTCTCCATGACCCGGCACAATGAATAAGATCGCTACATTTGGGTCTTCAAGAATGTTCTGGAAACCATCGACTCGGTGGTTGCCCAATCTGTCGGGGATTATCAGGGTTTTGTCGTCGTAAACCTCTACAAAACCTGCGGGGTCGCCTTTTGGTGAAACGTCAATCAGACCATTTGAAGACTTTGTGGCCACGATAATGAAGGGTGCAGTGGCAATAAATTTTCGCGCGACATCGTTCAGCTCATCTGTGACCTTTAGAAACGTGTTGGTAAACCCTTCGGTTGGCAGCAATTCCCGCAGGCGAGATACGCTTATTATTTCCTCATCAACAGTCAACATCCCAGATATCCTTCACTTTCAGTCATCGTGCAAAAGTTACTCACTAGGCCACATTAGCAGCCATTCAGGCAGATCAATTCTTTTTTCACTCGCAACGAACCAGGCGAATAAATTACTGTGACTCGCCGCTATCAAGGGTTTGTAATCTGACAGGTTCGCCGTGCGGTGTACTTAGATAGGCCTGTTTCCATGCCTGCCGTTTGTTGGATAGTTCGACCTCAGTCACGTTACCCAGCTCGGTCAGCAACATTTCTAAAGTCTCCAGTGCCACCTTGTAATATGTGCCCAAATCATCCGGTTGTCCTGCTGCATGGGCCCGTTTCAATCCAGCACCAAAGTTCTCAGACCAGCTGGTCGGTTCGATAGATTTGTTGATGATCAGGGTATCTGCCATGGCAAGTATCTGTGCTTGCCACTCTTGTTCGAACACTGGCAGCCCATCCAGGTTCTTAAGCGGCTGTGGTCGGTGTGAACTATCTTGGGTCAAGGTAACTCTCCCACAAATCGAGAAAGATCACGTCCGTACTGTTGTGGGATTCTGGCCAGAGGTCTCGCGCCGCAAATGCCACTGTGTAGAGGTGTTCGGCTTTTTCAATTCCCTTCGCAACGCTGTCAGGAAACAGGTGTGCCCCATGATGTTCATGAATTTTCCCAGGACGTCCACGCACGTAACCGGGCAATCTCGTATGGCCGGGTGATGCATTCTGATGCGCAATAATTTGGCTTCCCGCAACAAATTTCGGCTTACACTCAACTGATCGGGAAAAGTTGGTCGCGCTGGCACGATTTATCGCTACTGCGTCCGCAACGCTGATGGAGATACTCTTGGTTGCAGCCGGAGTGGTAGATTTTCCGGTCGCAAGTTCTTCAACGGTACAAAGATTTGAATCGACCAATGTCACCATATCAGTCTCAAGCCAACTATCCAGATAGGGGCGGGTCAAGTAATCAACCGGAATTGTTGTTTCACGGACATGCCGCCACCAATCAATGGTTATGTCTGGCGCGCCCCCTCCGATGCTTTTGGACAATGCCCAAGCACGCGCCTCCCATTCAGAATGAAAGGGCTCTACAGGTTCATGCACATCAATTGGGCCATGCCCCTGCTTGCCACCAAGATCATGTACACCGTCCATTAGCTTGTCCCCGCTAATGGTGCAGACAAGTCCCGATCCGTCCCAATCATCGAATTGCGTGTGACACATTTGGCCAGCTCTTCATCGCCCAGTCCTTCGGTTCCAACTGGGCGTTGAGGCAAAACCAAATACCGCAATTCTGCTGTACTGTCCCAAACATGTATTTGGGTGTCTGGCTCTAGAGAGACCCCAAATTCTGTTAGGATCCCGCGTGGATCACGCACGGCACGGGATCTATAGGCAGCCGTTTTATACCAGTTCGGCGCGATTCCAAGAATTGAGAATGGATAGCAAGAGCACAATGTACAAACGACCAGATTATGAACTTCAGCAGTGTTTTCTACTGCTTTCAAATGCGCAGTCGCGTTACCCTCAAAGCCGAACTCCGCAATTGCCTTGGCCGCATCGGAAAGTAGACGCTCTTTGAATGCGGGATCATTCCAAGCCTTAGCGACGACTTGAGCCCCTCGTTTGGGGCCGATTTCCTCTGAATAGGCCTCAACCCAAGCGTTGATCGCGTCACTGGTGGTCAATCCTTTTTCGACCAT
>CBDTUA010000117.1:0-4049 GCA_965363735.1 uncultured Sulfitobacter sp. | reverse complement strand
GGCGCTTGATGCCATGCACCTCATAGCCCTTTTCCAGCAAAAGCTCGGCCAGATAGGATCCGTCCTGGCCGGTAATCCCGGTAATAAGGGCGCGCTTCATATGGGTCACTCCGGGCTCCGGCGCGCCGGACCGCGCGCCCCAGCTTCTTAAGCGCTGCCCCGCATCTGGGCAACCCGCCTCTGGAGGAGGGGGAGAGGGAGGGCTGGGAGGGAGGAGGCTAAAGATGCGGTCCAAGCTCATTGGATTGAGCGATCAGCCGCGTAATGAATTTATCTGCCAAGATTTGCATCAACCTATTTTCTGCGTCCTTTCTCTGGACATCCTGAAAACCTCCCTTGGCCGTGTAGCTGGTAAATGCATCTACTACGTTCACAAGCCTGACGGTTTCCGTGCTCTGATCGATAAACTCAGATGTAACATTTCCAATGACCTGAACGCGTGAAACGCCGACAACGTCCAGCCCTTGGTAGCTTAGATTGACAGTATAATTGACTCGGTATTGCGCATTTTGCGATGGGGGAATTCTCTGCTCAAGCGCTTTGAGGAATACATACTCGATCTGGCTGGATGGATCTTCTAGAACCACATTCCCCAGCACATCCTTGGTCGCTGAGTTTTCGCCATATACAGGGGTAAAGCCGCAAGACGGCATGCCCAGAAGCAGAACCGCCGATATCACTGACATCATCGCGATTCTTGAGATCGGCATATTTATCCTATGGCGTTTGATCACGGGGCAACACTTTCAGTGAGGAAACCTATTCGTCTCAATAGTCCTACCAGATCGGCGCCCAACCATGGCCTCAAGCGGCGCGACCGGCCTTTGGGCGCAGCACAAATTGCTGGTATTTTGATACATCAGCAGAGCTTTATGTCTTATATTCATTGGCTCTTTGCCTTGCCTAACGCTCGTGATTGTCACAATTTGCAATAGCTTAACTCGCGGCACTCAGCAACCTGAACTGGCCGGGCATGCTGTGGTGAGAGGTGACTATCAGGCCTTGGCGGCACACGCGCTGCTGTCGTTAGCAGGTCAGGGCGTACTCTATGCTGATCACCTCACAGCCGGTTTCGGGCTTCAATCACTATAGCCCCCTCCCCGCCGGAGCGCGTTTATCATACCAGCCAGTCGCGCCGAGTATTTCTTTCGGCGCCGTGCGGATAGCATGGTGACCGGCGACAGTGCCCTAAATCCCGTTTTCAAAAAGGCGCTGAGACAGCCCATCTGCCGACCATGCTTGCGCATCGTGTAAATCTGCGAAAATCCCCAGTGCCAGTTTTTCAGCCGCTCACTCTTGGGCGACCATTCGGACGATGCACCGCCCGCATGCCGGACCTTCGCATCATGCACATACATCAATTCGCCCCTGGCCTCGGACAATCGAACGCTCAGGTCGTCATCCTCGAAAAAGAGGAAAATCCCCGGATCGAAACCACCGACAGCCTCAAAGTCATCGCGGCGCACAAAAAACGCAGCACCGGATAAAAACGGCAAGGCAGCATCCTGCGCCAATTCGCGGCGCGGCAGCCACGCGCGGCGCGGCACCAGATCGCTGCGACGCTTCAGGATAACTGCGCCGTCATCGTCAAGGATGCGGGGGTTAAAGGCAGTCGCGCCCGGATGCCTGTCCGCGGCGCGGATGAGGTTTTGCAACGTGTCTGGAAACAGCACCGTGTCCGGGTTCAGAAACAGCAAAAACTCCGTGTCTGCCGTCGCGGCGCCCCCATTACAGCCCGCGCCAAAGCCCAAGTTTACGTCGCTTTCGACAAGCTGTGTCTTGCCGCCTCTGCTGTCGATGAGCGCGCGCAGCTTGAGCCGGTCCTGCGAAGCATTGTCGAATATGATCACAGGCGTTTCTACCGGCACCGACGCGAGCATTCCCGCAAGGACCGACGTGCTGTTGTAGGCGACGGATATAATCGTCACTCGCCCGGCTGAATTAACCTGATGCATCTAAGTTCCGCCTAGAAAGAGCGCGCATCTTGCGACGATAAATCGGCCGCAGAATCTCCCGCTTCAATTTCTCAAAAAATCCACTTTTGCGGCTGATTAGGCTACCGCCTAGCTCGCTTGAGATTTCGCGTACGCCCGATGGCCATATCGTCAATACACGCGCATGATGCAGCCATTGCATCTGCAAGAAATCATCGACCGGGCGGTCAAATTCCTCCGTGGCCGCAAAGAGCATCTTGGCCGCGCCGCGTGTCACCAACTGCGCCTGCATGCCCAGCCCAATCCTGTCATATGATTGCAAACGGATGGGGCCGCTCGACGCTATTTCGCGGATCGCTTCCTCGCGCAGTTTGATCGGAAATCGCACGACATCCCCCGGCTCAACGTTGGCCATTGCCAGATCTAGCGCCGGCAGGAATACCTCTGGCTCAATTTGCAGATCATCCTCTAGGATCAGGGCCGCATCGAGATCCTCGTCGATTATCCTTCTCCAGCAGGCGCGATGGCTATGAAATGTTGCCACCTCAGAGGGCCGCAATTGAAAGGGATAGTATGGCCGGCACAACTTGCGAACATAGGATCGCGATTGCGCCTCGCTCATCTGCTGCCCGTCGACGGCCGCCACAACATGCGTGCGCAATGGCAGCATGCCTTTGGTTGCATCCACCTGAGGCAGGCGCGCGCGGGCACGCTCAAGATGAATGATCAGGCAGTCAGTCTTCAATGCATCTATCCCTTTGGCGGTGGCCGATCTCAGCCAGAAATTCACAGCTCCACCCGAAATAATAGACTGAGGTCAGTTCAGCAACGGTTGGTTTGGCCGTTTTCGGCAACCCCGATCATGGTCCCCGCTCTTTGCGCTTGTCATAGGCCTAAACACCTGCGGCCCATTTCAACCAGAAAGAAGCAGGTGGGCGCGCGGCTGGCTGATTCCGGCTGCCTGATTCAGACTGCTCAGCACACAGCAAGATGACACAGTTCCGAGTTTTTGGCCGCCTGACGGCAAGTCGATTGCAAACCGCCTTGTCGCGCGCGCGCATATATGCGAGCAACCTACCGTGCCGTTTAGACTGTTCCTATGGGGGGATGCAGCCGTCAGCGGGCGTAACCCGTGGCTGTTGATGCAGTCAAGACACCTCGAATAACAGCGTTTTGACATTCTGGTCCCGGTAAGCGCAATCATCCAAACGCGGAAGAAATAGATGCGGAAAGTCTCTAAAAAACAACCGATGTTCTCGCCGCAGGATAGAGATAACATCAAGTGGTTTTGGCGCCTTTACCTGAGGGACAAGTCCCCATGGCTGATCGTTGTGCTGATAATGGTCAGCCTTCAGGCCTTGGTATACCAACAGTTCTTGTCGCTGACAGAGAACGGTCTGAGGGTCATTTTTGACGACGGCTCGATCCAGAAACTCATTCAGGTCTGCGCCATCGTGTTCCTTCTCTTCGCAGCCCGGGGACTTTTGTCCTATGTGGTGCCGCGACTTTCGGTTTGGCTGGCGGGCAATGCTGTCCGCTCGATGAGACAAGATCTGATCCGGCACTATTTACGGCTGGATCTGGCCTACTTTGAGAACACTAAATCCGGCGACATTATCCTGCGACTGGTTAATCAGGTGGATGGCCTTAGCAATTTCGTCGGCCAAGGCACGGTAGGCGCCGCACGCGATTTTGTGACCGTACTCGTCGTTTCGGGCTATTTGGTCTACAAATCCCCAATCCTGTTCACCGCAGCCATCATCGTTATTCCCGTGCTTATACTGGTGATGCGATCCGTGTCGACCAAGATCAAGACAATCCAGCAAAGCGCCGAGAACGCATTCGGAAACTACATTTCCGGCATCGAAGAGATGTCGAACGGGATGCGCACGGTCAAGATATCGGGACAAGAGGATCGCGAAAAGGACCGTCTCTTTGAGGCCACTGACGGTATTCGGGATCTGACGATCCGACTGAACGCGGCGCAGGCCCTCTTTCCACCGTCTATCGATCTGGTGTCGGCCTTTGTCTATGTCTTGGTCATCGGCGGCGGCGGCTACATGGTCATTCAGGGCGGCTATGATATGGACGCCGCCGGCATTATCGCCTTCTTGC
>CBDTUA010000116.1:0-4120 GCA_965363735.1 uncultured Sulfitobacter sp. | reverse complement strand
TGATTGCATCCTGAGCGCGGTCGAAATCGAGCATATTGATAGAGGCAACATAGGGGGCGATCAGCACGTTCGGCGGCTCACCTGCCAATCTTGAACGGGTGATCCTATCCTCCATAATATTCAAAGAATTCACCAGCACATCAAAGTAGCCGGGGGCTTCCGGTTCTCCCTTTATCAATTTCGGAAGGATATATTTTGCAGGTCCGCGAAGTGCTGCGGGCATCTGCTCTAATATCTGGGTCATGCGTGCTGTGCGTTGTTCTTCGGCATCTTTCATCTTGGCCACGGATAGTTTTGCGCGCCGCTGACCGACAAGGCCCTCGTTGACGGTAACGGCGATAACAAAATCCGCGCCCAGTGCACGGCAGGTCGACACCGGAACCTGATTTACCAAACCACCATCGACTAGCCACCTGCCGTCATGCAGCACCGGACGTAAAATTCCGGGTACGGAAATTGAGGCTCGGATAGCCGCCGCCATAGACCCTTTTTTAAGCCAGACCTCGGATCCATCGGACAAATCCGTGGCAACCGCGGCATAGGCGGTCGTCAGGGATTCAATTGGCTGATCCAGCCCTAGTTCAGTGAGCCAATCGTACACGCGCTGCCCATCAATCACTCCGCCGCGCGTGAGCCCGACGTCAAGCAATGACGTAAACGCGCGCCGATCCAAGTGAGCCGCCCACGTTTCCAATGCGTCAAATTTGTCCGCTGCATAGGCACCACCAATGAATGCGCCCATGGAGGTACCCGCGACAACGGAAGGTTTGATCCCCGCTTTTGTCAATTCTTTGATGACACCGATATGCGCCAAACCACGTGCGGCACCGCCGCCCAATGCGAGACCGATCTTGTAATCCCTCATCTCACATTGTCCTCCATCTCTTGTCTGGCTAGACGAAACCTCAGGTTAACAGCCTTATTCTTTAACCTACAGGACAAAGCTGGCTTCTATGGTCCAGATGAGCGGTCCAAACAGCAGTGCCCTACGTTTGAGCATCGGGTGGTCAGCACAGCTGCAATGGATCAACGCGCCGCATCGGTTGATCGCTTCAAACAGGCTAGTGTATCTGGGTTCTCATCGGTTAGCCGTTTGATGAAATTCTTGAAATCCGTGGCTGCAAAATGCGGAACGCCAGTTTCAGCAAGTGCGGCAAGATCAATTCTATCACCTTCATCAAGGCCCGAACCAGGCGTCCGAAGCCCTACTGCGATCACGCGCTTCTTATGACGCCGGATGACATCGGTATAGATTGAAGTGTCGTGCTGACCGGTATCTCCCAACAGGATTGCCGGCAAATCAGGATTGGCTGCTAATATTTGATCGATGCTCTCCCCCTTATGATTACCGTGCCCTTCAGCAATGAATTTTGTCTCGCTCAGCCCAAGGTCACGCAGAAACATTGGCCCTACGATAAGGGCGGTCCGCTCGAAAATATCCATGAGAAAATCGTGCAGATTCCAAGGGGAGGAGCTCACATAATAGACCGGATTCCGGCCATCGTCGCTGAGGTCCTTCATGAGCTCTACCGCATCTTTATATACGATCCTTGATCCGGCATGTCCGGTAAACGAGGTGTAAAGATTCCGAGGCAGCGAATATGCTCCTGTCTCGAGCATCGTGTCGTCTATGTCAGATATCACCATAAACTTTGCGTCCGCGCTCGGTGCCATTACTCGGCATTCCGTCACTGCATCGCTGCCCTCGACCACCAGCCGCTCGGTGCTCCAACCTGTGCGACCATCGGCAGGCAAAAGGAGAGAAAAATATCCCTCCTCATCGGTCACCGCTTCTATATCATTGCATCTCACAGTCGCCCCGCGCACTTCATCGGTGAGAAACATTCCAATCATCTGCCGCATATTTGCAAATCGCGATTGCCCCGATACTGCAGTGGCATGCCGCAACTTGCTTAGCACGCGTCCCCGCAAGACGATGTGTTCGGGCGTCGTGTACCCGATGTAGGCGTCAATGAATCGCCCCGCTGCGGTTCTATGAAACATCCGGTCAGCGTAACGTTCGGTGTTTAAAGCTAGTCGGTGGATTGTCCGCTTGATCATGCTTGTCGTCCTAAATATCGGCTCACAAATTTAACGGGTCTTCGTTTGTTTTAAAAGTGTCTAGGCGATATGGGAATTTGCGGTGTGCTCGCTCAGCCAAGGAAAACATCGACTACTTTGGCATAATGGCCCGACAAAGCTGCGCAGTTGATAAAGAAACCCTGCGCGACGCTGCATTGGAGACGGGCGTAAGGGCACCTCGCCGTGAACAGAAAGAGCCGTCTGCAGTCCCCGCAGCGAAGCGTAACCGAAAACCTTTCATCTATGACTGAACGATTAGCCGTCCAATGCGTTAGTGGTCTGAACATAGGAGATTATTATGCGCGTATCACTTGCTATCATCGGATGTTTTTTCGCCACGTCAGCCTCTGCTTTATCGATCAATGACATTAAAAATGCCGAGTACAACGGAACAACGCCCCCTTCCGGTCAATCCGGTTTGACCGTAACCTTGCAGGTACTTCTTGATCGTGCGGGCGTCTCGCCGGGTGTGATTGATGGATATAAGGGGGATATGAGCACCAGCGCGCTGCGCGGTTTCGAAGCACTCAAAGGGTTCAATGTCGACGGATTGCTTGATGACGAGGTCTGGAACGCATTGGGCGGCGATGAGGCAGCACCCGTGATCAAGAACTATGAAATAACCTCAGAGGACACCACTGGTCTTACGTCGTCCATTCCTGACGATGTCAGAGAGAAAGCGGAAATGGATAAACTGGGCTACGTCCGAGTAACCGAGAAACTGGCAGAACGTTTTCACATGGACGAAGACTTTTTGATTCAGCTTAATCCAGATGCAGATTTCGCCGCGGGAAGCACAATCAATGTCACAGATGTGGGCCCCGATGCAGGTGAGACGGTGACACGGATCGAGATCCGAAAAGCCGATCGTCGCGCTGTTGCCTTTAACGCAGAGGGGCAGATGGTAACCAACTATCCGGTCGCAATCGGGTCGGCAGAAACGCCTTCACCGGAAGGCAGCATGGAAATCGAAGCTATTGCGATTGATCCGACCTACAGCTACCGCCCCGACGTGAATTTCACCGCTGACGGTGTCACCGAGAGCCTGACGCTCCCCCCTGGTCCCAACGGTCCGGTGGGTACTGTATGGCTTGATCTAACCAAGCCGACGTATGGCCTGCACGGCACAAACACGCCGTCAAAGCTGTTCATTGAAAGCAGCCATGGTTGTGTCCGGTTTACAAATTGGGATGTTACCGAACTGGCAAATATGGTCGATGCGGGCACAAAAGTAGAGTTCGTTGAATGAAGCGGAGGCTCGCACTGATTTGCCTGTGCGCATCGCCAGCACTGGCGCAAGAATTGGCTCCGGCCGTTTCTCCAACGCCACCCAGTGCCATCACTGCGCCGGAGGTTGCTGAAGAGCAACCTCCTCTTCAGGCTAAAAGCGCGCTCGGGTTAAGGGACACGCTGAGGGTAACAGATGCGGAATATCAGGCATGTCTTTCCGAACTGGATAGATATGATGTCTCCTATTCCGAAGTGGAGCCCATTATTGCCGCTGATGATCCCGATTGCGGCATTCTGCGGCCAATTCAGGTGACAGAGATTGCGCAGGGCGTTGCAATCGAGCCAGCCGCAACGCTTCGGTGTGAGACCGCAGCTTCGCTTGCGCGGTGGACGCACGACTTTGTCCTGCCAGCAAGCGAACGTCTCAATAATCGAGGAGCACTCGCGGCTTTGGGGAATGGCTCTGGCTACATCTGTCGGAGGCGCAACAACGCTTCCAATGGTAAACTGTCAGAACACGGTGTCGGCAACGCCTTTGACGTCTTAGGATTTCGGTTTGACGACGGCTCCAGCATCGCGATTCAACCCAGAGAGGCTGATGGAACTCTCGAAGAAGCGTTCCAAGATGCCGTCCGCGCCAGTGCGTGCCTCGAGTTCTCGACCGTACTTGGCCCTGGTTCAAATGCCTCTCACGCAAACCACTTGCATTTGGACGTCATCAGCAGGAAATCAGGGTACCGCTTGTGCGAACAAGGCGGCGTTACGCCGGAATAGACAGATCAAAGATGCCGCGTCAGGAATCTGCGCT
>CBDTUA010000115.1:0-4279 GCA_965363735.1 uncultured Sulfitobacter sp. | reverse complement strand
TCTCTCGATATGCAGTCCAACGGCCCGCTGCCGCCAGAGGCTGGCAACGAGCGCTGACGCAGTATGCTCGATAGCGCTAGAGTACGTGCTTGCCATATTTAAGAAATACGGGCGGTCGGGGCAGAAAACCACGACCGCCCGCGAAATTTGACTGAGCATGCCAATGAACAACAGGCTACACTGCCAATTCCGCCATCTAGAAAGCGTTACAAAATAATTCTCGGGAGCGTCATGCAAGCTCAACCTGAGATACCAAATTAACCTCATGGGGACTGATGATGTAACCGCCCCTCGATGGCATTGACGTGCGAAGGTGGGTCTGCAACGTTCCACAAAAGTGAGCGGTCATGTGGGAGATTATCACAGTCGGGTTCGATCTGGTGAAGAATGTATTCCAAGTGCATGGAGCCGACGGCGCAGACCGAGCGGTTTTGCGCAAGAAGTTGCGGCGGACGCAGGTTCTGGAGTTTTCCGGCCAGATGCAGCGGTGCGTTGTTGCAATGGAGGCCTACGGCGGCGCTCATCTCTGGGACGCGAGATAGGTAATCTTGGTCCCACCGAAGTGATTCATCGGCCTTTACCTTCACCGCTGTGATGCATTGTTATCAAAAGTTTTTCGGCAAGCGCGCATCATGCGAAAGTACTAAATGTTCAGCACGAGGCACAGGCGAGGCAGCAGATTGTCCGTCGCAACAATATGATATATTAAAGTCACCAAGTGAACTTCAGCCATGAAACACGAGAAGAAAAGTCACGTCTTGTCGTATAGACGTTTGGAGACTCATGTCTTGATTAACTGGATCGACACCTGTTTTCGGATCCATGGCACGACGGAGCTGTGGCCCATTGGAGCGTTAGCCTCGAATGGCTGCATCCGGATACCGAACGACCATGTCATGCAGTTTTACGATCAGGGGCTGGTGAAACCGCCGGAAGCAGTTCTGTGACGACCAGTCGTCGGGATCTGCTGATCGTAGGTGGTATTGTTGGTGCCGTATATGGGCTCCGCGCCATGCCTTGGAATCTTGTCCTCGATCGTGGCCCGAAGTACTTTGCCATCGATTCACTCCCCCCGTTTCGGACTGTGCAATCCGGGGGACAGATATCGGGAGCGTCTGCGGCCTTCATCGGCCTCGACGCACCGAACGGAGACGCAGAGGTCAGGCGGGCACGCGCAGCCACAGTCAAGTCCGACCTTTGTGGCGCATTGTTCGGGACCGCGATCTCTCAGGATGTTGTTCCCATCGCCTATTTCAGCGAGTTTCGATGCCCATACTGCCGCGCCTTAGAGCGTGACCTTGATGACATCATGGCGACGGATCCCGACACGGTCCGTATAGTTCAACATGAGCTTCCGATTTTTGGTGTGCCTTCGGAGCTTGCAGCGCGAGCATCAGTGGCCGCTGCGCGGCAGGGTTTGCAGCAACCTTTGCGACGACGGTTCATGCGTACGCCGTTTTTGGCTGACCAACGCTCCGTTCTCGCCATCGCAGCCAGCGTAGGCCTCGACACCGATAAATTGGTGAAGGACATGAATTCTCCCGAGGTTCAGGCTGAACTGGACCGCACGCGCGCGCTGGCCGACGTCTTCGGTTTCATTGGAACACCGGGACTTGTTGTCGGGCGCACGGTCATTCAGGGGGCACTGCCGGCGCCGCTTCTAAGGCGTATTATTACCGACGAGCATTCATTGCCCCAAGTAGTGTGCTGAAACCATGAACACACCGTCGCACATGCTTGTCGGAGCCGCAGTCTTTGCGCGTCCCATCGTTCCAACGACCCTCGTGGCTGCATTGCTTGGCGGGCTCACACCGGACGTTCCCATGTTCGTGATGGTGTTTTGGAGCACGCAGCTTCTTGGGATACCAGAGCATGAGGTGTTCGGGCAGCTCTTTTTTTCAGATGTCTGGCAAGCCATCTTCGCCATCGATCACGGGTTCTTCGTCTGGGGTAGTCTGTTCGGGCTCGCGGTCTGGCGCGGATCAATCCTATTGCGCGCCTTCGCAGGCTCAGGAGTGCTGCACGCCTTCGCGGATTTTCTGACTCATCACGATGACGCGCGCCGCCAGTTCTGGCCACTCACGGATTGGGTATTCCAAAGCCCGATTAGCTATTGGGACACAAGGTACTACGGCAGCATTTTTACGTTGTTCGAGTTCGGTTTGGTGCTTGTACTCACTTGTTTCTTGCTGTGGCGACTTCGTAGTCGCCTAGAATGCATCTTGGTGCTGGCAGTTGCAGCGCCGGTCATTCTTGCAGTTCTTCTGACAGGGACCTTTCACGGGCTTCACGGCATGGGCTGAGGTGAGAAGTCAACCTAGATGGCGACGCAGAAGCAGCGCGTCGATCACGACAATGATGGTCGACAACGACATGAACAGGACCTGCGTTTTGATGCCTAGGTTTTTCGACCCTTAGGACTCATGCAAGTCACTCACAACTGCAAATAGCCAATGGGCAAGAGCGTAGCGGCATTAAAGGTTGCAAGGATCAAACCCGCCAACAACGCCGCCGCCAGCGTGAGGATGCCTGCAATCCACATCGCGACGGCACTGGTTCTGACTAGCGTTTCGACTTACTCTCCGGGCGGATCGAAATACCTTCGCCCCATGACCCGCGCATAGTAGAACAGTGACGCGACAGTATCGGCGGTTGCGGCCAGCGCCAACCAAACGAGACTGCCTTCTATCGTCGCCATGAACAGAGTGACCTTGCCGACAAAACCGATCAACAGCGGGATACCTGTCTGCGACAGCAACGCCAATACCAGAATTGCGGCCGCTTCAGGCTGGCGTCGAGCGATAACCGCACAATCTTCAATTTTGGTGCGGCTGCGCAGATTGCAATCGATATCTTTGCTAAAATGCGCCCTTGCATAGTAGGCGTGTTTGACGTCAGCACCGCTTTGAACAGATGAGCCAGAAAAGGTTCGCTTTGCGCGTCATACCCGGCTTTAGGTCAGCTTGAATATTGACCCAGATCAAAGTGAACCATAGCGCGGGCAGCTATAAACGAGGCATCGCACGTCAAAAGTAGGAACTATGTTCAGGTCAGTGCAGAAGAATTGGGGCGTATGGATGCGTGCGGTGACAGTCACCGCCGCTATCATGGTTATTGTTATCTCTGCTTTAGCAATTTCACCGGAAATTGATCATCACGACCCTTCGACGCAACCTGATATCGCTTTGGTCGTGGGCACCGATGCGGTTAATGCCGTCTTCGTGCAGTCCGTGCCGGACACAGCTTGTCACGGTGGACTTAGCTGCGTTCTTGCGATTATGCCCAGTGACGGCTTGGCTTTGACGCGTCGCGAAAGTGCGCAAGAATTCCCCCGTTTGACGCACTACGATCCGTCTCGCACAGGATATCTGCCCTTCCAACCACCTCGCATCCTTTCACAGGTTTAACGCCCAGCCTCGGTTTTCGGTGCTGCACGACACCATGTGAAAGGAGCGAAACATGTTCGCTGAACCAAAACTCCCAATGACGGAGGTCTCGCGCCGTGGCGCCGAGGCAAAGCTTATCGAATGCCGTAAGAAGTTTCTGGGGTATCTTCGCAAACGTCTGAACTCTCCGCAGGACGCTGAAGACGTTTTTCAGGACTTCTGCATCAAGGTGCTGCGCAATCACGCATCTATCAAGAGTGGCGAGCGGCTGGATGCCTGGCTGGGCATCACATTGCGGCACACACTGACCGATCACTATCGGCGCCAAGGGAGCCGTAATCGTGGAGCAGAAGCTTACGCAATCGAGGCCCACATCATGGAATCAAGGGCAGAAGAGTCCGATGCGCCCGCCTGCAGTTGCATAGCTGCAGCCATGCATGAATTGCCGCCTGCACAAGCCGAATTGCTGACACGTCTGGACTTGCAAGATGAGCCGCGCAAGCAGGTCGCGGCTGACCTGGGGGTCAGCCTGAACGCATTGGGCGTACGCATTCATCGCTCACGAGCCGATTTGAAGAAACGGATCGCGGAGATCTGCCCGGTTTGCGGCGAGGGCGGCTTCATGGAGTGTGACTGTGATCATTCCCGCGACGTCCAGCCCCTGTCGATCCCAACCCCATCACGGGCTGAAATGCTGCGTAGTTTATGAGTGTTGCACAGCGTTTCGCGAAAAACCTGAGATATGATATTTTGCGAAACTTTTTAAAAGTAAGGAAAGGTCACGGTGTGCGTCTTCTATTCGACAACACCTTTTTCGGGAGGCGCCAATGACCGGACTGCTATGGAACCATCTTGAACCTAAACTGCACGACCTGCTGTTGAGGTTTCGTGGG
>CBDTUA010000114.1:0-4285 GCA_965363735.1 uncultured Sulfitobacter sp. | reverse complement strand
ACTGCCTCCAGAATGCTGGAGCGCCCATCAGTCGCAGTTCCGGCGCGTGATCATGAACGGCTTCCGTGGCTTTATTTTCGGCGCATTGGGTGCCTCGAATGGCACCGCTATCCGCCCCGCTGTAGTTGCCGCAGGTGCCGTGACGCTGGTCGGTGGGTTGAGCCTCCTATTTCTGCCAATAGCCGTTCAAAAGACACACTCGGGCGGTTAAAAATGGCCGTATCGCCCACGTCGCAATTCTTCGAACCCAAGGATGCGCAGCGTTGAACGAGTGTTCGGTCTGAGGAAGCTGTGCCGCAGCCTCAGATCGGCTCGCGAAAAGCCGGTACCAGCGGCTCACATCGATCAATCGGTCGGGATAATCAGGATGCATGCCGCGTCGCATCCGAAGTCTGAAAAGAGCCCAAAGGCGAGCTTCGCGAACGTACCGATCCCAACGTAGTTGAGCTATGTTATAAGCGTAGTAGTTCGAAGCGTGGTGAATCTGGAGTCCTGCATGTCACAGGGATACGAAGGCCGCTGCCTATGTGGCAAGGTAAGATATGCTACCGGAGGCGAGCCGCTCTGGGTGACTATCTGCTATTGTCGTTTCTGTCAGCGAGCCACCGGGTCGGACAGAATGATAGAGCCTATTTTCGAGCACGCCCCATTCACTTTCCCTAAGAATAACCCGACTGTTTACACGCTTTCGTCTGAAGGCAGTGGCAAGGACATAAACATCCATTTTTGTTCGGCTTGCGGAACCAAGCTGGCTCTGACATTTGAACGGTGGCCAGATCGGATCGGAATCTACGTCGGAACGCTGGATGACGCTACAGCGATTTCGGCAAATCCGGAGAACAGCAAGCACATCTTTGTCTCGGAAGCACGTCGTGGGACGATCTTGCCACCGGGTTTCAAGACTTTTGCTCGGCACGCCACCGAGAATGACGGCTCCCCGATCAAGCCAATCGTTCATACCTCCCCGTTCTCAGTCTAAGATTGACGACTGTCTTTCGAGGCCCGACGGCAGCAATGTCCCACACAGCGACGATCAAGTGGACAGAATGCTGCAGGACCCGCGAATGGCCGTTCTGGAGAAGCTGCGGTGTGGCGATTGACGGCCAATGAAGGTCCGGTCAGGGCCGAAAGCTAAGCGTGGAAAGAAATCCCCGGAACGACCATAAACGCTTCGTTTCAGCTGAGAGCCTTTCCATCTCTTGCTAGTTCTATTGAGCTACACCAAGTTCCATCGTCTCTTGCGCCATATCAGCAGCGAGTTTTGAGATGTCGTCACGAGGTGTTCCCCGAAGCATTTCGACGCGAAGGGCGGATATATTGGCTTGAAACCGCAGCGCGAGGCGCTTTGGGTCCGCGTCGAATGGTAGCTCGCCCGCGACACGGGCAGCCTCAAAACTCTCGGCGAACTCCACGCACATTTGATGAAGGTATTGCTTCGATGCCGCAGCGATTTTGAGATCGGTCAATGCGGTGTCAACAAGCGTTTTCATCAGCATACAGGCCTGACGCGATGGATCTTCCTGCGCAAGGTCTGCATAGTTTCTGAACTGTGCCGCCAACCCAGAAAGTGGCGTTGCAGCCTTGGCCATTTGTGCTCGAAAGCCAGCACGAGATGCTTCAAAATAGCGCTCGATCGCCAGAAGGTAGAGGTTTTCCTTGCTGTCGAACGCAGCATAGATACTGCCAGGTTTCATGTGCAGGGTCGATTCCAGATCCTTGAGCGATGTCGCGTGATAGCCCTTGCGCCAAAACAAGATCATAGCCGCATCAAGTGCTCCGTCACGATCATAATTTGCGGCGCGGGCCATGGATTAGCCTTTCATCTCGGCGAGTTGTGACAGAATGCTGGAGTAATTTTCTACGCCCTGCGCCCCTGTGACAAGGTGTTTGCGGTCAAACACCACCGCAGGCACGCCGGAAATGCCCTGCTGTTGCCAGAACTGTTCGGCGCTGCGCACGTCATTGGCAAAGCGTTGATCGTCAAGCACGGCGGCAGCCTCAACACGGTCCAGCCCGATTTCGGCGGCAACATCGGCCAGTACGGCATTGTCAGACAGGTTGCGTTGGTTCGTGAAATGGGCAGTAAACAGCGCCATTTTCAAATCATGCATACGGCCTTGGGTGTCTGCCCAATGCAGCAGTTGGTGGGTGTTGAAGGTATTGTGCATGCGCGAGTCTTTGGTCCACTCGAAATCAAACCCGAGATCGTCAGCCAGTGCTTTCATGCGCTGGCGCGATTGTTCGGACTGCTCAGGTGTGCTGCCATATTTTTCGATGATATGCTCGCGGGTGTTCTGACCTTCAGATGGCATTTGCGGGTTCAACTCGAACGGATGCCAGTGGATTTCGTGGTCTGTGCCGGAGGCGTCCAGCGCCTGCGACAGTTGGCGATACCCGATGATGCACCACGGACACATGACATCGGATACGATATCGATACGTAAAGGTTCAGTCATTTTCATACGCTCCGTTCGTGGCCAAGGACCTGACGATCGTCGCCAAGCCAAAGCCGTAAGTTATTGATGTCAAACAGCAGGGACACGAGGTTCGCGACCAGTGGAATGGTGAGATAGATGTCATAAGCGGCATTTTCCATGGGCCGCGCAAAGATCAGTATCAGACCCAACGGCACCCAAAAGATGACATGGCCGCCTGACGCAAGCTTGGTAAAACCGCGATGTCGCATGAGTACGATCTGGCAGGTCAGCATCTCGCCCCATGCAAGCGTCGCAACGAGAATACCCTTTGGGTCGGATACGAAATAGAGACAGATTGATCGGCGCAACTCGGGCGGTCATCCAGATCGTCACCCAGAGCGGCAAAGCGCAAAAAGACGTCCAGATGTCTGAGAACAGGTTGCTCTTTGGCATTGTTTGGTCCTTGGTTTGTACGGACCTGCCGGAGCGGTTGGCCCGCTCCGGCAGTAAGATTATTCAGCAGCGATGGCTGTCTTCTTTTCCCATGCGAACTTTTGGAACACTTGATCGACAGGTGTCTTTGCAAAGTGGTTGGTGTAGTTTGACATCAATTTTTGCGCAGCGCCCAGAATGATCTCAAGGATGTTTGTTTCTGTGAAACCTGCATCCAAGAACGCCTGCGTGTCGGCTTCGGCCACAAACCCACGGTCACGGACCAGCGCCAAAGTGAAGGTGCGTAGGGCTTCGAGTTTGGCTGTTGGCAGTGCTGTTTCGTTGCGCAGGGCTTCGGTGATCGCGTCGTCGATTTTCATCATCTTCGCAATGCCGGTGTGGGCTGGAACACAGTAGTGGCAGTTGCTTTCGACATTGATTGTCTGCCAGACAACTGTTT
This sequence comes from uncultured Sulfitobacter sp., assembly GCA_965363735.1. Classification (GTDB taxonomy): domain Bacteria; phylum Pseudomonadota; class Alphaproteobacteria; order Rhodobacterales; family Rhodobacteraceae; genus Sulfitobacter. Next base: position 976 of record CBDTUA010000114.1, on the reverse strand, counting down.
TTTCCTCGTCAGTCATGGATGTCGCCATGAACTGCTGGTGGGCAAAGTTATAGGCGGCCAACAGTGGTGGGGCGGCGGCCATTATGCCGTGCAAGCCCGGAATGCGGCCGTTGTTTTTAAGCGATGTTTCCAGAAGCGGCTTACCGGTCTCGGGAGCGGATTCGACTGTGTGGATCGGGAAGGTTGCCATCGTGTGTCCTTTCGGGAGGGTATTTCGTGTTTGATGACGTCGATATAGACGGCATTGAGTGATCACTCAACAATACACTTGAGCGATCACTCAAAAGTGAGGCGCTTGGTCAAGCCCCAAGCATTGCAAGAAGCCAAGGTCGGACTGTGGTGGTCAACAACAATGCAAGGGTAAGGCCCACAGGGTTGGCCGTAATGAAGGCATTGTTCCAAAGCGCTTTGACGACGCTCATATCACCAAATCCAGCCTCTGTTCCGTCCGTGAGAAGGGCCTTCAGGGATTGCATCACCATGGACATGATTAAGCCCAGCAGGAGATTGCGCTTCAAGGCAGACGAAGCAGACATGAACCGTAACAGGATTTTTCAAAAAGCCCCATCAACAGAATGGCGAAGGGTAAATGTACGGATGCGGCTTTCAAAAAAGAGATGCCCCAATTTGGCCGAAACGGTTCAGAAAATCCTGTGTTGTCCCATGTCATCAGCCCCGTGAGCACGCCCGCGACGCTGGCCATAACAGTCACCACGATGATGACCTTCTGAAAAAGTGGGCGATGTGGAGAGGAGAAGCTTGGAGAGGTCATAAGGTTGTCTTTCGATGTTTAGAAGATCACGCACGCTGCGTGCTGCGGTGCAGCCATGCGTTCATGACAGCAAGGCCATGATCAGTAGCGTCACAACAGGCGGCTTAACTGAAACAGCAAGACTTCGGCTGGAACGTCAGGGTTTAAGTGTACGTAAACAGCGATGGTCATGCTGATAACGACCAGCAGGTTGGCGAGGGCAAA
>CBDTUA010000113.1:0-4295 GCA_965363735.1 uncultured Sulfitobacter sp. | reverse complement strand
GCTCTCATTCTTTCGTCTGGCAATCAGCTGCTATCGCCTATTGCGGGGCAGTCGCGAAAGGGCGACTGCCAATGTCGAGTAGACGACCACGAGAACTATCTGCGTTTGAATCGCACCGGCCACATCCCGCGCCGAAGCGCCCATCTGATCTACCGCGACAAAGGCGGAAATGGCCGTCGATGATGGAACAAGCAGCGATAGAGTCCGCAGATGGTCAGGTATCATTTCGACTGGCCACGAGATGCCCGAAAGAAAGAACAGTGGCATCCCGATCACCACAAGTAAAAACACAACCCCTTCGCGCCAAGGAATGGCCATCGCGATGGCAAATCCCATTGCGATACAGGCACAGATAAATGGCACGGAGATCAACAGCAGCGTCGCCAGGTCGCCAGTGCGCGGAATACTGTAGAGATAGGGGATCAACATCTGCGTGAATGCAACCCAGACCATATACAGGGCAAAGTAGGCAGTAATCGTGGCCCACAAACGCTCGCCCGTTGGTGGCCTGCGCCCCGCATGCAGCAGTCCGATCCCCATCAATAACGTCTGCTGCAAGATCAGGACAAAAGCCGCCGGAATCACATAGCTGGCATAGCCGCCCTGTGGATTGAAAACGGCCACATTGGTTACAGCTACAGGCGACAGCATCGTGCGCGCCACGCCATCATCGACGCCCAGTCCGGTGAGACGCGCATAATTGACCTGCGCGCCCATGGTCCCTGCAACCGTGGCGACGGCCCGCATTACATTGGAGTAGATCAATAGATAGCTACCGTCACTATAGGCGGCCACGGGCGCGGGACGGCTGGCAAGGAGGTCAGCCTCGAAGCCCGCCGGAATAACGAAGATCCCGTAAACATCGCGCCGGTAAAAGGCATCCCGTGCGGTTTCCATATCCGGCGCGGACATGGTCACATCGACCAAGTCTGTCACGTCAATTTCACGCACAAGGGTCCGACTGGCGGTCGAGTTGTCTTGATCGATCACTACCACAGGAACATCGCGCAGCACCTCGCCCACATAAGGTTGCGGGTAAAGAACGCTGTAAATCAGAATGCCAACGATCATCGTAGACTTAGCACTGTCGTCGGCAAAGAGCGCCCGTATGACCCCGAATACCTCGGCAAGGAAATGGCGCAGCTTTCTCATGACTTACTCTCTTGAGTCTCGACGGTAGCGTTTTCAGAAACCGGTATTTGGGCCATTGTCTTGCGCGTCATGACCCACAACAGGACTGAGAAAACCAAAAGTTGGGCGAAAAGCCACCCCATTGTCGGCAGAGAATACTCTAAGGGCGCCCCACGCAGGGTCTGATCTGTCCGCAATTGCAGGTATGGGGTCAGCGGTATGATCGCACCCCAAATCTGCGAAAAGAGCGTCATCCCGAAACGGGGAAAGCTAACACCGGCAAACCCGAAAGACGGTGCCACGATTAGCCCCATCATCCCAAGGGCACCCGTCGTGTCCTTGGCAATCAGGGCGATAAGCGCACCCATGGCCTGACACGTTAGGATAAACATGAAACCATTGAGGAAAAACACAAAGACGTTGCCACGAAAGCTGGCATCAAAGACGTTAAACAACAACACATCCCCAAGCAGCAAAACGAACGTGCCCACAAAGGTGTAGGGGAGCAGTTTTCCCAATATTGCGCGGGTTGGCGATAGTGCAATGCGCTGAAGGCGTGGCATGCCGTTTGGGGAATGGTGTTCGCGTGAAAACGAGAGAACCGCAGTGGCACAGATGAAAATCTGCAAGACGGTTGGCATGATCGCCGAAAGCAGAAACTGGATGTAATCGAGTGAGGGGTTGAACAACGGGCTTTGCTGTACGGGAATTGGCGTGATCAAATCCAGCGCCCGATCGGAACCGACCCCCTGGGCCTCAAGCAGACGCAACGACACACCCGCTGAAAACGTCGAAACTGTCGTGCTTAGGCTGCGCCCGACAATGCCGCCTGCCGTCAAAAACTGGCTGTTGGAAAACACCACAACTTCCGGCCTTTGCCCCAACAAGATATCATGTTCCAGACCGGCGGGGATCATTAAAACCGCATAGGCACGCTGTGCCACGAGCGCCTGTCGCGCCTCGCTAAGCGATGCAAGCTGCTCGACAACCTCAACATCAGCTGCCGCGTCAGCCATTCGCACGATCTGGCGCGACATCGTCGACCCATCAAGATCAACAACAGCCACGGGAAGATCGCGCGGCAAACCCGGCGCAAAAATCACAGCCAGCATAAGAAACAGGATCAGTGGCAGCGGCACCAACATAAAGGCAAGCGAAGGCCGCGTCGCAATCTGGCGGAACTCGCGACGCCAGATCCGTCGAAAACCGGGGGGAAGATGCGAGGGGGTCACAGGATCATTGACCGCTACGCACTGTGGCGGGCCAATCCACCAAAACGCTCATCCCGGGGCGTAATCCCGCGACTGCCGCAACAGGGTCAGCTCGCAGAGAAAAAGTCCGCAAATCAAAGTCCCCCGTCGCTTTGGTGGCGCGCCAATTGGCATAGCTGCCTTGGACATTAATCGATGTGATCGTCGCATCAATCAGGGCGGTATCATCGCCCAAAGCAGGAATACGGACTTTCAAGGGCTGGCCAACCTCCAGCCCCTCTAAAAGGTCTTCGCGCAAGTTAAATGTGAACCATGCGTGGTCCACATCCACGATGGAAATCAGGGGTGCACCTGCACTAAACAGCTTGCCCAATTCTGCAGTACGTGTCGTCACCTCACCGTCGATGGGGGATGCCACGATCATTTCATCCACGCTGGCTGTGGTCTGTAAAACGGATGCTTCAGCTTGCCTTACTTGGGCATCAGCCACGGCCTTTTGTTCGGGGCTCGCGCCATTGCGCGCCTGATCAAGGCTGGCCTGCGCTGCAGCTTGGGCTTGTATTGCAGCAGTCAGGTTGTTGGCCGCCTGATCAAGCGATGCCTGCGACACAACCGAGTCGCCTTGCAGTTTGTTTACTCGGTCGAAGTTGCTTTGCGCCAGCGTAACGCTTGAACGCGCCGATTCTAACTGGGCTTCAGCGGCGGCAATCGTTTCCGGGCGGGTGGAGTAAGTAAGGTCGCGGTTGGCTCGCGAAACGTCAAGCGCCGCGCGTGCTGCGGCAAGTTGCGCATCCAGTATCGCGCTTTCCATCCGTACAACAACATCTTCGGCGACGACACGGTCCCCGATATTGACGGGCGTTTCAGAAACACGCGCCGAAATCATCGCCGACAAATCTATGCGTGTCGCTTCTACTTCGCCCTGCACAAGGTAGGTCGCGGGTTGGCTCAGTATCCAAACCAGATAACCTGCCGCCGCAGCAACGGCGATCACTGAGACAGCCACGGTTTTGTTCAGTTTCATCGGGTATCCTTGACGTCGGCTTTATTTGGAAAATCTCAGTTTTCTAAATTTATTATCGACACTATGTCAATATCGAAATCCGTCATTCAAGACTTCGTGATGCGCGTGTGGAGGAGGCATTGCGCTTCGCTCTTGATTTATGAAAATTTCCGTTTTTATAAAGCGAGAGAGGAGCGGCGATGACAGAACAGAAAACGACCAAAGCAAAGCGGCCTCGCGGCCGTCCCTCTCTGCGTACGGAGCAGGAAACGCGTGCGCTCTTGATCAAGGCGGCGGCCGAAGTGTTCCTTAGCGAAGGATATGCAGGAACCAGTATCGAAGCCGTCGCCCGTAGGGCGGGCATGTCGACCAGAACGATCTATAAAACAGTTTCAAACAAGGCGAGCTTGTTTCGATTGGTCGCAGACGACGCTATCGAGACAGGCATTGCACATCTCGATACGCCTTCAAACGTTACAACAGTTGAAGGCTCTGTTTTGGCGCTGACGCGTGCCTATTCCCACCTCGTTCTCAGTAATGGGGGCGTCTTGAATGCGCGAGCCGTGTTTGCAGAACAATCCCAATTCCCGGAGTTCCGCGATAACTACCTGTCTTCGATCGACACAGTGGCCGAGGCATTTGACCGCCGTTTCATCGCGATTCTTTCTGACTGCACGTTTCCGGAGGATGTTGATCTTTACGAAGCGGCTACCCTGCTGCGCAGCATGATTAACGGCGCGCAAAGGGAAGCCGTGCTTAACCCCAGTTATGATGGCACGGCCTCTGCTATATCTGCTTGGTCCGACAAATGTACGAACTTCGCCCTAAAGGTGATGCGATCTTCGAAAGCGGCGGGCGGTTAGGTTTCCAACGGAAAGAATTTGGTGGCAATCGAGATTGACCGTTACGCGTTTTTCGTCGCGATCTGGTCCCTTCTTACACTGCAATTG
>CBDTUA010000112.1:0-4299 GCA_965363735.1 uncultured Sulfitobacter sp. | reverse complement strand
GGTCGTTTTTGTCTCCCCGCTATGATCAACCGAAATCGTTGAAAAATCTTGTGCCACAAACCCCTAGCAAAATTGCCGTCAGTTTTGTCACGTTTTTGGCCGCACCATCAAAAGCTGCCGTTCGTACATCGCGCAGCATCGGTCAAAGAGGGCTCAGACCGGACACTCGCTGCAAAGGCCATCAACGGCAGCTTAGGGCCGAAAGCAACAATCGCGCCCTTTGCTGTCGAGGGCCGTTTTGTACGTCTCGCCGTTGATCTTGACGAATACCTCGTCCAGGTGCCATTGCCAGTTCGAATATGCGCGCATCTGGCTGACCCTTTTCTTGCGGATCTCTGCGGCAAACAACGGGCCAAATCTGTTCCACCAATATCGAACCGTCTCGTGGCTGATGTCGATGCCGCGTTCGTTCAGGAGGTCGTCCACGTTCCGAAGTGAAAGCGGAAACCGAACATACATCATCACGGCCAGACGGATGATCTCGGGGCTCGTCTTGAAGTAGCGAAAGGGGCTGCGTTTTGTCATCCCGGGATGCTAATTTCTCGCCCTGCCCGCCTCAACCGATTTTGCTCTGACAGTGCCCATGATGGCTCTCACAATAAGAAAAATGGCGAACCAGTCGAGCAGACCCGGTTCGCCAAAGGTTAGGCAGGTTAGAACAGGCAGTTTAGGGCAAAAACGAGTTCAGGAGGTAGCGGCGACATCCTTCCATCGTCTGAGGATCTCCAATGCGGCATCGTGTGAGGCTTGGTTGGCCTGGAGCAACTGCTGGTGACGCAGCTGGATCCAGCCATCCTGCGAGGCGGCCGCAGGAAGCGCTGCAAACCTCGCTTGCTGTTCCATCTGATCCACAAGTAGGCTTTCCGCCAAAGCCTGTTCCGGATCCGATGCCAACCTCGCAACTTCAACGTACTCCATAACCTTGTCGCTGTAAGATTTCGCGGCTCCCTTCTTGGTCACTTTTCCGATCAAACGCCCTTGTCGGACCTTCTGGGACTGGGGATATGAAGGTCTCGGCAGGCGAATGATCGTATCCGTAGCCTGAGGTGGAACTTTACTTGGTGACCTAATGCAGTCAGGATCCGCCGTGGGTGTCATCTATGTCGCCTCCTTATCTAATTGCGTTAGTCAAACCTTAGATTGGTACTTTGCCCAATGTTCGTGCGAAATCTTTCCGATTGTGACAAGATGTGTCCGGGAGGCAATCTTCCTGACCTATTGTCGAATGCCTCTGGCGAATCTTGGGTTTCTGCTAATTTCAGGTATCGAGCGGCGAATTTCTGCAGTGCAATGGCGAGATCATGGGAACGCAGTTAGAACACATTCTGGTCGTCGACGACGATCCCGAGATTTGCAAACTTGTTGGCGATATACTCACCCGGGATCAGTACCGCGTTAGCCGCGCCGCCGATACCGCCAGCGCAAAGCTGCACATCGCGGAGGGTAACATCGATCTGATGGTTCTTGATTTGATGCTCCCTGATCAGGACGGGCTATCGTTCTGTAGGACGTTGCGTGCTGAAAAAATTCCTTTACCTATTATCATGCTCACTGCGAAGGGTGATGATTTCGATCGTGTTCTCGGCCTCGAGATGGGAGCGGATGATTACCTCGCCAAGCCTTTCCACAGCCGCGAGTTACTGGCACGGATAAGAGCAGTACTTCGCCGCAGCACCGGTGCCGCGGCGGCGGCCGCCCAGCCGGACGGACGCTTCATTCGATTTGAAGGGTGGCGGCTTGATACAGCGAAACGGGAGTTGATGACGCAAGAGGACGTGGTCGTGCTGCTCAGCGGAGCTGAGTACGAACTTCTCTACGCCTTCCTTACCTGGCCGCAGGTAATTCTGTCGCGGGACAAACTCCTTGACGCGACCCGCGGCCGATCGACGGTGATCTCAGACCGAAGCATCGATATCCAGGTTAGCCGTTTGCGTCGGAAACTTGGCGACGATCCAAAAACCCCGAGAATAATACGGACAATGTGGGGTGATGGGTACCTGTTCACCCCGGATGTCTTGCGGTGAGTTGGATCCGAAGCATGCGGGGCGAGACGTCGTCGATCATCATTCTCGCCCTGTTGCTCTCCCATATTGCGGGTTACATGATCTACCATTTCGATCGCCGTGATGCCCTCGAAATGACTGAAGCCGCCGACCTCGCTGAACGGGCTGCAGGCATCAGTCGTCTATTACGGGATTTACCCCCTGCGCAGCGCACCGACGTCGTGACTCTTTCTGATAGCAGGACGTTCAGGGTGTGGTCTGGGCCGAAACCAGCACTCGACCCTCACCAGGCCACCAATGCTGAAAGCGAGATCGTGACTTATCTTCGTACGCAGGTACCCCTAATCGCGGACAATGACATGCGGGTCCGCTTCGTCGACCCGTCCGAAGCACAGGCGATGCCGCCAACTTTCGACAATGCCAATCGTGCAGGATCACCGGCATCCTCCTTTGACGAGGCAGAAATTGGTCCAGGCGTCGCAATTTCGATCCGTCATTCAGAAAGCGAATGGATCAATTTTCTTGGGTCTCTCAGCACACCCAAGTCGCTGCTTCCTGAACTCTTGCTTGCAAACATCATATCCGCCGTTCTGGGTATTGCGCTGGTAGCATTTTGGCTGGTCGGACGGGTGACGCGTCCTTTGCGCGAGTTTGCAGAGGCTGCGGAAGGGCTCGGACAGGACCTGTTCCGGCCACCGCTTGTAATAGAGGGGCCAATAGAAGTTGCAGTGGCGGCTGACGCCTTCAACCGAATGCAAAGCCGACTTGCACGGCTAATTCAGAGCCGAACGGAAATGCTGGCGGCGATCTCGCATGATCTGCGGACACCCCTTACGCAGTTGCGCCTGCGGTTGGAGTTACTGCCATCGTCGCGGGACCGCCAAAAATCGCTTCGCGCAATTGACGATATGGATGATACGATTGGCACCTTTTTGGCCTATGCACAAGCGTCGCATGGCCGCGAGGAGAAATCCCGTGTGGATCTCAGCGCCTTGATTGGAAGCATATGCGATGACCTCGCGGATAGCGGATCGCCCGTGGATTGGGACTGCGAGAGCGGGCTCGTGGTGCGAATGAAGCGCCTCGCAATCAAGCGGGCGTTAAGCAACCTTATCGAAAACGCATTGAAATACGGCAACGAAGCGCGTGTGTCGGCACGGGCGGACGGACGGACCGTGAAAATTCAGATCACTGACACCGGGCCGGGTATCCCTGAGGATGAAATGTCTTTGGTGCTTCGCCCCTTTCATCGGGGGAGCAGTGCCGAGGGTGGACCCTATCGCCCAGGGAGCGGATTAGGTTTAGCCATCGCCCAAGCCATTGTTGAAGATCACGGGGGCGAGTTGAAGCTGTCGAACCGAGCACGGGGCGGTTTGCGCGTGGAGATTATTCTGCCTTTGCCCTGAGAGAGGATTGCAGCTTGGTATAACTGTCTCAGCCTTAGTGACCGATGGGATGCATCAAGCGCGCGCACTGCGCGGAAGTCCCCCCGAGCTGGATTCCCGAGGTCCTCTGGCTTACGCGCAAATTGTAAGCTTTTACTTCGATCCCGAAGGGTGTTGTTTGTGCAAGCAGACATTGGACAATATCGTGATTAGGGTCGGCTATGCGCCGTTCGTGACTTTGGCCTTTCCGTCGACACAAGGGGCGGATTGCTGACTTTCGCCGCATGCGCAAAAGATCCAGTTTTTTTAGCGAATGCGGACATTCAAATGTAAGGGCATATTACACCTACAAGCCCATTTTGCGGATATGCGGCTCATAGAAATCTTTCTCAATAAGTGCTATTTTTTCGCCTCTCAGATTCACGAACTCATCGTGGTCGTCCCGCTTCAATGCTTCGACCATGTCTGAGTTGATCAGTAAATTGCGCATTTCAGCAGTTGAAAAATCGCCAGTTCGCGCCTTGTCTTTGAACGAGTTGGTATTTTTAGGATTGATTATGAATCGATTTGCATAACTGGAATAGATCGATTTGTGCGCGCTTGATCTGGGCAGAAGCTGTACAAGACACTCTCTTCCAAATTCCCTCATCAGCGATCTTCCTGAATCAAGAAGCAGATCATCCTCTGCGACGTCCGATAGGCGAAGCGCAAAAGCTTTTGCTCTAACTGACCTAAAGTCAAATCGGCGGGTCAAGTCTCTGACCTCAAACGGATCAAATTGCGTCAAAGTCCATTGGCGTGTCTCAAGGCCACGAAGAAGATCTTGCCGTGCCTTCTCAACCCGATCACCAGACATACTGAGCTACCCCCCGAACATCGGACACTGACGTAAGCTGCGATTTGTAGTTTGC
>CBDTUA010000111.1:0-4405 GCA_965363735.1 uncultured Sulfitobacter sp. | reverse complement strand
ACGGCTGCCGCAACTTCAAGCGCGCGCAGGCCGGCGTGGCCATCGGCCAGTGGCACGGCATAGTCACCTGCAAGCATGCGCTGGAAATCCTTTAACTCATCCTGAAAGGACAGCAGACAGGTCGATTGCCAGCTTTTCAGTTTCTCGCGCACCATGATTTCGGGATAGAATTTTCGCTGCTTGGTCGCAGGCCCGTCTGTTGTCGGCTTTGAGATCAGCATACTTTGCATAGGTGCATAAGCGCCGCGCACCATGCCTTTGTCGCCGTAAACCTCAACGAAGGATTTGTAGCCTTTCCACTCGGCCCAAGTGGCGTGATAGGTGGCCGCAATACCTTCTGGGTTCTTGAATATGGCCATAGCGTTGTCCTCGGACCCTTTTACATGCCAGATATTCTCGGACATCACCCCATAAACCGACGTGATTTCGCCCAGAAAGTACCGCGCAAGGTCCGTCATGTGGATACCGATATCCATCATCGCGCCACCTCCGGATTCGGGCATTTTATATTCCCAGTCATGGCCGAAATTATGCAAGCCATTATGGCCACCATAAATGCGCACATGATCAATTTTGCCAATCTTGCCAGTGTCTACTGCGTCACGGGCGAAGGTCACGAACGGGTAGTAACGCAGGTTGAACCCCACAGCGAGAATTCGATCGGCGGCTTTGGCTGCATCAACGATGCGCTGCCCGGCCTGAACCGTGTTTGACAGGGGCTTTTCGCACAGCACATGAAAGCCGCGCGCAAAGGCCGCCACGCAGGCCGCCTCATGCAACTGGGGCGGGATCGAAACGACTACCGCATCCATATTGGTCTCAAAAAAGCGCTCGATTTCTGAGTGTGCTGTTGCGGATGTGCCTTGAACTGCGGCCTCGGCTGCAGACAGGTTCACATCAACGACGGCCGCCAGTTCAGTTCCCGGATCCGCAATTATCGACTGAATCCGCAGTTTTCCAATTTTGCCTGCACCCACTACACCAATACGCATTTTATAATTCCTCAAATGTTTTCTCTTGTTCGAATGCTATACGATAAATTCTACCGTTTTCCGGCCTATAGAAAGCCATTTCAGTCTTCTGCGTCACTTATCCGCACCGCTTTATACCCATCATTTTCATAAATAACTGGCCCCTTCCAGAGGGTTTCGGCCAACAGGACCGCATAGGTGGCGTCGTACCTCTGAGCAACAGCCGCCCAATCAAGACCGGCGCGGTAGGCAATTTTCATCTCTCTCAGGGCACCGAAGCCTCCGCGATCAGTGGGACCAAAGATGCCGAGTAGTCGTGCACGCCATTCCCGCATTGCAGCGTCGCTGAATGGGACCGAGGTATAATCGGCAACCACGGACCGGGCGGCATATAGCCGGAAACTCTCAAGGTCCGGCGGCACCAGCCAAATCGCATCCGGGGGGCTAGATGTGCGGGCGGCGCGGGCAACTTCGATATCATCACCCATCTGATCCGACCAGATATACTGCGCCTGAAGCGCCGACAGGCCAAACAGGCCCTTTTCACGGGTAAGTGTTGTGGCCAGCAAAACTGTAGAAACTACTAGGGATGCCAATATTGCCCTGGCTGGTGCGCCAATGTACGGCATGCAGATTATCAGTAACGCGGTTAAGGCCAGTGCGGCGCGCAGGCTCTGTTGTGGTATACCGTACCGGTAAATTGCCGCAGCAGCGAGCAAGATCAACAACCCTAACCCAGCCCAGCGAAGCAAAGTCCAGAGCTGCCCGCGGATCCAGCGCGGGCCCAAGGTTAGCGCCGCAATCGAAAGTAGAACAAACCCAACGGCATAGGGCTGGGCGTCAGCAGTTGCCAATGCAAGGCAACCGGTCATGATCAACCCGGCCATCCGGTCGCGATCAATCCAATCCGCCATCAGCCAGCCAAGAGCGAGCATGCCAGTCCATTTGACTAGCATCAGCATTCGGAACACCTGCGCAGTCACCCAGAGCCGGTTTTGCATCACATCCACGAACCAGAGGCTGGCCGCACAAAGAATAAGAACGATCAGACAGGCCAACAGAAGCGATAGAACCTCGCGCGTGAGCGATATGCGGAATACGCAACACCCCAATGCGATAAAAACACCAACGAAAAAGAGAAGCGCTTGTGTCCAAGCCAGACGTGGAAAACCCAGACCCAGATAGTGATGCGGCGCCCGGAACCGGGCGAGAATGTCGAAAAACTCGGCATCACTCAGGCGCATCGTCCCCGTATCCTGCGCCGGAAGCACCCAAGCTATATAGACTGCGGCAGCAAAGATCAGGCCCGAGGCGAGAGCCGGGGCGAGCGTGCGCAGCATGCCCGGTGCAGCGGGGCGGATCAAAACGGCCAGCCCCGTTGAGACATAGGCAATCAGGGCAATCTCCACTCCGATAAGCGGATGCGCCAGCGCTGCCAGGATTAAAGGGCCAAGCGCCCAGAACCACCGCTGCCTGATCACTAGGACCATGCCGATCAGCGCCAGCGGGATCGCTAGGTTTGCGGGTTGAAAGCTGTCAAATCTGAGATACCCGGCGAGCCCCAACGAGAAGCTGCCATTGGTTACTGCGAAAACTGCGGCCAAGGCACCGCTTAATGCCCTGCCGCGCAGGAACCGCGTGGCGGCGTAATAACTGACCGCCGCCAACGCAAGGTTGCACAGTATTGAAAGGCCATGCACGATTAGGGGTAGGGGCATAAAGCCGTTTAGCCAGGCCAGCGCCTGCGCATAGTAGATCCGTGGTCCAAAGCTGGCGGCGCTGTCTACATAAAGATCCCCTGCCAGAAGTTCTGGGTCACGGAGCCTTGCGATAATTGAGAACTGCTCGACCTGATTGCCGTAGCCGAACACGGCCCCTAGCATCGGAACGGCTGCCAGCAGAACCAGAAAAAGCGCGACTTCCCAGAGCGATGGCTCCCCAGATGACGTATCTGAAAAATGGCGCGATGCTATGTTACGCCGTGGCATGATCAGTGGTTTCTGGCTCAGAGAACAGAGCAGCGCGGCGCGCGATGTCATCCAATCCGCGTTCGCGGGCGGCGTCAGCAATTTCCTTAAAATACCGCTGAATTACCACATCCTCACTCCAGAGCCGGTCAAACGTGTCACGGCCCCGCTGTCCAGCGGTAGACGCGGCCTTTGGATCAGCAATGTAATGCTTCAGCGCGCCTCGCAAATCGTCAAGGGTGGTGAACAGTTGACCCCCACCGCTTTCACGGATGATTTCAGGATAGGGGCCCAAATCACGGGCTATGATGGGGGTGGCTTCGCGGAACGCTTCAAGTACCACCATCGGAAATACTTCGTAACAGCGCGATGGTGTCACGACAGCCACCGCATCCCGGTAGAGGCGGCGCAGCTCGCCCATAGTTTTACGGCCCAGAAACTTCACTTTGGGATTGCCGTCAGCCAGCTTGCGCAACGTGCCCTCATAGTTTCCTGCCCCCGCAATCCAGAGCTCGGCGGGAAGATCGCGAAATAGTGGGATGACGTCCTGCAATCCCTTGATAATCTCAAGCCGCCCGACAAAAAGCACGTAAGGCGTCTTTGGTGAGATCTCCCTGTCGTCGGTCACATCAGCTTCGGACTTGGGCAGAAAAGATGGAAAAATAGTCATCGGTGCGGAAAATCCAAACTGGCGGTGATTGTCGGCCGACGATTGGCTTAGCATCAAAAACCGGTCCACATGGGCTTGCTCGCGCGCCACAAGATCGGTCGCCCGCCACAGCTGGGGTGGGCGTTTGTGGCGCAGGGTGCAGCGCAGACAGCGCCGTTCGTCGCAAATCTCGCGATTGTCGCGCCACAGAATATGGGTGGGGCAGACCATCCAATGCTCATGTGCGGTGTGCAGTTTGACGCCTGTGCCGAACTTCCAAATACCCGGCCCGCCGATCAGCGATATATTGTGAAAGTGAATCACATCAAATCGATCAGTCAGTAGCCTGCGAAGCTCAGCCGCGTGCCAAGTCGGGCGGCCCAGTTGCTGCACTGTCAGGCTGGCCAGAGTTGGCCTGCGACTGGCCAACCGATGCACCACAATACCATTGTCAGTCTCGGGCGCGTCCGGCGTCGTGCCAGACATAGCGCGGTAGCCATCGGTGTCATGTATGACTTCGACATGATGTCCCCGCGCTGCCAGCGCCCTTGCCAGACGTTGCACATAGACCCCGTCACCGCCAAAATTAAAAGGCGGGTAAAAGGTAGTCACCATCGCGATGCGCAGCCCAGGTTTGCTCATTTATCTACCTTTTAAATCTTGACGGCAGGGTTTGTCCGGTAGCTATTTTGCCCTGCGATTTCTTGTAAACCGTAACCACAAAAAGATGCTTATTCATCAAAATCTCCATTCTAAAAGTCTGAATCAGCAATCAGACCACACTTGAGTCCTGAATGTCCGCAGACCTAGGCAAAAAT
>CBDTUA010000110.1:0-4431 GCA_965363735.1 uncultured Sulfitobacter sp. | reverse complement strand
CACATCAATTGAGCGGAGATGTTCGTGACGCGGCCCGCCAGATAGTTGATTTTGCGACGTCGCATCCACCCAACGGGCAGCAACTGCTGATCTGGGGCGGTGAAACGACGGTGGTATTGACTGGTGGCGGCTCTGGGGGGCGCAACCAAGAACTCGCACTGCGCGTGGCCCTACTTGCTGGCGATCTGCCCGGCCAATGGGTTTTTCTCAGTGGCGGAACAGACGGTCGGGACGGCCCAACCGATGCCGCAGGAGGCATCGTAACCGCCGATACTATCGCAAGGGCGCAATCGGCTAATATCAACGTCACCGCATCCTTGCAGGACAACGACAGCTATAGAGTTTTGGAGGCGGCTGGGGATCTGCTACAGACAGGTGCGACGGGTACGAACGTGGCCGATATTCAACTTCTGTTCAGGTTCTGATCTAAAGTAGCTTGCCATATCCGTGAACGTTACCGCCTGACTCCCGTGGAGTGCGCCGTCCGCGAAGGTCTATTGTAAGTTGAGAGCGCAGATTAAGGCAGATCCGCATTTGGCATGCACGCTGCACGGCAGCATCTCTGCTTTAACCCAACATTAACGTCCTACTTCGTCGCGCCCGTTCCCCGTGAAGTTGCGGAAGGCTCCGTTTCCTTTGCGATGCCATACTGGATCCGTGACCAGACGCGCTCGTGAAAGAAATAGAGGATCAGTTTGGTGATGACCTCAAGACCGCCGATGGAAACGGCGGTGCCGAGGTTGCCAGTAAAAAACCAAGCCAGCAAAGTAGTGTCGAGCGAGGCAATTATGCGCCAAGTGGCGGTCTTGATGGTGCTGCGCAAGCCGGTTTCCTTGCGCCCATTACTTTCGGCCGAAACGCCCCAGTGGATCCATGCCCAACCGCGTTCGTGAAGGAAGTAGAGCACCATCTTGGTGACGACTTCAGCAGCCGCAATGTAGGCCGCGGCCTGCAGCGCGTCGCCGTGAGTGTCCTCACGTCCGAACAGCGGGCCGATATAGGTAATGACCACCCACGACAGCACCAGCGTGTCGAACGTGCCGACAATGCGCCAAGACACAGCCTTAACGGCAGAGCGCTTTGCCGAAACTTTGGGTGGCGGGGTCTTGAGCGCCGGGATTTCATTCATAGCGCCAGTGTGGACCGGATGCCGCTGGCTGTCGATTGCAGTCTCGCGCGGTGCTGTAGGGCCTTGCGAGGCCACATCGCGCATTTCTGGAATTTATATGACTGGCAGCTTGCAATCGACACATCCATCAAGCGAACTGTGTTCTGATAAGACCGGTCCACTGTCCACTTATCTTACAAGAGCCATCATGGATTGACCGGATCGTCACCAGAACTGTCTTGAGGCGTTTGACCCATGACACATGTTGTCACAGGCCCAAGCGATACAAATAATTAGACAGTGTTGAGATGTGGCCTAGATCATATTCTTAGTTATCACGGATAAATGCCATGCCTGCCCAAGACCACCTCGCGCCGTTTCTCCCCCTTGGCGAATATGCATGGCCCGCCCTTCCGGCAGACGACCGTTTACGCATGACTTACGAGCGTCTCAAAAACGAAATTTTGCGGTCCGGTAAGTCGGACGAGCCCGCAGTCGCTGACGATCTTCTAAAAGATGCGACAGCAAAGCGATTGGACACGATTGCAGCGCCGCCGGCCTGCGGACAGCTTCTGGACGAAATCGACGCAACGCTGAACACTTGGCTTTCGTCGTCTGGTTCTACAGATCGCATTAAGTTAATCATCCTGCCGCCTTGCGACGAAAACGACGTCATTGCGACGTGGGCCGGCCAGCGTGATCTGAAATGCCTCATACCACCCGACCGCGAAGAATTGCGACCTGTGTCGGACCCGCCATTGCCAGATATTGGCGGTCATGGCGTGCTTATCATTCCCAGACTTGAAGATTGGTTTATCAGGCACCGAAGCGGCCTTGGCACTATTCGCGCGCTGATGGAGGCGCTTTCGGCCAGTGATCGGCGCTGCGTAATTGGGTGTAACAGCTGGGCGTGGGCCTATCTATCTGTCGCGATTAGCGCACAGATGCAGCTACCAGATGGCTGCACGTTTCAGGCATTTGATAGCCAGCGTTTGTTTGACTGGTTCTCAAAACTTGCATCTGATCCGGCGTCAGGAATATCGAACTTTAAGAAGTCCGACAGCGGCAGGGATGTTTTTGATCTTGATGAGGACGGAGCGCCTAAGTCGGAGTTTTTCCAGAAGCTGGCAGCGCATAGCCTCGGAATTCCATGGGTGGCGTGGAATGTATGGCGGCGCAGTCTTCGCACCAACCGCGAGGACGGGGATAATAATGTCATTGAAGTTGATGATGACGAAACTCTGTGGATTGCCGCTTTTGACAAATTCACACTCCCGACTGAGCAGCGACAGGCGGCATTGCTCGTCCTGCACTCTTTGCTGATCCACGGCAAGCTTTCAGCAGAAAGTCTGCGCCTTACGGTGCCCTTTGTTGGGCGAAGCAATGTGGTGCAAGCATTGATCCATGGAGGTTTCGTTAAATTCGAAGCTAATCTTTTGTCTTGTGTGGCGGCGGCCTACCCAGCCATTCGTCGGGAGCTATCGAATGCGGGTTTTTCGATGGATAGGCTCTGAGCATGGATAAAAATAAAGGTACTGAACAGGCCGTAAAACTGCTCAACGACTTTCAAAATATCAGCTTCGTAGAAATTGCGGTGGTAATCGCACTCACATGGCTTGCCATCGTCACCGTGCGCAAGCTCGCGCCATTTTTTGCGGAACGTGGCCCGCAGCAGCTGCGTCTTTGGCTGCTCGGCTCCGTTCCGATCGCGCGGCTGCTTCTGATGATCTTTGCTATTGTGTGGATCATACCGATCATTTTCAACGTGACGTTTCAAAACTTCCTAGTGATTGCAGGTGCTGCCAGTGTCGCTATCGGTTTTGCGTTCAAAGATTACGTCAGCAGCCTGGTGGCAGGCGTGGTTGCTATATTTGAACGCCCCTATAGGCCCGGCGACTGGGTCGAGATTGAGGGCGATTATGGCGAAGTCCAGCATGTCGGCCTGCGCAGCCTGCGTATTGTCACTGCGGACGATAACATGATCACTGTTCCACATTCGCACATCTGGTCGTCGAATATATCCAACGCAAACGATGGTACCCGCACCCTGATGTGCGTTTCACATTTTCACCTCAACCCGGATCATGATGCGACGCGAATGCGGTCAGCGTTGCAAGATGTGGCACTTACCAGCGCCTATCTGAACTGGGCAAAGCCGGTAGCCGTAATGATAGCCCAGACCCCTTATAGCACGCATTATCAGGTCAAGGCATATCCCTTCGACTTGCGTGACCAGTTCCTATTCATCAGCGATATAACTGAGCGCGGCAAAAAAGCCATCTCAGAGGCGGGCGGCAAAGAAGTTGCGGCGGCCGTCGCCCCTCCAACCGGACCCCTTCAACCAACGAAAGTATAAGCCGAAATGGAAGAAATAGACGCTGAACCACAAATGATTTTTGACAAGATCGATGCTTGGGTAGACGGGTTTTTCAAGTTGCTACCCAACATCGCTGTCGCGCTCGTGGTTGTCGTGGTCTTTTGGCTACTCGCGCACGGCCTCAGCGCTTTGGTGCGCCGGTCAGCTAGAAACCGTGACCGGACCAGCCTCGCCGAAGTGGGCGGGGCGCTGGTAAAATGGGCGGTTATCATCATTGGAATCATGTTGGCGGTGACGATTGTAGCGCCGACTGTGACGCCCGGTGATCTTATTGCTGGTTTGGGTGTCAGCTCAGTCGCGATCGGTTTTGCATTTAAGGATATTTTGCAAAACATGCTCGCGGGTATTCTTATTTTGTTGCGTCAGCCATTTTCGGTCGGGGATCAGATTGTATCCGGTGGGCATGAGGGAACAGTTGAGAAGATCGAAACCCGGGCAACCTTTATAAAAACCTACGATGGCTGCCGTGTGGTGATCCCCAACTCTGACATCTACACCGACAGTGTCGTTGTGCGAACCGCATTCGAGCAGCTACGTTCGCAGTACGATATCGGTATTGGCTGCAACGACGATTGGGCCGAAGCGCGCCGCCTTATGGAGGAAGCGTGCGCGTCCATTGAAGGAGTATCAGCCGATCCCGCGCCTGAGACTATCCCGATCGAGCTGGGTGATTTTGCAAACATAATCCGCCTTCGCTGGTGGACGAAATCGGACCGCGCGAGCCAAATCCACATCTTTGGCGAAGTCCTGCAGGCGGTTTATAAGAAGCTCGATGGCGCTGGCATCGACATGCCGTACCCAACCCAAGTGCATCTTTTCCACGACCAGACCGAAGAGCACGACGGCAACCGCTCACGTCAAAGAGAAGGTTGGCCCGCAGGCACAGGCGAGGTGCCACAGCAGGCCCGGATAGTGGATGGATTTAAAAAATCTGAGGCCAAGACGG
>CBDTUA010000109.1:0-4470 GCA_965363735.1 uncultured Sulfitobacter sp. | reverse complement strand
CGTGCACGCCTAATACATAGCCTTTGGCTGCGCGTTTGAGCGCCATCTCGATGTCCCCCACGCCATAGACGCTGTCAGCCGCCACCCAGAAGAACGGCACATTCGAAGCAATCGCACGCTCTATCATCGTGAGCGCCAGTGCGGGCTTGGTGGCAAAGTGAACGCTTTCCGGCACATGGGCTGGCGCAAGGCGATCTTGATCATCTGTCCAGGCCTTCGGTAGATAGAGCGCCCCCGACCGGGATATGGGCGATGAAGGCATGACCATGCCGGGAGACATCACAGTGGCACATTACGATGCAGGTAGGTGGGGGCATCCACATCAACAAAGCCTATTCCACTTGCCAAACTCGTCCAGCAACTCGCGCCATTGAGCCCCGGTGCGCACAATCCAAAGGACGGCTTCCACGAACAGTCGTGTGTCACGTCCTGTTTGCCCTGGATCGGTGGATTTGCCGAGACAGTAACGCTCGATAATTGCCCACTGTGCATCGCTTAAAACTCTTCGGGTCAAGGCTGCTCTCCTGTCGCTGGCAACCTTGAATCAGAGGACAGGTGATTTGGGAATCCCGAACGTCAGCAGCCCCTAGTAGTTGAACGCTTTGGTTATTGTTAACGCTCCCGAAAACTCAGCGCAAAAGTAACCCGACTCTGCTCAATGCGTTCACCATTGGGGCAAGCTGCGATTCATAGCGTTTCCACTGATTGTTGCTGTTACCATAAATTGGCCTCCGCACTTGATCAGCGCTCGCAGTCAAAACCTGATTGGTTGCGCGCTCTGGCGCAAGCCAGTCCGGCGACCATTCTAGCCCAGTGGCCGCAGCCAAGGCCTGTGTAACGGTGGTGGGGTCTGATACAAGCTCTTCATAGGCCACCTCGGTGATCCGGCCCGGAAAACACTTATGCCAATGCGCTATCAAATCGCGATGCAATACCATGAAGCGGGCGATATCTTCGGGATCATATGCAAACCCGTTACCAACCCCATCAAAGGACTGTTGGTAGAGCGACCACGCGACTGCCATCGGGTCGCGTGAAATGTGCACAATTTGGGCTTCTGGCAAGGCGTCACAAATATAGCCAATCCAACGAAAGTTGAGCGGCATCTTATCGATCAAATACGGACGACCATCCGAATATTCAGCGAGTCCGGCCCTAATTTCGCGGCCAAGGCCACCGATATCCTCTTTGGTTAGTACCTTGTTTGACCGGTCCATGACGTTTCTCATCAATTGGATAACTGAGAGCTGAACCACTGTAAGTTCACCACAGGGCTGAGCGCCTTCGTCCTGCGCGAGGATACGTTCTAACAATGTGGTACCTGACCGAGGTAGGCCAGTTACGAAAATCGGACGCAGGCCATCTGTTTCCTCTGGCCGACCGACCGGCGCTTTCAAAAGAGTTTTGCCAAGAACAGAAGGTATGGCATCCTTTTGAAAATCATAACGCAACGCGGCCTTGATCAACCGGTTTCCTTTTTCTAACTTGGCAAAGGCCTCTGCTCTTTCATCAAGTTCGTCCAAAGCTTTGAATACAGCAAAGTAAAGCGGCGCGTTGTCGGGGTCATTCTGATCTTTCGATGTAAGCAGCGCGAGCATCTCCTCCAGATGAGGGTCGTCTTTGGAATAGGTTGTCCCTTCAGCGAGGTTTTTATGCAGGACCGGATTCTTCGGTTCAACTGCGATAGCGCGACGATAGTAATCTGTCGCAGCAGCTTGATCTCCTTGCGCACGTGCAACAATGCCTAGATTGTTTAAGGACTGCGCATCCGTTGCTTGATGACCCAAAGCCAATTGGAAGCACTCGTGTGCCGCGCGCCCACGACCCATCCAACTCAGGGCGCGGCCCTTAAAGTTGAGCGCCTGCGGATTGTTTGGTGCAAGCTTCAAGATTTCCGTTGCGGTCTTGAGCGCAGCCGGTGCCCGCCTCAATTCCATCTGGCACTCGGCCAGGGCAAGGCCGATCTTTATCATTTCGGGCGCAAGTGCCAAGGCAAGCGTAAGTAGTTGCTCTGCATCTGCCCACCTGCGCTCACTATTCGCGTCCTGTGCCATTTTTAACAACTCAGGAAAGGCCAACGGTCGAATCGCATCTATTCCCTGTTTCGCGCGCTTGTTCCCCGGAAAACGCTCTAAGACGTTCTGATAACATTCATGTGCAACTGCCCACTCTGCGTCTTTTGCCGCCTTACGCGCACGAGTCAGGAGCATATCAACGGACTGGAGTTTCGACACCTCGGTTCCTTCCTGAGAAAGCCAACAATGGCTATTGCTGCCAACATTATTGAGGGCAGTAGCTTACGCGAGAGCGAAAATCATTTGTGTCATATTGCCAATCGCTTTGCAAAACTCTGTTACTGGCCAAATGCGTCAACAGATGCGGCTCTTACAAAAGCGGCGCGGGTATATTGAGAGCGATTCGAACAATCGCAGTGTTATAAACTCCCGCATTTTGCGCTTTGGGTCACCGCTAATGTTTCGAAAGAATGCACTTTCTACTGATTTTTGGATCATTGAAGCGCGCCCGACCTCAAAGAAAGCAAGAATAGGGCAAAAATATGAAAACTAATTGAAATTCGTGTGTTTCTGGTCGATGTTAATATGCGAAAACTGGGGGGCGATAATGCAAACGATTAATG
Source organism: uncultured Sulfitobacter sp. (assembly GCA_965363735.1). Taxonomy (GTDB): domain Bacteria; phylum Pseudomonadota; class Alphaproteobacteria; order Rhodobacterales; family Rhodobacteraceae; genus Sulfitobacter. The sequence goes on along the minus strand of CBDTUA010000109.1, from coordinate 1,832 downwards.
AGCCATCGATCTCATCACAACGCCTTGGCATCAAAGCTTACGAAAAATCTCGAATGCACTATCCCACACGGAAACCTGCGCATCGTGCCGTCGATGCTATGAGTGAGCAGTCGAAAGTCAGCTTAGGCAAACCCCTACCTAAAAGAGTGACAAAAGAAATGAAAATATCTTTTCTTAAGTCGCTGCAGAGCCAATCAAATTCTGGCCTGGTAAAAATTCGAGATGTTGCGGAGGCTCTCGACTACTTTCTCAAGAAATCTTAATCTTTCAGAAATACTAAGGGGACAAAAGGCGTATTGGTCTTTCTGGTGGCTTTGTTGAACAATTCGACTTGATGCTGGGCTTACCCTAGCCGTGCGTAGGTCTGGGCCAAATCTGACCCAGCCCTTGTTTGCCGAAGGGCGTTTGGTTCAAAACTAACCTAACACTTTCAGCCTCTTGCGAGATGACTTGTGACGCGTCAGATGTGGGCAAAAAGGAGCCAGGCTTCAGCAATAGCGATGGCTTTCTCCCTGTCTTTTACCATTCGGCGGCATCTTCCAAGCTATGCGAAGATCCGTTTGACCACCATCTTCGGAGAATGATTTCGAAGCCTTGCGCAGTGTAGGAGCGCTTGACGATCTGCAGCGTCCCGCGACTGATTTTGTCCAATTCGAACACCTAAGCTTGGGTCCGGCGTATACTTCTTGCTTCAAGCCGCCATCAGTACCGCTTCGAACCGCTTCAAAACCGGGCGCACGGTCTGCCAACTCTCTGTTTCCCTGTGCGTAAGCTGAGGAAATAGCAGTTGCACCGTATGCGTCCGGTCTGACTGGTGTTGACTTATTCTGCCGCCCAGCTCCAGGGCATGAGGTCTTCGAGGCGGTTGATTTTGTGGTCCGCCACGCGCTCGAGAACCCAGCGAAGCCAGGCTTCAGGATCGACTTTGTTCATGCGGGCGGTTTCGATGAGCGTGTAGGCGATGGCCGCAGCTTCACCGCCGCCCTTTGATCCCATGAAGAGGTAGTTTTTGCGGCCAAGAGTCACCGGCCGAATTGATCGCTCACAGATATTGTTGTCCAGCTCGAGCTGGCCGTCTTCAAGATAGGCCCGGGCTTTGGGCATGCGGCCAAGCGCGTAGCGAATGGCCTCGGCCAATGTCGATTTGCCGGATAACTTGGGCAATTGCAGCTGTAGCCATGCCTCAAGCCCCTCAAAGACCAGTTTTGCCTTTTCCTGCCGCAGGGCAACGCGCTCTTCAGTTGGCTTGTAGCGCGCCTCTTTTTCCACGGCATACAGGGCAGCGATCCGTTTGATCGCCTCCTCGGCAATGGCAGATCCCTCGCGCTCAAAGACCTCTACAAATTTACGGCGCACATGAACCATGCAGGCCTGCTCACTGGCCTTGCCGTCTCCGAACAAACCGTTGAAGCCGGTATAGCCGTCCGCATGCACTACCCCTCTGTAACCAGACAAATGGCTGACCGGATGTTCCCCCTTACGGTCCACGCTGAATTGATACCATGCGCAGGGCGACGCCTGTCCATGCCAGGGGCGTTCGTCACGCACATAGCTCCACAGTCGAGCGGTTTGGGTCTTCCCAGTCTTGCCCTTGGTTTGCATTTTGACGGGTGTGTCATCAGCAAACAGCGCCGGTCCAGCTCTTACCAACTTGCCGATGTGTTTGGCCAAGGGTTCCAGAAGGGCCGTGGAGCGACCCATCCAATCGGTCAGTGTGGAGCGATGCAGGTTAACTTTGTCACGAGCATAAATCTCGGACTGGCGATAAAGCGGTAGATGATCGCAATATTTGCCGACCAACACATGTGCCAGAAGACCCGGACCGGCACGTC
>CBDTUA010000108.1:0-4492 GCA_965363735.1 uncultured Sulfitobacter sp. | reverse complement strand
CAACACGGCTGGCGATCTCGGTGGCTCCGATCCCCTCCGCTCTGAGCCGCTTAACATCATCGGCCTTGGCCCTCGCTTGGCTTGCGTCCCTTGTACTTCCCAGCTGCCTTGGCCTTGGCAAAGCCCTCACGTTGGCGCTCCAGCATTATCTCACGCTCAAATGCCGCGATGGACCCAAGCATTGTCAGCATCAACTTTCCTGTTGGGTTGCTGGTATCCATCAGACCTATGAGTGTCTTATCAGCGCTATTGGTAGGGCCGTCGGGCTTGAGCTCTATACTGGTAACCGATTTTAGCCGCTTGGTGGGAAAGCAGCCCTGATTCACTGAAGTAGCACCGAAAATAAATCCGATGGCAAACTTAAACTGTGCGTTTATAATAGCTTAATCAACAATACGGCCAAGCCTCAGACTTTGCAGCGGGTGTATTTTTAACATCGATTGTATCGTTGCCTTTGCCCGGCACCACACTAAATGGGCGACTCACAGAATATCTTAGATCCGACGGAAGCGTTGGATCGCCAGATGCCCACCAACCGGATTCAAGCGATTATGAGCACACTACCGAGAATTGCCATTGTTGGTGCCGGCCCCATGTCGATCTATACAATCAAAGGCTTGCTGAAAAGCGAGACAGCGCTTGATTTGACAATATTTGACATGGCTGACCTGGCGGGGTGCGGGATGCCGTATCGTTCTGGCATGAACGCCGATTACATGTATTGTAACGCGTTTAGCAAAGAAATTCCTCCAATCACCCGGCGGCTGGTAACCTGGCTGCACGACCAGGATGATAATTTTCTGCATGATTGGGATCTTGAACAAGACGACATAGATGCGCGTGATTTCTACCCTCGTGTCCTAATTGGGGAATTTTTGAAATCAGAACTTAAAGACATTTGTTCAGCTGGTCGCGACGCAGGCCATAAAATTAGCGTTCTTACGAGACATGAAGTTGTTGATGTGTTGCCGGTCGAGGGGGCTTTTACACTGGAGATTAACAGTGCTGCGGGGAAATCACGCCGGCGCTTTGACAATGTCGTGCTGGCAACAGGGCACGATTGGCCAAAATCACCCAAAATTGACAAAGCGGATCTTGTCTCGCCGTGGCCGTACACCAACATCACAGACTTGCCGCCAGGCAAGATAGGCATATTGGGATCATCATTATCCGCGATTGATGTCATCGTTGCGCTTGGCCAAGAACATGGCACATTCAAGGAAGATGGCGATAAACTGGATTGGTTCCCGAACAAGGGCCGCGAGGCTCTTTCGACAACAATGGTTTCCCACAAAGGTATCATGCCGGAGCCCGATTTCTATTATCCTTATCCTTACGAGCCTCTAGTTCATGTACATGCCGATGCCGTATCTGAAGAAGTCGCAAAAGGATCAAGCAAACTTTTGGCCCGCGTTTTCGCGCTTCTTCTTTCCGAATTGAATCAGGTCTCTCCCGAATACATGGCCGAACTTGGAGCCGATGCCCAAACGATAGAGGGCTTTTCGGAGGCTTATTTTGCGCATCGTGAACGGTTAGGCGGATTGCGTGCTTTGCGCGAGACCTTGAACATTTCGATCCAATCGAAAAAAAACAAGGAAACACAGCACCATCGGTATGCTCTGCTGCGTGGCCATGAGAACTTTGAGCTGATTTTGGAGCATCTTGATGATGGCGACTGGGCGACGTTCAATGATGAATTGATGCCGGTGTTCGGGGATTGTTACGCCGCTATTCCTCATATTTCGGTCCGGCGGGTTCTGGCCTTGTATGACGCAGGGGTTTTGCAAATTATTCCTACCGGCCCGGAGGGATCGTTCAGAAACAATCGGAAGGGCGGCGTATCGGTAACCACCATCGATGGTGACGTTGCGTTTGATGCGGTGGTTGATGCCAGAGGTCAAGCTCCTGCACCTTTGCGAGATCTGCCATTCCCGACGCTCATAAGTGGGTTGGTTGATCCAGACGCTGATCTCCTAGAGCCTTTCAAGTTGAATTTGCGCGGTAAATCCCAAGGTGACGTGTATTGCCTCGCAATGCCACAAATCCTCGCGCGTCACCCTTTTTCTCAAGGTTTGCCAAATTGTGACAATCTTGGCAGGGGAGTAGCGCAGCAAATATTAAGCGGTTTTGGTGCTCGGCGGAAGTAGGCTTATGCTGGTTTGTCTCAAGGAACAGAATTCACGATCGAGAGTTAGATTTTTACAACTTCACAGATGGAGAATTTCAGATGAAGACGATGGCAGAAGCGTTCCACCACACTCTTAAAGACATCTATTATGCTGAAAATGCATTGACCAAGGCGATGCCGAAAATGATCAGCGCCGTTGACGACGGAGACATCAAATCCGCGTTTGAGGATCATCTGAAAGAAACAAAAGAGCATGTTAAGCTGCTTAAGAAGGTATTTGCGACGATCGACAAGCCTGCGGAAGGTGAAAAGTGCGATGCCATCGAGGGCCTGATCAAAGAAACCGAAGGAATTATTGAAGAAGCCAGCGGAAAAGCGTTGGGTGCATCTCTTATCGGCGCAGCTCAAGCTATAGAGCACTACGAAATTGCTCGCTATGGGACGCTGCGTCAGTGGGCAAAAGAGCTCAAAAATGATGAAGCTCATGATCTGCTTTCCCAAATACTTGACATGGAGAAGGCAGCCAACGCGAAGCTGACCGGGATTGCCGTCGCCGCTGCGTGACACGGCAAGGGGTCTTAATTTCGAGATGCGAAGGGTTGGGCAGGCATGATGTCTGTCCAACCTTTTCGATTGCTGCAAATTGATGCGATCAGCGTCCAAGTGGCAAATTACGCGCGAGGTATTCGGCCGCATTTGTGTCGCGGTTTAGATAGACGTGAGGTCAAATGTACGATCCCTTTAAAAAAGTGCGTGCCCGGTCGAGACGGAAAATCCGCCGGGCGACTGTTACGGCACTGACGGACGCGTGGGGAGAAATTTTTAGCACCGCGACACCCGCAAAACGTAAACCCAAAAAGTCAGCAGTTAAGGCGACGAAGCCGACTGCGGCTCGTCTGAAAGTGGCAAAAGGCGCACCCCAGTTCAAATCCACTTCCAAGGTAAAGATACCGGCGACGTCACAATCAAGTACCATTGTTCCACGCGGGGGGGCATTTAAGGCTGGGACGCATGCAAGTGATTTTGGAGCGCGTTCACACATGCTTTACGTGCCAAAGGTCGCAACGACGGTGAACGGACCGTTGCCCCTTATCGTAATGCTGCACGGGTGTGGACAAACACCGTGGGACTTCGCCCTTGGCACAGGGATGAATACATTGGCAGAGGAGTTCGGATTCCTTGTGCTTTACCCCGAGCAAGATCGCAAAGCTCACAATCACCGGTGCTGGAACTGGTATCGCACCGAAGATCAGGGGCGCGGCGCCGGGGAGCCCGCGTTGATCGCAAGCATGACGCGCCAGATCATCGACGAGCAGAGCATTGATCCCTCCAAAGTGTATGTGACTGGATTGTCAGCGGGCGGGTCTGCGGCCCTAATACTTGCCGCTGCGTATCCGGACATATTTGCAGCCGTAGGTGTCCATTCGGGATTGGCAGTTGGTGCCGCTCATGATGCGAACTCAGTTCCGAGAGCAATGCAATTTGGCGCCACCGGACGGCGCCTGGCTGCCCAAATGCCAACGATCATTTTCCACGGCGACGCTGATAAGGTCGTTAGTCCTCGCAATGGCCGATTTATCGCAATACGGGCGGTGGAGCCTTATAACAATCTCGACAAAACAGAAAAGATCGGACGGGTTGCCGGAGGGCGCGAATTTTCACGCACCGTTCACCGCGTGGGTCGAGGCCGGTCGTACGCCGAACAGTGGGTCGTACTTAACTCGGGACATGCATGGTCCGGCGGGAATGCAGCCGGAAGCTACACTGACCCCAAGGGTCCAGATGCATCGCGAGAAATGGTGCGCTTTTTCTTGAACCACCGAACAACCAAAAAACGCAGAGCCAATGTTCGCGTCCCGGTGCGATGATCAATATCTGACTATCGCCGTAGATCGGTTCTCAGGGTAATTTACCGCGTTTGTGCCTTCATCGCTACGGGGTCATTCACGACTAAATGAGAAGCATCCCAAAGAGCCGGGCAAACCTCCGCTTCGGCGTGACCATTGCGCAACCTGCGAATTGCGCCAACCGGAATATCCGCCGCGATAAGAACATTGTCCGTCATCATCGCGGCAGTCTGTGGTGCAACCGTGGCGTGAATACCATCCAACGAAACACCGACATCACAGGGCAAAAAGACACTGGCACCGCCAACTCCGGTGTCTGTCATCGGATGCCCAATCGGGACGCCGACTGCGCCCAGAACGCAAACCACCGTCTGCAATTCGATTGCCCGTGACCGTGCGCAGCTAAAAACCCTATTATACCCGGTAATCATGTCAGTCTTGGCGGGGATAATGATTAGATCAAGATCCAAGGTGCCCAATTTGGACCACAAGTCAGTGAATTCACTGTCCAGACAAA
>CBDTUA010000107.1:0-4500 GCA_965363735.1 uncultured Sulfitobacter sp. | reverse complement strand
TTCGTGGAAGCGGTCGCTCGTCGTGGGCGCGGCGAAGGTTCCAAAAGAGCCCAATTGGACCGATGCTGCAATGATCACGAATGGCGGCTTTCGCGACAACCTCTGAGAATTGTGATTGGTCTATGATCCTTGTGTGCGTCCGTTAGGCGTCATTGCGACCAGACCCAATGCGTGACTTTTTTATGATGAATTTCTTAACTGCCGAGAGATCATTGTCCAAAACGTTTAAAATCTCCGCATTGTCGGCTCGTTGCACTGCCCATTGCGGAACCTCGACCAACTGGCCCGTCGCTTTTTCCACGGCGTCAGGGAATTTGGCGGGGTGGGCGGTTGCAAGGGTCACCATTGGCACGGCTCCCATATCCATCTGCTCTGCCACGCGAATTGCTACGGCTGTATGCGGATCAGCCAAGTAGCCAGAGCGCGTGTAGACTTGCGCCATCGTTTCAAGCGTCTGCGCTTGATTGGCCGTGCCTGCACCGAACAGATCTGCGATGTATTCGCGCACATGGGTAGGCAATGTGTAACTGCCGTTTGTTTTCAAATCCGCCATCAAATCGCGAACAACCTGCGGATCGCGTCCTGATGCCTCGAACAAAAGCCGCTCAAAATTGGAAGAAATCTGGATGTCCATCGACGGCGTGATCGTTACTTCGACATCCGACAATGTGTAGCTTCCAGTGGACAACGCGCGGCTGAGGATATCGTTTTCATTTGTTGCAATCGTAAGGCTGTCGATCCCCAAGCCCATCTGTTTCGCCACAAAGCCCGCAAAAATATCGCCAAAGTTGCCCGTTGGGACGGTGAATGCGATATCGCGATCTGGCGCACCCAAAGCCACAGCAGAGGTGAAGTAATACACGGTCTGCGCCATCACGCGGCCCCAATTGATCGAGTTGACCGCTGACAGCTGCACCCCATCGCGAAACGCGTGGTCATTGAACATCGCCTTGACCATGTTTTGGCAGTCATCAAACGACCCGTCGATGGCAATCGCATGGGCATTGGCGGCCCCGATTGTCGTCATCTGTTTGCGCTGAACATCCGATACTTTGCCTTCGGGAAACATAAAGAACGTATCGATACCTGCGCAGGTCTGAAAGGCCTCAAGGGCTGCACCACCCGTGTCGCCAGACGTGGCCCCGACAATCGTCAGGCGACGTCCCTGCTCGGTCAGGATATGGTCCATAAGACGCGCTAAAATCTGCATGGCGACGTCTTTGAACGCCAGCGTCGGGCCATAAAATACCTCGAGCACCCAGTTGTTCGCGCCTGTCTGCACCAGTGGCACCACAGCGGGGTGGTGAAACGTGGCGTAAGCGTCATCGATCATTTCGCGCAGGGGGGCATCGTCAATCTCACCGTCGACGAAGGCTTTAATGACGTGAAACGCAACCTCGCAATAGCCCATCCCTTTGAAGGACCGGATTTTCTCGGCACTGAAATGCGGCCATTCGCGCGGGACATAAAGCCCGCCATCTTCGGCCAACCCGACAAGCAGGGCTTGCTTGAACGTCAGTGTTGGTGCCGTGCCGCGTGTACTGATATATTCCATCGTTTTGATCGTCCTTGCGTGTCTGCCTTCAGGTCCAGTCGAGAACCACTTTGCCGCTTGAGCCTGCTTTCATCGTCTCGAATCCGGTTCTGAAGTCATCCGCTGCAAACCGGTGCGTGATCACGCCGCTGACATCCAAGCCGTTTTGCAGCATGGCGATCATCTTGTACCACGTCTCGAAAATCTCGCGGCCATAGACGCCTTTGAGCGTGATCGCCTTGAACACGATCCGCGACCAATCAACCGGTGATTTGCCGGGTGGGATACCCAAAAGAGCAATCCGCCCGCCCATCACCATTGCCTCTACCATCTGATCAAGGGCTGCTTGGGAGCCGGACATTTCCATCCCTACATCAAAGCCTTGGCGCATTTTCAGCCGCGCAATGACGTCCTTGAGGTCTTCATTCAGGACATTAACAGGCACCACATCGGCCACCTGCGCAGCAAGCGCCAAACGGTCTGGGTTAATGTCCGTGATAACAATATTGCGCGCACCTGCATGACGGGCCACGGCGGCGGCCATGATCCCGATGGGTCCCGCACCTGTGATCAATACGTCCTCACACAACAGATCAAACGACAAGGCAGTGTGAACAGCATTGCCCAACGGATCAAGGATTGCGCCAATATCGTCGCTAATGTCATCGGGCAGCGGCACGACGTTAAAGGCAGGCAGGCGCAGATACTGGGCAAAGGCCCCTTGTTCATTGACGCCGATGCCACGGGTGCCGGGATCAAGGTGGAACTTGCCCGCGCGCGACTGGCGGCTTTCCTTACCGATCAAATGCCCTTCGCCGGAACACCGCTGCCCCAGTTTAAGGTCCTTCACATTCCGCCCCAGCTCGACAATTTCGCCTGCGAATTCGTGGCCTGTGATCAAATTCAGAGGCACCGTTTTTTGCGCCCAATCATCCCAGTTCCAAATATGAATGTCAGTGCCGCAGATGCCGGTTTTGTTGATCTTGATCAGCACGTCGTCTGGCCCGATTTCGGGCACAGGCGCCTGCTGCATCCAAAGTCCTTCTTGGGGTTTTGTCTTGGCCAATGATTTCATAAGGTTGGTCACACCAAGGCCCCCGTCGCATGTCCTGCTTGCTCGAACGCGTCTAACGCAAAGTCGAGGTCATCGCGGGTCAACGCGCTGCTCATCTGGGTGCGTATGCGCGCTTGGCCCTTCGGCACGACGGGGTAAAAGAACCCGGCGACATAAACACCGTTTTCATTCAAATGCGCGGCCATGCTTTGGGCGAGTTTTGCATCGCCAAGCATCACTGGAATGATCGGGTGTTCGCCGGGTTGCAACGTGAACCCAAGCTTTGTCAGGCCATCACGCCAGTAGCGTGCATTTTCAAACAACTTAGCGCGAAGGGCGTCTCCCGCCTCGACAATATCCAAGGCCTCGATGCCCGCCGCAACAATCGACGGTGGCAACGAGTTGGAGAAGAGGTAGGGGCGCGCGCGCTGGCGCAACAGATCAATGACTGCCTGCGGTCCTGCAATATACCCACCCAACGCACCGCCAAGGGCCTTACCAAGTGTGCCGGTCAGAATGTCGACATCCACATCGAAATGCGACGGTGTGCCTGCGCCTTTTAGCCCCATGAAACCGGTTGCGTGGCAATCGTCGACCATGATCAAGGCGTTGTATTTCTCACCGAGCGCAACAATCTCGGGCAACTTTGCAAGATAGCCATCCATCGAGAACACACCATCCGTTGCGATCATGATAAACCGTGCGCCGTCGCGTTGAGCCTGTTGCAACTGCGCCTCAAGATCGGCCATATCGGAATTGGCGTAGCGATACCGTTTTGCTTTGCACAACCGGATACCATCAATGATCGACGCATGGTTCAAACTGTCCGATATGATCGCGTCTTCAGGACCAAGCAGGGGTTCAAACAACCCGCCATTAGCATCAAAACATGCTGCGAAAAGAATGGCATCATCCTTCCCCAGATAATCCGCCAACTTCGTTTCCAAGGTGCGGTGGATATCTTGCGCGCCACAAATAAAGCGGACCGATGCCATGCCAAACCCGTGGCTGTCCATCGCCTCCTTGGCCGCCGCAATCAGTTGTGCGTCATCGGCCAGCCCTAGATAGTTGTTGGCGCAAAGGTTGACCATGCGCACCGGCACATTGCCACCGGTATCCACCATGATGCTGCCACCTTGCGGAGACGTAATACTGCGCTCTCGTTTGAGCAAACCATCAGCTTCGATGCCGTCCAACGTGGATTTGATATGGTCGAGGAATTGAATTGTCATGCGTGACCTCCTGTTTAACGGATTCTTATCCGTCAATTAGGTCGCATGTCAATATAGTGGATTAAATCCGTAATGCGGGATGCTACGCATTTTTCACGACTAGGATCGCGCGGGCCTTTTCCAGTGCCCGAATTGCGTGATCCTTATCGGCAACATACCGAACGGTATCACCCACCCCCGCGCTTTCACTGACATCATTTGATGTAATCTCCAGCGCCCCCTCAAGCACAGTTATGGCTTCTACACAGCCGGTTTTGTGCGCAGAGCTGTCGAGACATGCCCCTTGCTCAAAGTGAATGTCATAGATCTCAGTACCACCCACATCGTCTGAGGCGCTGAGAATACGAATAAGGCATTGCGCAGACTTATTGTGAATAACAGGCGTATTTTGATCCCGCACAACGTCCAAGATTGGGCCGCTTGGACCATCCTGCACATCAAGCAATTCTGCGAAGTCAACATTCAAGGCCCGTGTGAGGTTCCAAAGGCTGGCCACCGTCGGGCTGGATTTGCCACGCTCAATTTGGGACAGCATTGAACGAGACACGCCAGACAGTTTGGCCAGAGCATCGAGGCTCAATCCTTTGCCCGTCCGCTCCGCCTTCAATCGAGACGCAAGGCGTAGCGCAATTTCTGGTTTTGAAGACACGTGGTCACACCTTTTGTTTCGCTGCCTCATT
>CBDTUA010000106.1:0-4513 GCA_965363735.1 uncultured Sulfitobacter sp. | reverse complement strand
ACGCCAGCCCCGATACGCAGCGCCCCCCGCGCAGCCAACCGCGCAGCGCCACCCTTCCCCGCTGGACCAGACACAATAGCTGCATGACCGTAGCGGTATTTATGTGCCTCTCCGGACTTTGATAGCGCGCGCCAGCGGTCCCCCGTCATTTCAAAGATTGTGGTGTGAGGTTTTGAAGTGGCCATTTCCAGCTCCTGCTATGCCCAATTTGGCGAGACTTCTGATACTCAAGGCTTTCAACCTTGGAATTGAGATCAATCAATCCGGTTCCCGCGCGGATGTCTATCTAGGAACAACCTAGGAGGCACATGTGGCGGAAGTCGTTTTTAAAACTGAAGGTGTTACCAAGGTTTACGAAACCGGTGACGTAAAAGTTTATGCATTGGGTGGCGTTGATCTTGAACTGTTCAAAGGTGAGTTGACTGTTTTGCTTGGCCCTTCGGGCAGTGGGAAGTCTACGCTTTTGAATATCCTTGGTGGGCTGGATCACGCAACGGATGGGCGTGTGTGGTTCGATGATATCGAACTGACGGATATGTCGGACCGCGAACTAACCAAATATAGGCGCGATCACGTCGGGTTTGTATTCCAGTTCTATAATCTGGTTCCCAGCCTAACAGCGCGTGAGAACGTGCAACTGGTTACCGATGTTTCACCGGATCCCATGCCCGCAGAAGAAGCCCTCACGCTGGTCGGCTTGGGCAAACGAATGGATCACTTTCCATCCGAGCTGTCCGGGGGCGAACAGCAGCGTGTTGCCATTGCGCGGGCCATCGCAAAGCGCCCGCAGATTTTGTTATGCGACGAACCCACAGGGGCGCTGGACAGCACAACAGGTGTGCAAGTGCTTGAGGTTCTGCGCGACATTAACGAACGCTTTGGCACTACCACCGTTGTTATCACCCATAACGCGGAAATTCAGCGTATGGCGCATCGGGTCATCTTTTTCCAAGACGGTAAAATCAGCGAAACGCGGGTCAACAAGACGCGGGTCGCCCCCTCCGAGATTGTCTGGTAGGTCTGATGCAAGCTTTAGACATCAAACTGCTCCGCGATTTCAAACGGCTTTGGGTGCAGGCTGTTGCGATAGCCATGGTGCTGGCGTGCGGCGTTGCGATCCTTTTGACTTCTGTCGGAATGTACAAGGCGCTGTCTGAAACACGGACTGCGTATTACGAGCGAAACCGCTTTGCCAACGTCTTTGCCCATACCACCCGCGCGCCCTTATCGCTGCTGACAGAAATAGCCCGGATCGATGGAGTGATGAGCGTTGAGGCCCGGATTATCGGTGCCGCAACCTTGGATATTCCCGGCCGCACCAGAACGGCCGTGGGTCAAATCCTTTCGTACCCCGAAGATTCCGATCCGCTGTTAAACCTTCCCTTTTTGGTGAAAGGGCGTTTTCCCAACCCCGTCAGCACCAAAGAGATCGTGGTGAATGAGCCCTTTGCAATTGCGAACGATTTTAAACTGGGCGACAGTTTTAGTGCCAACCTAAAAGGACAAAAGCGCGATCTGACGATCGTTGGCACCGCCTTGTCGCCCGAGTTTGTCTATACCATCGGGCCCGGCGCACTGATGCCTGACAACGCGGCCTTTGGCATCATATGGATGCCTGAACGCGCAGCGGCTGCGGCGTTTGACATGACGGGTGCGTTTAATGATGTCTCGATTGCGCTGGCGTCCGGAATGACAACCGCGCCAGTGATTGACGCCCTTGATACGCTACTTGAACCTTTCGGCGGGCTTGGGGCCTATGACCGTACGACGCACCCATCCAATGCATTTCTTGATGCCGAGATCAAACAACTCAAAGGGATGGCGGCGATATTGCCACCGATCTTTTTTGTGATCTCAGGATTTCTTGTCAGCATGGTAATGAGCCGGATCATCACACTCGAACGCAGCGAGATCGGGCTGCTTAAGGCGATCGGGTACTCGAACACCGAAATTTGCCTCCACTATCTGATGCTCGCCGGCCTGATCGCTGTTGTAGGCGTAGGTATTGGATGGCTGGCCGGGACAGCGCTGGCGCAGACACTGGCTGCGCAATACGCACAGTTCTTTGACTTTCCATTCGTGATCTTTCGCGTCTCGTATTGGGTTTATGCCGCGTCGGGTTTAGCGGCCTTGCTGACCACCAGCATTGGTGCAACTCAAGCCGCCCTAAAGGCCGCAAACCTGGCCCCCGCCATCGCCATGCAGCCCCCTGCCCCGCCTCGGTTCAAGCGGTCGTTCATCGACGACGCTATGGCGCGCATGCGGCTGTCGCAATCTACTGTCATGATCCTGCGCTCGTTATTGCGCTGGCCGCTGCGCAGTTTCTTGACCTCTTTGGGGCTGGCGTTGGCTGTCGCGTCCGTCGTCGCGTCAACCTTTATCAACGATGCACTCAGCGAGATTGTCGATATGGCGTTTTACCAAACGAACCGGCAAGACGCGATTTTACTTTTTTCTGACGACCTTCCCGAAGCCGTGTTGGAAGACGTCCGTCACCTGCCCGGCGTGATGCAAGCTGAAAGCCAGCAGTTTCACGCCGCTATTCTGCGCAACGGTCATCTGACCAAGCGGGTGGCAATTGAATCGCGCCGCCCCGGTAATGACCTTAGCAGGGTGCTGGATGCGGATGGCGACCCGCTGGACGTGCCCGCCGATGGCGTTGTCTTGTCAAAGCGGCTTGCAAACCACCTGGATGTGAAACCCGGCGGCACAGTCGATATCGAATTCTTAACCGGGCGCCGCGAGACCTTTAGCGTCACGGTCACCGCGCTGGTCGAACAGCATTTCGGTTTAGGCGCGTATATGAATCTTGAGCATCTAAACGCGCTTTTCAGGCAGGCCCCACGGGTTTCAACGGTGAATATCACGCTGGACACGAACCAATCCGACGCGCTCCATGCTGCTGTGAAAAACACGCCTCACATCACCGGCATTATCGAGATGAACGAAAACCGGCGCTCATTTGAGGATACAATCGAACAAAACATCGCTGTCATGAACACGATCTACATCGTGGTGGCCGTGCTGATCACCATCGGAGTGACCTATAACGCGGCCCGCATTCAGTTGTCGGAACGCGCGCGGGAGTTGGCCAGCTTGCGTATCCTTGGCTTTGGGCGCGGTGAAGTATCCTATATTTTGGTGGGTGAAATGATGCTTGTTGCGTTGGTCGCACAGCCCTTCGGTTGGCTAATCGGAGCGGGGATAGCCCAGTTGATGACGAACGCCTTTACCAGTGATCTTTATGCAATCCCGCTGGTTCTGAAACCGGCGACATTTACACTTGCCAGCCTTATCGTGTTGGGTGCCGCGCTTGCGTCTGTTTTGATCGTACGCCGTCGGCTGGACCGGCTTGATCTGGTTTCTGTCATGAAAACGAGGGAGTGAACAAATGGCCCATTCAAAGCGAACGCTAATACTGACCGGCATCGGGGTCACGCTTGTGGCCGTGCTGTCGTATGTCAGTTTTCGCACGGACCCCGTTGCTGTCGATCTGGCGGAAGTGACGCAAGGACCGCTTGAGGTGACTATAAATGCGGACGGCCAGACTCAGGTTCGTGATCTGTTCGAAGTCGCCTCGCCGATCATAGGAACAGCCATGCGGTCACCCGTCGCCGAGGGCGATATCGTGCGCAAAGGCGAGACTGTAGTCGCAATCGTCAGACCGTCGTCTGCAGGCTTGCTGGATGCGCGGGCGCAGCTTCAGGCCGAAGCTGCGTTGCAAGAAGCAACTGCGGCCCGGCTTGTGGCACGGGCTGACTTGAAGCAGGCCGAGGAAACGCAACACTTTGCAAAGGCGCAGTTTGAAAGGACGCAAGCGCTGGTGACACGCGGCGTCGCCTCAGTCACCCGTCTGGAAGACGCCACCCAAAGCCTGGCTATCGCAAATGCCATGATTGAGGCGGCTCAGGCACGGATCGAAATGGCGGATGGCACGATAGAACGGGCCCGCGCCAGTCTGATGCCACCTGATAATAGAAATGCCACCCCGGACAGTTGCTGCGTTCAGTTAACCGCGCCTGCAGACGGGGTTGTCCTGTCGGTTGCTGCAATTAGCGAGCGGCCGGTTTCAATCGGGACACCCTTGGTTGGCATCGGTGATCCGGGTCAACTCGAACTGGTTGCCGACATTCTGTCGAATGATGCCGTGCGCCTTAAAACCGGTGCCTTGGCCTATGTTGAACGTTGGGGCGGCGACGAGGTGCTGGAGGCGAAACTTGTCCGGATCGATCCCAAAGCGCGAACCAAAATTTCGGCACTTGGTATCGAAGAACAGCGCGTAGATGCGTATTTTGACTTGGTCAGTACCCCCGACAACCGGCCCAACCTTGGGGACGGCTTTGCAGTTTTTCTGCGGATTGTCGAATGGCGTGCCGACAATGTGTTGCAGATCCCCTTAAGCGCCGCATTCAGAAATGATACTGGCTGGGCTGTGTTCGTGGCTCTAGAGGGGGTAGCAGAAAAACGGGCCGTAACTTTGGGCCGTCGCAACGACCGGATGGTCGAAGTGATA
>CBDTUA010000105.1:0-4559 GCA_965363735.1 uncultured Sulfitobacter sp. | reverse complement strand
GAGAATAAGGTCACCTTCGGGTGGCCTTTTTTGTTCTGGAAAACTGTTAGTTTAGTCACACTTTAGCGTATTAATTAAAACACCTCCGTCACAATTTACGTATAAATTGGGGTAAAAAAGTGGCGATATCTGTCGACGGATAAACTAAAACGCTATGCCCCAACTGTACTATATGAGGTATGCTGAACGGCAGTCGTTTGCACTCAGGCGTCCGCAATGTGACTTGAGCGGTCGGTCGCGCAGTAGTATGGCGATCGAAGGCATGCGACCCAAAGGCGACGGTCGCGCAATTCGTCTGGCAGCCATTAATCCAGAAGAGCGTTTAGCGGGAATCGTTTAGGAATGGGAACGGCAAGTTATTTCGTGAACGTTCCATAGTTGTCTTCACTCAGTATCGTGCCGACGCCGAGAATCTGACTGACTGCTCAGTCACCCCAAAGGGCAGTTCAGTGCGCCCCGGTTGCCTGCTCGATTTATGCTCATACGACTGGTGTGTGCGACCTCTCCTCGACTAGACTGTACCGCCCTGTTTCCTTCAATAGATGGGCTATCGGCTGAGGGCGGCTCACTCCAAACCCTTGCACAAAATTGACGCCGAGTTTGCATAGGTGGTTGCGTATGGCCTCGTTTTCGACGTACTCGGCGATCGTTTGTTTGCCCATAAGCTGACCGATCTCGTTGATGGAACGAACCATCGCGAGATCGATGGGATCGTCAACCATGTCCTTCACAAAAATTCCATCGATCTTCAGAAAGTCGACCGGCAAGTTTTTCAGGTAGGCGAATGAGGATAAGCCACTGCCGAAATCGTCCAGCGCAAAGCGACAGCCATGGGTCTTCAGCGTCTTGATGAAACGCGTGGCATCGTTGAGATTAGCGATGGCCGCGGTCTCGGTGATCTCGAAACCGATCTTCTCACCTTGAATGCCGGTGACCTCGAGTTGGCGTAATATATGGGACTCGAATAACCGGTCACTCAACGAGTGACCCGAAAGATTGATTGTGCACAGCTCAAGACTATCGACAACAGTGGGGTGCTCAGCCAACCAGCGCAAAACATGATCGATGACCCAACGATCAATGCGTACTGCCAGGTCGTAGCGTTCGGCAGCGGGTATGAAGACACCGGGCAGGGTGATACGGCCGGTCTCATCGACCAGGCGCAACAGCACTTCACAGTGCAAACCGGTGGCCGCGTTGGGTTCGATGTGCTCAATGCGCTGGGTATACAGTCGGAAGCCATCGTCTTCGAGCGCCTGTTGAATGCGCGATACCCACTGCATCTCGCCGTGCCGACGGGCAAGCTGTGCGTCGTGCTTGTGGTAAACGTGAATGCGATTTCGGCCTGCGTCTTTCGCCGCGTAGCAGGCGCTGTCGGCGGCCTGCAATAAGGCTGCAATGCTGCGGGAGTCTTCAGTGATCCGCACCACGCCGATGCTAGCCCCGATCCTAAACGGCTTGTCTTCCCAGACAAAACGATACTCATCCACCGCGCTGCGTAACGCATTCGCCACGCGCTGCGCTTGCTCGAGCCCGCAGTGTTCCAACAAAACGCCAAATTCATCTCCGCCGAGCCGGGCCAACGTATCACGCTCGCGAATCTGTCCACGAAACAGATCTGCGATTTGACCCAGTAGTGCGTCGTCGGCAGTGTGGCCGCAGGTATCGTTGACGACTTTAAATTGATCGAGATCGACGTAGCATAGAGCGTGCTCGTTGTGATCGGCGTGGGCAGTTTCCAACACGCGCTCGAGGCGATGCTCGAATTCGCGCCGATTCACCAACCCGGTCAATTCATCATGCGACGCCTGGTGAGATATTTCCCGACTTAGGCGACGCTGCTCAGAGACATCACTAAAGACAAGCACCGCACCCAGCACGGTACCTTGCCCATTACGGATCGGTGCGGCCGAGTCCTGGATCGCATATTCGTATTCCTGGCGATTCAGCAACACCGTGTGATTGGCCAGGCCGACCACAGTGCCTTCGGTTAGACAACGGGCGACGGGATCCGCCACCCGCTCGCGGGTCTCCTCGTTAACGATGTTAAACACGCTGGAGAGCGGCTGCCCGTATGCCTCGGCACGACACCAGCCCGTCAGCGCTTCGGCCACGGCATTGCAGTAGTTGACGCGTCCTTGGACGTCGGTTGTGATAACGGCGTCACCGATTGATTCCAGGGTAACCTGAACACGCTCCTTCTCGTAGAATAGGGCTCGTTCTACCTGCTCGCGATGAGTAATTTCGCGCTTCAGCGAATTGACAGCGGTGCCGAGATTGGCATTTTTACCGGTGATCACGAGCAGGAAGGCACTCGTCAGGCTGGTGAACAGGAGGCCGGCCGCCAGTACGGCCCAAGCGCTCCAAGTGCGCTGTTCCGCCAAATAGTCCAAGGTGGGCGATAATCGAAGCTCCCATTGGTGATCGGCCATTTCCAGCGGCGTAGCCCAATGCATTCCCAAGAGGTTTTCTTCCTGTTGGCCACTGGCAACCCCTTTGGAACCTGGCGGTGTCAAGTCTTCGCCGTGAAGCACGCGTTGTGCCTCAGGGGCGGTAGCGTCATAGAGACGCACCTTGATGTCAGTCTGTTCATAGCTTTTCAGCGATGCGGCCACCACATCGCCGATGCGGAAGACCCCTAGCGCATAACCCTGGAGATTCTGGCGACGCTGTTCCAATGTATCGTGAGGCGAACCGTTGCTGTAGATCGGCAGGATGACCAGTACGCCATATTGGTGGCCAAGCTCCTGCACCAGGGTAACCCGGGTGGTCGCTGTTAGCTCGCCCGTATCACGCGCCCGCTCTAATGCGGTCAACCGGGAGGGGTCGGAAGCCACGTCGAACCCCAGGGCCGATTCGTTTGCTTTATACGGCTCGACGTAATAGACAGGGAAATATTCGGCACGATTGCTTGCCGGTACTAGCCGCCCCTGTTTATCTCGCTCGGTGATCCGGAACTGCGGATAGCCGTCCGCGGAAGCGTTCTCCTCGTACGCCGGCCGCCGTAAATCCGACACCCGCGGGATCCACTCCAGTGCCTGGATACCAGAGTGGTGTGAAAATGCAGGCATCACAAATGTGCTGAATTCGCGCCGGTCAACCTCCTGAGAGCTGGCGTAGAAGCGCCCGATCGAACGTACGACTTCAATGTATCCATCGAAGCTGTTCTCTAATACACGGGCCACGGTCGCGGACTGTTTCTTGAATTCGAGCCCGATGCGATCCTGCTCCAATTTGCTGGCGTAGATGAATGCGACGACCGCAACCGCAAATGTTAAACCGAGCGGTAAGGCCACGGAGAGCCTCCTACGTCGCCAGATGCGGCGGGGCTCTGCGGTCCAAATCAGGATAAGTGGCGTCACGATGAGCACACCAATCGTGTCCCCGATCCACCAGGTCCAACAACCGAACGCAGCTTCCCCTGCTGGGACGACGCCTGCGACAAAAAGGCTGCTCACCCCCAATGTGGCGCTCGTCATGCAGCTGATTGGTCCTCCCAGAACAAGGAATTTGAGGACATCTCTGCTATGGACCAGCGCATTTGGAAAGCCAACAAAACGACGCACCAGCATGGCACCCACAACCGCTTGCAAAGCGGCACCGATGCTAAGGCTGGTCGCTAGCGCCAGGGACGTGAGAAGCAAAAGCGCGCTAGACGCGTCGAATGAAGTTCCGATGTTGACAAGCAACGACCCAAGGAAAATGCCCGGCCACAAGCGGTAGCCGAAAAGGAGGATGGCGGCCAGGGCGATGCCCGACGCAGGCCAGATAGGAGACGCAGTCCAGATAGCAGTTGCATTCCCGGGGGAAATAGCCAGTAGCAAGCCGAGTTTTCCCGCTACAAAGCATAAGGCCGCCAATACCGCTACATGCATTAGGTAACCCGGGCGCGAACCTTCGATCCTTGGGCGAAAATATTGCGGGACGTCGTTCAACGCCTTTCGGAACGCGGCTCTTAATTTGCTTGCGATCTGCATGCGTGCTCACTCGTTATGTGTGCGAGCGTTAGAATAAGAATTGCAATGGCATTCTGTGTTGAAATTTACTCTACTGAAGTGGCGAGGGCCGCCATATTTACTAAGCCAAAGAGTCTGGCAGTTTTGTATCAGGCGAAGTGTGAGCCACCGCACAACGCGATATAAAGAATGTAAACAATTCCCAATCATATAGTGAAGCGTATCGCATTTAGCCTTGGCGATACTCCAGAACGACACCCAAAGACGAGCTGAAGAACATTCAACAAAAGCAAGCAGCGGCCAGGACTCTTGAGGTCAGGCCATAGGCGATTGCTGAATGTAACAGGATCTACTTCCAGTCTATGAAAGTTAGCCATCAATGAGTGTCTCCTGTTGGCCGCGACTTATCTGAAAGCAGAACGTTCTTCGACGGCATCGACGGTCCGCAGTTATGGGTAAGCAGCCATTCGGGCGATGTAAGATATTTCCCAAATTCTCCGGCCACCATTTATAGTTCTTTTCCGCCCGTATGAGGTTGAAAGACCTTGACCCGAATGGCACTTAGTTAAGCCGCAAGCTTCTTCGCATGGCCATATTTTCTGA
>CBDTUA010000104.1:0-4598 GCA_965363735.1 uncultured Sulfitobacter sp. | reverse complement strand
ACATATCTTCGTCACCGACAAACTACGTTCCTACGGCGCAGCGCTGAAGGTCATCGGAAATGTAGACAAACAAGAAACCGGCCGCTGGCTTAACAATCGAGCCGAGAATTCACACCAGCCATTCAGACGAAGAGAGCGGGCTATGCTTCGCTTCAGGCGGATGCGAACCCTGCAGGAATTCGTCGCCGTCCACGCCTCAGTCCACAACCATTTCAACGCGGAGCGCCACCTCTACACGCGATCAAATTCCAAGTTAAACCGCGCCAGCGCCCTAGCCGAGTGGCGTCAACTTTGTTCAGCATAGGTTCCGGCGTTTGGCGGCCCACTGAGACTGGTTCGCATTCGTCTGATAGCACCCACCTGCCTGTCGGTGTTCGCCTCAAAGCAGAAATCTGTGCCGGTCTTCAGACCAGCATCAGGATAAGTATTCGATACTCGCAATAAAGCACCCTAAATGATGTCCCGAATGGGGATGGTCAAATTAGGCGAATATAGCAGGGTCAAATTCGTCAACAGACATAATTACGTCCGCTGGCACCCCTGCTCGGTCGGCAGCGCGTTTGATAGATTCCGCATCCTGCGCTTCGTAAAGACAATATGATTTGCGCTTGTCAGCGCTCAGAAATGACACGATCCAACGAACTTCTTCGTCATCGTTGATCTGTTGAATACTTGCCGTACCTTCCGCCGTCAGTTCCAATTTCTCGGCGAAATTGCGTTCAATAATAAACTTTGGCATTTTGGTCTCCAAAAGATCAATAAATCGACCTAATCGGGTCAGGTCATGCATCGAAACTTATCAGGTTTTTACTGCTGTTCGCTAACCGGAGCATACCAAATTCAGCCGCTACGTCTAGAGCTTCCTGAACCGCTGACAGGGCACGCTGACGATCCGCTGGTCGACCGCGCTTCAACAGCATTGCCGCCAGATCGTGTTTCGTCCATGCCACCCAGGGCAAAGTTCGCATGCGCTGGTTTAAATCCAATGCGGACTCAAAGTGCCGCTCAGCGCGATCCCACTCGCCCAAAGCTGTCGAAAGCATTCCAAGTTGACGCGTGGCTGCACCCAGACAAACCGTCATAACACCTGCCGTGATTGTCATCTTCTCGTAGGGGTGCAAAAGATCATAGAGACGTTCAGACAGACCCCTGTCATCGGAAATGGCTGCGACCTCGGCCAGATAGGCCAATGTGGTGCTGTACTTGGCGTCCAAAGCAAATGAGAAATCATCCTCTGCCATCTCTCGCAGCATCCGTCGCGAGGCATCTACATGCCCCAAATCGCTGGCAACAATAGCAAAACCGGGCTTCCAGGCGGCATCCGACGGGTTATCGTCCAGCATCTTTTTTATCACGGGTGCAATCTGAGCCAATCGGCCCTGTTCGCGCCGAATGGTAAACATTTGCATACCGTGCACCCCCTCCGTCGATCCGCCATATGTTTTCTGACCAAGGATGAGCGCTTCGTTGGTAAATTTTTCTGCCGACTGAAAATCACCATCCAAAATCGCTTTCATTGCCATCCCATGAGACACAATGACTTCGAAATGCATATGCTGCCTGTCTTTGCCAAAATGTGCCATCTGGTCGAGACCTTGATCCATGCGGTCGCGATCTCCCATCTCGGCGGACACAAAAACTTCAAGCGCCCGGGCCCGCGCCTGATGGCTGTCGTTAAGTTGTTTCGCGACGTCTAACATTTCGTCCAGCTTTGTGCGCCACGACCCAAGTTCGACCGCTTCCCGCACGCCAGCCGGTGTAAGAAGCTCAGAAAAATAGAGGCTGCACAATGATCCTTTGTCATCCAGTTTCCGCGCCAACGTCAGGGCTTCTGCACGATACCTTGATCCTTTTCGGCCGTCCCCCTCCATCACGCTGCCTCGCGCCAGACTGCTAAGTAGCTCGCAGCGTTGCTTCTCGTTGTCCGCAGGTGTCGCACTGAGCGCTTCTTCTAGCAGCGCGATCGATGGAGAAACCGACGATGACGACATAAACAGCGCATTGCTGAAATGGACGACCGCGTCGGCAAACCATTCGCTATTCCCAAACACTTTTGCCAGGTCCACGGTCATTTTTAAAACCTTGCAGGCCTCAAAAATCTCGCCAGAGCTTTCGAACGCACGCCCTAACAGGACACCAGTCGCTATTTTCGCGCTGGTGATATCTGCGGTATCTTCAAGCTGATCCGCAAGTGCATACGCGGCCTTGGCATGTTCGACTGCCTCGAAATCGGCTGATCGCGCCAGGGCCCGTTCAGCAGCCTTGGTCCAGTATTTTATTGCTTCACGGGGGCGCACGGCTTCGGAAAAGTGACGGGCAATCACCTCCGGCTCCCGATCAACAGCATCGCCGAGACCGGTTTCTAAATGGCGGGCAATGGAAAGGTGATGCGCCCGGCGGGTGCGTGACAGCAGCGATTGGTAAGCCGTGTCCTGAATAAGGGCGTGCCGAAACATTCGTGCTCCAGGAGCAGACCCGCTGGCCACGAGTATACGGGCACCCGCCAGTTCAACCAAGAAAACATCCAGTTCATCCGCATCCAATCCTAGAACAGCCGCCAATAAACCCGCATCAAAGTCGCGCCCGATGGCTGACGCTACCAAAGCGACGTTCCTTGCCCCACGCGACAATCTGTCAAGCCGAGCCATTAAGGACCCTTGAAGGCTCTCGGGGATGGTCGGCTCGCCATCTCCTTCGCTCCGTTCCGCCACTGACCGGGTCAATTCTTCCACAAACAACGGAACGCCACCCGCACGTTTTTCAATGTCGTCGACAAAGGCACTATCTGGTGCCTGACCTAGAATATTCGCAATCATTTCCGTCGTTTGCTCCCGGGTCAGCAACCCAAGCGGCAGCAGCGTCGCATTGTCATGATCGAGCGCCCAATCAGATGCACCTTCAGGTCTTTGCGTAACGAGAAAAAGAACCGGTAAATCAGCGACTCTAAGGGCCAATCTCTCAAGAACCTCCTGGGAGGACGGATCAATCCAGTGGGAGTCTTCCAGCACCATTAGAACCGGTTTTACTGATGCCATCGCAGCCATACGTTCGACGATTGTCTGTATCGTCAGTTCTTTGAGGTTCTGCGGCGTGAGCGTTCCAATTTCGGTACTTTCTTCGTGCCCAATTGACAAAAGTTCGGCATAAACCTCAGCCGCATGCGGAACCTGTTGTGGGGTGGCCTCAAGCATCGCTTTGATCTTGATTGCTCGGATGTCGGCAGTGTCCTCGGGTCTAATGTCGGAAGATCTTAGAATGCGTTCAGCAATTGGGTGGAATGCGCTGCTGGAATGATAAGGCGAACACTGCATGCGCATCAATTTATGCGGCGTCTGGATCACTTCGCTCATCAGCGCCTCGACAAGACGGGATTTCCCAATGCCTGCTTCACCGGAAATTATAACCACCTGGCCTCTGCCTTGAAGCGCGCTCTGCCACCGATCAAGAAGAATTTGCCGCTCGCCGACCCGCCCAACCAAACTCGCTAGGACAGTTAGCCGTTGCGTTGAAAACCGGCTCTCCACTTTATTTGCAGCAACAACGCGATGGGGTTCAACTTCGTTTTCGTAACCCTTGAGCCTCGTGGCACCCAAGGTCTCCAAGACAAATTCATTTCCACAAAGTTTACGGGTCGTGGGGCCGATTACAACTTCACCGGGCTGTGCGGCAGCCTGCAATCGGGCGGCGAGATTTGGGGTATCTCCAGCAATTGCACCGGTTTCGGTTCCACCCGTACTGACAAGATCGCCAACAACCACACGGCCGGTCGCAATGCCAACCCTGCCTGAAAGAGCCTCGCCATTTAGCCGAATTTCTTTAAGGGCGACAATAATTTCCAACCCGGCATGAACTGCGCGGCTGGCGTGATCTTCATAGGCCGTCGGCCAACCGAAATAGGTCAACGCCCCGTCGCCCAGATACTTTGCCACATAGCCGCCGTATCTGGAAACAACTCCGTTCACGGCGTCCTGAAAGCTGCGTAAGGCTTCACGCATCTGTTCGGGCTCAACCTGTTGCGACAACTCGGTTGACCCGACAATATCAGCGAATAAAACAGTTAACAGTCGGTGCTCTGCGTCATCTGCGGGGGTGATCTCCTGCGTAGGATCCGGTTCCGGCGGTTTAGTCACGATGCTCGTTTGTAGCTGAAGCGCGGAAGCCGCATCGACGATCGCAGCCATCAATATCTTGCGATGCCCCAAAGATACGCCCAGCTCCCGAAGATCCGCCTCAGACAGAAGCGGCAGGGCCCGCATATCGACGTCGTTTTCCGCCAAGATGTCTGCGTAGACACCTAACCCAATTTGATCCAGCCATTTGGTAACAGAAGACTCCATGTACAATCTTCTCAGAAAAAGGGAGGTCATGATACATGTTTCATTGACTTGAGACCTACGACCCTGACCTACATCTCGAATTAGGGCCTCACCTTAGGAGCATCAGTCCGTCTTGTCTGCATCGGGATGTCTGCTTGTGGCACTGTCAGAGCAAAACTTGTTGAGGCGGGCAGGGCGACTACTTAGCGTCGCGGGATGACAAAACGCAGCCCCTTTCGCAACTTCAAGACGAGCCCTGAGATCACACGCCTGGCCGTGATG
>CBDTUA010000103.1:0-4712 GCA_965363735.1 uncultured Sulfitobacter sp. | reverse complement strand
AGAATGTCGAGCACAGCTCCGTCTGCGTCGACCGCCCGCCAAAGCCAGTATTTCAGACCGTTGATCGGCAGCACCACCTCGTCGAGATGCCACTTGTCTGCAGGTGCCGACCGATCCCTTCGGATTCAGTTGGCAAAATGGGGCCCAAACCGGTTCTCCCATAGCCGAATGGTCTCCCAGCTGACGACCACGCCGCGTTCGGCAAGCAGATCCTCGACATCGGCCGTCCTGAATGCAAACCGATGGTAAGCCCAGACGGCGTAGCAGATGATCTCGCGGGGAAAACGAAAGTCCTTCAGGCGCGGCATTCTTGGCAAAGTTCTCATGATGATCTCCTATCCCGACGGAAAGCCGTGATCAACTTGGCAATGCCCCCGCCACGCCCATGATGCCACACTGTGGATCATCGGCTTTTTTGCGCTGTTCCACGCCGCCCTCGCGGCCCTGATGTCGGGATATGCCATCGCCAGATCGGCGGCGGGATTCCTGTCTGCCTGACGGCAGGGCGAGGTCCGGATTGTGGGGCTGTGGATCGACTATGCCACTGTAGTTACACTGGTTGCGCTGGTCGCCGCCTATGCGCCGGCGTTCATATCAAGATCGATGTGCTGCGCCTTTTCGGGCCTATGGTGGTGTGGCTCGCCTTGTTTAGTTCGGTCTATGGCATGCAGGATATCGCCTGTGAGCAAGGCTGGAGTAACACGCCCGTCATGGTGGCATGGGTTCTGGGCATCGCCGTACAGGCGGCTTTTCTGCCGATTCTGCACAGCGCCCGGTTCGGCATGCACGGCGAGATTGAACGGTGGACAAGTCAGGCGCTTGAGATCATCGCAGTGATCGGCATGATCTGGACCCTGTTCCCGGTCGTACTGCTGAAGGCCTGGATATCAGGCCCAACAACTCAACTAGCGGAACACACAAACCGCAGTGTCTGTTCCCACCTCAATGTTCTGGATTCAGTACGACAATGCTCATTCATAGTATCAGTTGATCCCGTTTTCTCTTTGTAACGCGCGCACATATGCCACGATGCCCAGAACATCAGCCTTCGTGACACCTTCGACAGCTGGCATATTGCCAAACTTCCAGTGATGCGCGCGAACTCCGTTTTGTGCGGCCAGAACAAACGCCATATCGCCGTGATGACCAGGTTCGTAGATCTTGTGAACAAGGGGTGGCGCTATCCCTTGCTTGCCCTGCGCGTTGGTACCATGGCATTTTGCGCAAACAGCTTCATACGCTCGTTTTCCGATCTGCTCTTCTTCAGAGAAAGTGGCGGGTATAGCTACCGCAACAATCGCATCAGCAGTTAGCGCTGTAGCATTTTCCACACTGGCCTGTCTGTCCCTTCCAGAAGGTTGATTTACGTACCAGACGCCCGCCAGCGCCGCGACCAGCGCAAAAAAAATCGAACCCCATTTCATTAGTCTTTTTCCATTTCTGCTCAAGTATGTGATGTTTGCGACCATCCTTTTGATCGCGACTTCGGATTGCGCAATCACGCCATTTCTAATTCATCCGTTCGCTACCGCCAGCGAGACTTTGGTGATCAGCGTTGGCTGCCGTTGCGGCCTCGCCTTTGTGAAGAACGTCGTGATTTCCTGATACCTGATCCGGGTGTCCTCAAGGGTCTGATAATAACGAAACAGCTCTTTCAGGGGCGCTGAAAAGTCTTTGTGTGCTGCAAGCACGGCAACGAGCGCCCCTAAGCTGATCCGCCCATCTATGACGAAGTACCCTCCCAGCGAGTAGAACAAGAAAGGCGTCAGCGCTGTCAGAAAGTTGTTCAGTGCCTTGATAAAGAACTTCAATTGAAAAATTCGCCGTCTCACCTGCTCCAACTCACGAAAACTCGCGCTTGTCGGTGCAATTGGAGATGCCCCTTGAGCTTCCGCCCTAAGCTGGTCGCTCAGGTGCCTGCCCAACTGCCGAACCTCCGCAATCCTCGTCCGCGACAGCACGTTTACCCGGCGCTGAAGCTTTGGAAGCAAGACGAGCTGAATGGGCAAGACAGTCAACGCAGCGGCACCTAACACCGGATCCTGCATAAACATGAACAATAAAATGGTTGCGAGCGTTCCGCCTTGCAGGACCGGTAACGTGAGGACATCGGCCGCAAAACCTCCAACAGGTTCAACCTCCTGAGCAAGGATCGGCACAATTTCACTTTGATCTCTTGCTTCAGGATCTCTGCGCCATTGCCGGTAGACCAGCAGCCGAAAACGACGCAAAAACCGTTCTGCAACGTAGCCTTTGAACACGTTCAGCGCATACTTGTTTAGCCCGCTAAAGATGATGGCAACCAGATACAGACCACAGAGTATCAACAGGAAAGCCACCTGATCAAATTCATACCCCAAAAATGCGACAGGAAATCGGTCAGAGTTCAGCGCATTGTTCACAATCTGCTTTGGCAGTTCCAATGTCGCATAGAGGATCGGCATGGCAATCAGACTCATGACGATCATCAGGGCCTGTTGTTTTTTAGAGTGGCGCAAGACAGAGCTAAAAAGGCCAGGATCTAGGCCACGAATACTTTCCAGTCGGGGCTTTACTGACTTTTCACGGAACCAAAACCTAGTAAAACCCTGAGCTATGAGATACGCGAGGACTCCGGTCAACAATGCCGGTGCCAGCACCAAGATCAGGTGGATGAAGGGATGCACCCAGTCTGGGGTAGCGTCATTGTAGTCGTAACCAAATGCCGAGGAGACATCGTGCACAAAAATATGATATTGATCTGAAAGAGACACTTAGCAGCCCCTCAGCCCTTTGATTTTGGCGAAAGGTGATCATGTACGATGATGACACCCCACATGCCTGCTTCGCGGTGACCCGGGACCAGACAAACGAATTCCAAGTTGAGCATTTCTGAAAAATTCCAATCTAATACTGCGGTCTTTCTACTCGGAATTGCGACTGCATTTGGATCATCATGCGCCATATCTGGGTGCTGGCGCATCCATTGCTGGTGCTTACCGATCTCATCAAACGACCCCAGGAAAAACTCGTGGTCCAGAGAGCCGGAATTATTGATCACAAAGCGCACAACAGTGCCTTTTTCAATATGAATGGCATCAGGCTCAAACAGCATATAGCCGCTTTCGGTTTCCTTGATGTTGACTTCAATCGTGCGGCTGACCTCAGCAGCTGAACTAGGCGTACCAATTGCAATATGCCCCGGATGGTCATAGGGCCGCGTGTGTGGCTTATCTCCAAGGCCGGTGCTGGCCTCTGCAGGCCAAGCGTTTAGGCTGAAAGTTAAGAAGAGCGTCAAAGTCAGTATCAAAGATTTCATTTTCGCTCCGATTAGAGATGCATCAAGGAACAGGACGGCGTTGCCGGTCCCGCCCTTTGAAAAACCAATGGAAATAAAGGAGGCGGTGACACGCACCGCCCCCCCCTTTGCCGTTTACTTAAGCTGCGTGACCGTCAGCTTGCCTTTGACTGGCTCGGCGACGAACTCGATATCCTGACCTGCCGACATTTTGGCGATCAACTCTTCGTCG
The DNA here is from genome assembly GCA_965363735.1 of uncultured Sulfitobacter sp. GTDB lineage: Bacteria > Pseudomonadota > Alphaproteobacteria > Rhodobacterales > Rhodobacteraceae > Sulfitobacter. The sequence continues at coordinate 1,203 of CBDTUA010000103.1, read as the reverse complement.
GCGCGGAACACCATCGTCATTGCCGGCATATCAAGGTTCAGCAGAGGGCCGTGGTTGATTGTGACCTTGCCACCTTTTGCATCAATCTTCTTTATGGTGCCTTTGGTGTATTCTACGTCTGCTTGAGCCATCTGCATGTCGGCTGGTGCCATTTCCATCGAGACGGTGATCGGGCCGTGCATGCCGGATTCGTAGTGACCGGGGATCAGGCATGCGAACTCAAAGGTGCCTTCGTTCGCGAAGGTCCAGATGACCTCACCCTCACCGCCAGCATCGAGACGGATGGAATTTGGATCGTCGTGCTCCATATCCATTTTTGCCATCATGGCCTTGTGCACGACGTTTTGTTCCATCGTATCCAGAACGAACTCATGCTCCAGTTCACCGGCATTCTTGACCTTGAAGCGGATGGTTTCGCCGGGTTTGATGTCAAAGCTGGCGGGCTCAAAGATCATCTCACCGTCATCGGTTTCGCGCATCATAACGTCCAGAGTGCGGTCAACATCTTCCGCCGTGCCGGGCTTGCCAACCATCATCATAGCAGCATGATCTGCAGCATGGTTGTCGACCTTGGCTTCATCATGGCCACCACTGTGGCTGCCAGCGGCAAATGCCGGTGCAGAAAGAGTGAACGCAATTGCGGTTGTCAAAAGTAGATTTTTCATTGTTTGTTCCTGTAAGTTTGGGTGATTTGTGTGACCAAAGGGCTGCCTTAGCCCTTCTGGGTTGGTTTAGGGGTTAGGATGGTTTTCGGGCTGGTGTTGGTTGCAAACTCTGGCAATTCGCCCGTCCATTCGTATGCCTGCTCGCCCGGAGGGTTGTCGTACCAGCCGGGATCGGAGTAATCGTCTGCTTCGATCCCTTCGCGGACTTTGACGACCGAGAACATGCCGCCCATTTCGATCGGGCCATGCTTGCCCCAGCCGTTCATCATGGGGATGGTGTTTTCTGGCAGCTCCATCGTCATTTTGCCCATATCGCCCATGCCCGCGGTGCCCATCGGCATATACTCCGGTTGGAATTGGCGTATCTTTTGCGTCAATTGGGTTTTGTTGACACCGATAAACGTTGGTACATCGTGGCCCATCGCGTTCATCGTATGGTGCGACTTGTGGCAGTGGATCGCCCAATCGCCCAAGTGGTCTGCCGTGAATTCATAAGCCCGCATCGCCCCCACCGGGATATCGATGCTCACCTCTGGCC
>CBDTUA010000102.1:0-4721 GCA_965363735.1 uncultured Sulfitobacter sp. | reverse complement strand
GATTTTGGGTCCAAAAACCCCAATGATGGACGATATTTGGGTATAGTCGAATGGACCTTGGCAGAAAAGCAACCTAAGGTAGATAAAGTTTCCCGGAAATGAACATCCTAAGTATGGAAGAATAATGGTCTCATGAGGTTGTCGGGCTGGGCTGAAGTGGCCTTCACGTGCTTATGCATGCTTGTCACAGCGATACTGTTCTCCGTAAGCGTTGCGTCCAAGGATCAGGCCGCAGATGGCGAGTTTCGACGTCTTAGCGAGGATGGCGTTCAGGTTCTCCAAACACGTATGCAGACCTACCTGCAGGCACTCCAAGGCACCGCTGCGTTCTTTCGCGTGACGGATACAGTGTCACACTCGGCTTTCGCGGATTATGTCAGCCATCTTGAGATTGAGGAACTATTGCCGGGCGTCAGCGGGATCGGCTTTGTTCAATCTGTTCCGGACGCCGATCTTGACAATTTCCTACGACGGACCCGGCAGGATGGTCAGCCAGATTACGCGATAAAGCAGCTTACCGATGCTAAGACGCATTATCTGGTGAAGTACGTCTATCCTGTCCATCAAAACCTGAGCGCGCTTGGCCTTGATGTGACGTTTGAGCCCGTGCGGAGGGCGGTTCTGGAGTTGGCCCGTGATACAGGGAAAATCCAACTGACTCCGCCTATTCAGCTTGTGCAGCACGAAAAGGAAGAGGCGGGATTCCTACTGCTTGTTCCGCACTTCGCAAAAGCAGTTAGATCTTTGGGCGAACCGAATGGAAAAGGCGAGTTCGTTGGTTGGGTTTATGCCCCGTTCATAGCAAAGAACCTGCTGTCCGATCTCGCACCCAGTTCAGGCGACAGTTATTCATTCCATCTGTTCGATGGATCGCGCGCCCTCCCCGAGAAGACGATTTTTGAAAACCATCTCGAAGGTGAAACTGAAGGCGCCCATTCGGCCACATACACTGTTGAACAGTTTGGACGCCCATGGACCGTAGTCTTTCACAGCACTATGCGTTTCGATCGTGCCTTTGAAAGCCATCAGCCAACTGTCATTCTGTTTGTCGGGATTCTGTTAACAGCGCTGCTGCTTTTTCTGTTTCGAGCCATCAATCGACGTAGCCAAGCGATGCGCGAAGTTGCAGCTCTTCGTACGCGTCAGGTCGAGTCGCGAGATCGAGAAAATCAGTCAATCGTCGAAAATGACGTAACTGCAGTCTTTGTGCTTGATGCCGATGATGTCGTTCTGTTTGCCAATCGCGCGGCGCAAATCATGCTGCGGTATAGTGAATCCAGCCTTTCCGGCTTGAAATTTTCTGCTCTAATCAAGGAAGTCAAAACCTTGGAGGGGCAGCGGGACTACAATGCTCAAGGCTCTGCCCAGACCGGCCCCGCGTTATTTCTGGACCTCCAGAGAAATGAATGGACGAATGCAGACGGGCAGGGGCGAACCACTGCGATCGTTCGGGATGTCACAGCGCAGATCAAGGCCCAGGCAGATCTAACGCGGACAAAAACCCTATATGATATGGCCTTAGAGGCCGGACAGATCGGTGTTTTCGATCTCGACCTCGTCACCGGAGAAATGGAAGTTTCAGGCACATGGCTTCGCAATATGGGGTATGGCGACGATGTCGTAGATATCGACCCGCAAACAATGTTCTACTCGCGGGTTCACCCAGATGATCTGCCTACGTTGATGCTTACCGAAAAGGACTGCAATGAAGGCCTCAGTGAGAGGGCTGTTTCCGAGTTTCGCGTGAAATTTGGTGAGGACGAGTGGCGGTGGATCCGTTCGGACTCGTCCATCGTCGAGCGAGCGGACGACGGCACAGCAAAACGGATGATCGGCACCGAGTGGGACGTGACCGAGCTTTTGCAGGCACGCAACGCGCTTGAGGTGAGCGAACAGAGGTTCCGGCAAGTTGTGGCAGCGGCCCCGGTGGGTATGGCACTGATGGACAGCAAGGGGCGGTTCGTGACCGTCAACGACGCCTTCTGCAAGCTTTGCGGCATCAGCGAAGAGCGGATTACGAAAGAGGCCAGATTGGCGGATATGATGCCGCGTGAAGATATCAAGGAAATCTACATTGGCGTCTCAGCCATGACCCTCGCTCCAAACAAGCAAACTTATTCTGCCCAGCACCGCATAATGCGTGCCAATGGTGAAATCCGCTGGGGTCTGTTCAACATTTCGTGGACCTATGATCGCAATACCGACGAGAATTTTTACATCGTTCAGATTAACGACATCACAGATCAAAAGCGGCTGGATCAGATCAAGAATGAGTTTGTCGCGACGGTCAGCCACGAACTGCGCACGCCCCTGACATCGATAAAGGGGGCGTTGGATTTGCTGAAGGGCTCCTCGGAGCAGCCCCTTCCTAAAATGACCGCCCGTTTGGTCGAAATAGCGCGCTCGAACGCTGACCGGCTATCGAGTATCGTTAACGATATTCTCGACCTTGAGAAAATTTCCTCGGGGGAGGTCTCATTTAACTTCGAAACTCACGATCTTGCGCCGATCATCAGCGCCGCTATCGAAGAAATGTCGCCCTTTGCACTGACCCATAACAATCGATTGGCGTTGGACCTGCCGCACGACCCGCTCTTTGTGCGTGTCGATGCGAGCCGGATAAAACAAGTGCTGGCTAACCTTATTTCTAACGCCTGCAAATACTCATCCAAAAATACCGAGGTTTTGATCAAGGCCGAGCGGATAGATGATTTTGCGATCGTATATGTCCAAAACTTTGGCCCCGGAGTGCCTGAGAGTTTTCAACCGAAGATATTCCAAGCGTTTTCCCAAGCCGACAGCACCGACACGCGCGCTATAGGCGGCACGGGTCTGGGCCTGAACATCACCAGAAAGATCGTGAAGCGCCATGATGGCGAGATAGGGTTCGAAAGCGTCTGCGACGGTGTCACCGTCTTCTGGTTTACCTGCCCAATTTCCAAAGAGCTTGAGCAACCAGACGAGCAGCTCAGCGACGCGAGTGTTGTTCAATTGGCCGACCCCAACGGCGAGAAGATGACAGTGCTTCACTTCGAAGAAGACAAGGATTTTGCGGAGGTGATCGCATCGGCGCTGGCGCCCGTGGCCAATGTCATTCATGCGGTTACGCTGCCTGACGCGGTACGGATTTCGGCAAGCACATTTCTCGATGCGGTGATCCTGGATTGCGCATTGCCCGGCGATGATGTGCGCATCTTTCTGGACAATCTGGCGACCCGGCATCCGGACGCAAGGCTCATCGGCCTGTCAGCAGACGAGGATCAGGCAAGAGACCCCAGACTGCTGATCGATCTGATCAAAAGCAGATCAGAACTGGGCACCATAGTGACATCCGTAAAACGTTGCTTGGCGCGGGCATCCTAAGGTAACGCCGCCTACGCTCGCGAACATGCACGAGTTTCGTCACAATGCTAACGGTACGACCCTGCGTTTTTTCAAAGTAAGATTTGGAAGCCGGTTAAGTCAGCACAGGACAATTGCTATGCTACAGTTGGAGCGGCAAGCTAGCTGTGCGTAGATCAACTTTTCACGTCTTACGACAATCCGAACTCAAAACGCGGCAATCCGAAGAGCCCGAAGCGCCCGGCAATTCTGATGGCAGCCGCCTTCAAGCCCGGTTTTCGGTGAACCATAAATCATTTCGTGCCGTCTCATGCGCCACGCTGGCTGCCTCGGCGCTGGAATGGGCCTTGGCGATGGACTCCATGATTGTCGCCTTACTCTGCCAGATAAGGCGAATGGCATCACCCGTACTGACCCGCGCCTGCACACGCGTGCCCGCGTTATCATAAAGCTCGGTGCGCGAAAGCGACAGGTTCACCGCGTCCATCAATTGCGTCATGTCTGGCCGCCAGCCACTCTCGGTTACGCAGACAAAAGTGCCATTACCGGCGTAGGACATCAAAAACTGGTGTCCGTGCAGAGTGTCAGAAATCACCTCGGCCACATCGGATATCAGGCTATAGAACTCAAACGAGCTCATCCTTGCGTGGAATTCTTCGATCTGGCGGATTGAGAATGCGAACGTCATCGATCCAAACAGCGAACTGCGCGATAGCTGCGCGACATAATTCTCCATAGCCAGATACTCAATCACATTCTCTACTTCGAGAATCGAGATAGGTTCGTGCAGCATCACATTGCTCGGAGGTACTGTTGCGTCGCCTTTGCGATTGGCGGGTTTGACACCCAAAATTTTGCTTGTTCGACTTTTACGCGCCTCGACCAACCTGTCGACCAAGGCCAAGCGCCCTTTTAGCTCGTGCATCTCGAAGGGTTTGGTCACATAGTCGATCGCGCCAGCGGCAAATGCCGCGTCAACGTAACGCTTTTCAGACATCGCCGTCAGCATAAGAATAGGCGTTTCGGCGCAGCGAGGCAGTTCACGCACTGCTCGGATCAGCTCAATCCCGTCCATACCGGGCATCTGAATATCGAAAAGAAAGCAGTCGAATTGGCGCAATCCGACACGCTCTATGATTTCCAGCGCCTCGTTTCCAGATGAAGCGGTGACTATTTTGTGAGTGCCCGACACGGCAACAAAATGAGTAAGAAGCTCAAGAATAACCGGATCATCATCGACTGCCAAAATTTTCATTTTTCTCTCGCTTCTGCCAGATGGTGCAGCGCGCCCTAAGACCGTGCTCACGCACAACCTTACGGGGAAAAGAGGCGAAAGTAAGACCGGACCACCGGAGATAGTGTGATTTATGCAATTAATA
>CBDTUA010000101.1:0-4732 GCA_965363735.1 uncultured Sulfitobacter sp. | reverse complement strand
ACCGCAGAAAGAATTTGAATCCGTTACCATTTGAATGTCGGCTGTCGCCGTTGACCCAAACTTGTCGCGCATCTGCGGCGAATTCACACTTTCCGCCCTTCCCGTAGGCGGTTCCCTTTGGTGACACTGACCCTTAGAAATCTTAGCCGAAACAAATTTACCTTGCTAACGACACGGTCCTGTAATTCATTGAGAAATCTTCCAAGTAGTATGGTGAGAACTTCATGCAAGTTAGTGTCCGTGACAACAATGTTGATCAAGCTCTTCGGGTTCTGAAGAAAAAGCTTCAGGGTGAAGGCGTATTCCGAGAAATGAAGCTTAAGCAACATTTTGAGAAACCTTCCGAGAAGAAAGCGCGGCAAAAAGCCGAAGCAATCCGCCGCGCTCGTAAGTTGGCGCGCAAAAAATGGGAACGGGACGGAACAAGCTAACTCAAAGTGTTCCCTTGGGGAATTTGATAGCGCCCGCGCCCACCGGGCTGTGCGCATCATTTTCCAGTCGCACGCGCTTCAGTATACCGTTGGCGGTGAGAAGTTTACGGTTCTCACGCTCCAACTCCTTGATCTTCTGCTTCGTGATCGATTGTGCGCCTCACAACGCGTGTGGTCTTATCCAGCGGCGTTTCCTTTTAGGAGCTGGTGGATGTAAAAACAGTCCTCTTAGCCAGATTGGCCATCAATAGCCTCCTAAACATATTCGTTGCTTAATTTTCGCCAGATGAGAACGGGTTATGCCGGTTCCGGTACGACCAATACAGGACACAGGGCCGATTTTGTAAGCTGGCGGTCGACTGACGGGTCAAGCAGCGCCTCAAGCCAGGATCGGTTTGGGGAACCGACGATGATGAGATCAGCGTCACATTCATCGGCATGTGCGAGGATGACCTCCTCGATCTGGCCACTGCGCACCTCGATCTCGGTTTCGACACTTGACCCGCACACGGTCTTTAGTTCCTCAAGTTGATCTCGGCGGTCTTCGATGATTTGAGCATCTTCAGTCGCGACGAGAGGAACCGCAGTGACCATTGGTCCTGCCGCTGCCAGTCCTGCCCCCTCGAACGCTGACGGGACAACGTTGAGCAAGCAGACCTTGCCGCCCATGTTCTCTGCCATGTCAAAGGCGACGCCAGCAATTTCGCAGTTAAGTTGCTGATCGACGGTTGTGACGACCATGATGCGTTGGAAGCGAGCAGTTTGGACATTTGTGGTCTCTACGCCCTCAACATCTTTTACGTTTTCGAGATGGACCAAAGCAGACTGGAGTTCCTTGGCGTTGTATGATGGATTTGATACAGCCATTCCCTCAGACGTCGCCTCCAGCTTTTGATCCGCATCGACAGCCATCGACTTTAATATTTTCACCTTGTCAGCGTGGCCGAGCTTGACGTCGCTCAAAACATGATCCGGTGTTTCAAAGTAGCGCGAGGGGTTTGATATTCTTGCTTGTGCATAATTGGTCATGGTGCTCCTTCTTCACTGCGATTGAAAAGCAATCGGCAGCAATTGTCTGAATGACGTGAGTTTTGACCACCCTGTTCGGATCGGTCTATTTGGAACTTGCGGGCAGCTTGGACATCATGTTCCAGCGCACGCTTCAAACCCAGCCATCATGCGGGTCCTCTTGCTCGGTCTATTTAGCCATACAGGAAACAAACGGAAAACTCAATGTCAGAGGCCGATGGCACCAGTTCCTTAGCAACCGCCGCAACTGGCAGGACTCAATATAGTTTGGTCGCCACCATCTGAAGTGATCATTCACGCAGCCGCAGCGACAGCTCACTTTGTCCGCACAACAGGCTTCGGTGAGGATCACGGCGAAGGTCGGCTCGCCCTTCGTGTCGAGCGCAGCGGTGCAGCTTTCAAGCGCCGAGTTGATTACGCATGGCTTGATAAACCACCGCTGTGGCAACGTTTGCCAAGTTGAGAGACCGGACAAGTGGGTTTCGCATGGGCAAATGAAAAACGCGATCGTCCAAGCCATCTAAAATTGCATCAGGCAAACCTGCGGATTCACACCCGAAAACCAGATAAGCATTGTCTTGATAGTCTGGATCGTAAACGCTCTGCGCGCCGTGTTCTTCGAAGAAGTACAGGCTGTCGCGCGGTGGCTGTCGATCATCTACAAAGCTCTGCCAGCTGTCAAATTCAGTGAGGTGAACGTGTTTCCAATAATCCGTTCCGGCCCGTCGTACCGCCTTTTCGTCGAGGGAAAACCCGTAAGGTTTGATAAGGATCAGCTCCAAATTGAGTGCCACACAAGTCCGCCCGATCGCACCGGTATTGTACGGGATTTCAGGCGTCACCAGTACCAGTTTCAGACAAGGTTCAGACATATGTATGGGCTTTCTAATTCACGGGCGCAGGCGCGACCCTTCGTGAGCATGCGGCTAACCTAATTGAGTGCCCCTTAACACCGCCAACTTTGACTTCCTAATTCTGCTCACGGCCCTGAGCGGCCATTTACGCGCTGACACAATGCTGCGGTGCAGCCCGTCAGAGCAGCCGTTCGTGGATCGTGCAGCATTTTGTTGGATGAAACGTAGGTCTGCGGACAAAGCGCCAATCCGCTGATTTTGCTCCAACGGCAGCATTAGCGGAGGAGATAAGCGCCCACCAAGCGTTCCGCATACTGTGAACCTAAAAGCGGCTCAAGCGCGGCCAGTGTTGATGATAATCGTCGATGACTATCGGATGGCTATGGGTTCGGCCTTCTTTAATATGAGGGTGATCTTCTGGCAGGTCTTCGTGTGTGTGTTCAAAAGCCCCGCTATCGTCCGGCGTCCAAAGGACGACACCGCAGATCATCCCGGCAGCTGCCAGCAAGGCAAGAACGGCAAAAGCCGTTGTTGGACCGACCACGGTGATCAGCCAACCTGCAAGAGGGTATGTCACCAGCCAGCAGGCGTGCGACAAGGCGAATTGTGCAGCATAAACGGCAGGTCTATCCTCGGCATGTGCGGACCGCTTTAGCAGTCGTCCTGAAGGGGTCAGCACGACAGAATAACCGATCCCGATAATCAGCCAGCCGGCGAGAAGCGGGAGCCATTGCGTATCGTAGATTAAAGAGGTTGCGGACAGGCACAAAAGAGCTGTTACCAACAGTCCCGCCCCGCCGATCATCACCGGGCGATCTGGCCGGTCATCTAAAAGTCGAGGCAGCAGCAGGGCCGCCAACATCGATCCTCCGCCGAAGGCACCAAGGGCTATTGCTACTTGAGTGTCGCCAAGGCCCAGATCGGAGCGGACTAGAACCACAGTGTTCACCAACACCATCGCACCCGCCGCCGCTGCGGCGAGGTTGAGGGACAAAAGCCCCCGCAAGCGCGGCGTGGCGAGGTAAATCCGCAACCCTCGTGTGGTGCGGTCATAGATGCCGCGTGGGGCAGACGGTTGCGGACTGGGCAGCAATACAGACACGACCAGCAATGCTGATCCGACAAAACCGATCACAGTGCCGACAAACAACATATGATAGCTGAGGAAGGTCAGCAGGATCGCGGCCAGCATCGGGCTGATGATATTTTCAAGGTCATACGCCAGCCGGGAAAGTGACAAGGCACGGGTGTAACGGTCTTCTTCTGGCAAGATGTCGGGGATTGTCGCCTGAAACGTCGGTGTGAAGGCGGCAGAAGCGGATTGCAGCACAAAAATCAGGATGTAGGCCTGCGAGACATCGGTCACGAATGGCAAGCAAAGCGCCACTGCGGCCCGGATTAGATCAAGGCTGACCAGCATGGTCCGGCGTGGCCAGCGATTGGCAAAGGCTCCGGCGATTGGGGCTATGCCGACATAGGCCACCATCTTGATCGTGAAGATGGTTCCCAAAACCAGACCGGCCCGTTCACCTGATAGATCATATGCCAAAAGCCCCAGTGCAATAGTGGCCAGGCCGGTGCCGAGCAGCGCCACGATTTGCGCCAGGAACAGGTGACGGTAGGTGCGGTCAGCGAGAACGGAAAGCATAATGATCCCTCAAAGGTATTTAATAATCGCTTTGAACTCTGCCGCGATAGGAGAACCGCTGGAGCCAGTCTGCGCGGTATCGAGGCATTGATCTATATGGTCTTGGATCAATGTGCGCTTGGCTTGCTGGATCGCCTTCTCAACGGCATGAAGTTGCTGTGCGATGTCGGTGCACGGCTGCGCATCTTCAATCATGTTAATGACGCTTAACAGATGTCCATTGGCACGTTTCAGCCGCTTGATTATTGCCGGATGGGTTGCGTGTGTGCTTTGATGTACCATAAGAAAGCTCTAACCTCCCCGGGGGGATGAGGCAAGTGGGCCAAAGCTTGCGGAAATGAGCTGAATGGTACGGATAGCGAAAGAGATATTGAAAGCTGTGCTGACCATCGCTTTGGTGATGGGCATGATCTTGTCGTCCATTTCCCGTATGGTCTCTCATGATATCATTGAACTGGCCAAGATCGTTCCCGAGCATAGCGCTGAGACATCTGATCACGGCCATGCCCACGAGGACATCATTGATGTAATGCATGCCTATCATGGGCAGGCAATGTCAGAAGAAAACTTGTTGAGGCGGTCAGGGCGAGCACTTAGCTTCTGTGGATGACAAAGCGTTCGCCCTTTCGCTACTTCAAGACGAGCCCCGAGATCATCCGCCTGGCGGTCATGATGTACGTTCGATTTCCACTTTCGCACCGCAATGTCGAGGATCTGCTGCACGAGCGCGGGATCGACATCAGCCACGAAACTGTGCGGTATTGGTGGAA
>CBDTUA010000100.1:0-4887 GCA_965363735.1 uncultured Sulfitobacter sp. | reverse complement strand
ATATGCTTCGACGGTGGTGCCGCGATCACCTCGCGCCCTACAAGGTTCCGGGTCAGTTCTTCTTCACGGCGATACCAAGAATCTCGACCGGGAAAATCCAGAAATTTGCCCTTCGCGAGCAGGCCAGAGATTTCGCGACGGACTGATCCGGCGCTTTCGCGCAACCAGCCCATCTTTAAATGATGTCCGCAACCTGATTGCCGCTCAGAATAACAGATCCACTCAAAGACGTGCCTCGACGTTAGGCTGGTTAGCTTATCTACTAAGCAGTTCGATCACTGTGTCAGCACCGGCAGGGCTCGAAATTGCTAGTGCCAAAAGTCGATGCGGCGTTGCGGAGCATCAAAGCGGGCCCTGATCCTAATTCCAGCATTTTCAATACGGAACCGTCCTAGTATTTCCCTTCGTCTACTACATGCGTATGAAGGATAAGAATTTTTCGAGCTGCATGGGGGTCACGATGTCTACAGTCGAATATTGCGCAGTCAATGTCGTTGGGTCAGGCGATACAGCTATTGTTTTTTTACATGGCTACGGGTGTGATAGCGGCATGTGGCGTAAAGTAGCCCCTGCCTTTGAGAAAGATTTCCGAGTCATCACCTATGACCTGATGGGCTACGGTAAATCTGCGACGGAACGTTATGACCCTGTCCGCTATGCCTCCTTGGACGGTCATGTGGATGACCTTATCGCAATCCTAGAAGAACTCCAATTGAGTGACGTGATTGCGGTCGGCCATTCGGTCAGCGCCATGACCATCGCCCTGGCCGCCAAGCGCCGTCCTGACCTAATCGGGCGGCTTGTTATGATCTGTCCGTCGCCCAGTTATGCAAACGATGGTGACTATGTAGGCGGCTTTGAGCAACGCGATCTTCATAGTCTACTGGATATCCTTGACGTGAATTATCTGGGTTGGGCTCACGATATGGCCCCTCAAATCATGGGAGTGTCAGATCGTCCGGAGCTTGGCGAAGAGTTGATCGAAAGCTTCTGCCAAACCGACCCGGACATTGCCAAGCATTTCGCAAGAGTTACATTCTTGTGCGATCACCGCGACGACGTGAAGGCGATCACGCAGCCTACGTTGGTGTTGCAATGCCGTGACGACGTTTTGGTGCCGCCCACTGTGTGGACATGGCTGATGGACAACATGCTGAACGCCAACCTTGTGGTGCTGGAAGCGACGGGGCACTGCCCGCACATTAGCTACTCTGAGGCAACGACAGAGGCGCTGATGGAGTTTGTTGGCCCGCAGGTCGCCGCGTGACCGCTGGCACTGAACATCGAGTCGACCCGGACCTATGGCCTTGCGGGCTTGTAGTTATGGATGGCTCTGGCCTGATCCAGCAAACCAACGCCACACTAAGACGATGGTTGGGATTGGATGAGGCCGCGTCGTGCAAAGACCTTCGTTTCGTTGATCTTTTATCGAGGGCAAGTCGGATTTACTTCGAAACCCACCTCCGCCCTCTGTTGATCATGAATGGGCATTTCTCAGAGGTTTCCATAGAGTTCGAGCGCCCTGATGGCACGTATTGCGGCGTGTTTCTAAACGGCAGCGCAACGCTGTCCGGTGGGCACATGATCAACGCCCATTTCTGCCTCTTTCAAAACGGGCAACGCCAATCCTTCGAACGCGAACTTGTGACGAAGCGGCGCGAAAGTGACGAATTCAAAAGCTTGGTCCGTTCTTCACCTCACGCGATCGTCTCCGTAAATTCGAAGTTGCTTATCCACGCATGGAATCCCGCCGCAGAAAAACTGTTCGGATATACCAAAGCTGAAGCGATTGGCGAGAGGTTCGATCGGCTTGTGATCCCCCCAGAAGATTCAGAGATGGTTGTTGACGATTTGCGTCGTGTCGCAACGGGTGAAACCGTGAGAAGCGATGCTGAGCGCCTGCACAAAAATGGCAGTCGGCTTCAGGTCGAAAGAAGCATCGCTGCCATCAATGATAAGACGCAGGAATATTCAGGCTTCGTCGTCGTTTATAGCGACATCAGCGCGCGAAAGGCTTCCGATGCCCAAATCCAGACCTTGCTGCACGAAATCAATCACAGGTCAAAGAATATGTTATCTGTAATTCAGGTAATAGCGCGACATACGGAGCGTCTTCACGAAGGTGCGGATTTCTTATCAGTGTTTACCAAACGCTTGGCCAGTTTAATGTCGAACCAAGACATCCTGATCACCGGCCAAGGAGAGAGTGCTGATCTGGAATTGCTTGCGCGTGCGCAATTTGCGCATCTGATCGACCCGACTGATCCGCAGGTCACGATCAGCGGCCCTGTTGTAAAGCTCAACCAAGAGGTGTCTCGGGCTGTCGGCATGGCGCTATTTGAGTTGGTCACCAATGCAGCCAAATACGGGGCATTATCGCAGGCTTCTGGTGCGGTTAAATTGTCTTGGGTGATCACTGATGAAATATCCCCAAATATCGAGATTTCTTGGGTGGAATCCGATGGACCGCCGGTCACCGCGCCGACGCGGAAGGGCTTTGGTTCTCAAGTAACGGGGCCTATCCTTGAAGGCATCACATCAGGGCGGACTAGCTGCGATTACTCGGAGAAAGGCTTTCGCTGGACGTTGAACGCGCCCTTTGACCAATTAACTGAATAGCATATCTGCCGGACGCCGCAAAGCATGCTAGGCTCAGGACTCATAACCAGAAAATGATTGTCGCGGCGCATCCTCAGCGATCAGTACGGGCAAAAACAAGGCCGATCCCGGATCCGAAAAACAGGCATCCCGTAAGCCGGTGGCGCAGCCAACCGAGTTTCATGACCATCGGTCGCGCCCATTGCGCGGAAGCTGCCCAAACTAAATCGCCCAGAAATATTACCCCAAGGTAAATCACCGCGACAGGTAACAGTGCGAATGAACCAGCATCCTCGTTCATAAATTGCGGAAGAAACGCTGCATTGAAGATCAGGGTCTTGGGATTAATCGTGGCCAGAAGAAGCCCTTGCCAGAAAAGCCTTCGAAGCGGTTTCAGACTGGCAGACCTATCCTGCATGTCTTCCACACCTTGCCGCCATGACAACACGCCAAGATATAGAAGGTAGGCAACACCCGCCCATTTCAGCCATGCGAAGACCGAGGCCGCGACCTCAAGTAGTGCAGCTAGGCCAAGAACAACAACTGCGAGCTGCAACGCCACACCTACGGTCGTCCCCAGAACCGTTACAGCGCCGAACCGGAAGCCGCGCCCCAGCGTGTTAGCGATGATCAAGGCGACGTTTGGACCCGGTATCGCAACAAGAAGTGACGTCGCGCCGATCAAGGTTATCGCGGTAGTAAATTCCAACATCCCTATCCTAACGTCATTCACATTCTACAGCCTAAGCGACAAAGCCTCAACGACGCTAGCTTGTTGACAAAGGGTGCAGAACGCTGGCGCCGACATTGGCGCAGCCGGAGCAAATGCACATATCGTCTCGCATCGCAGAACTTAGGCTAGCGCGCTGCAAAGGTCTGGAGCCTACCCAAAACGGCCATTCGCGGGCGGTGTAGCATCACGATCACCCTGCCTGGCGGCTACGCTACAGCGATGCCAAGCGATGAACGCCTCTAAGCAATGTGTCCGGTAAAACTTATGCTGATACCTAACTTTCTCTTGCTTCGCGCGAGCGCCCCATATTAGTTAGCCATATGGCTAAGTATGATCCACGTCTCGACCTTCACTTTGCTGCGCTTGGGGATCCGACGCGTCGCGCCACTTTGGCCCGCCTCGCATGGGGCAAGGCGAGCGTCAGCGAATTGGCCGTGCCCCACGACATGGCCTTGCCGTCATTTCTGGGGCATTTGAAAAAGCTCGAGGAGGCAGGTCTGATCATCACGACCAAGCAAGGCCGGGTGCGCGTATGTGAGCTGGCACCGGATACCTTTGCTCCAGTGCAGGACTGGCTCAGCGAACAACGCGGGAACTGGAACAACAGGCTGAACCGCTTTGACGACTACGTCACCAACCTCATGAAGGAGCGAAACTCATGAACCTCGACCCCTCAACCGACCTTACTTTCACCCGCGACATCGACGCGCCGCGTGCTCTGTTATGGGAATGCTGGACGACGCCCGAACATATCAAGCACTTCTTCGTGCCGACGCCGCACGAGGTCTCGGACTGCCAAATCGACCTGCGCCCCGGCGGGCGCTTCAACACCATATTCAAAGTGCAAGGCAAGGAGATGCGCAACGACGGTGTCTGCTTGGAGGTCGTCGAACGCCGCCGCTTGGTCTTTACAGATGCATATACCGAAGGTTGGAAGCTAGCGGCTGATCCATTCATGACCGCGATTATCAATTTTTGAGGATCATCCAGAGGGAGGCACAACCTATACTGCAACAGCGCGGCACCGCTCTGCTGACGCCCGGAAGCGGCATGAGGAAATGGGCTTCCAAGACGGTTGGGGCACGGTCGCCTCTCAGCTCGAAGAATATGCAAAATTCCTTCAAGCTTAGGCCGATACAACTTGCGTATTTGGCCAACGAAGCGGGCCTCTAATGATCCGGAGCTAGTCCCAAACTAGCCGTTCGTTTCGACATCAACTTGACCAAGTGCGATCGACAGTTCGGGCGGGAAGCGGTCATTCGCTGCGGTCGGCACCAACGGCAGCTCCGCTGGACGAAGCGGCCTTTCGACTTCCGATCTTGAGTGTCCGCTTCCTGATACTCCCCTCCGATATCTATGCGCCTGCGCATCCCAAGACTTATTGATTGAAAATGTTGGTGTTGGATCTCAAGGACTCAGCCTGAAGAACAAGCCCTATTGCTTCTATCCAATGCCTTCTGCCAACAGATTGAGCACCCAAGCGAAGATCATCAGCCATGGCGCTGGAATCCCACAGAACTTCCCGTTCCGAGGGCCCGATCCTGGCAGAATAATGG
>CBDTUA010000099.1:0-4915 GCA_965363735.1 uncultured Sulfitobacter sp. | reverse complement strand
AGTGCGCGTTTTATCCCGCTGAACGGGCCGTGCATCTGATTATAGGCCTTTTCAAACGGTTTGATCTTGTGGATTGGCGTGTATTTCGCGTCGCCGGTGGCCAGATGGAAATGGCAGGCCTCGGCACACAGGCCGCAGCGCACGCAGGCATTCATATAGCTTGAGGCGCGCGGTCCGAATTCCGACACGAACCCCTCCATCGCGCTTGCAACCCGAACCGCGTCGGGTATGTCGCTCTGTTCATCAAAGGGCTTGTCGGGCACTGGCTTGGTTTCGGCAGTCATTAAAGCTCTCCTACATGCGGGTTCCGCGACGACCGGCCATTGCGCCGGTGAAGCCGCGCGAAAGCGGCCAAGTGAATGTGTGCATCAGGCTGCTGAACGGGAAATAGATTAGCCATGCCTCGACAAAGCCTAGGTGAAGACCCTGCAGGGTGACGCTTTGTTCGCCCAATGCCATGCATCCCGTCAGCATGACCGCGAACGTCAATCCTGCCGCGACATGATCGTCAGGCCGCGAGATCAGCCGCACCACCGGATCGACGAACCTCCGTATCCAAAGCGCCAGCAATCCGGCAAACGCGACCTGCGCCGCGACGATGAAGCCCCAACGCGGCAGTGTCGGCCAGTCGAACCCCAGAATATGGTCACGAATAAAAGCCACATGCGGCGCCGCGAAAAACAGGAGCGCAAACAGGCCAAGATGAAAGGCATAGCCTGCAATAGTCACGAACCAGACCCGTCCCTGCCCAAGGAATGCCCGCCGGGGCAAAAAATGGCCAAAGATCGCCCGAACGGCACCGACGCCAGGAGAACCGACGGGCCGCGCCTGCGCGTGTGAGCGTCCTGACGTCAGGATCACGAACAACCGCCACGCTCCGAACACCAAAAAAACGGTGACCGAGGCCGTCCAGAGCGGACCTTCCAAAATTTCAATCATGCTCATGTGTTGGTCCCACTTTTCCTGGCTTGGGTTTCGGCCAGCCAAAGATCGTGATGTGTCCGCGCCCAGTTTTCGTCCACATCGCCGTTGACCATACCTTCAATCGCGCCCTCGGTTCCGATGGTGCCCAAATAGATGTGCCCAATTCCAAAGCCGATAAAGACAAGCGCTGCAATTGCGTGCAACAGTTCGGCCTGATGCAGTAGAGAATGCGTGCCCAGATCATCCGGAAAACTCAGCATGATACCGGAGGTGGACAAGGCAATGCCTGCCAGCGTTGCCGTCCAAAACCATGCTTTTTCGCCCGCGTTGTATCGGCCCGAACTGGCGTGACCGCCGAACAAACCACCTGCCCGAACGACCCAGTTGATGTCACGCAAAGACGGAAGGTTGCCACGCACGAACGTGAAAAACAGGGCAGTCAGTGATACGATGAAAATCGGTCCGAATAGATTATGGGCCTGCATGGACGAGGTTGCAAGGATGCTGAATGCAGGCTTTCCGATCAACGGAATGAGGAACGGGCGGCCAAACAACAAGATAAGACCAGTCAGGCCGAGCAGCAGAAACAAGGCGGCAATGACCCAATGCACGACACGCTGCGCCAGTGAGAACCGCACGACCATCCGGCCCGACCGGCCACCGTCAATACGCATTCGGCCACGGATCAGATAAAATAGGGCAATAGCTCCAACAATGGCTGCAATGCCGATGCCGCCATATTTGATCAACGGTCCATCCGGGCTGCGCAGCTCTGACCACCAGACGCCGTCGGCATTGATCAATACGCCGTCCACGACTTCGCTGCTGCTGGGAAGGCCTGACGTCCCTTGGCGGATAGCGCGCCACACGTCAGCGTCCGATTGCCCGCCCAGTGTCCCCAGCGGCGCGGTTATTGGAGCGGCGGCATTGGGATTACCAGTAACGGGACTGCGAAATGTGTCGCCCACTTTCTGCTCAGCCTGACGGCGCATGATGTCGTTGAGCGTCTGTGCCGTGCCTGTTTCAGCGTGCGAGGTGTCCAAGACATCCTGCGCTAAAGCTGGGCTCAGCAAGCTATACACCAAGACCAAAACTGCAACAAGACGACACATCTGAGCAATCCTTTAGTAACTCGCAAACAAGCGCGGCCCAGAACAGGTCGCCCGTTTTGCTTGGCGCGGCGCGGGCGCGGTCAGCCGCCCTTTTCGCCGTAAGCCACGTCGCAGCCCCAAGCACCTGCGCCGAAGTCACGGGCGAAGGTCTAGCTGGCACCCGCTGCCTAAGACACACACATAAAGTACACATAGTGTACTGATTTCGGGGCAAATTTAAAGGGAAGTTTGCACACGCGAGGTTGTGCCTTATTTTCCAATGATAGTTCGGCCTGCTGCCGCAGCAGCCGCGCTGGAAACTGCCTCCGAAAGCCGCAGAACCGCCGTTCATCCGCTGCCTATGCACCGGTGAAGGGCTTTGTTAATGGCGTTATCGATCTGTCCATCTTTCGGACACATCTGTCCGAGTTATATAGTTCCACTGGCCGCCCATCGGTGGATCCCAAGTTGATGATGCACATGCTGTCATTTGGTTATGTCATGGGCATTCGCTCAGAATGGCGCCTTTGCAAAGCGATCCCTCTGAACGTCGCATATCAGTGGTTCTGTCACAGGCATTAATACAACTAAGAGTGTAAGGGGTAGACTCTGGGCAATGCAGATGTCGAAAAATTATCATGTCCAACCATTCAAGATCTCATTGCGCCTGAGGCGCATTTGGACATTTGTCAATCGAGAGAGCCGCTCCGAACAGCTATGATTTCGATGGCCCCGCTCCCGAGCAATCTCGGCACAGTACAGTATGTGGTATGACATCGAGACGGGCGGTGGCAATCTGCGCGCCGCAGCTATCACATATTCCATATGTCCCTTTTGCGATGCGATCGAGTGCCCCCTCCAGAAGCCGGACCTCGCGCAGGCTGGCGCGCCCAAGGCCTTCCAGAACCTCGTCATCCTCCAACTCGATTGCCTGATCCGACAAGTCCTGATCGGCTGGTTCATCCAGACTGTCTTCCACCCGTTTCAGGCGCGCGCCAAGCTCTTGCAACCGCGCCTCTATTTGTCGTTTATGTCGATCCGTATCGGTCATATTTCTCTCCTTGAATGATCGTCGGGATAAGGGTCGAAAGCGCTGATCCTGGTGCGCATTTCAACGCGTGGCCTACTCCTGCCGTGCCCGCTGATATAGGCTCGGGCTATCAGCCTATGTGCGCGGCAGCGCCGGTGTAAGTGAGGCAAAGGAAAGGGGCCGTGATCGGTCTTTGACGCTTTTCAGCCAAGCGCTGCCTCGCAACGTCAAGTTTTTTTCGCGCGGCTTCCAATTGAAACATCGCGCGTATGCGTTGCTCATAAAGCCGACGTATTGGTGAACCCGGATCGCCCATTCTCGCAGGATTGCGCTGATATTCCGGTGGAAACCAGGTGCTCATCTCACGCAGCGCCAAGTTCCAGCATCGGTCAGCTTCCGAGTAACGTTGGTACATCAAAGTTAATACACGGCGCCGGGTTTCAAGATCAGCGTGCATTTCTCATCTCCCTCTAAATGTTTGCTTCATCGGTGGATCGCGTCGGTATTTGTTTCGTAAACGATTGTGCAGATTTGCCATGCCGTAGAGCAGGGGGTGGAGCGGATGGAATTCATCGGACATCACCTTTCGCGTGCGATACTCCAGATGCCCATTCTATGATCTTTGACGCTGGTATCGCTCCAGATTGGCGCTTGATCTCGCGTCCGCCAAAAAAGGCAATTAAAAGAGGAATTCCACGAATGTCGTACCGTTTACCCGCTTGCGGATGGGCCTCAGTGTCCAGCTTCATAAAACGCGCTGTCCCTTTCAGCGCCTTGGCCGCCGACGCAAATTCTGGTGCCATCGTACGGCAGGGGCCGCACCAAGCTGCCCAAAAATCCACGATAAGCGGGATGCTATCTATCCGCGTAGCTTTTGCAAGAATGTCGAGCGAGACTTCGGTCGGTGTGCCCTTGATCAAGCACGCCCCACAAATCGCGCATTTGGGTTCGGCATCCAGTTTTGCCTCGGGTATTCGATTCCCTTGGCCGCATCCAAGGCACACAACATTAAAAGCCACTTTTAGCCTCCGTTTTTTCGGATCAGCAATGCGTCAGCGCGCTATTGCTGTATCGACTGCAGCCAAGCAACAAGATCGACGATAGGCTGGCTGGTCATGATCGCTTGGCCGGAATTGGCTTTTAGGCTGACGCCACGCCCTTCGAAAAAATCACCGTATACAGGCATTGGCGATCCGTGGCTGACCAGCGGATCGCGCCCGTCGATGCGCCATACTACCCTTTTCAGCGGAAACTCATTGTCATTTTCACGCTGCAACTGCGTCAAATCGGTCGGTTGCAGAAGCAGCACTGGTGCCATTGGCCCTGCGCCATCCGCTTCTAGGCCATGGCAGGCTGCGCATCTGTGGTGAAACAATCGTTCGCCTTCTGAAATGTCCTGAGCCATAGCGGGCGTGCCGATGAACACCGCCAATAGCATCACTCTTCGTAAGCCAAGCATCTGAGCCTCCTAATTGCACAACCTATACTACACGGCCGTGCCAATGGCCGTGTTGATCCGGATCAATTTAGCGGTCCATTAGCGGTCGGCGAGAATTGTTCATCGCTCGAATGTGATTGTCTTCGGACGCACGCCAATATGCCAAATTGACTGCCAAATTCTGCACAATTGGATCGACTTCGATTTCCAAGGCGGGCTCACTTTGCACTAAACTCGCCACTTCCGATCACGATCTGCACTTTTCTTGGGTCGGCGCCAAATGAGCGCTCGGGGTGATATGCGGCTCACGAGGCAACACGCCCGTCCTTGATTTCGATTTGGTAGGAACACAGCGCCGCGATCTTTTCATCATGTGTCGAAATCAGGAACGTCGTCTTTTCTTCGGCATTGACCGTCTTTATTAGATCCATC
>CBDTUA010000098.1:0-5015 GCA_965363735.1 uncultured Sulfitobacter sp. | reverse complement strand
CAGGCAGCATACCCCTAAATAGGTCTACACCATATTGGAATGGCCCAATCTTCTAAGAGAGCTGATTTTTCTTTTCGTTGTGATCGACCCAATCGGCAGCCTGCCCGGTATACTAATAGGCAGGGGAAAATGCCCCCGAACACCTTACACCGCAGCTTTGCGCTGCGTGCTGTATTGGTCGCTGGGATCGTCTTGTTGGCTTGTTTAGCTGGCGGACAGCTTTTGTTAGAATTACTCGGATTGCGGCTTGGATCATTTCAAGTGGCCGGCGGAATCGTTCTTTTTCATTTGCGTTCAGCATGATTTTTGGCGAACCCAAGCCAACGCAAGAAATCGAAGCTGCCGAAAGGGATCATCTTGCGGGTGCCGTTTTTCCCACTTGCCATGCCGTCGATCGCGTCGTCGGGTGCTATGCTGGCAATTATAATCCTGACGGACAACCACAGCAACCCGGTGTCCGACTAATTGATAACTGCAGCACTTTTGCTGCTGATACTGGCGATTACTTTGGTTCTTTTGTTGATGGCCGGAAAAATAGGCCCCTTGATGGGAACCACCGGGGCCAGCGTGATCAGCCGCGTGATGGGGAATCCTATCGACAGTTGCGGTCGACGCTACTCTGGGTGGCCTCAACGCGCTTGGTATTCTAGAATTGGCACCTGTGGCGGAACTTACGCTTGGGTCAGGATAACGCCCGCTGCAGCCATCGCCTCAATCGCAGACTCTAATGACCCGTTCAGATTAATTGCGCGGCAAAGATCTTGCCTGACTTCAACCTTGAATCCTAGTTTAGCCGCATCGACAGCCGAGAAATTTACACAAAAATCAAGGGCGAGCCCGACCAAGACCAATTCGGTGATCCCACGGGTCCGCAAATATCCGTCTAGGCCAGTCGGGGTAGTGTGGTCGTTTTCGTAGAATGCCGAATAGCTGTCAATTTTGGGATTATACCCTTTTCGGATGATTAAATCGGCAGCGGTATCGTTCAGATCATCATGAAAAGCGGCCCCTTCAGTACCCTGAACGCAATGGTCTGGCCAAAGAACCTGAGGGCCGTAAGGCATTTCAACCAATTCATATGGCCCCTTCCCCGCATGCGAAGACGCAAAAGAAGAGTGCCCCAAGGGATGCCAATCTTGGGTCAGAATAACCGCATCCACATGGGCCATCAGGTCATTGATCTGTTCAATTATTTTATCACCCTGGGCAACTTCCAATGCCCCGCCCGGGCAAAAGTCGTTTTGGACGTCGATCACGATCAATGCTTTGGCCATAACGCAGTCTCCTTGTGATCGATCAGGATACCACATCTTTGTGATCTGGTCAGTGTGGAAAGCACCCTCTTGCCTGAGACGCGTGGGGGGCGTATCTGAGCGCCCATGTATATCATTGCCGCACTTTATCACTTTACCCGATTCAGCGATCCTGACGGCTTGCGCGCGCCGCTTAAGGCGCTGTGTGACGTGCAGGACGTCAAAGGGACCTTGTTGATTGCAGGCGAAGGCATCAATGGAACGATAGCAGGACCGCGCGCCGGTATTGATGCTGTCATTGCCCATATCAAAAACCTGCCTGGTTGCAGCACCTTAGAGTGGAAGGAAAGTACCGCAAAAGCTCCACCTTTCGGCAAAATGAAGGTCCGGCTTAAGCGTGAAATTGTCACTATGGGGCAACCTGACGTCGATCCGCTTGCACGTGTTGGCCACTATGTCGAAGCGTCGGACTGGAACGACTTGATCAACCGCGATGATGTGGCCGTGATCGATACGCGGAATGACTATGAGGTGTCGATTGGGACGTTTAATGGTGCCATTGATCCCCAGACCAAAAGTTTTGGTGAATTTCCTGCCTGGTGGCAGGAAAACAAGCATCGGTTCCACAACAAAAAGATTGCGATGTTTTGCACTGGCGGCATTCGC
Organism: uncultured Sulfitobacter sp.; assembly: GCA_965363735.1. GTDB lineage: Bacteria > Pseudomonadota > Alphaproteobacteria > Rhodobacterales > Rhodobacteraceae > Sulfitobacter. Next base: position 3,096 of record CBDTUA010000098.1, on the reverse strand, counting down.
TGCGAGAAATCAACGAATTACCTTGTCGGGCAGGGTATTGAGGACGTGTTTCACCTAAAGGGTGGAATCCTGAAATATCTCGAAGAAGTACCTCAAGAAGATAGCAACTGGCAGGGTGAATGCTTCGTCTTTGATAACCGTGTGAGCGTCGGTCACGGTTTAAAAGAAGGTCCGCATATGCTGTGCCACGGGTGTCGCAGGCCGATATTGCCGCAGGACACGACCCGGAAGGGATATGAGGCCGGGGTGAGCTGCCACCAGTGCGTTAACGAAACCACTGATGCAGACAAAGCCCGATTTCGTGAACGCCAGCATCAGATAATGCTGGCACGCGACCGCGGTGAAGACCACCTGAGCTAGTTGGAACGGCGGCACAAATACCGAAAATTAAAGATGTTAAGCTTGCTGTAACACCTCCACCGTTAAACCCGTACTTGGGTGAATAGAGGTGGTGAGAATGGCGGCGCAGGCAAATGCGGCACCAGTTATCATTAAACGTAAAAAAGTTATCAAAGGCGGCGGGCATCATGGTGGTGCTTGGAAAGTCGCTTATGCGGATTTTGTAACCGCTATGATGGCCTTTTTTATGTTGATGTGGCTGCTGAACGCGACAACAGAACAACAACGCAAGGGGATTTCCGACTATTTTTCCCCGACAATCCCGATCGTGCGGGTATCCGGTGGTGGGGACGGTGCGTTCTCCGGTGAAAGCACTTTCACAGAGATGACTTTGCCTAAAAACGGTACGGGTGCGACAACGCCCCATCAGCCAGCCGATGGGCAGGCAGGCGGGGGCGCGGGAAACGGCAGTGATGGGCCCGACGCTGAAGGTCAGAATGAGCTTTTCAAAGTGGTAGATTCAACACTGATGGGCCGTGGTGGTGAATCCATGGTGATGGACGAATTGAAGCGCCACGTAATTACAAAAGTGACGGACGAAGGCATGGTAATCGAGCTTTTTGATGCCGATGAAATGGCTCTTTTTACGCCCGGCACGGATGAGGCTTCGCCGCTTCTTGAGAAGCTGCTGTATGTCATCGCAGATGCTGCGAAAATTGTTGAAAGTGACATCGCGGTGGCCGGATACGTCAGTTCCAATCCGATTGTCGCGATTAAGAACCCCGTCTGGGAACTGTCGTCCCAACGCGCAACCCAAGGTCGACTGCTGCTCGAAAAATATTTGAAGAACCCGGAGAGAGTACAAAAAATAACGGGTTACGCGGATAGAAAACCAGCGGCTACAAACAGCATGGATATTCGCAACAATCGGTTGCAGGTTATTTTGCTGCGCGAGTAAGCGGTGCGAACTATCGCGCATTTTATCTGTTAGTCCGGCGTTAAGCCTGAAGCGCCTATGTGTTGAACCAACATCGGTTGGAACAACAAAAAGGCTAGCGCATGACAATTTCATCTTCGCTCAACGCAGGGGTTGCAGGATTGCAAGCCAACGCAACACGGTTGGCAGCCGTGTTGGACAATATCGCGAACTCGTCCACGTATGGCTATAAGCGGGTTGTTACAGATTTCAATTCCTTGGTGCTCAGCGACGGAATCAGTGAGTATACTGCGGGTGGCGTCCGCGCGACCTCGCAACGATTGATCGGCGAAAGTGGGGCTGTGATCAGCACCTCAAATTCAACCGACCTAGCTGTGCGCGGGCGCGGTTTTCTGCCCGTTACAACAAAAAGTGCGTTTCAAGCCGACGAAACAAGCAGTGAAATGATGCTGTCCACCACGGGTTCATTTCGACTGGACGCAGATGGATTGCTGACGACTGAGACAGGTCTGCTTTTGCTTGGATGGCCTGCCAATCAGGATGGCACCATCGCGAATTTCCCCCGCGACACCAATGACGGTCTGCGCCCGATTCAGTTTGCCTTAAACCTAAGTGGTGATCCCACTACTAAAGTTGATATGAGCCTGAACTTGCCAGCAACCTCGACGACTGCGGGCAGCTCGGGGGAGGCTCAGGTTCTGTCAATCGAGTATTTTGACAACCTTGGCACGTCAAAAAGCATCACAATGGAGTTCACGCCGACCGTTCCCGCGACGGGCACTTCAAATGAATGGACGGCCTTGCTGACAGACTCAGCCCAAGACAATGCAGTCGTCGGCGAATACATTATAACCTTTGACGATAGCCGCACGGCGGGCGGAACGATTGCTTCGGTTACTACGATATCAGGTGGTGGTTATGATCCAATTTCAGGCGAAATGATTATCAACGCCGCCAGTGGCCCGATTGAATTCAACATCGGTGCTATTAATAGTTCCTTTGGGCTTTCTCAACTGTCAGACAGCTTCGCCCCTATTGCGCTTAGCAAAGACGGGTCGCCTATTGGTAATATGGCATCGGTCGAAGTCGATGCAAATGGATACGTTAATGCTATCTATGACAATGGATTGCGCAAGACGATTTACCAAGTACCGCTGGTCGATTTACCAAACGCGGAAGGCCTCGTTTCCATGGACGCTCAGACCTACCAGATATCCCCTGAAAGCGGGGCGTATTTTCTTTGGGACGCTGGCGACGGGCCGACAGGGGACATTAAGAGCTATGCCCGAGAGGAGTCCACGACTGACGTGGCAACCGAGCTAACCACAATGATCCGGACACAGCGCGCGTATTCCTCAAACGCAAAAGTCATCCAGACTGTCGAGTTATCTTTTGCAGTGTTGATGTCTTTGCCGGTCGAAATCGCGCTCTGGGTCGCGGACAAATCCTTGTTAATAGAACGAAGGGTCTGTAGCGCAACCATTGCGCCGTTGTTTGTGTTAATGCTCGACATGAACATATTCCTTTAGTCTATGACGCTTTGCGCCCGTTTGCGGCCCTCCCCCCTGGGGCTGGACCAAAATGCCATTCTGACCTGTGCACAAGTTCAACTAGGAAATGGTGCGCCATCCGACCTCGGATGCACGGCCACCATGTTCTTGGTTCGCTTAACAGCTCCCTAATTCTATTAGCCCCAATGTTCTGTATTTGAGTCAAAATCAGGCACGTCTCTCGACAGAGACCTTAGGCGCGACTTCAACCACGCGTTTTTTGCCATCCCTATCATACGTCTCAAGGGAAGCTTGAACGCGCCGGAAAGC
>CBDTUA010000097.1:0-5108 GCA_965363735.1 uncultured Sulfitobacter sp. | reverse complement strand
CGGTTGGAAGTGGCGCATTCTGGTTGGTTTGGTCTGGCATATCGAATCCTTTGTGAAGCACTTTCTATTCTTTAAGTGCATTGCGAAGCAAATCAAAATGAGTTTTAGTCATTTTCTATGGTGACCGAACCTTCCCTTGCCGTGTTACGTGCTTTGCAAAGCATCTCCGAGACGAGCAGCGTCACTCCCAGCAGATCTGCTGGGAGTGACGCAATCCGCCGTTAGCCGTTCGATTGGTAAATATGAAAAAGCCATTGGTCTGCAGGTATTGCGCCGTGATACGTGGCCTCTGAAGCTGACCGAAGAAGGTCTATTGGTGGTCGCACATGCTGTCGAGATTGATCGATCGATCCGGACGTTGGATGAGCGGCTTCGCGCCCCAAAGCAGGGCAAGGAAGGCGTCGTTGGGATTGGATCCTTCGGATCATCGGCGACGTCACGCATCTTGCCCGACCTTCTGGGCAAATTTGCGAAACGTTATCCCGGCATTTCAGTGAGCATTGTTGAAGGCTCAGATGAACGAACCCGTGCAGACCTCGTCCACGGGAATGTAGATGTCGCTGTGCTTGGCGATCCGGTGGAAGACTTCGATACGATCCAGATTGCATCGGATCAACTCGTCGCCCTGTTACCTAAGGGTTCAACGATGTCCGCACGACCCTACATTTCGCCCAGCGACCTTGATAGCAGGCCATTTGTTATGACGTTGGCAGGGAGTGAACCAATCATCTTGGACTGGTTTGACGCTTCGGGAACCTTTCCGAATATCAAACATCGCATCCAGCAAACACACTCGATCCTCGAACTTGTCCGTGCTGGAATGGGTGTTGCGATTGTGACCTCGCTTTCTTTGCCTGACAACCATCCAGACGTTACAGTCAAGCCCTTGCGGCCGACGACGAAGCGACAAATTCATGTGGTGAAGAAGATGGGTTTATCCAACTCCAAAGCTGTCGATATTTTTTGGAATTTCTTAGGCCACGCGATCAGTGAAGAGGGTGCTTTCTAACAGAGCAAACAACAGTGCCGTTTAGTGATGGGGCTGAAGCGTTTCGGTTGGAAAACGGCCACTCGCGCAATCGCAGCGAAAGAGGAAAAAAGAGCCCATTTTGCCAAATTTCTGCCATGCAGTTAGTGTCAGCTGTCGATTTTCTTCTTGAGTATCAGTTTTGCTTTCTAAACCTGAATGCTCAGGCAATGGACACGATACCATTTTAGTGATCCACATCAAGAAAACCTCAAATTCTTAGGTAAGGGACATATATGAACGTTGTCATAGTTCTGGATTTCGTTGGCATAACTCTTTTCGCAGTGACTGGCGCGCTTGTTGCTTCGCGTAAGCAACTGGACATCATCAGTTTCATGTTCCTTGCGATGGTTACAGGCACAGGGGGCGGTACAGTCCGCGATCTGATCCTCGGCGTGCCGGTGTTTTGGATTGAACAGCCCATTTTTGTTGTAATATGCGCCGTGGCCGCGATCTTCACGTTTTTTACAGCCCATCTCCTAGAATCTCGGTATTTTTGGCTCTTGTGGCTCGATGCGATCGCTTTGGCCGCCTACGCTGTCTTTGGAGCTTATAAGGGGCTGCTGGTGACCGGATCGCCCGTGATCGGAGTGGTGATGGGGATGCTCACTGGCGGACTTGGCGGTGTCTTTCGGGACGTTTTAGCGAACGAGCAGTCCATTCTGATGCGCAAGGATATTTATATAGGGGCCGCAATGATGGGCGGAGTAGTGTTCGTTAGCTGCATTGGTGCAGGCCTTGATCAATACATGGCTGCCATTGCGGGCACAGTCTCGGCTTTTCTCGCCCGCTGTGGCGCGCTGGTGCTTGGATGGCATGTGCCGACCTACCGCGCGCGACCGGGGCGCGACCCAAGTGTCGCACTTGATGCGATCAACCGCAAGACAAGTGAATGAGCGTGAGCCATCCAGATCTAGGGTGCCGGCACGCTCGACATACAGACCATAGCTAGTACGCCGTGCAGCATCCTTCACTCTGGGCTCTGAGCCGCCTAGTGCTTATGCCGTATTGCGTTCTGTTGAGCCACCACCGATGCGGTCATTCGCTTTCTTAGGAAATCCGTTGCCTTTCAGATCGTTATTCGGTTTTGCTGGCATTGACGTTTTGGATGCCTACATTAGGAATTTTGGGAGCAGTGGCGGCACGGAGCCCTCTTTGAGCGATGCTGCACTATGCACGGATGTCTGCTAACGAAGGATAGCCAAAAACCTTCAACACCGCTTGGGCTTTGACCGTCTACTTTCTAGAGCGACAAGCAGAAGATAGCGCCCGCGCTCAAGGTCCGGTTGCGACGTCAGCCAAAAGTGCATCCGGGTCAATGCCGCGTTTTTCAGCACTGGCACGCACAGCATTTCGCAAAGCCGGTATTTTGTTCAGAAGAAGCTGAAATTGTGCTACATCCAGTACGAGCAACGTTGTTGGAGCGATTGCGCGCACTTCGGCACGGGGCGCGCTTTTCATCAAGATGGAAACTTGCCCAAACATATCTGCCCGACCCAACCGGGATGTCTGACCTGCAATTTCCAACTCGACCGCGCCTGATGCGATAAAAAAAACGTGACTCAAAGGGCCTTTTTTGCGCAAAATAATGCTTCCTGCGTTGACATAACGGGTCTTCAAGGCGCGACCAAGCTGTCGCACGGCTTTAGCGTCCAGATCTGCGAATGGCGGGAACTGTTTGATCAGCTCGAAGCGCTTAACGGCGAAATCCAGAGGCGGACGGCCTTCTGTCGTGGCGCGCCGCCTCGTCAGATCATGCATTAAAGTTGTATAAACTTCTGCGCCGATCAGCCCGTCTTCGCGCATAGCCGTATATTCTCGCTCTTCAAGCCGTAAGGTGGTGCGCTTTATAAAGCGGCGCTCCAATTCTTCGGCATATCCGGGGTATTGTAACCGCAGGCCGTCCAGAGCAGTTTCCACCAGCTCGATCCGCCGTGAAAGCATGTCTAGCAGAAGGCCGGCAACCCGTCTTCCGTGGATGCGGCGTATCCGCCCTTCAATGAAAGAGCCAAGATCACGCAGGGTAAGTCGTTGTGATAGCAAAAGCTCGAAGCGGTCTGCCGTCAGGCGCACCAAAGGAGCGGATAAGCCCAAGTTACTGTGCAGCAGTCCGGCCGCCCGGAAGGTGCGCCCATAGGCGACTGAACGACGCGCCGCCCGCTGATAGCCCGCCCGCCCGTCTGAACGCGCAGCTTCAATCAACCGGTCAGCGTCTAACAGCGTTTGCTCAGCCATGCGCGCCGAAATTGTTCGCTCATGCACTCGGTTCAGGATCGTGTCCCGCTCGAACCCCGCCAGTGCGATCAGCCCCAAAGTAACCCGGTCCCGGTCAAGGATATCTTCGCTGTCTTCGGCCGTCTTTATAGCAATCTCCAACCGGTCGCCAAACGCCTTCGCTTCCGAGCGTACGACATCATGAGTGAGGGCGTACTCCTCAGTCGTGCGTGCCACATCTTCGCGCACGGTTTGGAGTGCAACAGCGACAACCTGCCGCGACATCGCCTCATCCACGGGTGACAGGCGGTCAAGTCCCAGCCAGCCGATAACTGACCTCAGCGTCGTACCCTGCACCAGCAAGGTAAATAGGGTGAAACCCGTGGCGAGAATACCAACCAAACGCCTGACTTCCACTGGCACCCGCAGGCTTTCGGTTACGGCGAGCGCCAGCGCAAGCGTCACAGCACCCCGCAGCCCCCCCCAAAGGATAGCGGTCCGGTAAGGCTGTTCGACAGCCGGTGACACCCTGAGCAGTGTCAGCAAGGGCAACAGCCCGAAAAGTATAACCACACGCGCAGCGAATGCGGCGAGTATGACTACGCCGATCAGTGCAAAATCACTGATCCTGACATCTTCCAGCAATCGGGGAATTAGCAGTGCAGCAAGAATAAAAATTAAAGCGCCAGCCCAGTGGGCGAGTAAATCCCAGACTTCGCGCAAATTGACCCACGCGTGAGGTGGCAAGCGCCCCGGACCGGTCAGGTTAAGGGTCAGCCCTGCCGCCACAACAGCGATTACACCCGATGCGCCGATAATTTGTTCAGACCCGATGTAGGCAAGGTAGGGCAATGCTACAGATACAGAAACCAGCGCCAGATCATGCGCGCTGAACAGGGACATGAGCCAGATCGCGATCCGCGCCGTAAGCCAGCCGGTCAACGCCCCCCCCACAATCAGGACCGGAAACTGCGCAATGGCATCACCAAGTTTAGGGTCGGGCGTGCCAAGCATAACAAAGCCCATGAACAACCCGAACAGCGCGATAGCAGCGGCGTCGTTCAGCAGGCTTTCGCCCTCGATGATCCGTGAAAGTCTTCGGGGTGCCGAGATCGACCGGAAGATCGAGACAACAGCGGAAGGGTCGGTAGTCGAGACAATTGCCCCGATCAACAGACACGCCGCCAAGGGAAGCGTACTTGCCCAAGACAGCGCATACCCAACGCTGAGCGTGGCCGCGATCACCGCTACGATGGCCAGCACCATGATAGGAACCCAATCATCCAGCATCCGACGCAGGTTCATCCCTAATGTTGCCTGAAACAGCAGTGTCGGCAGAAAAACATACAAAAAGACGTTCGACCGAATTGGAAACTTTAGGATCGCCTCAGCAATCGGGTTAAGCACATCGGTCAGATCCGTGCGCAAAAAGAAGATCGCACTCGAGCCAATGAGAATCCCTAGAATCGCGAGGATAACGCTGTATGGCAGCCGCAGCCGTGCGGCGAGTGGCTCCGCCGCCCCGATGACGATAAAAAGCGATGCGATGACCGCAGTGATCAGAACAATATCCATGAATTTGAATAACAGCTTCAAGAGTTTTTAAAACGTCATAATTGACGCGATTATCTTCCAAAAACCACTGATACTGGTGAAAAACTCGGCCGTCTAGATGTTGTTTTTGTGTGAGGCAAGCCTTCTCGATCCGCTGTAGTAGCGGCCAAAGTCAGTATTTTTGATATTTGGCGTGGGGGGGGCGCGACGCTTAGCAGTGGGTCATTTTAGCAAGAAGTTTTAGGTTTTGTACTGTTGCGGCGAGGAGGCATTCTTCTTTGGCTCCTTTAAGACCTCTGAGCTTGAGGCGTCT
>CBDTUA010000096.1:0-5167 GCA_965363735.1 uncultured Sulfitobacter sp. | reverse complement strand
CCAGGTACCAGCCAAGCTTTGGCATTCTGGACTGTGCAGATTGCGTTCAATACCCTGTGGTCTGGTGTGTTTTTCGGCCTGCAAAGGATGGCAACCGGCGGCATTATTATCGGTGTGCTGTGGGTCGCCGTTTGCACGACAATGATCGCATTCTGGCAGCATGATTTGATCGCTGGCCTGCTCTTCGTTCCCTACTTGACTTGGGTGTCGCTCGCATTTGCACTAAATTGGTCTGTGTGGAGACGCAACCGAGTAGCGATCTGACGTCAATAGAAACCAACCTCACGCACATCAATCTCAGCTTCATGGTCCCGTCCAAAGGCAACGATCCCGATAGATTTCAGGCTCTGGGCTCTCGGAATTCGCCGGAGCATTCGACCTGATGCTTCAAAAGCATCGAGTGGCAATCGTACCTCGGACCAACTGCTAGTGGTTTCGAAACCTGCTTGGTAGTATTGCCAAGGCAGAAGCGTCCCCCCGGTTCGCAAGTGGACAAAATACTGTTGATCGTTGCCACGCACCATCAAACGCACGCCAGTGGTTCCAGGCGATGGAGAAGTGGCCAAGTCGGTTCGAATTTGGATGAAGCCTCCGTTGTTAGCCGTGCTGACACGCCCGGTCATTCGGGCGAAAGAAATGTCGCCCTCTGACTGAAAGCTAACTTCGCCGGTCGAGACACCTCCCATGACGGTGTCCGCGAAAAAGCGCCAACGGGACTCTGGTTGGTTTTCAAAGGTTTCGATCATGACGTCCTGAGCGACCAATGGGTTCGGCATGGCAAGCATCAGAATTGCTAACGCAGTGAAATTCAAGAACGATCGCATGGTTCCCCCTTGTCATGAATGCTGCGGCTGCCGCAAATCGACCATTCCGATTCTGGCGCTGCACTCATAGAGATTTAGGGCCCGTATGGGGGACGGTCCAACATAAACTGTGGTAGCCTAATGCTACTGCTTTCCGATTTCATATTGAGAGTTTTGCTGTGAACGACATTACCCTCGACATAAGGGCCGTCCGCGACACTGCCGAAGAGCACATGCTGACTGGCATCCCAAGAGCCCATGTTGATACGCCTGTGGATCAGGTGATCGAGACGCTACGCGGCTCAGTCTTCGAATGCGCGGATACGGTGTTCGTGACCGATAATTCCGGGAAATTGTTGGGTCTGGTTCGGATAAATGATCTGTTTGCAGATGGCCAGCTTCAGATTGGCGACATTATGAAGCCTGAGCATGAGTCCGTTAGACTCGATGCCGATCAGGAACAAATCGCTGCATTGGCGATGCGATTGAACATGATCGCTGTGCCGGTCGTCGATCGAAATGAACGGCTAATAGGAGCGGTGCCACCTGAAGCTCTTTTCCGCATTTTGCGTGAGGAGCACATGGAAGATCTGCAAGTTATCGCGGGCTATCGCCCACCAGCCCAGGAAGCCATTGTACCAATGGACCAAAGGCCAATCATGCACTAACTTTCAATATGGACCACTCAAGTGGGGCTGCTCACTCAGATCAAGAGCAAACGGCGCCCAAAAGGGACGCCGTTCACAAAATGCATAAGAAAATATGAGCCTTTAGAACGTAAAGTTTAGGCCTATTTGCAGGCCATGGCTTTCGTAATCACTACCGAATGCTCCGCGATAGCCGCTCTGCAAGACAACCTTGCGAGACCCTCTGGCAGAGACCACACTTTCAAGACCAAGGTTCAGGCTTACCAGGTCTTCACTCAAACCATCCACTGTATACGAGATTCCGGGCAAGCCTACTAATCCACTTTGTATGACGAGGTCATCACCAGATGCATTGGTATATTCAAGGCTTCCGGTCAGGAGAGTATCACTGGAAACACTTTGAATTTGATATTCGCCGCGAACACCGACTGAAGCCATGAGAGTGTCACCAGATTGCTTTGCGACATTCAGGTTCCAGATACCTGCCCCAGTTTCAGTGAAGGCATCAGTTGAGACGTCATAGTATTCCAATGATGCGGTCGGGCCGAATTTGAAAGAGCCGAAATCTTTCAAGTAGTCAACTTTCAGCGCAGCAAAGAACTGTGAGCCATCGGTATCACCTCGCGCCGTTTGACCCATCACAGTTCGGGTAGAGTCATATGACAGATCCTGATAGCCTATTAGCGCTTGAAACAAACCTCCTTCACCAAACTGGTTCCGCGCAAAAGCAGCCAGAGAGTATCCGTCTGTGTCAATTTCGCCAAGGCCTTGATTGGCATCGGCCGATCCGGTTGTACCGCCAACTATCACACCAATAGAGGTGTTGGAGTCCGAAAGGCGTTTTTCCAAACCCAGAGAGAAGGACGCCATATCAACATCATAACCGACAGACCCGGTTGTGGGGTCATAGGATGTACGCGATCCACCTATAGAGAATAGTCCGTAAAGACCGTCACCCATCACCCAAGGCTGCGCGACGCCCTGACTGGAAATAACGTCTGCATCTCCGCCGGTTTTTTCCCAAGGCACTGAGTAGTCCAAGATTGTCGCAACTTGGTTGCGGGCAGCCTCAAACCCAAGGCTGGAGAAAGCCGGCGCAAAGCTGAACCCGATACTATTCAGAGCCGTTGATCGGTCTGCCGGACTGAGAGCGAGCATGCCGACAATCGCAGCTTGATAAGCCGCTGCATTCCCCAAATCCCAGTAAGGCACATTTGCAGCCGCATCGAGATTGCCCGCAAGCTTAAATTGATAAGTGTCTTGAGCACTGGCGACGATCGGCGCGAAGATTGGTACGAGACGTAAAGTGAATTCGCCCCCGTCAACTGTGCCTACGGTCATAGTGTAGTTCAGGTTGGCATTGCGCAAATCCTCGACCGCATCCACAGCAAAAAGACCATTGGCCTGCGCGAGTGCAACAATGTCAGCAGGGACCAGACCGCCATCAACATAACCGAGATCAGCCACAGCAACACCCAGCGTCGATGCCAGTTCTGTCAGCCTTGCATTAAGATTAGCAGCGGTATCCAGCGTTCCATAGGTCCAGCCACCCGCAGCAATATTGTTCCAGGCGACTAATGACGACTCGTCGGTCGGGTCGTTGTTATCGTCCCAGAACAGACCATTCGGCACCATCGAATTGTCAAGGAAGGCCGTTCCGAAGTTTGCGACATACTCGGTGTTGCTTAGGGCACCGAAAGCGAGTTCGTTGACCGATGCTGCGAGGTCAAGTGTCGCCTTGTTTGACGAGAAAAAACCGATCTCGCCTTCGTTACCGCCGTCGCCGAACAGCCCGTCAGGCAGACCAGAGCCAAGGCCAATTTGGGTGGCCGCCAGATTAAACAAAACAGCGTTGTTAGGGTCGGCGGCGTCCATCAGAACGCCATTCGAATCTAACAACTGCAAAGAGAATCCGGTCATCCGAGCACCGGTAAAGTTAGACACCTTTCCAAAGGTGAAGTAATCCACTGTCGGGGAAACCACACTCGGTGTCGTTTGCAGCCTCATGTCGAATGGTGCTGGTCCGGTGATGTATGTCTTGATCCGCTTTCCGGATCCGGATTCGGAATCACAAAAAACGTCAGGATTACTGGCCATCAAGCAATTCGTAACGTTGCCGCGAGACGTGAGACCGGAAAAATCTGTAACGATCTGTTGAAAGGGATCAACATATGTAAATCCACCCGATCCGTCAGGTATTCTTGTGCTGGTGAAGGTGACGGCTTTGATGCCCGGCTCCACCACACCTTCTGCCGGGTCGGAAAAAATCATACCGTCCCCGGATGTGCCGATCAAAACATTGTCGGGCAAGACATCAGCCCAAGACGCACTGCATGACAAAATCAACAGTGCTGCTGGTGCGGCAGTTCCAAACTTGTAACTCTTAGATTTCATCGAAATGCTTCCTTCTGTTCCACTCATACGACCTGAAGATATTCAACTATTGGAATGCGAAGCCCATTGATCTAGATCAATGTGGGTGCGTGATTGAGATCTGCTTAGGAAGAGTGTTGCATAATTGCGTCGAGCAGAGTTCTTTGGTGCGGCACGCAGCTAACTGTCGCTTGTCGAACTCTTCAGCCTGATGCTGGAATGTGGCGGCTAACCGATGAAACGGTCCTGCAACTGCCCGTTGGTAAATACGCGGCCTTGGCGCTGTTTGTGAATTGCAGCAATGCCGGATGGTAATACTCACCGCCCGACCTGATAGCGCCCTCAGACCTCTTGCCCCTCAGGCGGCGCGTTTGTGTTCGCCGGGGTGATGAACACATACCGGTCCCCGGCTTCGCGCAGTTGCTTGGCTGTGTGCTCCGGGTTGGCCTGTACGTCCCGCTGCAAGTGATCAGCCGTATCGCCAAAGAACCGTTGCGGATCGTCCATTTCGATCCCTTCCAACGCGGCCAGCGTGATTGTGCTGCCCTTGATGTTTTTCAGGAATGTGCTGATGTGATTCTCGCGCTGCACCTCCTTGAGTGGGTTCGGGTCAGCCAAGACCTTCTGATCATAGACGAACTGGGCTTTGTTCCGCTGTCCAAGACAGGCGCCGGATTGCTGTTCGAGATCGTATCCCAGCGCTACGAGCGCGGCTCGATAATCATCACCTCAAACCTGCCCTTCGATGACTGGACCGAGGTCTTCGGCTCCAAAACGCTTGACCGGAGCCATTCTGGACTGCCTGACCCATCATGTGCACATCCTCGAAATGAACGGCGAGAGTTCCTGTTTGCGTCAAAGCCGAAAATCCCAATCCTGAAAACCATAAACCCGGGATCAGAAGGGCTGGCCTGCGGCCAGCGCGCCTTGACACGCGTCAACTATTTGGCGAGCACGCGCGCCAAGGCGCCGCTAACTCCCAACCGAACTATCCAATTTTACACCGGGAAACTGACCCTCTTTGCGCCGGGACTGACATGCCCTTGAGATGTCGAAGTGACCGGTCAAGGCCACCGAATTTTCGTTCCGCTCGCTTTCTTTGCTGCAAAACGAAGTGAATTATGCGGAATGTAAGCTTTCAACGTCCAACCTTGGGAGATTAGCGCCAGCGGTGAATGCCCGGAAGCCGTCCACGAACAAAACTAAAAGGTAACAGATTTGTTGAAAGTTGTAACGGAAAATGTTGAAAACATCGCTCAACATTTCTGTTACTTTTTTCAACATATTTGCTACTGCTTTCAACAATCCATATACTTTTTTACGGAGTAATGGGGAGAGAACATG
>CBDTUA010000095.1:0-5221 GCA_965363735.1 uncultured Sulfitobacter sp. | reverse complement strand
GCCTCTAGCAGCAGATCGGGGGCGTCCTGCACAAGCGTCTGCACGGTTGAGCGTCGTGAGGGAATGATCATCCAGCCATCGGCGCTTGCCGTCAAAGGGGCCGCAGTCGGTGTGCCGCCCGTTAGCGAGATATACGAAACGCCCGTGACCCCTTGGGATTGCAGTTGCGCGACGGTATCGGATCGGACCGGCGTGCCAGCTTCGATTTCAATAGTTGTGAATACTTTCGAGGGGTCTTCTTGTGCGATGCGCATACCAATAACACGCCCGACTGCGATGCCGTTGAACGACACCTCTCCCGAAGGATCGAGACCCGAGACGTCTTCGAACAGGATGCCATAAGTTTGGTACTGCTTGTTTAGCTGAACGCTGGCGAGCCAGACAAAGAATGCCAGCGTTCCCAGAATGGACAACAGCGTGAAGACACCGATCAAGATGAAATTGGCGCGGGTTTCCATCAGTGTGCCCCCTCTTGTTTTGCAGACGATAGTGCCGCGCGCGCACGTGGCCCGTGGAAATATTCATGCACCCAAGGATGATCCACGCGCAGCATTTCGTCCATAGTCCCCACGGCCAGGACTTTTTGATCTGCCAGTACCGCAATGCGATCGCAAATGGCATGCAAACTGTCCAGATCATGCGTCACCAGAAAAACAGTCAATCCAAGCGATGCCTGTAACTGTTTAATCAGAATATCAAAGGCCGCCGCCCCGATGGGGTCAAGCCCGGCAGTAGGTTCGTCCAGAAAGACAATTTCGGGGTCCATCGCGATGGCGCGTGCAAACCCCGCGCGTTTGCGCATGCCGCCCGAAAGTTCGGACGGATATTTGGACATCGCATTTTCCGGCAGTCCAACCATCCGCACCTTTATCCCGGCAAGCGTTTCACGCAGGCTATCGTCCAGCGTCAACTGCTCGCGCATCGGTGCTTCGACGTTCTGGCGCACGGTGAGCGAAGAAAACAGCGCCCCGTCTTGAAACATCACACCCCAGCGGCGCCGCAGGGTTCGAAACTGTTCGTCAGAGGTCGACCGCACGCTTTCGCCAAAGACTTCGATCTGACCTGCGTCCGGGTCCAACAAACCGACGATGGCGCGCAGCAGGACAGATTTGCCGGTGCCAGACCCGCCAACAACGCCAATAATTTCGCCGCGGCGCACGTCCAGATCCACCCCGTCGTGGACAGTATGCGTGCCAAACCGTGTGACCAGTCCGCGTACCCGGATAATGGGATCATCGATTGCTTCCATCACACCCCCACCACCGCAAAAAAGATCGAGAAAACCGCGTCTACCACAATCACCATGAAAATGGACAGTACCACAGACGCAGATGTCAGCCGACCCAAGGATTCCGCATTCCCGCCGACGTTCATGCCCTGATAACATCCGATAATTCCAATAATCAGGGCAAAAAATGGAGCCTTGATCATACCTACGCCAAAGTGCCAGACGTCTGTGTTGCTGACCAGCCGGGTCTGAAAGACATTGGGCGAAACGCCAAGTTCGATCCAAGACATTAACGCGCCCCCCACCAGCCCCGAGATGTCGGCAATCAATCCTAGGGCCGGCAGCATCAGCATCAGGGCAAGCACGCGTGGCACGACAAGGATCGTTACGGGATCAAGGCCTAGTGTGCGCATGGCGTCGATCTCTTCGCGCATTTTCATTGACCCGATAGAGGCCGTGAATGCAGATCCGGATCGCCCCGCGACAATGATCGACGTCAAAAGGATACCCAGCTCGCGCAGGATCGAAATAGCAATAAGATCGACCACAAAGACTTCGGCACCGAACTGGCGCAATTGCGCGGAACCCTGAAACGCAAGAACCACGCCGATCAGAAACGCCATTAAGGCGACGATAGGCACCGCGCTAACACCGATTTCCTGACAGTGGTGCACCACCGAAGTCAGGCGCAAACGACTGGGGTGTCTGATGATCCCACCCAATGTTGCAATCACCTGCCCCAGAAACGAGATAAGTTCGACTGCCATGCGGAACCCGCGTGCAATCTTTTTGCCAAAGACTTCAAGGCGGTCTGCAATGCTGGGCCGTGCCAGCGGAGGCCGGGTTTCGGGAGGCATGTTCAGCTCAACCGTCTTGATCAGTTGCGCCTGTGCGGATGTGGCACCTTCGATTTCAAGCAGAACCCCACGTTGTTTTGACTGAAGCTGCTGATCAAGAAGGAACCAAGCACCAGCGGTATCCAAGTGTGACAACGCTGAGATATCAATAAATGATATTCCTTCTGGGATTGGGTGCGGCCCGTCTGCCGTCAGCTGCATCAACGTGTCGATCAACAACTGACCGGACAAGGTAGCCTTGCCTTCGACGACCGAAATGCTGATTTCTTTCCCTGACAATGGAACAGGGCTGGTCATGCAGAGCTGCAGTACGAATTCTGGGTCAATCGCTGCATGCTCTCTACCGGCTCATTCCAGATGCGTATGTCGAAGAGTGTGAAATGCTGGCGGCGGGTAGCACAAAAAGACAGACAAATATCATTGTATAATCTCCTGATCCGCAATTACCCAAGCATACAAGCGGTTTAGGTGAAACGCTAGGCGCTTCATTAACGCATATCAACCGATACGCCTTCGCAAAGTAAAAGGGTAGACGAACGATGTCTGGCTCCTAATACTTGGGGCGGGTACAGTATTCCACCTTTAGAAGCCTATGGAAACGATCCAAGAATAAGCGCGGGCACTTTTGCACCCGCGGTAACTGCAAGGCAGTCGTTATTCGCCCGCCGCACAGCTTTTGCACAAGGGTGCATATAGGACAGCGTTCAGACGCGCCTCGGAAATGGGTTCTTGGCAGTTTTTACAGATGCCATAGGTGCCGTCCTTGATCCGCGCCATGGCAAGATTTAGCAGCGCTATCTCCTTTTGTGCGGCCATTCCGATGCCTTCCAACACCTCATCATCTTCGATGTCGATAGATTGGTCGTTCATGTCGCGAGGCTTCGGCTCGCTTAGATCATGGTCGACCTCATGAATCCGCGTATCAAGCTCTTGCAGGCGCGCGGAAATCAGCTTTTCGTAGTGGGCTAGGTCAGGCATGTTACATCCTCAATTAATTATATTTATATAGATATCATCGAACCTGTCGTTCAGATTGACGCGGATCAAAGACGCCGAGTTTAACTGTAAGAATACGCCCTTGCCGCGTGTTAAGTTCAGTTTATCTTGCTGTCCGCCTGTTAACGGACCGCGTCGCGATACAACCGGATACAACACGCGTCGCCAACATGCCCACGATAAGGGCGATGACAAAAAAAAATCACGTCCGGATTCAATGTCCCCAACGTCGGCAAGGCTCCTCCGGGGCAGAACCCCGCGATGCCCCAACCCACACCAAAGATAGCGGCACCTGAAAGAAACCAATCTTGCGGGATATTAAAAAAACCGCCGCGAGGCCGATCATCGCGCCGCCTGCCAGCGACGCGACCGGTGTAAATGCCGTTTCCATCAATTGATTTTGCAGGTGGACAGACCCAGTATCCGGTACAGTGGGCAAAACCGGAAAAACGCCGTCGCGACAAGGATAAGACCCACCGCCATGCTACCATATGCAAGATAAGCGCTGGACCAGATGGCAGGTATGTTCAGAAGCGGCGCAATGAAAAGGATGATCCCCAAGATCGCCCTCAAGATGCGGTCCATATTTCCAACATTTGCAGTCATTTTATTCTCCTATTCGGATTGATTTCTGTTCGTTAGTGGATGGTGTTTTGACCAGGCGGTGACAATGCGGTGGGGGTCACAAGCCAATGCGGCCGCGCCAAACGTTCAATTGCGGCTACATCACGCAGTTTGATCTCGCCTTGGTTCAGACTTAACCACCCGCGCCGTTCAAATTCATTGAGGTAGCGGGAGATCTCTTCGCGGGCTGTGCCCAATTCAGCCGCAAGCCTTTCAGGACCGATGCACAGACCAGACTTGGGGTGTCGAAGATCAAGCAGCCTTTGGGCAATATGTATGTCCATGCCGTCACGGTTAACGTTTTCGATCAGCGAAAAAAGATCGGTTATCCGCTTTGAATATCCTTCGAAAACGAAGGCGCAAAATTCACTGGATGTTGTCATTAACTGGTCGAAAACTTTACGGGGAATCTTGATTGCTTTCACATCGGTTTCGGCAACACCTTCCGCTGCATAGTTTTCGAAGGCCAACATGCAGGCCGTTGTCATGACGCCAATTTCGTCTGAATGCAGGCGGTACAACACAATCTCACTGCCATCGTCCGATCGCTGCTGAACTCGAACCGTTCCCGATACCAACAGCCAAAGGTCATCTGGCGGATTATCCGGCCCGAAAATCAATGTGCCTTTTTGCCATTCTGTTTGCTGCGCCTGTTCGTCTAACAGATCAGACACGACCTCGGAAACACCAGCCAAGCGAGGAAACGCAGCCCGCCATGAATTTTTTACCAACATAAACCATCACCTGTTTTTTGTATTTTCTACATCAGGATCTTCGGATCAGGTTGATTTATATCAACGAAACAGTCTGGGCAGCATTTCCGGAATGTCTTCGGCGATCAGCCCGGGGCCAAAGGCGTCTGCGCAGCGAAAATGGAGGTCTGCGGCCACTGCTGCCGCCTCAACCCCGCTAAACTCTCGTGCCAAAAGGCCGGTTATGAACCCTGCCAACACATCGCCTGACCCGGCTGTCGCAAGCCAACTGGCGTTTTGAAACGGTTTCGAAGAAACGATCACGGGTGTCTGATCCGGTGCCGCAATGACGGTTTCAGGGCCTTTAAAAAGAACAACACAACCTGCCTTTGCTGCCGCCGCTTGTGCAAGGGCAACGCGGCATGATGTTGTGGCAAACACCTCGGGGATGAAACGGCGCAGTTCGCCCTCGTGAGGCGTAAGTACGCATTGCGGATTTGCAATGGCAGGCAGATCGACTGAAGCGTCAGAGATCAATGTAATCGCATCAGCATCAAGACATGTCGGAAGCCCCAAGGCCAGTATGGTGGAAAGCAAGGTTTGACTGGATTCCCCTAACCCCAAGTTTGGGCCAATACATATTGCCTGCGGTTTGATCGAGGTCAGGTGATCCCCAAAGTAATCTAACGAGGGATACGGTTTGACCATGATTGCATTCAGCTGGGCGGCATGTTCTGCAACGGCGTCTTGGCTGCATATAACGCTGACCACGCCAGCCCCGATACGCAGCGCCCCCCGCGCAGCCAACCGCGCAGCGCCACCCT
>CBDTUA010000094.1:0-5473 GCA_965363735.1 uncultured Sulfitobacter sp. | reverse complement strand
GACCGCCTCAACAAGTTTTCTTCTGACAGTGCCGATCAGGAAACTGACGATCCGACAGCGCCGCTTGCAACACCAAAAACAAGCAGGATAATCTATCACCCAACCGAACCAGAGCCTCCAATGCTCATTCGCTCTGATGACCTATTTTAGATGACGACGGACACTATCTCTTAGTTTAAAATACCATTGGTGCCAAAAACCCTGACGACGGAGACTAAATGAAACTCGCATCTATTGTAAGAGAGCCGCTCAAAATCGGCGAAACAGGCGACAATTCTCCGGCACCTTCTATCCTGAAATATGCATGGCGCATGAGCGGATGGCATCAAGTTGTTGCCTGTAGTGCAGCAGTTGTCGTGACGCTACTCAATCTCGCGCCTTTGGAGTTGCAACGACGTATCGTCAACGGAGTCGTCGAGACGCAGGACATCCAGATACTCGTACGTTTCGGGATAATGTATGTGGTCTTTATCGTTGTCCATCAGGCCGCAAAATTCTCACTACGGCTTTATCAGGGGTGGATGACGGAGAGTGCGACACTCTATACACGAACCCATCTTTTGCACCTCTATGACGAAGGTGTCGGGGATGCTGAAGACAACAGCGGGCGCGCCGTATCCATTGTTGGTGCTGAGGTCGAGAAATTGGGTGGCTTTGTTGGCGAAGCGCTGTCACAGGCCTGCGCCAATATTGCGACGCTATTGGGGGTCGCTATCTATATGTTCTTGATAGAACCTGCGATTGCGCTGTTTGCGCTTGCGGTTCTTTTGCCGCAGATCATTCTGACGCCTGTTATCCAGCGCCGTCTTAACGAGCTGGTGGAAGAACGCATCGGCCTTATGCGCGACATGGGCGACGAAATCTCAGATATGGATGAAGACACCCGCGACAAATGCCTGTCGGTGGTGCCGGAAATCTACGAAAACCGCATGAAGTTCCTTCTGCTGAAGTTCGCGATGAAGTCGCTGCTCAATCTCTTGAACGCGCTTGGTCCCATAAGCGTGCTTTTGTTTGGTGGATACATGGTGATGATGGACCAAACGCAGATTGGCGTTATCGTGGCGTTCCTGTCCGGCTTTGACCGACTTGCATCACCCATTCGCGAGTTGATAGGATTTTACCGTGTCGCCGCACAGGCCGATGTTCAACATCGGCTCGTTGCGAGATGGATGCGCAACCGCTGAGGAACCAGAACGGCACTGTCATTTGTGGACGGCTCCTTTTTTGCAAGGGTTAATTCGAGCTGATGTTGATCGTCGCAGGTTCCTGTCATTTGTGCTCCACGTTCCGAAGCAAAAGCGGAAACCGAAAATACATCATCACGGCCAGACGGATGATCTCGGGGCTCGTCTTAAAGTAGCGAAAGGGGCTGCGTTTTGTCATCCCGGGATGCTAATTGCTCGACCTACCCGCCTCAACCGATTTTGCTCTGACAGTGCCGGGCGGACCACTTCAAAGGGGGAGGCTCAACGCTACGAAATCACCCTGCCCGCCTCAAGCCAGTTTTGTCTGACAATGCCCATCGCGCGCTTGTCGATGCGCGAAATTTGATGTTCTTTGCGAAGCCCTCGGAATTGTAGCCTTGGCCAATTGTCACAGATCAATTCTCACAGACGTTTCTTGGCTAGTGTAGCGGCAAGGTATTGGGTGTTTAGAATGACAGCATCGGTTTGCCTTCATTTTCGACTTTGGGGGCGACGGCCTTGGGAAATCACAGTACACCACCGGAACCGCCCAAACAGCCTCCGCTGAAACAGCTTTTGTGGTATTTTGTTATCGGTCTGGCGGTCTTTACTCTCTTTTCAACACAATTCCCGAAAAGTGAGCGAACGCAGACGGTTGTGTCCTACAGTGCAATCAAGCAATTGATCCGCAATGGCGATATTATCGAAGCGACACTCGAATCCACGGCGATTGTGGCCGTCTTGCGGTCGCCCACCACCGAAGGTGTGGAACAGCACCGGGCTATAACGCCGCAACAACCTGATCCTGACTTGTTGCCATTGCTCGAAATTGCGGGCGTTGAAATCACAGCTGAAGCACCCAGTAATCCGTCGTTTTTATTGTCGTTCCTGCCGTGGATACTGATCCTCGCCGTCTATCTTTGGATAAGCCGTCGGATGATGGGCGGCGGCATCAGCGGCGGGCTGCCTGGCGGTATTGGGGATTTTCTAGGCGGTCGGTCCACCAAGCCAACAAAACCAACCCGGAAGGTCACCTTCGACGATGTTGCGGGCCAAGACGAAGCCAAGCGCGAGGTCTCCGAACTTGTGGAGTTCCTACGTGATCCGGACCGTTTTCAGAAAGTGGGCGCAAGGGTGCCGCATGGTGTCTTGTTGATGGGCCCGCCGGGCACGGGCAAGACACTGTTGGCCCGTGCCCTCGCAGGTGAGGCCGATGTGCCGTTCTTTTCCACTTCCGGGTCGGAATTTATCGAAGTCTTTGTGGGCGTCGGCGCAGGCCGGGTGCGCAAGATGTTTGAAGAGGCGCGCAAACAAGCTCCGGCGATTATCTTCATTGACGAACTGGACAGCATCGGGCGGACCCGTGGAACTGGCCTTGGCGGCGGTCATGACGAGCGTGAACAGACGTTGAACCAGATATTGGCTGAACTTGACGGGTTTGCGGCACGCGAGGCTGTCGTGGTTTTGGCCGCGACCAACCGCCCCGATGTGCTTGACCCTGCGCTCCTACGCCCGGGCCGGTTTGACCGCCATGTCACTTTGTCGCTGCCGGACAAAGTGGCGCGGCGGGCGATACTGGATGTGCATATTAAGGACTTACCAATGCACCAGGATGTCGATCTGGATCAGGTGGCGGCAGGCACGCCTGGTTTTTCGGGGGCTGACTTGAAAAACCTATTGAATGAAGCGGCGATTACAGCTGCGCGCCATTCAGCCAGTGATATCACGTCCGCCGATCTGGACGAGGCGCGCGACAAGATCATGATGGGAACAGTGCGCACTCTCGCGATCCAACCCGACGAAAAGCACCGTCTTGCGGTGCATGAAGCCGGGCATACGGCAGCTTCCTATTACAACCCCGGTTCCGATCCGCTTTACAAGGTAACGATCATTCCGCGCGGGCGCAGTTTGGGCAGCACGCATATGCTGCCAGAAGTCGAACGCCACACCCTGCCCGAGGGTTATCTGCGCGTTCAGCTGACCACGTTGTTGGCCGGGCGTGCGGCGGAAAAGCTGTTGCTGGGCTCGGTCAGCTCAGGGGCCGATGACGACATCCGTCGGGCCACGGCAATGGCGCGCTCCATGGTCGCACGCTGGGGAATGGACCCCGAAATCGGCCCGGTGGACTTGCGCGAAAGCGATGATCACCCGTTCCTTGGTCAGCAGATTGCCCAACCTCGGACCTTTGCGGACGAAACCGCAGCTCGCGTGGATCAGGCAGTGATGCAACTTCTGCACACCGCTGAAGATCAGGCGACGCAACTTATTGACGATCACCGCGACCAAGTTGCGATGCTGGTGGCGCGGCTGGAAACCGAAGAAACGCTGGATCTGGATGATATCAAAGCCTGTCTTGAACCTAGTAAAAAGATTCGCCCTTTCGTGAAGAAATGCAAAGGTAGCAAACCCGCCGCTCCGGAGCAGCGCAAATGAGCGGAACCAAAAAGAAACTGCGCACTA
Organism: uncultured Sulfitobacter sp.; assembly: GCA_965363735.1. Lineage (GTDB taxonomy): Bacteria > Pseudomonadota > Alphaproteobacteria > Rhodobacterales > Rhodobacteraceae > Sulfitobacter. The sequence continues at coordinate 1,829 of CBDTUA010000094.1, read as the reverse complement.
AAGGCTTGCGCGCATCGAAAGCTCCCTATGCAATTGCGTGGCAAAAGTAACGAATGACATTGCAAAACGGACATAACCCAACGGATCGAAGTTCTTGGTTCCCGCGCGTTTTTCTTGACCTCGCGCAGCAGATGCGTTGGTCATTTCTGCCGCCGCTTATGGTTTATTTCGCGGCTGGGGTGTCGGGACTGACTTCGGTTGTCGGCGCGTTTTATCTCAAAGATTACCTGGATTTGTCAGCGGAATTCATTGCGGGTCTGACGTTTTGGGCGGGACTGCCGTGGATACTGAAGGTGCCCATTGGCCATGTCGTCGATCTGTTCTGGAAATGGAAAGCCTTGCTGATCCTGATGGGTGCAGGATTGATTACCCTGTCACTGCTGATCATGTTTGGTCTGGTGTCGCGCCCGGATGAGATGCGCGCGATCTCGCCACTTGCGACATGGTTTATCATTGCCTTGCTGCTCGCCCCATCTGGATACGCCATTCAAGACGTTGTCGCCGATGCGATGACGGTTGAGGCCGTCCCACGGGTTGACGACACCGGTCAGGTCTTTAACGAAACTCAGTCACGTGGACTGCACACCACCATGCAGACGCTTGGCCGTATCGCGATCATATCGGGATTTGTCTCTGTGGCGGCGATCAATATCTGGATATTCACAGATTCAGATGCCTTGCCGCGCGAGGCACGGCTGGCCTTGTACGCGCGGGTTTATCTGACGGCCCTCGCCATTCCAGTGATTTCGGTCAGCGGGATGTTACTGCACGCTGTGCTTCAACGGGGCAAAGCTGCACAAGGCGGTCCGGACAACAAGACCGCTGTCAATTGGCAGATCCTTGGTGGTGGATTGTTCTTTGTGGTGCTGAGCATTGGATTGGGCACCTCCAATCTGGTCTATGCACAAGAGATCGTCTTTGTGGCGTCCCTGATGGTCATCCTTTACCTGATCAAACAGTTGCTCAAGAAACTGGAATACTCTGCCGCCCAGGTCCTGATCGGTACGGCTACGATCATCTTTGTGTTCAGGGCGGTGCCTTTGCCGGGGCCGGGTCTGACATGGTTTGAGATTGATGACCTAGGGTTTGACGAGCGGTTCCTGTCGATCCTTTCGCTGATTACGTCATTACTGGCACTGGTGGGTTTGGTTGTTCTGCGCCCTTTGATGGCCAAGCAGTCAATCGCATATATTGTGGTGCTGCTGACCATTGCGGCGGGTGTGCTGTCTCTGCCAAATATCGGCTTATACTACGGCGTGCAGGAATGGACCGCCGCACAAACTGGGGGCATCGTGGACGCGCGGTTCATTGCCATTCTTGATACCGCGATTGAATCGCCGCTGGGGCAGATCGCAATGGTACCGATGCTCGCATGGATCGCGCGCAATGCGCCGCCCGATTTGAAGGCCACATTTTTTGCGGTGATGGCGTCGTTCACAAACATGGCGCTGTCGGCAAGCAGCCTGGGCACAAAATACCTCAACAAGGTGTTTTTGGTGACACGGGCCTCGGTCGACCCCGTCACTGGCGCGCAAATCTCGGGAGCGAATTACACTGAATTAGGTCAACTGCTGATCGTTGTCGGTGTGATCACCGTGGCGGTACCGCTTTTAGTGGTCTTTGTCGTGCAGTCCTCGCGTTTTCGCACGTCAGAATAATTCGGACCGGTGCTGTCAAACAAATGCGAACCAGTCTCAGTTCTTCAGCAACCTCACTCTGTTAGGCCGCGCAGAGGTGCTGTCAGACGAATGCGAACCAGTCTCTGTTCTCCAGTAACCTCAATCTGTCAGGCTGCGCAGAGACCGCGCCACTCGGTAAGAGCGGCGGCG
>CBDTUA010000093.1:0-5572 GCA_965363735.1 uncultured Sulfitobacter sp. | reverse complement strand
TGTGCACCGCCAGCTGATTCGAGCTGGCGGTGCACGCCGTCCACAGCATAGGAGCAGGAACAGATGAAGAAAGATATCTCGGTAGTCGGATTGGATTTAGCCAAGTCGGTATTTCAAGTGCATGGGATTGACGATGATGGAGAGGTTGTGGTTCGCCGCAAGCTGTCCCGGTCTCGGGTCTTGGCTTACTTTATTAAGCTTGCACCATGCCTGGTGGGTATGGAAGCCGTGTGCCACGGCCCATCATTGGGCACGAGAGATCAGAGCGCTCGGTCATGAGGTAAAGCTGATGCCTCCGCAATATGTGAAGCCATATGTAAAGAGCCAGAAGAACGATATGGCCGATGCCGAAGCGATTTGCGAGGCAGTGACACGGCCAACGATGCGGTTCGTGCCGATCAAGACCACCGAGCAACAAGCATTGCTGGTGCTGCACGGTGTACGGGATCAGTGGGTGAGATTATCCACTCGATTGGTCAACGTGCTTCGTGGGCATTTGGCTGAGTTTGGCGTGGTGGCTGCCAAAGGCCGGATGGGCGTAGAAGCGATACTCGCGATATTACTTGATGATCAGGATAAGCGCATTCCTGCTCTTGCTCTGGCGCGCGCAAGTTTGACCCCGCTGGCCTATGAGTTGGGCCTTGTTAAACAGCGGATATTGGAAGCGGACCGGACGATTGGGCTGGTCCACCGATCAAGTCCGGCCAGCAAACGCCTTGAGACCATTCCCGGTGTCGGTCCGGTTATCGCCACCCGTGTCATTGCCGAAGTGGCTGACCCTTCCAGCTTTAAATCAGGCAGGGCCTTCTCGGCGTGGATAGGCCTGGTACCCAAGCAGCATTCAAGTGGTGGGCGAGACAAGCTTGGTCACATCACAAAGAAGGGTAATCCGGAACTCAGGCGCTTGTTAGTTGCTGGCGCGATGTCGATGATCATCCGGGCAAAGCAGGATGGCTTTACTCGTCATCCATGGCTGGTCAGATTATTAGAACGCAAACCAACGAAAGTTGCAGCTATTGCACTAGCGAACAAAATGGGCCGGATGATCTGGGCCTTGATGACGAAGGGTGAGAGCTTTGACCCAGAGCGGTTGATGCCTGCATAAGTTTAATGCGCTGTAGGCGGCGCTAACGAATTTGGTGAGAGCAAAAGGAGATCATGCAGAAAGTGCAGTTTAACCGGTGAGGAAAACCCATTTGGGCGCAAGCACTATTGCAAGTGCGAGCTTTTGTTAGGGACTTCACCGATGAGAAACGCATGATGGCCAGCGGCAACTGAACATGCCGCAACCAAAGGCCGAACAGATGCCCGCTAACGGCCAATCTGCATTGACTACAAAAACCTCTTGCCAAAAACACGCCGTCCACAGATGCGCCCAAAGTAGAAATTAGAGTCGGAAAACATGAACGACCGGAATGGGGCGCTATTGAAGTTTTTACGTCAGCCTGACGAACAAGGATGGAATCCACGAACAGCATCGCGACGCTGCACTTAGTTTGGCTGAACATGTTGACAACAAACGCGCAAACAAATCGGGCAGAAAATTCGCATCAACCGGTACGAAGACGGGAGCGAAAAATGCAGTGGTTCAAATCTCCAGGATCAGTTCAACGATTCCTCAACGTCCACGCATCAACCTAAAATCATTTCGACCTCCGACGCCATCTTGTCTATCGGTCATTGTTCAAGAATTTGAGAGCAGCCGCCTTCAGCGGATGGAAAGCTGCAGCGCTGAATGTCAGATCATAAACCAATACTATCCTTGCGCCTCGACCAAGTTAATGTAACACTGCGGTCCAGAACAGGCCAAGTGTAGTAACCGCAGATCGGAGACAATTGCTTGCAAAACTAGCCACAGGTATCGGATTGTAAAAGCTACTTGATGTTTGTCACCAATTATCTGTGGGCCATTGGAGACATGCGCCTATCAGAAACCAGTATCTGCATCAGAACACGCCAAGCGGAGGCGACTGGCCTGTCCGTGTTTGATCACCGCTCTCGACGAGGGTAGCGGCGATGCTGTTCCGGGCGCCAGATTGTTAAGATTGATTCTTTCGTTAAACTGCGCTGCGGCATCAGCTGCTACATAATCTCACCTTGGGGAACTATTATCGTGCTGCCTTTTAATCTTTTGCCATGCTGATGAACTGGCTGTCGGATAATCGCGTAACAAGCTGGTGGCAGGAAATTACTGCGCGTAAAGAGCCCATTGACGCATCGGCACCGTGGGACATCGGCTTTTCTGATTGGGGCCGGATACTCGCCCACGCCATCCGTGGCGGGGCAGCAGATGATTTTGGCATGGTCGCCAGTTCGATCGCGTTCGCTGCATTTCTTTCAATCCTTCCGCTTCTGAGCGTAGTAGCGCTGACCTACGGTGCGCTGGTTCCACGCGAAGTTGTGCTAGAGCATGTCGCTACCTTGTCTAGCATTTTGCCCGGCTCGGTTCAGTCCTTCGTTCAGGACTGGCTAGGCAAGAGCCTAACGCGACGTGACGGTTCCGGAATGGCTTTGGCGCTGTCGGTCGGTTTGATGCTGTTCAGCGGGAGGCGAGTAGGCCGGTCGCTGTTGCACGGGATCAATATTGCTACCGGTATTGAACAGGATCGCAATCCGATTGCTGCGCAGGTAGCGGCACTGCTTACAGTAGGAGCGGGCGCCCTGCTGTTGTTTGCAGCATTGTTGTCGCTTTCCGGACTGGCAATTCTCGGCAACGTGATGCCGGAAGGGTTGCCAGCGGTCGGCAGAATACTCAACATCGTGCTTTGGCTAACGCTCACTCTTGGGCCTGGACTCGCACTGCTGCTGGTATATCGCTACGTTCCCGCGCGCTCAGCAATTCCTTGGCGATGGACAATCCCCGGCACTGTAGTCGCCGTTGCTGTCTGGTCGGCTTCGACGCTCGGTTTCCAACTTTATGTTACGAATGTAGCGCGCTACGACAGTATCTATGGATCACTGTCGGCGGTTGTGGTGCTCCAGTTGTGGTTGATGTTGTCCGCCTATATTCTGCTGCTGGGGGCCAAGGTAAACGCCGAGGCGATGCTCCGGGCCGGCGTGGCGCGATAAAAGATCTTGGCGACCGTCCAGAAACGGAACCGCTACCGCGGAATTGAATATTTGATTTGGTGCTAGTTTGGGAGTTTGACGGAACCGATATTCCAGGCGCGCAAAGGGCTGACCAAAATCGAACTCGACACCCGCGCCGAGGCGGATGCCTGCATATATGTCGCGTCCGGCCGAAATATTCAATTCGTCGCCATCGTCCAGTATATCGGAAGCCACCGCACGAACAGAGCTGTCGCTGATTTCGCCTTCGATACGGCTATCGCTGAAGCCCCTCTTTAGTCCGTCACTTATTTTATCGAAGCCCAAATTACCGGTGGTGATTGCAACTTTCGGCGGTGCTTTTGGATTAAGTGTAATTATTCCGCGACGTTCATTTATATGGCTGAATGGATCGATCGTCTTTTCCCTACGGGCAGCACGAACTGCTTTGTGCGTAATGCCGAGATCCGACAATTCTTGATTGCGGATCAACATCCAGATCGCATCACGGCTAAATGATGTTACTGCATGCGATAGATGAGCCCAGACCTTCGCCGCCAAATCTGCTTCTCGCAACCGGGATGCTTCAAAAAAGAAGCTTGATAGATAACGACGAACGATCAGAAAATAATCCTGCTCAGACGTCGCCGCTACCGTGTTTTCAGCCAAGCCAATCCAGGACTCCGCGTCGGCTGCTGGATCAGTCCAACGCTGAATTTCAAAATTCAGCATAGCTGTGGTCGAACCAAAATCTTGGTCAGTCAGTTGAGTTTTGTATTTCTCAAGCCTTGTCGCTTGTATTCTGGCAGAATTATCACGACTATCTTCACTTGCAAGCTTGGCTTCGATCAGCATATCGTCCGCCAACGCCCCGATTGTACCGAGCCTAGTTTTCATGCCAGCCGCGTTTGCGGTATCAAAACCAAAGCGACAGGCCAATTGGAACAATGTATGACCATAATGTGTGTTGAGCGTGCGCAATCCGTGGCCACCTTTGTTGGATATCCGCTTAACATCATCGTTCCCGCAACAATTATTGCCAGGTGGGCGTGCAACCGGAGATTTGGCTGTTAGTTCAGTGTAGATTGCGCCGAGAAACGATTTAGATTCATTCTCCTCAAGCCCAAGTAGAGCTTGATCGTGATATGGACCGACGAAACTACGATTAGCTATTATAGATAAAGTGTTGCCGGTCGGCAATCGGTCAGGATGGCTATCCTCATCAAAAGTGCGTATTAGATCGACCAGCTTATCCGTTACCCGCTCGATAATGCCCTTCCGCTCCATCAGCTTCGGTTTTACGTCAAGCGCTGCTATTACGGTGCCGCGCAAAGGAAGTCGGTTTGAATAATGATAGACATCAATCATTTCATTGAACTTTGCCTTATCCATACGCCGATCCACTCCAAAGTCGCCTCAAAAAGGCAACCGTGAACCCGAGCAGGTATCTAACATCAATCTTTGGTCACGCCACCTAGACTACTAGCCCTAATAGCAAAGATTGGGTTATGTGAAATCTCATGAGCATCAAATCTGCGAAACATCATTGGTGGCCCGAGACGCTATCGAGTTACTGGGCCGACGAGGAAGGAGGTGTAACTTGGCTTACCTCAACGCTCCTTTGCCTCTATTGCTGTTTCTAAGGACTTGCGAAGCACTTTCTGCCGAGCTCAAGTCCGATGACGAACTCCGCGTCAGCATAACAGTCCAACCGCTCAAAAAAAACCGCTCCGCGTACCGGATATTCGATGATTGGGAATATGAAGAAGACCGCAAGGATACAGCTTCATGTCTCGGTGAAAAACTGGGCATGTTGGTTGCACTCACGAAGACAAACCAGGCAAGCCATGGCCGAAAAATGGTTCTGGAATATGCTGATGGACAAAAGGTTCTGATCCTACTGGACCAGGGTTTTGGCTACTGGCGAGTGGCTGGCAAGCCGCCAAGGCATGACTTCCGAAATTCACCAGCAGGCCAAGCCAATGATCTCTTAAGGTCGAACGCGGCAGTTACAGGCATAGGCGAAAGCTATTTCGCGGTTACACGGCAATGAGCTATTTGGATAGCGGTAGTAGTCCACCTCCTCACAAACCCAAAAGAGCTCTCCTTAAGGTTCGTCTGCCGCTGTTTACGCGAGCTTTCGCTAAGTTGTTTGTCCGCCCGAGACAGAAACGTTTAAAACATTATGCTAACCTAATTTACTAATGCGGCGATGCCTCAGTCTCAAGCCGGGTAAGCGCATTCACCAGTCGGAAATGCTCAACTGTTGTTGTCTTGAGCTCTGGGAGGGCGCTTTGGAAGTAAGCTGATGAAGCACGAGAGAGCAAGCGACAAGGCGACCCGGATGAACTAAAGACGGTTAAGTTTCTGGGAATTTCTCCTCCCGATAAATGACAGCGGGCGGCCTTCCGAAGAGACCGCCCGTTGTTCTTGGCATGATCCTGCTTCGTCAGTCTGGCATCACGGCCGGTTCGTCCGCAAATTTCAGCTGCAGCAGATATTCGCTGAGCGCTCGGGGGCCATT
>CBDTUA010000092.1:0-5581 GCA_965363735.1 uncultured Sulfitobacter sp. | reverse complement strand
ATCCGGCGCTCTCTGCAAATGCTGGTACTGATTTCACTATTTGTCACAGCGTATTTTGCAAAAGACCTTATCCTGCCGATATTGTTGGGTTTTTTACTGGCCTTGACCCTTAGCCCAGTCGGCCGTGCCTTGTATCGCATTGGCGTGCCACATGTGGTTTCCGGGTTTGCCTTGGTGTCCGCGACCGCTTTGATCATCTTGGCAGTGGTAGCATTGTCTGCAGGTACAGTCGCCCTTTGGAGCGACGAAATCCCGCAAATGGGCAGAGAAATCGAAAGAAAGCTTAGCGGTATCACCCAGGCTGTCGAAACCGTTCGGTCGGCCAGCGAAGAAGTGGACAAGATAAGCAATGGTGGCAAAGATACCGTCAACGAAGTCGTTGTCCAGCAGCCCGGGCTATTGGACACGGCATTGGATACTGTCAGCACGACTGGCGCGTCGCTTGCAGTTATCCTGATCTTGGCGCTTTTTTTATTAGCATCCGGAGAAATGTTTTACCTGAAGTTGGTTCAAGTCATGCCAACGATGAAGGAAAAGAAACGCGCGCTTCAAACTGTCTATGACGTAGAAAAACGCGTTTCGCGGTATCTGCTTACCATCGCATCGATCAACGCGGGCCTTGGCATCTGCGTCGGGCTTTATCTGACTCTCTTGGGCCTGCCGTCTGCCTATATTTGGGGGATTGCTGCGTTCATGCTGAACTTCTTGCCCTATATCGGCGGTTTTGTCGGCGTCATGTTGGTTGCGGGTTTTTCAGTCGTGACGTTTGACAGTCTTGGTTATGCGCTGTTGGCGCCGTTCGGCTATCTACTCTTGACCATGCTCGAAGGGCAGATTGTCACGCCTTGGCTTGTTGGTCGCCGTCTTGAGATGAACACAGTGGCCGTGTTTCTAACCGTCGTGTTTTGGGGATGGCTTTGGGGTATTGCAGGTGCGTTGGTTGCGGTTCCGTTCTTGGTCGTTTTCAAGGTGATTTGCGAGAACTTTGAGCCCCTGCATACCTTCGGGCATTTCCTGTCCGCAGAACAGGTCAAACCCGAAGATAGCAGGGAACAACAGCGCGTTGATTTAGCCAGCCAGTGACGGTAGCCAAAGCACGATCGACGGGAATGCCACCAATAGGGCAATGGTAATCGCGTCGGCCACAAAAAACGGGGCCACGCCTTGGAACACATCCTGAACGCTCAGGTCATCCCGCACGCCGGCAACAACAAAGCAGTTCAGCCCGATGGGTGGGGTGATCAGGCAGAACTCTGCCATTTTCACCACCAATATCCCGAACCAGATCGCACACATCGGACCTGACATGCCAAACGCGCTGTCGGCGGCGGATACGAATTCGCCGCCGTTCAGCGCCATGACCGCAGGATAGACCACAGGCAAGGTCAACAGCAGCATGCCGATGGCATCCATGAACATGCCCAATACCGCATAGGCCAACAAGATGCAGATCAGGATGAGCATCGGTGCCATTTCCAGCGATGAGATCCAGTCGGCAAAGGCACCGGGCAAATCCGCAAAGCCCAAAAAGCGCACATAGATCAACACGCCCCAGATGATGCTGAAAATCATCACCGTCAGCTTTGCCGTTTCCAGCAATGCGTCCTTCAGCTGTGGCCAGCGCATGCCGCGCCAAAGCGCCATCAAGAAGACGATAAACGCGCCGATGGCTCCCCCTTCGGTCGGGGTCCCCCATGCGTCACCAAACGGGTTGTAAACGAAAAAGATAATGATCACGACCACAGCCACAATCGGCAAAGCGGGTGGCAGGGATTCAAACCGTTCACGCCATGTGAAGCCGGTAATCGGGGGGCCAACTTTTTTCCAGACCAGCGCGATGCCCACGATAATGATCGTATATACCAACGCCGAAAACGCACCGGGGATAAAGCCCGCCAGCAAAAGCTTGCCCACGTCCTGTTCAACGATAATGGCATAGATCACCAAAATCGCCGAGGGCGGGATCAGCGAGGCAAGTGTGCCCGCAGCAGCAACCACACCCGCAGCGAATTTCTTGTTATAGCCGTTTTCGAGCATCTCGGGGATGGCGATCCGCGCAAAGACCGCAGAAGTCGCAACCGACGCGCCGGACACCGCAGCAAACCCTGCCGTTGCGAAAACCGTGGCCACCGCCAGCCCGCCAGGCACCCAGGCGATCCAGCGTTTTGCGGCCTCGAACAAGGCTTTGGTTAGGCCCGCGTAATAGGCAAGATACCCGATCAGAATAAAGGTCGGGATTAGCGACAGGGCCTGACTGGCCACCTTGGAATGCGGGACCTGCCCCGCCGTCTTGGTGGCAACCGTCATCGCCCACATGAACTCCGAGGGGTCATAGCCTTTCTTGGCCCAAAACACCCAGACCAGACCAATCAGCCCCGCCATCGCGGCGGCAAACGCCACACGCATGCCCAGAACAACCATGACCAAGAGGCCGATGGAAACGTAAATACCAATGTCGATACTGTCCATCAGAGGTCCTCCCTTCCGGTGACTGCGGCCGCTTCACGCGCCGCAACTGTTGCTGCATCCTCGACCAACGGCACGCCAATCGGTTCGCTAGTGCCGCTCTTGATTGCACGGCCGTATCCCCAAAGCTGCAAGGCCAGTCGCAGTCCCAACACGGAAAAGGCCACCGGGACGATCAGCTTGGCAGGCCAGATCGGCAGTTTGATGTCGATGCTGCTGTCGCGGCTCCACAGGGGGGCCGCGAAATCAAAGCTGCGCTGAAAGTGCGCCCATGAGCCCCAGATCAGTAATAAGATCAGCACCAGCACTAGGAATGTCGTAATAAACTCAGCCACCCAAAGGGCGCGGCCCCGAAGCCGGCCCACCAGAATATCCATACGGATGTGACCGCCATCGCGTTGGGTATAGCTGACCCCCATGATGGCGATCAAAGGCATCGCCATTTCGATCAAATCGACATAGCCCCGCACTGGTGAATTGAAGATGTTTCGGCCACCAACGGAATAGACGGCCAAAAACATCAGGGCAAATACAGCCAGTCCACTGATGAGACCAAAGACCTTTTCGAGACGATAGAGTCCCTGGTCAAGACGGCTCAGAAGGCTGTCGTCGGTCAATACCGCAGCACGAATGGACATGGCGTTTCTCCCAAATTAAAAAGGATTGAAGCGCGATCAAGATCGCTTCGGAGTCAGCAAAAGGCGCGCAGCCCCATAAGGGCGGCGCGCCGCTGAAGTGTCCGGGATTATTTGCCCAGTGTCGTGATCACCAGATCATAGAGATCTTGCGCAGGCAAACCGCGTGCGTTGTTCTCTTCGATCCATTTGGCCGCAACAGGGCCGGCAGCCTTTTCGCGGAACGCGGCAAGGTTGTCTTCGTTGTAGCTGATCTTTTCGATACCTTTTTCGTCCAGCAACGCCCACCATTTGGTCATGGTGTTGTTGTTGTAGTTATCGATGTAATAGGCCAGCGACTCGTCAACTGATCCCAGCAGCGCTTCGCGCTCGGCGTCTGTCAAAGCGTCCAGCGCATCGGTGTTAACCACTACCGGGCAGTTCACGGTGCCGGGGTTCAGGTTCTCTGTCCACCATTTCGCGGCTTCCATAATACCGAATGACATGTGCGCGTGTGGCGCGAATGCGATCGATTTCACGATGCCTGAATCCATTGCCTGACGGGCTTCGCCCGAGGTAACGGATGTTGGCACAGCACCGATCAGCGTCAGCGCTTCGCCGATACCGCCTGTCGCGCGCACGGTCAGACCCTCGTAGTCGCCAAGCGTTTTAGGCGCATCGCCCACGCCAGCGATGTTATACTGTGGCATTGGGGACGGCATCAGCAGCGTTGCGTTCCAACGTGCCAGATCGGCAATTGTTGCGGGGTGCGCATAGACCGCTTTGGAAACGGCGACTTCTTCTTCAAGTGTCTGCACGCCAAGGAAAGGCAGTTCCAGTACGGTGATCGACGGGTTTTTGTCCGCGTGGTAGCCCGCGCAGAACTGTGCCATCTCGAAGGCACCGATAGAAATACCGTCAAGGTTTTCGGTATTCTTCGACAAACCACCATAGCTAACACTAATGGTGAACTCACCACCGGTCTTCTCGGAAACCAGCTCAGCGATCTTCTCGATGTGCTCAGTAAAGGCGCGGCGCTTGCCCCAAACGGAGGCGTTCCATTCGGTGGCGGCCGCTTGCGATGCAAATGCAAATGTCAGGGCGCAGACAGCTGCGCCGTTCAATAGATTATTCATGTGGTCTCTCCCTTGATGCGGACCTATGGGTTCCGCTTGGCAAAACACTAGCCGCCGATGATGGGTCTGCCAACCCCAGAACACCCGCCGCCATGCATCGGTCTATGTCTTTGACGCAGATCGGGTTTTTGCGGCAATTTCTCCTCGCAGAACCGTTGAAAAATGTTGACATGTAATCGGCGGCAAAGACGGGAAAAATCCCGCCCCCCTCGGCAATCTTTACAACCCACCACCGAAATCGGAAAAAACTTTACAGACAAAGCGCGCCATTACAGATACTTATTCCTTTCTTTTCAGTTGCCGTTATGATCCCGCAAGGGAGGATCGACCAGCCAATAGGTTGGAGCGGTCAATTCAATGATAAGATCCTTGAGGGAGGAACTGATGTCCAACGCTGCCAAGACCTATGCGCCATCCACCGAAATGGCTGACGGTGCCCATGTAAACGCCGCCAAATACGATGCGATGTATAAAGCGTCGATTGACGATGCAGACGGTTTCTGGCGCGAGCAGGCGCAGCGCGTGGACTGGATGACCCCCTTTACGACCGTCAAAGATGTGGATTTCACCCTTGGACAGGTCAAGATTAACTGGTTCGCCGATGGAGAATTGAACGTCAGCGCCAACTGTATCGACCGCCACCTTGAGACACGCGGCGACCAAACCGCCATCATCTGGGAACCTGACAGCCCTGAAGAGGGCGCGCTGCACATCACCTATAAAGAACTGCATGCCCAGACCTGCAAGATGGCCAATATCCTGCGGGATTTGGGTGTTGCCAAAGGTGACCGGGTTGTCATCTATCTGCCGATGATCCCCGAAGCTGCCTATGCCATGCTGGCCTGCGCCCGCATTGGGGCCATCCACTCGATCGTATTCGCCGGCTTTTCGCCTGATGCTTTGGCCTCGCGCGTGAATGGGTCAGAGGCCAAGGTCGTCATCACCGCCGACTACGCCCCCCGCGGTGGCAAAGCGACGCCGCTAAAAACCAATGCCGATCAGGCGCTGCTGCACTGCAAGGAAAGCGTCAAATGCTTGGTCGTCAAGCGCACTGGCGGCCAGACGACTTGGACCGAAGGGCGTGATTTCGATTACAAAGCACTTGCAAAAGAAGCCGCAGACACCTGCGCGCCCGAGGCGATGAACGCCGAGGATCCGCTGTTTATCCTTTACACCTCCGGTTCGACCGGCCAGCCCAAAGGCGTTGTGCATTCCACCGGCGGCTATCTGGTCTATGCCGCGATGACCCACGAGATCACCTTTGATTACCACGAGGGCGACGTCTATTGGTGCACTGCGGATGTGGGCTGGGTCACGGGTCACAGCTATATCGTCTATGGCCCGCTGGCCAATGGTGCCACGACG
>CBDTUA010000091.1:0-5659 GCA_965363735.1 uncultured Sulfitobacter sp. | reverse complement strand
AAAAGATGCCGCGTTCCTCAGGGCAAAGCGCAATTCCCAGCCGGGCGATCTGGCGTGGTTGCATCCCGATTAGCTCAGTTCCTTCAAACGTCACCGATCCGGACCGCTTGCCCAAAATTCCCATGATCGCCAGCAGCGTCGTTGTCTTGCCCGCGCCGTTCCGGCCCAGCAGGGTGACGACTTCGCCGCGACATACCTCAAAATCGATACCGTGCAAAACATGGCTCTCGCCATACCAGCCTTGCAGGTCGCTGACTTTCAAAAGGACGTTTGCCGCGTCACTCATGGCTCGCTCCGATATAGGCTTCGATCACTTCCGGTGCTTTTGAAATCTCGGCATAGGTACCTTCTGCCAGAATCTCACCCCGCGCCAGCACGGTGATACGGTCGGACAGATCTGCAACCACCGACAGGTTGTGCTCGACCATCAGCACGGTGCGGTTCTCGGCAATGTGCCGGATCAGGTCCGAGATACGTGTCACGTCTTCGCGGCCCATACCTGCCATAGGCTCGTCTAGCAGCAGCATGTCGGGGCTTAGCGCCAGCGTCGTGGCAATTTCGAGCGCGCGTTTGCGCCCGTAGGGCAGGGCGGCGGCGCGTTCATAAGTGAACTCGGTCAGCCCAACTTCGTCAATGTAGCTGCGTGCCTGTTCGTCGAATTTTGTAAGTACCTTTTCGGACCGCCAGAAATCATAGCTGTCTCCACGCGCCCGCTGCAATGCGACTCGAACATTCTGCAACACGCTCAGATCCGGAAATATCGCCGAGATCTGAAACGATCGCACCATGCCCAAACGCGCGATTTCCGCAGGCTTCAGCCGCGTGATATCGCGGCCCTCGTATATGATCGTTCCACGGGTCGGTTGCAGGAATTTTGTCAACAGGTTGAAACAGGTCGTCTTGCCGGCACCGTTCGGGCCGATCAGCGCGTGGATGGTTCCTTTTTCGATCGACAGATCGACGTTGTTCACGGCAACGAAGCCCTTGAACTCTTTCGTCAATCCCTTGGCCTGAAGCGCGATTGCCATCCCATCCCCACGTCATATTTTCCATCGAACCGCGCAGGTTGAGAGCGAGTTCGAACATTACCGCTACGAGGATTCCTAACGCTTGAACGCTAAATGTAAACATGCCTACCACGCAATAGACTCCGGTCACATGAATGATCGCGAAGATTTCATCACGGCCGACACCATGAATTTCGCGTTGCAGCAGTGGGCTTCCCCTTCGCGCATGCTGCCCAACGCACCTATCATGGTGCGGTTTATCCTGCTGGGTGACTTCGGCTCGATCAGGTCACCCTCAGCCAAAGCCTCAGCAGCAGACTGTCATGTCTCCTAAAAGGGCGGGTGAAATCATTGGCAACGCCCAAGTTCTTTTCTACATACTCCGCTCCTAGCGCCCGTTTGCTCCAACCTTTTCAGCAATGGGTCTTCGGCGGACGCGTCTTTCTGGTTTTTACCTTCTAAGGAGGCGCCCAGATGTCGACGGCGCCACGCATCCATTGTTGCAAAACGTCGTCACTCACCCTTTAAGTAATATTTTTGCCCGATAGAGCCCGCTACTTAGTGAATGTACGCTTGTGTGCCGAGCGAGTTGTCTTATGCAGTTACATCAGCCTTGTTGAGCAAAAGAATAGATAAAGGATGTCGATGTGCCGAACGTAAACACCAACTTGGCTATATTGGCCGATACTACCGCCATGTCACGTGTGGAAGCAGTATGGACTGAAATTGACGGAGAGTTTGAAGCTGCTTACTCCGAGATGCCATCCAAATTCATGGAGCGCACTGAATTGACGTTTCACTCCTTCGTAAAGCTCTTGGGATATCTCTGCATCGATTTAGAGCAAACGTTGGGTGATATTTTGGAGATTGGAGTGTGGAAAGGGCGCTCGTTGGCACTTATGAATCGGCTGTCGCAGGCTAGCACCCACGTCATAGGGGTAGACCCATGCGCGCTGCTCGGACAGGAACAGGAACTAAATTACTTTCACCAAAGCGTTTTTCCGAATGCGAAGCTCATAGTGGAATTTTCCGAGCGCGCAGTGGCCGAGGTGGTGCGCGTCACTGATCAACTCAAGATTCTGCATATCGACGGCGGACACGATAGCCACAACGTGTGGGCAGATTTCCTGTTGTATGAACGCTTCGTCGTGCCTGGCGGCTATGTAGTGTTCGACGACTATGCAGATGATGTGCATTCGCCGGACGTAAAAATTGCCGTGGATGAACTACAAGCGCGCGGCCTTTTCCGGAACTTTGAAGTGATTGGACCAGTCACAAACTATGAAAACAGTTTTCTTCTCAAGCGACTTTCAGTTTAGGCGATCAGCAATGCCGCTGTGGTCGCTGGATCTCGGACCAGTAGTAAAGGTGGATCGACTTGAAAAGAGATGATCCCAAATGACGAAGAGAAAGAACCTGAAGACAAGCAGGCAATAAATCAATGCTTACGTCAGCGTCCAATTCTTTTGAGTTAAGTCAACCCGATGGACGAAGGGCCGAACACGCACCAACTTCAAACGGGAACACCCAAGAGGGGCCGTTCAGCGACTAGTGCTGGCACAAATTAAACAGGCGCTTTGATTTTGCTTGCCCAGATTTCGATATCGTGACGCTGAAATGGCATTTGTGCATCTCCGCAGAACATGTATCCGTTTGCGACGGGCTGCACTCGCCGAGGGAGTATTGTGGGATTAGCGCTAACCTCGCGAGTAAGTACAACGACTACCCTCTCCGCTGTCTCGGGTGCCCAAAATTTCAGAACCGTTTCAGCTTGTCGTGGATTGTTTAGCCAAGGAGTTACTGGCGGAATTGCCCCAAATAACAACGCCAGCCCTGGCACATTGAAAAGACCCAAAAACTGTGCTCCAGGCTCAATTGCACACAGATCTTTCGCACGGCGCACTTCTTCCAGAAAGTGGTCGGTTGGCCGGTCAACTCTCAGTTCACCCAAGGTAGCAACGGACACTAACTGCGTCTGTTCAATAAGCGGCCTGCTAAGGTGGTAAGGGTCGCGCGCGTAGCTTGTAAAAATCTGCGTGGTTATGAGGATCAGCAAAATTGACGCCATTCCTTTTTGCAAAAGGCTGCGCGTTTCATCTTTGCTTATCATGAATGTCAGAAGGACAGCTAAGACCGTCCAAGGCGCTAGCGTTACAATGACTTGAGTGAAAAGCGAATTACCGGTGCCTATTGCTACGCTGAAGGGCAGGATCATCAGAGCGGCAAAGAAAATGGTGACCTTGAATCTCGAAACCCACAAGCGAAACCCGGAAAGGAGTAAAAGCAGATTGATGCCATAAACACCTTCCATCATGCGCTGATAGCTTGATGAGCCGGCCAAATAATTCCTCTCAACAATTAGAATAAGCGCCAATGTACACAACGTCAAAATAGCCAGCCAACGGCGCGGGTAGAAAAGCGACGCGACGGTCAACACCACCACCGGCCAGAAAGAGACCAGCATCCCGCCTATCGACACCAGCAATGTTTTTGCATAGCGGATTAGCCTCACTTCAACAGGTTCGGTCTGTACCATGCGGAATAATTCTAGCCCTTTGATGAGGCTGTCCTGCACAGGCATCTCAGAGGGCTGGACAAACACCAAAAAGGTCAGCATCAGCGTCACGCCCGAAAACCCCGCAGGGATGAGTAGCCATTTGCGTGCTCCGGGCTGGAGGGCTATTGTTAGAATAAGGACGACAAGCGCGCTGCAAATGCCCGCGGACGGCTTGTTCACAAAACAAACAGCAAGAAACAGCCCCGCCACAAGGCATAGGCTGACGCTGGCGAGAAGCGAGCGCTGCCTAACGGCGAGCAGGGTAAACCCCGCTGCAGCATAGGCACCTGCAGAAGCCAGAAGGTTGTAGCTGGGTGATGGTGCGATGGTGGCCACATAAAGTAGCGCACCTACACCGCCCGCCGCCACCACGCCAAGTGTTTCCAGCAAGGGTAATTTGCGTTCGGTCAGTTGCCCCAGCGTCCGGGCCGCGCCTAGCCCCAATATTCCCGATGTGGCGAGCAGAATCGCAGCGCCGGTCAGGCGGAAGCCTTGCAGGTTCTCGGTGAGGCTCCACAAGGGGGCGAGAACCCAATGCTGCGCAGAGATATAGAGCAAGACCTGTTCAGGATGGATAGCAGACAAAATGTAATAAGCTTCGTCCGTGAACTCCAACGCACGATCTGACGACCAAATCACGCCGACCACCAAGAGAAGACAGCAAAGTATCGCGATCCAGGCGATGAGGCTGCGTTGGAGCGCATCTTTCGAGGTCATTTCTGCACTCCGTCCTTGCGCAAAGACCAAAATTTAGCAGAAGAAAAGTTGAAAACGATAATGAAGGGTATCAGTGCCACCTGCGACCAAAACGGATCAAATCTGCCTAATTCCACCAGAGCCGTCAGGGCCAGCAGGTTCAGACTGACCGAGAGCGCGCCGGCGGCCATATACTTCAAAAATCTACCGCGAAACGTCAATCGCGCTTCGGGGCGAAAGACCCAAAGGAAATTCAATGCGTATGTCAGGATATTTCCGGTAGTCCAAGACAAAATCAGTGCTGCGACATAGCCAGTAATCAAGACCTTCAGCGCCAGCGTGAATACCACGAAGGTGAACACAAAATTCACTCCGCCAACCAGCAGAAAGCGCGATATCTCCGTTTTCCAGAACAAGGGATCAGGGCGCGCTTTTGCGTGCGACTACGACAAGCGTTCCGCCAAAGGGCAGTGAAACTCCCCGCCGGATAAATGCTTCATCAATGTACATGACCTTGTTAAATATCCAGTTGACCGCGTTGGAAAATGTAACCCGGTCCGATAGCGCGTCTGTGTCGTCTCCTGCGGCATGGTTTGGCTTAACCTTGTCCAGCAGCCGCGACAGGTACATCAGCGGAAAAAGAGTAAACACATGCGAGGTGACGCGCACCGGAGTGAAGCCGGTCTCGTGAAGCTTCGTCAGCATCTCGGAACGTGAATAGCGGCGTTTGTGACAGACGATTTCGTCAAGCCTGCTCCACAAAAACTTATGCTGGGGGACGGAGAGGATGAAAACGCCATCTTCGGTCAGCATCTGATGGACATTGCCCATACCCTCCACGTCCTGCTCAATATGCTCAAACACGTCGAACGCAGTGATGATGTCGTAGGTGCGATCCAGTATACCTTCGGTGACGTCATACTGAATGAACTCGATGTGGGGTTGCCGCTTTTGGGCGATTTGAAGGCCCTTCAGGTAAATCTCTGAGCCGGTTACGACCAACGAGCCGTCATCGCTCAGATGCTGGGCGAAATCCCCAGTCCCACACCCCACGTCGAGCAGTTTTGCTTGACCCAAACGGTTCAGTTCGCCGTGAACCAACCACGCAAACAAGCGATTGCGAGATCTGACCCAGAAACTGGTTTCAGCGTATTCATCGGTCAGATCGAACCCGCTGTCCGGATAATCGGCATAATCGTTCGCGACATCCTGACTGTAGCAGGTGATATTGCCTATCAGCTTCGGCGTCAGTCTTCTGCTCATGAGAACTTGTCCCGAATTACATAGTTTGGCCTTTTGCGAACCTCTTCATTGATCCGCCAGACGTATTCGCCGATCACTCCAAGCATGACCATGATCAGGCCGCCAATGATCAGGATAACCATCATCAGCGGCGCCC
>CBDTUA010000090.1:0-6012 GCA_965363735.1 uncultured Sulfitobacter sp. | reverse complement strand
ATCAGTGGCGTTCCAAGCCGGATGGCCAAGCTGGCGAGTGGGAATCGTTCAACCGGTGCATAGAGCGAAAAGGTTTTTAGTCCTAGGTGAAGGATGGTCCCTCCCCCTCCGCAACTGACATAGGCGTTGGGGTTGTTGAGTGCTTTGCGGAGATATCCAAGATCACGGCGGATGGTTTGCCGTTCCTGTCGGCGCGCCTCATCTAGGTCGCCAGAGCTTCTAAGTTCTCGATGTCGCCACCACGAATGCGCCTCCGAGCGCAGCACGCGCAATACTTCTGTTTGTATGGGAGGTTCCTTGTCCGAACGGTCAGGCCGGAAACCGACCCGGACCGATCAGGAACACCCCACAAGGCTTCCTTCAGACAGTCCCAAAACAAGAAGGAAACTTTTACTTTCTCATGTTACCACCACATAATTCAGTGTCTAACGGCTATGATAGACTCTGTCCTATTTTCTTGGATTGAAGCAATGTTTCCCACGCAATAGTTCCGTTTGTGAGGCCTTGCAGAAGGTGGAATGCGTAGCTGCGCGGCTTCTGAATTCTTTCTATGCGTTCTAACAAGTACCCTAGCGTCATAAACGTTTTTGTAGGACCAAGCTTTTTGATATCGAACCAAAGGTTACCTAAGTTGAGGTGGTTGGCGATATCGCCCATTCGACGTTCACAGTCAGTTTGGTCACGTGCTGTTCTCAGCTCTGCGCAAAGTCGCGGATAAGCGCGTTCGATTTGATCTGGTCCAACTACAATCTCAAATGAATTTCCTTTTTTAACTGACTGATTCATATGAGGTTCTTTGTGCCCCTCATTTTCTGGGGCTGTGTCCCTCATTTTGTCCGTATGATCAGGAATAACTTCTTGAATTTTTGAGGTAATATTCTTCAACAAGGTTGTGAGAGCGTCCTCGGGCGCACGCCGACGCAGGACATTACGAGCGGTATTGAACAAGGCTTCTATATCTGGGCGGTTTGGGAGATACCTCTTGAGACTTGCCAGCGCGATTGCACACCTGTCTCGTAGGATCGATAAATTGGTGATACGCTCTTTATACGTTTGATTTATTTGAACAAATTCAGCATGTCGAGCTGATAGCGGCATCAACGAAAGACCTGTGGCAAGCACAACACGTCCACTCGTGTCCCGTCTTGCCCATCGTTTGCCGTTAGCACTGGAGCGGCGCGCTAGGAGGCCGAGAGAGACGAGTTTGGTGATGTGGCGCTCCACCGTTTGAACACTTACATGGGTCCGCTTTGCCAAAGCAACGTTGGACGCAAAGCAGATATGCCCGTCATCTTGTGCGGCAGTAATATGATCGCCCTTGATGAAGGAGATCATGGCTCGCAGGAGCGAAATTGAGGTGCCCTTTAGCCCCAAAGGCTCTCTGATGTCTTCTATCACCTGCAAGAGTGACCATTTGGACGGGGCAATATTTTGCTGCCCCGCCGAATATCTTGGCGAGTGGGCTCTATCTGGAGCCAGTCCTGTTATTGTTTTCATGATTTTGTCGGCAGACAAAAAATTCCCATGCGCTCGGAAGCGTTTTTTTTCTTGTTCGATGATTCGGGGACTGCTACCGTTTAGGTGTCTAGTCTAACGGCGCTTACGCGCTGCAGCCCTCGAAGCTCCGGCTTCGGGGGTTTTCTATTCGCCGTCCTCCTTTCTGCTTCGGCCTCGGGTTTCATCCGGTGAGTTTACAGCTGTAAACTGCTCGTAGGATTTGGTGATGATGTCTTCGAGATGGCGGTCCAGCCATGCCCCGAAGGCGGCATCCTTGCCGGTCTTTTTGACGGCGAGGGTGATGGAAGAATTGCTGGACTTGATCGTAACGCCTGGTGCGGGCGTAACCGCCCTGCCCTCTTTTGGGCGTGCACCTCGTCGGGCGATCTCTGCCAAGAGCCGCTCGAGGCGATCATCTGATGAGAGATCAGGATCAAGCTTTGAAAGGATTGAAAACGCAGCACTTGCGGTGACCTTCTTTGCGATGAAGGCGTCTGCAAGCGCTGTCCACTTCGGGCGGCCTGACTTTTGGGCAGCGCCGATTGCGTCGCCCACATCGTCTGGAACATTCTCGGTGACCTTGGTGAGATGGGATAGTCCAGGTGCTGAGAGGCTCAAGACTTGGCGCACTGTCTTTGTATTGTGCCCTGCAACCTGAATAACGGCTGCGAAGCGCGCTTTCTCATAAAACGAGAGATTGCGGCGTGCAGCGTTCTCGAGGCCTTTGGCAAGTAAGGCTGAGGCGTCATCAAGGTCTTCAACGTTGGCCCGGACCTTCAGTCCCAACTCACGACAAGCCTTGAGGCGGCGGCGGCCATAAATGACCTCGTATCGCCCGTCGATGCTTGAGCGGCGCACAAGGATAGGCACCTGCTGGCCGCCTTCGTCGATGCTCGTCTTTAGGGCCTCAAACCCGTTGCCCTCTTCATCGGAGTTTACAGCTGTAAACCCGTCAAGACGGTCTTTCGGACCCCATTCATCAATCAGCTTTGGATCGATCTCGCGGATGGCAGACAGAGAACCTTGGAGAGCACCAAGTGCCGGTGCGCTGGTATTTGGTTTGCGCTCAGAGGTGCGTGGACCGGAATCTGCAATCGTCTTGGCGATGCCGGAGAGGCCTTGAAGGGATTTACGGGCCATCAGCTACGCCCCCATGATTGGTGGATCATTGCTTCAACCTCTTTGCCGATCGCATCCATTGAGTTTTTCGCGCGATCATAGGTTGCGCGGGTCATTTCTGATTTCACGACCTCGTAAATCGATTGTTTGAGCATGGTCGCGTCGCTGATCGCAGTGCTTTTGAGGGCGGTCGCGCCCATGACGCGGTCTTGAAAGAGCGCGCGCATAAAGGACGTGAGCTGTTGTGATGGGACGTCTGTCGGCTCATCGCGTGTGATCAGGAACTTGAAGTGATCGTATTGCAATTCCGCCCCTGCTTCTTCGATGACGCCCATATAAGCACCAGCCAGTTCCAAGAACTGTGCGGTTGAGGAGACGTCGAGCATGGAGGGCGTGAGAGGTACAATCAATGAGGTCGCTGCCGCCATGCCGGAAATCGTCAAGAAGCCAAGCTGAGGCGGGCTGTCCATCAAGACGATATCATACTGGTCTTCGACTTGAGCGAGCGCACTTCTTATCCGTGTGAAGAACGGCTGATCAGGGCTCGAATTTACGGCTGATTCCGTTTCAAACTCTGACAAGAGCAGGCGGGAAGGGGCGAGAGATAGCCCTGGAAAATAGGTTTCAACGATTGTGTCAGCAAAGGGCACGGGATCGTCGTACCGAATGGCATCATAGACAGTCAGTCCGTCAAATTCGATCTCTGGGCTGATCCCGCACATGGATGTCAGTGAGCCTTGGGGGTCTAGATCTACAGCCAAGACCTTATAGCCTTGCAGGGCGAGGAAATGGGCCAAGTGGATTGTCGTTGTGCTTTTACTGGACCCGCCCTTGAAATTCATCAACTGCCAGACTTGTAGCTTATCTCCATCCCTCCGGCCGGGAAGATACCGACCCTTTTTTCGGGAGGTTTGCTCAAGGATCTGGCGGGCATTCCAGATGTCGCGCGCGGTATAGTAGCGACGTCCAGCGCGGATCTCTTGAGGCTCGGGCAGGGTCCCTTCACCGTGCACTTTGCGCATGAATTGACCCGATACACCCAAGAGTTCGGCGGCCTCGGGCGCGCTGAACAGGCGTAGGGATTTCGTGTTGTCGGGCGCGAAGGCTGACAACAAATGTTCGCGGATCGCCGTGGTGAGGCGCTCTGAAATATCGGTTGCCAGTTCCGAGGGTCGGTTGGTAAGAATTGGTGTCACGGGAATCATGTGGTTGCCCCAAATTGCTCAATATGGCTTTTTTCGCGCCACTTGGGGATAAAAGCTGCGATTCACGAGCTTAAGTCAATGCTTTTTTGCCTATTTAGTGTCTAATGTGCCGTCAGCCGCTATATGGCGCAGCGTAGTGGATGAGTTTACAGCTGTAAACTTCGTGGGCAATTGGCTGGTTTTTCCACTTCCCATGAGCGACTTTATCGTTGATTGACGTTTCGGTTGTGCGTGGCGCGCGAAGTTCGGGGTTGGCAATTTGTTTAGGTTTGGTGGTCGTAGCGGAATAGGGCAGGGGCCGCTGATTCGCATACCGTTGATCGTCCAGATCGCTTCGTCGGTGAATCATCCTTCTAATCTTGAATCCTTTTTCGGTCGCACAAAGGATCGTATCCCGAATGGGCGGAGACGCTGACTTCGCGACTCCGGGCGTAGCCAAGAGCCTGTTCAGCGCCTAGGCGCTGATGTGCCAGTCTTCGTGATTGAAAGCTTTGTTCCCATCCCTGGTGTATGCGCGATCATCAGAGGCCCGTTGGCCTTTGGGGTGACGCCGGCTCGGGGCCGGACGTCTTTTCCGGAAGCATTCGCTTTGGCCTTACAGATGCCTTCTCCCAATAGGGATGTTGGGGGAGAAATTGTGATCAGCAGAGATAGCAGATTCGGAATTACCGTTTCAGGTGTCAGGATTGGGAGGGGCATGCGGATTTTAGATCGAGCCGAGTTTTGTTGAGAGTGCTTTTCCGGTCCTGCACGCGCTCCATTCTATTGCGGTGAGGTAAGGGGGCAACGGTGCAGATACAGGTGGCAGTTGAGCTGATCGACCAGTGCTGCTGCCAGACACAAGTTCGATACGGCCGTTCGTCTCGGCTTGCCAAGTGGTACGCCCTAGCTGATGGTTCGTGGGGGCTTGAACGGAGCAGGGGGCCCAATATTAATGCAATCACGGTGTTCTCGGCTTCTTTGGTTTGGGACGGTTAGCCTTGATATCTTTTGCCATCTCATTTTTGGCCTGGTCTCCAGGAAGGTACGCGTCGCAAAACTGAACGAACAAAATATGGTCTTAGTTGTGGTTCCTGTACGCGCGGCTGCGTGTGGGCTTTCTTGGGAGTAGCGCCGGCGACCTAACTTTCGCGCATGTTATGTGCGGGATAGTTGGAATTTCTTGACGGACGCCACGAAAAAATCTAACTATCTCGTATCTGAAGTGCGCGAAAGTTATAATATTGCTCTATCTCATTGGTGAAAACCTCGACAAGGACCGTGCTCACTACCAAGCTGAGACAGGAAAACTTGTTCAACTTATGCGTGGCATTTATGTCGATGCCGACGCCGATAGTGATGCAATTGTTCTGCGGAATGCGGTGCGGATTGCACATTATCTGTATCCAAAGGCATATCTCTCTGCAGCCAGCGCCACGCTGCTCGCACCAACGCGAGATGGTCGCCTCTTCATTAGCGGGAAACGCAATCAGCGTACTCGGATAAGATCTCTCGAGATTATCCAAAACGTAGCGCCAGATCAGCCTGCGGTCGCGACTGCCATTGTTGATGACGGGGCAGGGGAGTTCAAAGTCGCCGTCTCGTCGATGCGGCAGCGATTTCTTGAAGCATTTAGGCAACGCAGCGAGCACGCCAGCGCGATTGATGAAGGGATGCGGACCGAGATCGCCGCGCGTCTTATTGAAGAATATGGCAGCCCGTCAGCTGCGGCGGATGCGGTTTGGGCGCTAGCGCGCGAAAACAAATGGTACCGCGAGGGAGAGCAGACAGAGCGGTATTTGTTGCGCTCTGCTGTTGGGGTGGAGGTGCGCAACGAAGCCGCACTTATGTTCTCGGTTGCTTGGCATGGGCAAATCGTCGGTCAGCTGGGACATGACGGTTTTGAATGGCGCTGGCAGCCACAAGACAATTTCAATTTGCCGCTCGTGCAGCAGCGGGTTCCGGGGCAACTACCGCCCTTCATCCTCTCGCTGTTGCCCGAAGGTTGGCTGGAGAAGATTCTCAAAGACAACGACGAGCGGGCAATATTGCGCTCGGGCAAACGATATATGTCCAACATTACGATCAGCGAAGACGCAGCCGAGCTCGCATCGCTCCCCGAAGACATGCTGTCCGTGTCGTTGTCCCAACATGCCCGCGACGGTGTGTTTACCGGAAACTATGCGGGTCCTGGGCGCGGCAAGCTTGAAGC
>CBDTUA010000089.1:0-6030 GCA_965363735.1 uncultured Sulfitobacter sp. | reverse complement strand
TCCCGCATTGGGAATAATTATTGTTTTTGAATGATCCATTCGCCCATCACACCCCAACGAATGTCCGCTTCGATCAGCACCTCAAAGATCTTTTGCTACTGCAGCGAAGGTCCGGAACCCCCCTACGTGACTGATGCAGATTCCGGCCCACTACGGTCATTAACCCTCCCGCTCCGATGCTGCGGCGCAACTCGTCAAATCGGACCTTAATGCTTTGCACAGCATTTTCACTGGGAAGCTACCTGTTCGCGTGCTACTCAAAATTTAACTGTTTCGCCAAAAAAAAGACCAGTTTGACCACCGATGTTATGCTATGCTTTTCGGCCTGACTATTCACATTTCTTCTCGTTCAGGAAGTTCTTCGTCATGTTGACCACCCGCTTTGCTTCGTCCCGTCGGTCTGGCTCACGATGTCTAAGCGCGACCGGACACATCCTGCTGGTCTCCACAAGCCGCTTTTGGTTTTCCTGTGTGAGCTGGTCCTCGAACAACTTCTCGTAAAAGGCCCGCGAGTACATGATCACGGAAACACCTGCCTCGTCGACGGATGCCAAGAAGCTATTGAAGTCATCAGCTGCCTCTTTCTGTTCCGCATCATGGAGAGTGTCTGCGAAACAGCCAAAGTGGACGATAACAACTTTGGGCGGCACATCGCGCCACAAGAAGTTCACATCTTCCGCGGCCCAATCTCGTGGCAATCTGATCGACGCAGCAAAAGGTATCGACTCCATGTTCAGCGTTCGCGCGAGAAGTGGCGTGAACGAATCCACATATGGATCAACCTCACAGTTCACCAGTACGACTTCAGCCGAACGCAGCGGCTGATCATGAAAGATCGAGTTATACCATGCGCGGACCAGCAGATGCGCTGGCGCTTGCGCATTTGCCGGTTTGGCCATTCCGAAATGATCGGCATTGATCACACCAACTATACCGGAGTTGCAGAGTGCTGAAGCGCTGCTCCAGTTCACTATGTCGCGCTCCCAAAAAACGAACTTCACTACACCTCTGGTCTCGAATCCACATTGCGACCGAACCATCGACCCAACGCCTTCATTTATCCAATCAATGCTGAGTTTGGAGAGATGCTGATCGGGATCGCCTGATGCGTCGGCGAGCTGCCACAAAGTGGTACTATTGAAGAACCGCATGCCAATATTTGCTACGCCGCTGCCGTTCATCGGCGTTCCGAAAAGATAAATTCCCTTCACACGATTTTCAGACAGAACACCATGATCGTGCAATCGGTGCTGATTGAGCAGGTACTTCCGAACGACGACGCCGCCGAGACTGTGAGCGATGAAAAGGACACTCTGGTAGCTTCTGATGTCGAGCTGCTGCTCAAGCCGTAAAGCCATGTCCGCGGCCAAGAGGTCAATTCCCGGGCTTCCTGTCCTCAGCCCGCTATCATAATCGTAGGAGCAGGCCCTTGATCGAAGCAGATCCGGACCTGTCACACGCCCTTCTGCCGTTGCTGGATGCGCGAGCAGTGCTCTGCAAGACCTACCGCGAGTTGGACCGGCGCGTGAAGGAGGCCGCAAGTCACGACGCGATCTGTCTGCGCTTCATGGCGATCCCGGGCGTCGGCCCGATTGCAGCACTGACCTTCCGCGCAGCTGTCGATGATCCTGCGCGGATCACCAGTTCACGAACGGTCGCCGCGCATTCTGGCCTGACGCCCCGACGATACCAGTCCGGCGAAATGGATAACCCCGGTCGCATCTCGAAAGCAGGAGACCGCGATGTCAGGGCGACGCTCTATGCCGCCGCCAATGCGATGATGATGCGATCCGTCGCCAGCTCCGAGATCAAGAGCTGGGGGCTACGCCTGATGCGTCGCAAGGGTCGCCGTCGGGCTGTCGTCGCGGTTGCCAGGAAACTGGCTGTCATCATGCACCGCATGTGGGCCGACAACACCGAGTTCCGTCATGGACCGATGGAGGGCAGCGCATGACCTGACAGCCCTTTCAACGACCAATGACGGGATCGTCCCTCACCGGACGAGGTCTGTGGATGACGCCGAAAAAGTTCGCTGCGCAACTTGAAGCGCGAGACAAAGCGGGGCGCTCCACGTCCAATCCGACACATGCATGTAGCGGCCCAACCGAACCGCGCCATCAATGACTGCGAAGAGAAGTATGACCAGGATGAGAGACAAATGTCCCGACAGGACGGAGACCAGAAGATGAAATGAACTTGACCAAAACGCCCGATTAGAGGAGTTAACTTTAGCTGCGGTTGTCATTAGTGACCGCTTTCGGCAGATCGCAGGCACAGCGAAAAGCACCATGAGCGAATTACTGACATTCTCTGCAGATGCAAATTCTAAACCACTACACCTAGGGAAAGCAGACCTAGCCACG
The DNA here is from genome assembly GCA_965363735.1 of uncultured Sulfitobacter sp. Classification (GTDB taxonomy): domain Bacteria; phylum Pseudomonadota; class Alphaproteobacteria; order Rhodobacterales; family Rhodobacteraceae; genus Sulfitobacter. The sequence continues at coordinate 3,667 of CBDTUA010000089.1, read as the reverse complement.
TTTGAATTTGTTCGTCCTATTTTGAAACTATGATCAGGGAATCGGTCAGCGGCCGGTCAGTTCGTTTCGCATGACCAACCGCTGCCCAGTTCACTAAGGATTGTCGTCAAGCAACAGTCTGTTTTGTGACTGCATGGTTTTACTGACTTCTCTGATGGTCTCCAGAGCCGAGTTCATATTACCGAGATGTTGCTGCTCGGGGATCATATTGAGAAGCTTGCCCAACTGAATTTGCTGCTCCGTTATGACCTTGAGAATATCCAGGTCGGGAAGCTGTGGCTGAAAATTGTTCAGGGAGACTTCAAAATCTATTCCACCAAGAACCGTTTCTTTGTTTTGACCATCAAAGATGAGTTGCTGGGCCTCAACAGTGCCCAATGCACCTTTCCTAATTCCTACCACAGAGATCTCGACAAGCACTCTTTGTTTGGGTTCCATACCAAACGTTTTATTAAGCGGTATATTTTTGCCCGACACATCCCATCCTTTGGGTGTTTTGATCCGAACCATAGTGCGGATCGGTCTGTCGAACGGATTGTTCACATAAAACGAGGTTTCGAAGCGCCCAGCCCGCCCGGAATCTACGAGCTTCACGTTGCGATGCGTAACATTGTTGTCGTTCGGTGTTATTAAATCTGGAACCAGACTTGCCATTGACGCAGATGAAACATGATCCTGATCACTCTCGATAACAACAAACAGGCAATAGTGATCCGGATCGGGTAAACTCGCGTCAAATGCTGGTGCATCGAAGTTAAAGGTGGCGATCTGCGCACCATCCGCCCCCGTCCCAGCGACCGAACTGCCCGAGTAATTGATTGTGCCCAGCGTTTCAACGCTGGTCGGATGCCAAATTGATGTATCCGAAGAGTCTGCGGGAAAGGCTGACCAGAAATCGGTCGGTAGTGCCGGAAGTCCGGCCCCTGCCGATGCCCAATGCAATTTTGCAGTTACGCTTGTCGCGGGAACTGGTCCCCGATTGCGCACGCGAACGTAAACGCGGTTCGCTGTGCCCGAGAGCGGATCTTCATCCACAAAAGCATCAAATGCTACGCTCGTTGCGGGTGCGGTGGCGGCAAAAGGCGGAGCATCCACTTTTATATCAACACTTCTGTAGTGGGCTATGAAACCACGTGGATTGTCCATCCTCACATTGCTCGGTTGCTCCGTGTTTCCCCAGTCAAGACGGTTATCTCGGATAACAATATCCGTACCATTCCGCCCTATGCCAATAGGGCTGGCCAGACGGACAGCTTCAAACGCATTTACACGTCCATGACCGTGCGTTGACCCAACCGGAAAGCCCATCTGTGGCGGAGTGGTCGGGTTGCTGAAGCCAGAATTGTCTCCATAAGCGGCGACGGCAGGGTCGATCTTGTCCGCTGTGTCTTGGAGAATTCTCTGAACCTGCAATCGCGTTAAATTCGGGCGTACGGAAAGTATAAGTCCGGCGATACCAGCCGTTACCGGGGTGGCAAAAGACGTGCCCCCAAAACAAAAGGTATAATCGCGGTTAGATGCAGGTGGTACAGTAGGATCTATCGACGGGCATACAATACTAGCCGCATTGTTGTTGTAGCCTGCACTACCTCGCATATCTGTCGTAACCGCCCACAGCGTACCGCCAGCAGCGCCACTGTTGTCAGTAGGTGCAAGAAGGTCCATGCAATTGCCATATCCTGAGGGCGTTCGCTGATCCGTATTGGAAGAGGCACCAATGGCAATTACATTGGCGGGGGATGAAATATCCGACCCCGGTGCTGCGCAGTCCTCAAGAAACCCACTACCGGTTGTGTTCATGGCGAAAAGAACAATACTCCCCAAGCCACTGCGCCCGTTGTTGGTCGCATTGTTGATTGCATTGAGAACATTGTTCGTTGTCGGCGCATTTAGGGCATAGCCCCAGCTATTGGTGATTATGCTTGCGCCATTTGCCTGCGCATATCCAAATGCAAGCCCGTCACCAAACGCTCCTGAAAAACTGCTAATTCGAACGGGCATGATCGTGCAGTTGGGGCAAGTCCCCGAAACACCCAATGCATTGTTTCCGCGCGCGGCGGCCGCACCTGCAACTGCGGTACCATGTCGGCCAAATCCTGTGTCAGGGCCAGTTGGATTGGCGTCTCCGCATCCCGCAGAGGGCGTACCGATATCGCAACCTGTCATGTCCCATCCTAGAGCGTCGTCGACTTGACCATTGCCGTCATTGTCGATTCCGTCGCCAGCAATTTCTCCGGCATTGGTCCAGTAATTCGGTGTCAGATCAGGGTGCCCAATATCAAAGCCCCCATCAATAACAGCGATGATCGTCGCAGCGTTTCCTAACGAAATGCCCCAAGCGAGATCGCTGTCGATATCGGCGTCCACCAACCCAACTGACTGTCCGGTATTATTGTGGTGCCACTGGTTGGCAAAGAAATTATCATTTGGAGTGAATGCCTGACGCGCAATCTTTCTACGGATGAAATTAGGATGGGCATAATTCACAGCCGAATTACCGTTAAGTTTATTGGAAACTTCAAGCGTATCAAATCCTTCGTCTCTCACAATAGCAGCCAGAAACTCACCTTTGATATAAGGATTTTCGAAAAGCAGATTTATACGGTGTTCCTCAGCAATTGCTTCCGCTTCGACGGTCGAAACCCCTTCCTCGAACTGGATCACCAATTGATCGGTTACAAGCATCGGGTCGTTGGTATCCACAAATTCCGCAATATACCCGGCCTGTGCGATCAAGTCCGGATTCTCTTCGCGTAAAGTTATTGCCTGCTTCAACAATTCCGATGGTTGGCCTTCAAAATCTGTTTTCAAGAGAACCAGCCGGTCCTGGCCATTGCCTATTGATTCGATACCCAACTGCGCCAGAGCGCGAAACGCGTCTTGCGGGCGTTCTTCAAATTTTTCGGTCAGGAGCAGCCCGATTGTCCGTTCGCGGATAAGCAACAGCAATTCGCTGTTTCCTTGAATTAGAATTGTTTTGATCTGTCCATTTTGAGCGCTGCTTTGAGTAGCGTGGCTAAATGACAGGATAAGAAAAGCCGAAAATAAAATTGAAGATAGCTTTGACATTCTGAATTCTCCAGGAAATTTAATCTTACTAAGGTTCAAGGACATTCATCAAGATGTGGGCGTAATTCCGTAGAAGTTCATTCCAGTGCTAAATTGTGCAATGGATTCTTCCGAACCCGGCGTGGGGTTCGTTCGTTGTCGCAAGCGGATTCTAATAAGAATGCCCTACTATAGTGCATTTGTGCTTTGCGCTCAACCATTGCTTGTTAGGTTGAGTTATTCTTCTCCCCACCCGCTTTTTCACCAACTCCAATTTTACCTTTCATTGGTCATCTTTTTTTTATCAGCGGCCGCCTTCAATAGCCTTAGCAAATGAACCGAGTCTGGCCATAGATTTGGCCAAGGCGAACGATAGCAATCCCCCTCAAAATCGACATCGAATTATCCAAATTGCTGCACCACCGATGAACGTCGGTTTTGCGTAGCCGTACAGCCGCGGATGGCCTTGCCTTCAAGGCCTGGTTAGTGCCGACCTTGACAGCGCTAACGACCTTAAACCGAGTTCTCTGCCAGTTCATTTGCCGTGCAGCATCGGTCAGATTGGGCTCATTCCTGCCGTTAGCTGCGCAATGCACCAAGGTCCGGTAAGGGCCGTTTA
>CBDTUA010000088.1:0-6198 GCA_965363735.1 uncultured Sulfitobacter sp. | reverse complement strand
CCGTCAGGTGCAGGGTCGCCCCGCCACTTGATCCGCAATAGCGACAGGTTGATCAGAACAAAGACTACTAGGACAACTTGTGACGTGCGCTCTGCCAGAACAGCAATCGGAAAAAACAGGGCAAGGATCAGGGTACATCCGGTCACAAGGACTGTTGCAAGCAATGGAGTACGTGTTCGAGAATTCAACTGCGCCAGACGCTTGGGCAGGCGGCCGACTTGCGCCATTCCATAGATCACACGAGAGGCAAGAATGGTTTGAATAACGATCCCGTTAAATGTAGCGGCGATCGCGACAAGTGTGATCGCTATTGGTGAAATCCCTGTCAGTTTTTCGAACAACAGGCTGATTGGTGCCGCTGAGTTGGCCAGTTCATCAAGCGGAAGAAGCAAGACTGCGGTTGCGGCAACCGAAAAGTAAAGCAACGTGGAAATTGCCAGTGTGATGAAGATGCCCAGTGGCATATTGCGCGAAGGGTTCTCAGTTTCTTCGATAATATTGACCATACCGTCGAAGCCGATAAAGGCAAAAAAGGCGATGAGGCTTGTCAGGGCAACTGCCGCGAGGGCAGGGGTGTCCGAGGGCGATGGAAAAACTGACGGCAGTTCAAGTATGACGTTTGGTTGGTGCCATATGCCTGCAATGACAACAACGATCAGCCCCAAGATTTCGACCAGAGTAAGCACCGCAGCAAATCTAACCGATTCAAGGATGCCCCATGCGGCGAGCAATCCTGAAGCCAAGACAGCTAAGAGTATGATCATCCACATCGGCAGGGACAAAAGCGTGGCAACGTACCCAGCACATCCAACAGCAATTGCCGAGGCTGAAACAGTCCCACCCACAAGCAACAGGCTTCCCGTTATCACGGTCAGCGATGGCACCCTGAACGCACCTTCAACATATGCGGCTTCGCCAGCGCTTTGAGGAAAGCGACCGGAAAGTTCGCTAAAGCTGCCCGCACTAAAGAGCATGACAAAAGCGGCCACCAAAAAGGATGCGGGCGCATAGATTCCGGCCTGAGCTGCGGTCGCGCCGACAAGAACATAGATGCCGGCACCGATCGTGACACCCAACCCGTAAAACACCAAAAGCGGAAGAGTGATTGCACGCCTCAAAGTGGCAGGTGGTGTGCTCTGCGCACTTTTCTCAGCTATCATTATGCGGCTTTACCTTGTCCTATTGGGGTGGAATTTGCATGCTATTTTCTAGCACAGACCTGGGATTTGATGCATCAAACACAAAGACGGGACATCGTGCCGCTTCGAGAAGGCGCACCAGATCATTCTGATTGTGTATAGGACCACGGGCGAAGTCCACAACTACGGCCTGTGCAGTTGTACGCGCCAGCACCCTCAAAGCATCATCAAGGGTCTTGAACTGGATGGTTTTTGAGGTTTGTGCGCTGACAGCTTCGTCGCCATTTTCCTTGATAGAAAAGACAATGGGTTCACCGGCCAGTCGGTGCGAAAGACGGCTGAAGGCTTCTTCCACCCTTTCGCTCGGTGGTCCGGACTCTTGCAAAAGGATAACCTTTCCTAGCACCTTGCTGGTCTGACGGTAGCCTAGAACAAGGACATCCCAACCTATGGCTGCCTGCATCGCGGTCCTGACCAGCTCACCCTTGTCTTGCATAAAGGCCCACTTGGTGGCGCCCGGACCAGACGCCTGCGCCAGCAGCCTTCGAAAGGCCCGCGCGTCTGCATTCAAAAGAGTGCGCAGCTGTGAACGGTTAGGTGCCAATGCTGTCTTGCCGCTTGAAAGAACAATACGTTGGTCGGGGATTTCACATGCCGTGAATATGTCCACCTCTTCAACCAAAAGTCCCCCAAGACCCGCGCAAAAACTGCTTGGCAATTTCTGGACGATGCGCACCCCGGCAACGGCATCTGCAAAGGAAGCAGCACCAACAAGAATGCGTAGTCCGGTGAGGCGCTCTTTGCTCATTAGTCAGGACCTTTATCGACGCCAATACCTGGTTCTTCGTTGCTAGAAGCCCCAAACTTGCGGCGGGTTTCAGCAAAGGCACGCAATTGTGCTTCAACTTTGCCGTTGATGCTGTCTGCGGGAAACTGCCCGCTACGGCCGCGTCGACCGGCAGTCACCCCTGTCAGTACTTCAATTCCCTGGTCAATCGTCTTGATCGGTATCACGCGGAAAGAGCCTGATTTGGCGGCCTCGACCACGTCACGGCGCAGCATAAGGTGATCGACATTTGACGCGGGAATAAGGACACCTTGTTCACCAGTCAGACCATGCGCCATGCAAGTGTCAAAAAACCCTTCGATCTTTTCGTTGACCCCTCCGATGGCTTGGACATCCCCATTCTGGTTCACAGACCCGGTCACCGCGAGACCCTGACGAATTGGTGTGCCGGACAATGCCGACAGCATCGCGTAAAGCTCGGCTGAGGACGCGCTATCTCCGTCTATGCCGCCATAGCTTTGCTCGAATACCAAGCTTGCATGCAAGGACATGGGCACATCCAAAGCAAAATGCGTTGCAAGGTAGCTGCCCAAAATAAGCACGCCTTTTGAATGGAGCGGCCCCCCCAGTTCCACCTCGCGTTCGATATCGACCAGTTTGCCGGCTCCGATCCGAACACGGGCTGTGATACGTGACGGACGCCCAAAGTAATTCGTTCCAGCCCCGACAACAGCCAGCCCGTTTATCTGGCCTACGGACTGGCCTTTTGTGTCAATGAGGACAGTCTTGCGAGCGATTGCTTCTTGCATTCGTTCTTTGATGCGCGACCCACGTTGTACGGATTTCTCTATCGCATGTTCGATATCGTCTTCTGAAATCAGGTCGCGTTTGTGGCGCGTTGCATAGAAATCCGCCTCCCGCATGACGTCGGTCAATTTGGCGATCTCAAGCGTCAGTTTTGTATTGTCACCCGCAAGCCGGACGGCGTGGTCAAGTAGGGCTGCGACCGCAGCGGCGGTCAGTGGCTTCAGCTTTTCTTTGGTCGCATATTCAGCGATGATCCGTGCCAGGGCGCGAGTATTTTTGGATGTGCGAGGAAGGTCATCTTCAAAATCTGCCTGTAGTTTGAAGAGTTTTCCAAATTCGGGATCAAGTTCGAGCAGCAACATATGAAGACGCCTGCCACCAACGAGGATAACCCGAACATCTAGCGGAATCGGGTCAGGTTCCAGTGTCACCGTCGATGACAAGCTGAGGCGTTCTGCCAGCGACGTCATTGATATGGATTGGCTTTGCAAGCAGCGCTTTAGTGTGTCCCACGCATAGGGTTCAGACAGGACCCGGTTTGCATCCAGCACAAGATAGCCGCCATTTGCACGGTGCAGGGCACCGGGTCTAATCAACGTGAAGTTCGTCGAAAGCGTGCCCATCTCTGAAATATGTTCAATTCGGCCGGTCAGATGACTGACCGATGGCAAATCCTCGCCGACAATTGGTGCCTTGGGTGGGCCTTCATCGTGCGAGACCATAATATTGACTGCGTATCTGTCGAAATGCGGATCTTGGTGGTATTTTCGAATGACATCAGGGAAAGGGCCGTCATTGGATTTGGTCGCTGACATCAAAAATAGTTCGGCGTTGGAAATCATGTCGACGCGTACATTTTCCAGATAGGTGAGGACGTTATCCGCCTCTGAAAATTCGGTTTCGACTTCCTTTATTCTGATAGAAACGACCTGCTCGGCCATTGCGGCGTGCAGTTCTTCAATTTTGTCCCGATGTTCTTTTTCCAATTGCGGCCCATGCTTGAGTATCTCGGCCAGCCGTTCTTGCAGCGCGTCGATTTTTGCGTCCACCTCTTTGCGCTGGTCTGCCGGCAATGCCTCATAGACCTCTGGCTTGATTGGTTTGCCGTCCACCAACGCCGATAGCATGAACCCCATCGGAGTTCTTAATAGTGCGACGTTTTGCTCATGCGCCTCTTCGGAGAACTCTGCGATGGGTACTTCGTGCTTTTGGCCAATATCTTCTTCAATGGCGCGGCGCTGTGTTTGGTATTCTTCCGATTCAAATAATGCGGGGATGTCGTTGGCCAGATCATCCACCAAGCTTTGCATCGCCAGCTTCAAAGTCTCTGCTGTACCCGGTGCCAATTTCATTGCAAGGGGATTATGTGGGGCGCCAAAGTTGTTGACGTATATCCAGTCGCAGGGAAGCGGACGGGCAGCCGCGGCTTCTGACAATAGCTGTGCAACTGCAGTGTGGCGCCCTGTTCCGTCGCGGCCCAGAACGTACAGATTGAAATCTTTGTGGTCTATTTCAGCCGATAGTTTGATTGCTTCAATCGCACGATCTTGGCCAACAAAACCCCTCGTAGGTTTTAAAGAAGCGGTGGTGTCGAACCCAAGTGTTTTAGGATCAGATTCCGCACGCAAACGGTCGAACGACAATCCATTTGGGATGGCTAATTTTTTGGGTGTTTTGCTTGCCACGTTGAAACCCCTCAGGTCGGCGCAGGGCCACGCTCCTGTTGCATCTGCATTATTACTTTCGCAGACTTGAGGTGATTAGTGATTGATGCGCATCAATTGTTTCGTAAATTTGGGAGAACAAATGGGTCAAATCGCGATGGCATTGATCGTCGTCAAATGGGTCATGCAATCAGTTGCTATGATTGCAAGCAAACAAGGCTGAACTGTCGGAGCCAGTAGGCCCCCGTTTGTGAAGTCCAGAAAGATCTGCAAGAGCGAGCGCAAGTTCAGAATGGTCGCTCAGCGCGAGGATAAAAAGGAAACTAGATCTTGGAAGATGCACTTAAACTAACCTGTCTATCCTGCGGGCAAGCCAACCGCTTTCCTGTTGCAAAGCTTGAGGCCGGCCCCAAATGCGCAAAATGTGGGGTAGCGTTGGCAAGTGGTGATGTCGCCGAGATTGAAGCCCGGCAGCATGACAAGGCAACGCAGGCTGACGATCTGCCTTTGATCGTCGACTATTGGGCACCTTGGTGCGGGCCGTGCCGGACAATGGCACCCGAATTTGCCAAAGCTGCCAAAGCGTTACGGTGCAAGGCCCGCTTTGCCAAAATCGACACCGAGCAATTTCCAACGATCTCGCAGCGGTTGCAGATAAAGGGCATTCCGCTGTTGATCCTTTATGCCAAGGGAAAGGAAATTGCGCGTCTGTCCGGTGCGCGCCCTGCCGCAGATATCGAAGGGTTTGTGCGCCAACACCTCTGAATTTCTTTCGCTAAATGAACAGTTCTTGGGCGTCAAAGGATGTTGCTATTGACGCCGATCAATTCAGTTCTTTGACCATGCGTTAGGCGTATGTGACCCTATGCAAAGGACGAACTATGGCTCATTCAGCATCTAACGATCCCCCAAAAAACGATCCCCCAAAAGAAGCACCCATGCCAGTCGATCCGAAACAGGATCCAGCTGTGCCGGAAAACCCGCAACCCGAGGATCCGGAAACCAACCCGGCTTCACCAGAAATTCCCGAGCCTTCCAATGAGCCGGAAGACCCGCTGTATGATCCATTTGATAACGGCAATTTCCCGATCTAGTCGGACGGCGTCATTGGTTGATCAAGGATTGCTCAGGCTTGACCCGTTGATAAATCTCAACGCGACACAGGCAGATTCCATCCAATGTGCACTTGATCCCGGGCCGCATAATTATCGGCTTGGACCACCGCATTAACGGAGAAAGCAATGTCCAGATATCCAACAAACATGCACGTCCATCCAGAGATTGAATCCTTTTTCGATACTCAGACAAACACGATTAGTTATGTCGTGATGGATCCTGAATCGACGTCCTGTGCTGTTATCGATTCCGTGATGGACATCAATTATCCGGCGGGCCGCATTACCTACGAACATGCTGATGAAATCATTGCGTATATCGAAAAATATAAGCTAAAGCTGGAATGGCTGATCGAAACTCATGTGCACGCGGATCACTTGTCAGCGGCACCTTATATCCAATCCAAACTGGGCGGAAAGATCGGGATCGGCGATCAGATCACCGTGGTGCAGGACACTTTTGGCAAGATATTTAACGAAGGCACCGAGTTCCAGCGCGACGGGTCGCAGTTCGATCGCTTGTTCAAGGATGGCGATACCTATGAAATCGGTGGGATGGCCACCTTTGTGATCCACACGCCGGGGCACACGCCGGCTTGCATGGTACATGTGATAGGTGATGCCGCTTTTGTGGGGGATACATTGTTCATGCCTGATGCTGGTTCCGCCCGCGCAGATTTCCCCGG
>CBDTUA010000087.1:0-6262 GCA_965363735.1 uncultured Sulfitobacter sp. | reverse complement strand
CCCGTCCAAGATCTGACCTAGATCAATAAATTTGAATTGCGGATAGCGCGGGGCCAATTCCCCTGCTGCTTTTGACATGTGATCGTAAGGGATCAGCACTTCGAATCGGACATCTCCCTTTTGGGCTGCCAACGCATCAAGACACCTAGTCAACACTGCGCCGCCGTCGACAATGGTCATCACGATGCTCAGATCGGGCCTAGTGGCAGATGGTGCGTTAGTCATGATGCGCGTGTCGCCTGAAACCCGTGAACAGCGTCTTTTGCGCCTTCGTGAAAGATCTGTCGTGAAATCTTTGTAAAACCTGATTTTGATATGTAGCGATAGAAACTGTCGGCATCGACCAGATCATCATGGACTTCTCCTACGATCATATCGACATCAGCGATCCGCGTACCAAGGCCGCGAACAGCTTCAAATTCCGCGCCTTCAATGTCGATCTTTAGCAAGTTGATGTGGTCGATGCCCGATGACTGCATATAATCGGCAAGCGTGACTACCGGTACGGTCTCGGACCCTGCTGTCTGCCCTTCTGCGGGCTTAATCAGCGAATGCATTCCGCCGAAAGGCCCATGATAGAGCGTCATCTGCCCGGCTTCGGAACCGACCGCCATCTTGTTCAGCTGCACTTGTGGCCAAGGGGCTGCGTTGCGTTCGAGGAAATAAAGGTTGTCGCGGGAGGGTTCAAACACATGATAATCCGCATCCGGGTATTGGCCTAAGAACCAGATCATTGAAGCCCCGACATTGCCGCCCAGATCGACGATTGTGGCCCCCCGGTCCAACGGTTGGTCGATCTGATATTGCTTTTCGTGGAGGATTTCACCGAGGATGAAGATATCACTGACCCGCATGTGAAAATGAAACACTTGCGTCCCGATCCGGAGATTGAGAACTACCTCGTCATCACCGTGCTGTGGCTGACTGAGTTTCGCGTAGATGCGGATCAACGTAAATCGCGTCGCAAAATCGGCGGCGTAAAAGATGAGAAGCGTCAGAGCTTCGCGGGCGCGGAATAGTTTCTGCGTCAGGATATTGGAAATGCCGGGCATCAGCGTACCTTGCTCAGTGATTTTCCGGCACCAAACCAGTAGCCGACAATCTCGCCCGCGCCCCAGGATATGCAAAACGGGACTAGCAATGGCAGGGAACGCACAAGATGGCCAAGATGCTTGCGTTTGGAGTAGATGCGGCTGACGGTGCGCCAATACATCATCGGTGGCAGGGCAAAAGCGGCGGCACCCATCGCCAGGCGGCGCGACAACGGCGCATCGGCCACGCGGGCAGCGGCATAAGAGCGCGAATATAGAAACCGCTGCGAGAAATAGAGCCAGAACGTATAATGCATCTTATGGCCGACCACGATGTCAGGCCGCATGATTAGCTCAATCCCGTCGGCTCTCATCGCATCATGCAGATGGTTTTCCCAATTGTGCTGGGCCAGCACATCGGTGTACCGATCCAGAACCTCTTTGCGATAGATCACGTTGTTGCCCGGCACCCCGCCCGACGGGCCCGAAGGCAGAGGGGGCAATGAGGCGCTGTATTCACATAAGAACGCGGCCCAGTCCATCAAGCTTTCAGTGGCGGCGTTTTCAATTGCGCCTCCGACTACGTCATTGCCTTCGGCCAACATGTCCAGCATCCGGCGCGCCCAATCAGGGGGCACAATCACATGGTCTTCGATTACCGCAATCGCGGGGGCTGTCGCGGCTGCGATACCCACGGCCCGCATCTCGGGGATTGTTGTGCCACTGGCCACCGGCAGGATGATAATGGCGGGGAAATCCCGCTGTGCAGCAGCACGCAGCGCGTCGCCCAACCTGTCTACGACGATCACTTCTGCCACTGCGGATGTCTGAGCGTCGAGCGCTTTTAGGCAGCCGTGGAGATCATCATAGCTGTTAACCGATGGAATTATAACTGAAAAGTCCGGCGTGCGCATAATTACAATCCTACACTATTTACAACGCACATATATATAATTTGCTACGCACACATAAATTTCCTGCTTGGGGCACAATCTTGCCCTAGCAGTAAGGTGTTATTAGTGCAGTCGCTCTTTGAAGCTGTCAAGCGTGGGCTATGGGCATGATCTGAGGTCTGGTGCCGCGATGCGATATGTTAGAGTGGTCAAATGGACGAAAGGAACTTAGATGTATGGCGCGATATCTGATCACTGGCGGTGCAGGGTTTATCGGCTCGCATCTGACCGATTATTTGATCGGATTAGGTCATGCTGTGACTGTGTTTGATAACCTCTCTACGGGTCGGCGATCCAACCTGCCTGCGGGTGCCGAACTGGTCGAAGGCGATATCTCAAACTCAGAAGATTTGAATGCTTTGATGGCGAAGATGGATGGGTGTTTTCATCTGGCTGCCGTGGCCTCAGTCCAGCAGTACAAAGACGGCTGGGCAGAGGTTGCAAAGGTAAACTTCTACGGCTCGGTTCGGGTGCTTGAGGCCGCAGCGCGCGCTGGGGTGCCGGTGGTCTACGCCTCTTCGGCTGCGATTTACGGCGACAACCCTGATCGGCCACTTTGCGAAGCCTCGGTGCCAAAACCCATTTCAGGCTATGGCGCTGATAAACTGGCAATGGAACATCACGCTGGCGCTTTGGGCGGTGGCCTTGGGCTCAAATCCACAGGGTTGCGGTTTTTCAACGTCTACGGGCCGCGTCAGGCGCCCGACTCTCCGTATTCGGGGGTGATCAGCATCTTTCTCAGCCGGTTGGCGGCGGCGCAGAGCATAACTGTTTTCGGGGATGGAGAGCAGGCTCGCGATTTTGTCTATGTTTCGGATGTGGCAACCACGTTGGAGCGGGCAATGGCTTGGACCACGGCGGGCAATTGCGGCGTATTCAACATCTGCCGGGGCGAGGCAACCACACTGAACACACTGATCGGCGTGCTTGGGGATGTGCTGGGCGTGACGCCGCAAGTGAGCTATGATGAGGCCCGAACAGGCGATATTCGAATCTCGATCGGCACGTCAGCGGCCGCAGCGGCCGCCTTTGATTTCAAAGGTCATGTCGCGCTGAATAAAGGTTTGCGCCTTACAGCAGATTGGATGCAAAACGCGTCACTATAGGTCTTTGTGAGGGGAATTGTTTCTTTTGATCGGTCTCGTTGGAGGTCTTTTTTGCGAATCAATCTGGCACTTCCTTTGCATAGGCGACCCGATTCAGGTCGCGATAAAGGGCCCTAGCCTGGGTTAATCCGATGGCGCAAAAAATCCCACCGCAAATCAAGACCTGCATGTGTGGATCGTCCGTGGCCCAAAACGCCGCACCTAAACCCGCAGATGCGGCCGCCAATGGCACCATCACAGACGAGACCAGGCCCATCGACCCGATCAGGCGTCGTGTGGCAAACTGTGTGACCGCGCCACTTGCGAGCAGCCCTGCGCATAGGGCCAGCGCCGCCCCAGTCGCGCCTAGTACCGGCACAGTCAGCATCCCGACGCAGACCAATACAATTGCGCCGGAGATTTCGCCCCACAACAGATATTTCTGCTGGGCGCAGCCAATCAGGGACCAGCGTGCGTGCCCGGACAGCATCCGGATCGGAACCGTCCAGGCTAGCACTGCAAGAACCGGGCCAGCAGCCCTAAAGTTTGTGCCAAAAACCAGCCCCATGATTTGTGCGCTCAGGAGGGTCAGTACCAGAGCCAGTGTAATCGCGCCCCAGGCGACCAAATGCACTGACGCCTGCATGACCCGGCCCCATGCCTCTCGGTCATGTTGAACCGTGCGGGTGATTACTGGGTATAAATTGAAATGGTAGATAAAGCTGAGCGTCATGAGCGAGATCACAATTCGCATCGCCGCCCCCAGCCAAGCCGCGCCAGATCCGTCCCCCAGGCTAACCAGCATAAACATCGGCGCATAAAGCATGAAGGCCCAGAGCATGTTGGACAAACCAACGGAAATGCCTTCTTTCAGGAAAAATACAGCAGCGCGTGGCGGCCAGCCGAACCGGAACGGCACGGCCCAGACATATTGCGCGGTCAGGTAATAGACCGAGACAGCAACCACAGCGGCGAGCTCAATCAGACCCACGGTCAGAATGCTGCCGCCCGGCCTCATCAGCAAAAACACACCGGCTGCGAAGATCGCGGTGCGGATTGGTTGTGCCAATGCGGCCAGGGCCATTTTCTCATAACCTTGCAGCAGCCATTCCTGCTTTAGTGGGACTGCCAGCAAAGACAGGGCGTAGATCCAGATAAGCAGCGTAACCTCATACCCCTGATCAGCAAAATATCCCGCGGCGGCCACCACGGGGATAACTACAAGGGCTAACATGAACCGCGCCACGGGCACCTGCGTGGCCAAGTCCGAAGCGCGTTCCGGCGCTCGGGCTAGTTCACGCACCCCGATCGTTCCGGCCCCGCACTCAATGACGATGGCCGAGAACGCAGCGATCGAGATTGCCAGTTCGATCGCACCGTATTGGGCCGCATCCAGTACCCGAGCCAGATAGGCAAACGCAAGAAAACCGATCACCATACTGACCGATTGGCCACTGGTCAGCGAGACAAGGTCTCGAAAAAGTTTAGGCCCCCGATCAGACATGATATGCGCCAGCCGCTCACGGGCAGTGTCGATCATCGACATTCGTCATATCCAGCAACCTGAACGAACCCGGTTTTGCTCTGGATACATCTATCCCAGTTCATGCTCGTCCCCCGTTTCCATCTTGTATCAAGGCCAAATTCCTGCGTCGGTAAATGCGCTGATCCTATTCATAGACATGGCGAGCAGGCAACTGCGGTAAAGTGGCTATACATAAGTGACCATTTCGATAAAGTCTGAGTAATTGTTCACGCCGACCTCAGGATTTTCACAAAAATCATATGTCAGACCCCAAAATTCACATAGGTATCGACGCCACGACTTGGTCAAATGACCGGGGGTTTGGCCGTTTCACCCGAGAGTTTGTTACCGCCCTTGCCGCCCGCGATAGTGGCTTTCGCTACACACTGGTTTTTGACCAACCGCCAAGTCCTTATTGGCCGATTCCAGACGGAATCGACGTGGTGACGGCTGCAACTGGCAAGGGGTTGAATGAGGCGGCAGTCGGGGACAGCTCGCGCTCGGCCAAGTATCTGTGGACTATGGGACGATTGGTTCGGCGGATGAAGTTTGATGTGTTCTTTTTCCCGGCGGTGTACTCGTATTTCCCACTATTGTCGCGCGTGCCTTGTGTGACGTGCTTTCATGACACCACAGCCGAGCGGATTCCGCATCTGTTGTTTCCTAAGAAAATCAATCACCGGCTGTGGCAGGTCAAAACTTGGCTGGCTAAACAGCAGATAACCCGCGCAATGACAGTGTCTCAGACGTCGGCCGACGATATGGTGTCATACCTGAAAATTCCACGCGAAAAGATTGATGTAGTGACCGAGGCCGCCGATCCGATATTCCGGCCAATTAAGGATGCCGAAGTGAGGCGCAGAGCTCGTATGGCGCACGGGATCCCCGATGAGGCCGAACTGTTGGTTTATGTAGGAGGCATGAACGCGCATAAAAATATCCTTGGCTTGCTGCAAGCCTTGCCGCGCGTAGTGCGGGCACGTCCGAATGTGCATCTGGCCATTATCGGATCCACCTCGGGGAAGGGGTTTTGGGATAATGTCCCTGAACTGAAGGAGTTCGTGCAGGCCAATCCGCCGTTAGATAAGCATGTGCATTTCCCCGGTTACGTGCCGGATGCAGAACTGGTCGAGCTTTTTGCCTCGACGGCCGCGCTGGTCTTTCCATCCCTCTGGGAGGGGTTTGGTCTGCCCGCAGTCGAGGCAATGTCTTGCGGTGTGCCGGTGCTTTCATCTAATCGCGGAAGCCTGCCCGAAGTGGTTGGGGACGCGGGGATTTATTATGATCCCGAAGATATCTCTGCGATCGAAGACACAATTTTGCGGTTTTTCAGCGATACGGCCCTTCGCGATCAGATCACCGCAGCGGCCTTGACGCGGGCAGCCGGGTTTAGTTGGGATAAGGCGGCTGAACTCGGCGAGGTTTGTTTCAGGCGCTGCTATAACGACGCGTCTGGCGGAGTGCGATAAACCATTCGGATCGATACCTTTTCCCAACCGGTTCCCCTGCATCTAAGCTGATAAATGCAGACTACCCTTGATCAAGGCATCACTGGACGTAAATAAATCTGCCTATGTGAAAATCACTAGAATATCGCCATCCGTATGGGCCGTAGAATGCGCAGCAGCGAGATGTCCGGCCCTTAGGCTCTGTACCGGCTCTGTTGCA
>CBDTUA010000086.1:0-6346 GCA_965363735.1 uncultured Sulfitobacter sp. | reverse complement strand
ACCGCAACCCCGCGCTCAGCCTTGATTTCTTCAAGATCACGATAAGACACAGTATAGCGCACATAGAAAAAGACAGCGTGCAGGATCACGGCCTTCGGGAACTGCGTGCCCCTGAAGTCAATCATGCCAAAGGCCCTCGAAAATCATAAGCTGTAACCATCAGAGAACGTTGTCGTATCTCGGCTTCATCTTAAACCATAGAGTTTGCGACAGTACCGTTACATCTCTCGTAGCCCGTCAAGCTTCTTACGCGCGGCTGCGCCGCGCCAACAGCAGCGCCAAGGTGATCAAAACTGTTCCAATGATGATGATGAAAGCCGCCGAGGCGATAGCTGGACTGATGTTCTCACGCAGTGTCGAGAACATCTGACGCGCCAAAGTGCGCTGGTTTGGGCCCGCTACGAACAGCGTCAGCACCACCTCATCCAAGGAGGTCGCAAATGCCAGTGCAGCGCCAGATAAGACGCCCGGCATGGCGAGAGGAAGCGTGATCAGGGAGAAAACCCTCCATGGCGGCGCGCCCAAGCTTTCCGCGCCACGCTCGACACGCTGATCAATTCCCGTCAATGCCCCAGAGACGGAGATCACGACGAAAGGTATCCCAATTACGGTGTGCGCGACGATCACTGACAGGTAAGTGGAATTGATGCCAAGGCGCACGAAAAGCGTTTGCATACCGACGCCGAGGACAACCGCAGGCACGACGATAGGCAGCAGAAATAGCGTTCGGATCTGAGACTTCATACCCAGATTCTGCGATCTGAGGCCAAGGGCTGCTAATGTGCCCAGCGTGGTCGCAAGCAGTGTGGTCGCCCCGGCAATCAGCAGGCTGTTGATGATCGCTCTGCTCCAAACGCTGTTCGTCACCAGCTCTTCAAACCAACGTGTCGACAGCTCTGTGACCGGGTAGGTCAAGAACGCGCTGGAGGTAAACGCAAGCGGCAAGATCACGAGAAGCGGCGCGATTAGGAAGATCACGATGAGCGTTGCGTAGATGGATTTTGCGTATCTCATAAGTGCTACCTCGCCTCAACCGGGTCGCGCGACAGCCGGTTATAAATCGCGTAGAGCACTAGGGTCAGAACCAGCAAGATCAGGCCAAGCGCAGCTGCCATGCTCCAATTTGCCGATCCTGTCGCGTAGAAGGCAATCACAGATGATACCATCTGATCTGACGCACCGCCCAGCAATGCAGGCGTTATATAATAGCCAATCGAGATCATGAAAACGAGAAGCACGCCGGATGCGATGCCACGGAGGGAAAGCGGCAGCAATACCCGCACAAAGGCACGGATGGGATGCGCGCCCAGAGAGGCAGCCGCGCTCATCAGATTGGCAGGCACGGTCAGCAATACAGAATAAATCGGCAGCACCATGAATGGCAAAAGCACGTGCGTCATGGAGACGACGACGCCGAACCGGTTATAGATCAGCACCAGAGGCTCAGACGTAATGCCAACCCCCATCAGGATCTGATTAATGACCCCGCTGTCCTGCAGCAGGATCATCCAAGCTGCGGTCCGGACCAGTAGCGAAGTCCATAATGGCAAGAGCACGGCGGCCAAAAGGATTGCGCGAGCCCAGCCTTGGGTCGATGCTGCGATCATCGCGTAGGGAAGGCCAATCAACAGACAAAAGAATGTTACCATTGCCGAAGTCCAGAGCGTGCGAAGCAGAATGGTGGCATTTGCGGACCTGCCTTCGGGCATCTTTGCGATTTCACCGGAAGCGTCGCGCTCGAGATCGAGCGAGGCCAGCAGGAATGCGTCGGTATAGGGCGGGGCATTATCCTTAATCGCTTGCCAATAGGCCGTATTGGCCCAGCGTTTATCGATCTCTGCCAGATCGATGTCCGGATTTTCCTTCACCGCGTCCAGCGTTTTGCCCATCAACGACCGAAAGCCGGATTTGGAAGAGTTCAAGCGGCGCGTCACTGCGCCCATCGCAAAATCATCGGTGCTCGCAACGACATCAGCGCGAAACGCGGCCTGAATCTCTGGCGATGGAACATCTTTGCCGTCCCAGTCGCCGATCTTTGCAGCGGTACGGGGCAATATCTGCGAAATTGCAGGGTCGGAGATTGCTTGCTTCATCATCGTGAACAGAGGCCAGACAAAAAATAGGCCCAGAAACAGCAAAAGTGGCGCAGTCAGGAGCAACGCCTTGATCCGGGGTGATATCCTCATGGTGCGAGCAGCCAGCCATCTACCGGGCGGAAGGTCAGCAACACCTCTGACCCATTGGGCCATTCCTGCGTTTTGCGGCCGATGCGAGCAATGAATCGGCCTGCGCTGGTCTTTATGTCGACGCGCAAATGATCGCCCTGATAGACGGTATCGGTGATCTGTCCTTTCAGGCTGTTCTGCCCTTCCGGTGTCTGCTCCGCATGATTGAGTTCTATCCGTTCGGGCCGCAGCGACAAAAGCGCGGCATCCCCGACACCGAATCCCGGCATGCCATGCGCCTGAAATTCTGTTCCATCCGGCAGCGCGAAGGTCAGCATTTCGCCCGAGATCTTGCAGATCTTGCCTTCCAACAAGTTGGTCTCACCAATGAATTCGGCGACAAACCGGTTCGCCGGATGATCATAGAGCTCTCGCGGGCTGGCGCATTGCTGGATAACGCCCTCGTCAAAGACAGCGATCCTGTCCGACATCGTCAGCGCCTCGTCTTGGTCATGTGTCACGAAAATGATCGTCAGTCCCAGCCGGTGGTGCAGGTCGCGGATATCAAGCTGCATTTGCTCCCGCAGCTGTTTGTCCAGCGCGCCGAGCGGCTCATCCATCAAAACAACGCGGGGCTCGAACACCAAGCATCGCGCCAGTGCCACCCTTTGCTGTTGACCGCCAGAGAGCTGACCGGGCCGCCTGTCGGCTAGGTGGCCAAGCTGCACCATATCCAGAGCCTTCGCCACCCGGTCGGCCGTCTCGGCCTTTGGGGCTCCGCGCATATCAAGAGGAAAAGCGACATTTTTTGCGACGCTCATATGAGGGAATAGCGCATAACTTTGAAATACGACGCCCATATCACGCTTGTAGGGCGGCAGATCGTTGATCTTTTGGCCGTCCAGCAGGATGGAGCCACCGGTGACGTTTTCGAACCCTGCCAGCATCATCAACAGCGTGGTTTTGCCCGAACCTGACGGCCCCAGAAGACTTACAAACTCGCCGCGCGCAATATCGAGATCGAGATCTTCGACCACACGCAACGCGCCGTATTCTTTTGTAACTTTCTGGAAGCTTATAAAGTTTTCGGACACGCGTCCCCCAATACATCACAAAAATTGGTGCAGTCGGCACCACGTTATTGGCGGCTCACCGAGCAATTATTTCTATCGTCTAGCCTAAGAGGAAATGCAGGTCGACGCACCAGCGCCGACCTGCACCATTGTTTTACTGAGCAACCCAGGCGTTAAACCGCTTGGTCAATTCTTCGGAATTGTCGACCCAGTAGTCAACATCCAGATTGAGAGAGACGGCCAGGTTATCCGCATAGGTCGGCAGGTCGGGCGCAAACTCGGCGTCCACCATCTCGGCAGCAGCCTTGACCGGCAGACCATAGGCGATTTGCTTGGGCAGTTTCGACAGGTTCTCGGGCGCGTTGGCAAAGGCGATAAAGTCCATGCCGGCGTCCTTGTTCTCGGCACCCGCCAGAATGACCCAGCTATCGATCGCATAGATCGACTGATTCCAGACCAGCTTCATATTGGTGCCCTCAGTCTTGTTCAGACCCGTGATGCGGCCGTTATAAACGCTCGACATGACCACGTCGCCCGTTTGCAGCATCGACAGTGGCTGCGCCCCGGCTTCCCACCAGATCAGATCGTCGCGCAGCTCGTCCAGCTTATCGAACGCGCGGTCCACACCTTCGTCGCTGGCAAGCGTCTCATAGACTTCCTCGGCGGGAACGCCATCGGCCATCAAAGCGGCCTCAAGCGCATATTTTACCGATTTGCGCAGCGAGCGTTTGCCGGGGAATTTTTCCACGTCCCAGAAATCCGCCCAGTTTTGCGGTTGTGCGTCGGTTAGCTTGTCACCATCATAGGCGATGGCGACTGACCAGACGATATGGCCCGCACCGCAATCTGACGCGCCGCCTTCCATGTAGCTGTCTTTACCGCCCAGCTTGTCCCAGTCGAGCTTCTCGAAAACGCCATCGGCGCAACCGAGTGCAAGCTCTTCGGACTCGACCTCGACCACATCCCAGTTGGGCTTGCCTGCCTTTACCTTTGACTGAAGCACGCCGTAGCCGCCTTCCCAAGCCTCATCCAGCACGGGCTTGCCGAGCTGTTCTGCAAACGGCTTGAAAAACAGCTCGCGCTGCGCGTCCTGGAACGTGCCGCCAAATGACACGACTGTCAGGTCACGCGCCTGTGCTGCCGTTCCCGCAAGTACGAATGCAGTCGCGGCCAGGGTCAGCGCCTTTCCAATGGTTGAAATTTGGATGTTATGTTTCATAGTTTTTCCCCGTTTTGTTGATTTCTAGTTGGCAGACAGGCCTGTCGGAGCCCAAATTCTGGACGCTCAGTTTTTCTCCATGCGGAACGCCGCTGCTCTGCGGTGACCCTCCAGACCCTCTGAAGCGCTTTGGCGGATTGCGGGCATGGCAACCTGCGCGATTGCGTCATCCTCCAGCCACTGATGGGTGCAAATCTTAACATACGCGCCGACCCAAAGCCCACCAGTGTAACGGCCGGCCGCCATCGTGGGCAGCGTATGGTTGGTACCGATACATTTGTCGGAATAAACCACCGAAGCATTCTCACCGATGAAAAGCGATCCATAGGATGACAGCTTTAGCGCAAGGTTTTTGGCATCTTTGGTATGCACCTGAAGGTGCTCAGCAGCGATCACATCTGACACGGCAATCATCGTCGCCTCGTCCGGAACAACGATGATCTCACCATAGTCCCGCCAAGCGGCACCCGCGACCTGCGCGGTGGACAGGTCCAGAAGCTGGCGCTCGACCTCGGCCTGCACCTCTATGGCAAGAGCATGATCCGTGGTGATCAGGCCAACGCGGGTGGATACGTCATGCTCGGCCTGAGCCAGCATATCAGTCGCAATCATGCGTGCATTGCCAGCCTCATCGGCCAGCGTGTAAATTTCAGATGGGCCCGCAAGCTGATCAATTCCTACGGGGCCGAACACCTGCCGCTTGGCCTCATTCACGAAGGCATTACCCGGACCGACGATCTTGTCGACTTTTGGAATTGACTGGGTGCCATACGCCATCGCGGCAATGGCCTGAGCGCCGCCGACCCGGAATATTCGGTCTGCACCGGACAAATGGCACCCTGCGATCATTGCCTGATGCGCATTCGGTGGCAGGCAGGCGATGATCTCTTTCACGCCTGCCACGCGGGCCGGCACGATGGTCATTACCGGGGCGGACAAAAGCGGATATCGCCCTCCCGGCACATAGCAGCCGACGCGATCAATCGGGATGACGCGATGACCCAGATGCACGCCAGGCAGTATTTCGATCTCAAGCGGCAAGATGGTGGCAAGTTGAGCCTTCGCAAAAGCCGTGACATTGTCGATGGCAAACTGAGTGTCGGCACGGGTCTGCGGGTCTAGTGCTGCGACAGCTGCCTCGCGCTCGGCCATCGTGACTTCCAGAACCTCCTGCGACGAGTTATCGAACTTCTTCGAAAATTCACGAACGGCCGCATCGCCGCGCGCGGCTACATCGCCCAGAATAGTTTTCACGGTCGCCTCAACCAACGAATTGTCCGAGACAGCATCGCGCGCAGGCAGCTTTATGCGGGTGATCATGGTCTCAAGAGGCTTCGACATGGTGTTCATACGGCTCCTTCCAATGCTGCGTCATCCTGAATTGAAGCTTCATGTTCTATTTCTGCTTTGGCAAGCCCTTGACCTTTGTGCCGCTGCGTTTGGTCGCAACCTGCCGCTCAATTATACTACGGCTCAATTTCGCGCAACTATCTTGCTTGGGTATCGGCCCGCGCCGCCAAGATTATGGCTTCGGATGCCGCCACGCTGTTTGCGGGACTGCGTGCGAAGGAATGCTGACGACCTACAAGCATTATTGCGGCACCGCGATCGTGTCGGCTGCAATGAACCACGAAGTGCCGCAATACTGACAGCCTAGTTGCACTGCAGGTCCTATTGCTGACAACTGGCTTCTAGATCTTGAAAAAGCACGAAAAGGTACGCGTCGTGACGCGTCCCATAGCTAAGGCACCAAGGCGGAGACAACAGTATGCTCACAATTATGGCGGTTGGATTTGTACTTGGTATGGCGCACGCGCTTGAGGCCGATCACCTAGCGGCGGTAGCCAGTTTTTCGGTTCGCGGTAAATCTGCGCGCGAGATTCTGAAGC
>CBDTUA010000085.1:0-6347 GCA_965363735.1 uncultured Sulfitobacter sp. | reverse complement strand
TGATATGATGTCACCCTCAAACTTTGCCACAACAAACCCGCAGGTGCAGATGCGCACACGGGACGAAGGCGGGCAGAACCTGATACGCGGTGCGCGCTATTGGATAGAGGATTTCAGTCGATTGCTGTCTAGGCAGCCGCGCAAACCAAATGAGTATAATGTCGGTCAAGAACTTGCGACGATGCCCGAAGTGCTTAAGGCATTGGGTATCAGGGTTCAGTGCACATAATAATACGCGGCAAGGCTGGCCAGAAAGGCAAGCAGCACCAAGATCGAATCCAGACCCAATTTTCCGATCCGTGGCTTGCGCCGGACGATTAAGCCGGTCAGATAAATTGCTGTCACAGTCAGCCCAAATCCCAATGCAAGGCTGGCGATGCGCGAGGTATCTTGCAAAATCGGGCCGGCGCGGAACATGATATCGGCAGGGAATATCAGCACCAACATGATCAGATTGCTACCAAAAATGTTCGAGATGGCCAAAGTATAGGCCCCAATGCGCACCGCCGCTATGCTTGTGCTTAGCTCAGGAAGCGATGTCGCTGCAGCCAGCAGTGTGACGCCAATAAACCCTGTGCCGAGGCCAGATTGGTCGGCAATGCGCTCGGCAAACAAGACCAGCAACAAACCAAATATCAAGATCACTAAACAAGAAGCAACGGCTTGCCAGATCAGGCTTTTGTTCGCCGCCTGTGCCAAACCGGTCGGCGCGGGAAAGGCAAGCGCATCAGGGTCGGGTAAATCGATGGGCACCCAATCACTGCTGTCATCATAATGGCGTAACAACCAGATCGCCCCGACATAGATTACTGCAATGGCGATGCTGCCAAGACCCACACCCGCAATGACAAATGTTTCGCCGAGGTTGGTAATGACCAACGTTACGGACAACAGTAAAACCAGCAACGTTGCCTCTAGCGCGTGATTTGCTTTGCGCGGGTAGTTCGTGATCGGGCCGCGTGCCCAAAAGTCTGCCATCGCCAAGATCGCCGTCTGAAGCGCGATCCCCCCAAATAGGTTGTTCAACACCAGATCCCGCGATTGTTGCGCGGCAGCGGCGAGTGTTGTCGCAACCTCGGGCAACGAGGTCGCCAATGACAAAAGTAACAATCCGACCAAAGATTTGGCTAACTTGAAACGATCTGACAGGGCATCCGCCAGATATGCCAACCGCGCACCGGCGATCCACACAAAGCCAGCACTTAGGGTGAAAAAAATCAGGCTTTGGATCAGGGATGAGACAGGGATATCCATCGCTGCGATCTAGCAAATAATAACGGACCTGATCTTGATCTTGCTCAATCACAGAATTGGCGGGGGTGCGGCTCTACTCACTTGAAATGTAGGTGGGCTTTTGCAACCCCTGAGACAACAATTTGAGCGATGTCAATTTATACCAGCCCTATGACGATAAGGTTTGAGGAAATGCGGAGCCCAATATGTTTTCAAATGCCGTGAAACTTCTTTCCCTCAACGGTTTCGATATCAAAATCGATCCCAGCTGGCTCATCATTGCTTCGCTGGTAACGTGGAGTCTGTCGCAGCAATATTTTCCCAGCGTTTTAGCCGACGCATCCAGCGCAACATATTGGGCAATGGCGCTGCTTGGAATGCTCGGGTTTTTTGGGTCTTTATTGTTGCATGAATTGGGGCATTCAGTCGTGGCGCGGTATCTGGGTGTTCCCATCAAAAGTATCACGTTGTTTATTTTCGGCGGCATGGCCGAACTGGGGAGAGAGCCGACATCGGCACGGGATGAATTTTGGATTGCACTGGCGGGCCCAGTCACGTCGCTTGCTCTGGCGCTTGGGTTTTGGACCATCGCGCAAGGGGCCTGGCTGACCTCCGGCTCTGCGGCGTTTTTCGAAGTGGCATCCTATTTGGCGCTGATCAATCTGGTTCTGGCGATCTTTAATATGCTGCCTGCGTTTCCGATGGATGGTGGGCGCGTGCTGCGGGCATACCTTTGGCATAGACACGGGGATGTACTTGCCGCGACGCGGATTGCAGCAAGGTCGGGGACGTTTTTCGGGTATCTTCTTATGGGGCTCGGGGTTTTTGCGCTGTTCCGAGGGCTGTTCGTCACTGGCATGTGGCAGCTGATGATTGGTGGCTTTGTCCTGTTTGCCGCGCGCTCCAGTTATACCTCGCAACTGGCGCAGAAGGTGTTTGAGGACAAGACTGTGGGTGCCCTAATGGCCAGTGATCCGGTGACTGTTGGACCAGAAGTAACCTTGTCTGAATTTATCAACCAAGTCATGCTGCGTCACCGTGTCAGCTTTGTACCTGTCACGGAGGATGGCGTCCTATTGGGGCACATCGACCAATCCGTGATCTCGGGCATTGAACGTGAACACTGGGCGAACACGCGCGTCGGAGATGTTTTTATCGGGTTGGAGCAAAGCACGATGGTTGCGCCGAATATGCCGGTTCTTGAACTTCTGGACCTGATATCGAAGACCGGGCAGCGCAAATTTCTGGTGGTGTCGGATCACCAATTGTGCGGCGTGATTACGTTGGCTGACCTGACACTTTTCCTAGGTCGCAATGAAATGTCCAAACATAAGCTGTGACCATAGGAACAGAGTGGCCCATTCCGCCACATGATAAAAACGTAGTGCCCCTGCCAGGTCGGACCTACCAAGGGCACTGATTATTAGTGGCTATGTCGCTAAAGTGCGATCAATTCGCCAAGATGTTTTTCAACCTGATCAAGCGGCGTTGCCGAAAGGTCTTTTGGGATTTCACCAATCAATGCTTTGCGAAGCGGCCCCTCGATCTCGGCGCGCAACAGCCCCAACATGTGGGGACCAGAGACCAAGATCAGCCGGTGATATTTCTTTGCGTGGAAATCCTTGGACAAGTCCGCAACGATCTCTTTGGCGAAACGAATGTCGTTAAGCCGCTTTGCGTCGCTTTGCTCAACTGCCGCAATGCCGGGCCCTCCAATACTATGTCCGACGCCAGCCTTGTCGCGCGGCAAGCTTGCCGTGTCTGACTGCCATTTTTTGCCCGCCACGACCGTCAGGCCCTTGCCGGGTCCCTGATGCGAGAGAACCCTTGTGGCTTTAGCATTTGCCAAAACAACCCAAGTAATAATCGGTTTCATTCTTGCCTCCGCGATTGTATTCGATACGAGTTTCGCAGATCAGCGGCCCCTGAGTTTGATACAAGTCAATTCAGCCTTGCGCCTGTCGCACAGGATTTGGCAGGGTGGCCAAAAGGAAGCTCGCCCATGAACAATGCCACCGAAGACAGCGCCGTATTGTACGCTATCCTTGAGGCTGCGGTGGATGCGATTATCGTATCGGATCGAAATGGTCAGATTCTGCGGGCCAATCCGGCAGCGGCAAGAATGTTTCAATATGATGTCGCTGAAATGGTCGGGCAAAGTTTGAACATGCTGATGCCTCAGGCGCTGGCCGATATTCATGACGGGTTTATGTCCCATTATATCGAAACAGGTGAAAAGCGGATTATCGGGATAGGTCGCGACGTTGAGGGTAAGCGCAAAGACTACTCATTGTTCCCGTTGCATCTTTCGGTGGGTCACTCCGAGGTGGGTGGTGAACGCATATTCATCGGTATTCTGCATGATCTAACACGCCGCAAAGCAACCGAAGATGCGCTGGCACGGTCGCAGCGGTTGGACGCGATCGGCCAGATGACGGGCGGTATTTCCCATGATTTCAACAATCTGCTGACGGTGATCATTGGCAATCTTGAATTGCTGGGGATGCGTGGTGCCGAAGCGGGGCAGCTTCCCTTGATCAAGGATGCTCTTGAATCCGCCGAACTGGGGGCGGACTTAACGTCCCGATTGATGGTATTTGCACGCAAAAGCCACCTGAAACCCGAGAGAGCCGACCTGCGGCAGATCTGCTCGGGTACTCTTGCATTGATCAGGCGGACGGTGGGTACGGCCATTGATATCAGAACCGACTTTGCCGATGATTTGGACGCAGTAATGATCGACCCTGTGCAGTTTCAAACAGCGCTGGTTAATCTTGCGCTGAACGCAAGGGACGCGATGGGCGGGCGCGGTGAATTGCTTGTTTCCATCCAGAACGTAACGATTGATGACACCTACATGGCGCAGGAAGCCGATATCGAAGCGGGTGACTATGTGCGCGTGTCTGTCAGCGATGATGGTGCCGGTATGATCCCGGAGGCGCAACGTCGCGCATTCGAGCCGTTCTTTACGACAAAGTCAGATTATGGCGGGACAGGCCTGGGACTGGCCATGGTTTATGGTTTTGTCCGGCAATCAGGTGGGCATGTTACACTTTACAGTGAACTGGATATTGGGACCAGCATCGGACTCTACTTTCCGGTATTGAACCAGGCGGATGCGGTCCAGGCGATAGGCGCGACTGATGCCGGCAAGCCAAAGCCAAAACGCGGAAAAGGACAGACCATTCTGGTTGTTGAGGACAACCCCAAAGTGCGCAAGCTTTCGATAGAGCGCATTCGCGATCTTGGGTACATGGTACAGTCGGCAGAAAGTGGCGATCAGGCCTATCAAATGCTGCTAGAGGGCGCAGAGGTTGATTTGGTGTTCTCGGATCTGGTGATGCCGGGCACTTTGAACGGCTATGGTCTTGCTGCAAAAATTTCGGCGGAATTCCCTCGGCTCAAGGTACTGCTAACCTCTGGGTATGCCAGTGATATTATCACGGCGGGTTTGGCACTTGATGTGAAATATGACGTTCTGCACAAGCCCTATCGCCAGTCTGAATTGGCCCGAAGGCTTCAGGCCCTTTTCACTGAAACATCTGACGCCTGAGTGTTCAATACTTCGCAGGCAAACGAATAACCGACACCGCGCACCGTTTTTATCAACTTTGGATTTGCCGGATCACGTTCGATTTTTTTGCGTAAGCGGGCAATCTGGTTGTCGATGGCACGGTCCATCGGGTTCCATTCGGTTCCCCCTGTCAGATCCATCAATTGATCGCGCGACAAAACGCGCTTGGGTCTTTTCAGGAAGACATCAAGCAGCTTGAAGTCCCCGCTGGTCAATCCACACTCGGCACCGCAGCGGTCAATCAACCTCATCTCGTCAGGGACTGCGACCATTCCATCAAAGGATAAATGGACGCTATCAGAGATGTGTCCCCCCTCGTCCATCGACGCCTCAGCTGTGTCTTGTAAAGGCACTAGGACAGTCTCGGACCGGCGCAAGACGCTTCTGATCCGCGCAAGCACTTCACGCACGTGGAACGGTTTGATGATGTAATCATCGGCCCCCACCTCAAGACCAACGACACGGTCAATCACATCCTCTTTTCCCGTTACCATAATAATAGGGACCTTAGATGTCAGTCTGATCTGGCGGGCCAAATCAACGCCGTTTTCCGAACCCAGATTGATGTCCAAAGTGATCAGGTTGATCGACGATTCTTCGATAGCCTTCATAACTTGCGCTGCAGTTTGGGCCTCGGACACAGCAAAACCGTCATCTTCAAGGACATGGCGCAGAAGACTTCTGATCTTGGGGTCGTCGTCAACGACAAGAATTGTCCGATCTGTCATAGCGGCTCCATAATATTCAAATTAATGGGGAAATTGGACACTCGTTGACGACAGCTAGGCAGAAATTCAAAGGGCTGATACAAACTGATACAAAAATCAGCAATCACAGGATAAAACAAATTACATTCACTTGGCAAGGTGACCTCAAATTACACTGGAGGGCTCACCGCAATGTACGTCACAATCCCAAATATAAACACTGCTCAATCCGCATTCACGCCGCTTGAATCGATCCTGCCAAAAACCTCCGAAACGCGTTTGAAAGCTGGGGCCTATTTATATTTTGAAGGGGACCAAGCCGAGTGGCTTTATCAGGTCACCAGCGGTGTATTGCGGTTGACACGTCTGCTTGCCGATGGCCGGCGGCAAGTCATCGCATTTGGCTATCCCGGTGATATCGTTGGATTTCCTTCGGCGGATAGTCACCTGACAGACTGCGAAGCCTTGACCGAAGTCCGCTTGCAGCCCTTCCGCCGTTCGATGCTTGAGAATGGTGAAGGCGACCCCAAGTTGCACTATGCCCTGCTGCAAGCCGCATTACGGGAAATTAGCGGGATGCAAGACCACTTTATGATGCTTGGGCGGAAATCGGCCAGTGAAAAGCTGGCGTCGTTCCTGTGCGTGCTGGCGGAACGGGTCGGGACGGATTTAGGGGCCTATCGGAGCGTTACACTGCCGATGAGTCGTTCGGACATTGCAGATTTTCTCGGATTGACCACTGAAACTGTCAGCCGGACGTTCACGCAGCTGCGCAAAAGCAAAATCATCGCCATCGACAACATTCACACAATTATTATCGAGCGCCCGACGGC
>CBDTUA010000084.1:0-6674 GCA_965363735.1 uncultured Sulfitobacter sp. | reverse complement strand
CTATCATTGCGTTGCGGCCATACATCACGTTCAGCGACACCAAAGCGCCCGCATCTAATGCGCCGCCAGCGGCATCGCGGGCGGAAAAGACAGGCGCCGTTTCAATGCCTGCGACCTCGCCTCTGATCCGTGGTTCCGAGAACGCGGCGTCACTGCCACAGACCGCAAGCTTGATGCGCGACGATCCAGCATTGAGGGTTAGAAACGCCCCGTTCACTGGATCTTGCCGATAGATTGATGATGAACGTAGAGCTGCGCTATCGCAGCGGAGGCCACGCGCGACATCACACCATCGGCCCGGCTGGTCAGCACGATCGGGACACGGGCGCCCAGAACGATTCCAGCTGCATCCGCGCCGGCGAGATAGATCAGTTGCTTTGCCAACATGTTGCCCGCCTCAAGATCGGGGACGATCAGAATGTCAGCGCAACCTGCGACGTCCGATTGAATGCCCTTGGCTTCGGCGGCGGATCTGGACACGGCATTATCAAAGGCAAGAGGCCCGTCAATCAACGCCCCGGTGATCTGCCCCCGATCCGCCATCTTGCACAGTCCGGCTGCATCTAAGGTAGAGGGAATGGTTGGCGTCACGGTTTCGACTGCCGACAAAATCGCGACTTTCGGCAGGTCGATCCCAAGAGCATGGGCAAGGTCGATAGCATTCTGCACGATATCGCGTTTGGTTTGCAGGTCTGGAAATATGTTGATCGCGGCATCGCTAATCAACAAAGGTTTGGGGTAGTTTGGCACGTCGAGCGCGAAGACATGGCTCATCCGTCGCTCGGTGCGCAGACCCGTTTCCTTGTCAATGATAGGCTCCAGCAATTCATCTGTGTGGATCTTGCCCTTCATCAGCATGCCGACCTTGCCAGCACGCGCCAGTGCTACGGCAGTGTCGGCGGCGGCATGGCTGTGAGGCACATCAACGATTTCGATGCCGCTTAGATCGCGGCCAATTTCCAAGGCAGCGGCTTCGATCTTTGCCTTGGGTCCGATCAGGACGGGCACGATCAACCCCCTCGCTCCAGCCTCAACGGCACCTTCCAGAGACAGGGCATCGCAGGGGTGGACGACCGCGGTGCGCACGGGTGCCAGTGACGCCGTCGCTTGGATCAGCTCGTTGAACCGCGCGCCGCGTTCATGGAGGTGGACCTCGGGTAAAGACACGCGAGGGCGACGAACCTTTACCGTCGGGGCGATCACGAGAGCCTGACCTTCGATGACCGTTTTGCCGTCTTGATTGACGCATAAGCAGTCCAGCGTGACGTGATGATGTTGCTCGATTTTTTCCGCGACGGTCACGCGAATGGTCACCGTGTCGCCCAAGCCAACCGGGGCGCGAAAGCTGAAATTTTGGTTCAGGTAGATCGTGCCAGGACCGGGAAGCTCGGTTCCCAGAACGGCGGAAATCAGCGCGCCCCCCCACATGCCATGAGCAATGACATGGTGAAACATGTCCGAGCTGGCATAGTCCTTGTCTACATGCGCTGGGTTTACGTCGCCAGACATGACCGCAAACAATTCGATGTCCTCGGGCTTGAGCGTTCGGGTCAGCTCCGCAGTTTCGCCAACTTTGATTTCGTCGAAGGTTCTGTTTTCAATGAATTGCATGGATGCTTGCCTTGTTTAGTGGTGGTTCTGATCATTGGATACTTGGCTGTACGACCGTACCGCTTGGCAGCTTGCGTGCGCCGCCGCGCCGGCACGTGATAGCCGCCATCGACATAGGCGACGTTGCCAGTGACTTTGCGCGACAGATTGCTGACCAATCCGGCGGCCATTTGCCTGATACCGCCAATACGGCTTCGTTGCGTTAATCGGCTTTTGACACAAGGCTTGATCTGAGCGGTAGCCCTTTGGGTCTTTTCTGAAGAGGTCCGCCTCGAAAGCGATTTCGTTTAGAACCCCTAGTTCGTTATTCTGGAAATCTCCCTTCTTGATAGCGCAGTGTGTTTCGATGCTCCATGGTCGTCATTGATGCGGCTATTCGAATACTTGCGATCGATGTGTGGGATCGCGCCGTAAGGCTCGCAGCCAAAGCTCATTTCCTTGATGACCTTGGCATAGCTGTGCGCCTTGGCCGTTGCCCGGCAGGGTATTGCGTAGCAGCATTCCGAGAGGGCACATACCGCTGCATGCCAAGCCACGAACGATGACGGCCGTTGGCACGCTTGCGTATCTCGGCTCCAAACTTCTGCACTCAACGATAGATCTTGGCCGCAGCCGCAGCGATCCCGCGTCCCGCAAGCAAATCGCGCACGCCCTGCTACGAAATTGGATACCGCCAAACCCATCGCATGGCCAGAAGGATGACCTCCTGCGGAATGCGGCAAAGTTTGGAGGGACATTTCTGTGGCATGGCACACTCTCTCAACAGCCATCCGCAGCACCCAGCCTGTAACAAAATAACACACCAGAACCGAGAGGTGGGGGCAGGGGCGACCGGCTTTGCGGGTAAGATCAACGGGGAGATCGACGTCACACTGACACAGCCAGAATTTTACGCTGTAAAACGCAAAACGCACTTTGGCTTGGGGATGGTGATCGCGGTTGGCGATGACGCCGCCGCCACCGATAGCTTTCTTGAAGGCAAAATACCCAAGAAGGCTAGAGCGTAATTTGAACCGATTTTGAGTGACCTTTGACACCATTGGAGGTGGGGAAAAATGCAAGAACTCACCAACTCTGTAATCCTAATTAGTCACTCTTTCTTTGCTCTAGATCAAAGAGCTTCATTAGATCCGAAGGTACTTGCGTTGGTATGAAGAACGCATGCACCACTCTTTTCGGCCTCATACTGACGGTGTGCCTTAGTTTTTATGGCCCCATCAGTATGGCTAATGCTGGGGGCGGCGCTGTCTCTTCGATGGAGATTTGTGCAGGCGGTGTTGCGAAAACTGTGCTGATAGGCGCTGATGGTAGTCCAGTTGAGCCGGCTCAGAATTGCCCCGAGTGCCTGACATGTTGCCACGCTACGGGCGACATGACCCCTACATTCTGTGCTACTGTTCCATCCACTGTCCTGCTGGAGATGGAAGCGGACAGCCCTCTCGCCCAAGACCCCATCTTGAATAAACGAAATTTGCTCCCCGTGCCGCGCGGCCCCCCGGCTGTGTATCTTTCTATGCTGGTTTGACGGACCTGATTGGCCGTGATCAGACAAACAACAGCAAGAATTAAGCGCAGCGACGGGCGACTTCTCCTTAAGGACGCCTCCGCATGATACCTATCCGATTCCTCCTTAAGATCATGGCACTCGTCGCGGCGATGCTGCTGTACGGGCTTCCAGTTGCAGCACAAAGTGTGCTTTCCAAACTCTTGCCTGACGTTCAGGTGGGGGAATTGGTCGAAGGCGCCGACGCGTTTGGCGCAACCCACGCAGATATCCCCGCAGTGCAAGTTCTCAAGGGTGGCAAGCGCATCGGCTGGGCGTTTGTAACCTCTGACTTCGTCTCTACGACAGGGTATTCGGGTAAGCCGATCCACACGATGGTTGCGATCAATGATGACGCGCAGGTCATCGGGGTGGCCCTGGTCAAACACTCTGAGCCAATTGTCCTGATCGGTATTCCAGATAAAAAGGTAAAGGCGCTGGTGGCCAACTACCGCGGCCTCGATCTGGTTGCCGAAGCGGAATCGGGCGGTACAGCACACCAACTCGACATAATTTCCGGCGCGACAGTGACCATCATGGTTATTGACGACTCTATCGTCCGTGCTGGTCTGAAGGTTGCCCGCCAGCTTGGACTTGGGGGGTTGGCCGTCGAGGAAACAGGCACCGGTCCTCAGTTTGAAATCAACCCTGACGCGGAAGCGGCCAGTGATTGGATGACGCTTGAAGGCGACGGCACGCTGCGCCGACTATCGTTGGATGTCGGCCAGATCAATGCCGCCTTCGCCGCTATGGAAGACCCGCGTGCGGGCAAACGTGCCCTGACAGAGGCACCCGAGACCACCTTCATCGAGATGCAGGCTGCTTTGGTATCGCACCCCGCTATCGCGCGTGCGCTGCTTGGTGATGCGGCTGCTGAAAATCTCGAAGATTGGTTGGACGAGGGCGATAACGCCGTTGCCATAATGGGCAGAGGCATATTTTCCTTCAAAGGCTCGGGTTATGTCCGGGGCGGCATTTTTGACCGGATATTTCTAATCCAAGAAGATGTTTCAGTCCGCTTCCGTGACCGGATGCACAAGCGGATCAACACCATCACCGCCGAAGGCGCACCCGTTTTCAACGAGGCCGACCTGTTCAAGATACCTGCCGACAGCGGCTTTGATCCGACAAAACCTTTCCGCATCCAGCTTTTGGTGCAGCGCGAGGTGGGGGCAATCGAGAAAGTCTTTACGACCTTTGATCTGGGATATCAGCTTCCAGAGAAATACATTCGCGCGCTTGCGCTGCCGCCTGCCAGCGATGTGCCCTCCGCTGTGGTTGCGGCGGCGTCGCAGTCCGAAGCAGACGCGCATCAGGCGCTGTGGAAGCGTATCTGGGCCGGCAAAAAAGTCGAGATTGTCGTGCTTGGCATCATGCTGACCATTCTCACCGGGGTCTTCTTCTTTCAGAATTTGGCAGTACGAAACGAGCGCGGTTTTTACTGGTTTCGCATCGTGTTTCTCACGGTCACGCTGGTCTATCTGGGCTGGATGTCGAACGCGCAGTTGTCTGTTGTAAACCTGATGGCGCTGTTTGGCTCGCTGGTATCCGGTTTTAGCTGGCAGGCGTTCCTGCTGGATCCACTGACCTTTATTCTGTGGTTTGCGGTGGCTGCATCGCTGCTGTTTTGGGGACGTGGTGCCTATTGTGGCTGGCTGTGTCCGTTTGGCGCGTTGCAAGAGCTCCTCAATCAGGTGGCGCGGAAATTGCATATCCCACAATGGACGCTCCCATGGGGATTGCACGAGCGCCTGTGGCCGCTGAAATACATGATTTTCCTTGGCTTGTTCGGGGTTTCGCTCGCCAGTATCGAGCAGGCCGAACGTCTGGCCGAAGTTGAGCCGTTCAAGACCGCGATCATCCTGAACTTTGTGCGGGCATGGCCATTTGTGGCCTATGTCGGCGCCTTGCTGATTGCGGGATTGTTCGTCGAGCGGTTCTTCTGCCGCTACCTTTGCCCGCTTGGCGCGGCGCTAGCCATTCCGGCACGGCTGCGGATGTTCGACTGGCTCAAACGGTATCATGAGTGCGGCAACCCGTGCCAGACCTGTGCCCATCAATGCCCCGTGCAAGCGATCCATCCGACCGGAGAAATTAACCCGAACGAGTGCATCAACTGCCTGCATTGTCAGGTGCTGTACCAGTCAGAAACCACATGCCCCGTTGTGATCAAGAAAGTAAAACGCCGCGCTAAAGATGCAGCGGCACCAGATCTGACACGCTTCGTTGGGCATCCCAATCAACAACCTAAATCGCCTGTAACATGAAAGGATTAAGACATGTCTGAGCAAAAGAGACTACCAATTTCACGCAGAAGCCTGCTTGGCGCAACGGCCGGAGGTGCAGCACTTGCAGGCGCATTCGGATCACGCGCTATGCTGACAGGAACTGCCGTCGTCGGTGCCGCAACGCTTGCCAGCGCAACAAGCGCACGTGCCGCAGCGGGCGCCGAAGTTGGGCCGGGCCAATTGGACGAATACTATGGCTTTTGGTCATCGGGACAATGCGGCGAGATGCGCATCTTGGGCATTCCGTCCATGCGCGAATTGATGCGGGTTCCAGTGTTCAACACTTGCTCGGCAACGGGATGGGGCATCACCAACGAGTCCAAGAAGATCCTGACCGAAGGGCTTTTGCCCGAGACCAAGGAATATCTGGCCGCCAACGGCCTTGAGTTCCCGCCGAACGGTGACCTGCACCACCTCCATATGTCCTTTACCGAAGGCACGTACGACGGGCGTTTCTTGTTTATGAACGACAAAGCCAATACGCGTGTTGCCCGTGTCCGTTGCGACGTGATGAAATGTGACAAGATTATCGAGATCCCTAACGCCAAGGCAATTCACGGTCTTCGCCCTCAAAAGTGGCCACGAACTGACTATGTTTTCTGTAATGGCGAAGACGAAGTGCCGATGGTCAATGATGGCAAAATCCTCGACGAGCCGGAAAAGTATGTAAACTTTTATACCGCTGTAAATGCTGACGAAATGACGGTGGCGTGGCAGGTCATGGTCACCGGAAACCTCGACAACACTGATTGCGATTATGAGGGCAAGTATGCCTTCTCGACCTCGTATAACTCGGAAATGGGCATGACCTTGGCCGATATGACCGAGGCCGATATGGACCACGTTGTCGTCTTCAACATCAAAGAGATTGAGGCCGGCATCGAGGCGGGTGATTTCATCGAGCTGAACGGTGTCAAGGTTTTGGACGGACGCAAAGGCCAGAACAAGAAATACACCCGCTACATCCCGATCCCGAACAACCCGCACGGCTGCAACATGGCCCCAGACAAGATTCACCTGTGCATCGCGGGCAAGCTGTCGCCGACAGTATCGGTGATCGACGTGCGCAAATTTGATGCGGTATTCAATGAAGATGCCGACCCGCGCAGCGTTATCGTGGCCGAGCCTGAGCTTGGCCTTGGGCCGCTTCACACCTGTTACGACGGTGAGGGTAACGCGTTCACAACGCTGTTCCTCGACAGTCAGGTGGTCAAGTGGAACATCGAAAAGGC
>CBDTUA010000083.1:0-6827 GCA_965363735.1 uncultured Sulfitobacter sp. | reverse complement strand
ACATTGCACAGTATCACAAATTGCTGCGCTGCATCCGAGGTCGGCTGTGAGCCCAACGTTACCGATTTTCTGTGCAGCGGCGAAATTCTGGTTCGGGGAGACCTTTAAAACGGTTCCAGAATTAGACGGCTCGGAGCTGCGGATCGTTGTGTGATCCTCATTGCTATTTTGCTCCCCCAAACCGGACATTCACTTATCGTGGTTACTTCTTGATTGCTGCCGCGTGGTCAGCGATCTGCAGCTTTGCTGCCGTCCAGGAAAACCAATTCAATAGCCGATTCCTTCATTTTTAATTTGAAGTATGCTGGCTACTTAAGGGTTGCGGACCATGTTTTGGCCTCGTCGGATTGCAGGCATATTTAAATTGGGAACTCAATGTTCGTCAGGGGGTCAAGCAGATGTTGTTTTGACATCTCTATTTCCAACCGAGATCGGCCAATGACATTCGCCAACCCGAATTTCACGAATGATCGACGTCAGATGTCTTTGGCCTGTTACCATCGTTTGACCTATGCCGTATGATGTGAATCTGCGGGCGCGAAGCTTGGTTCAGAACGATACAATCTAAGGATGATTTAGTTATATGTGCCCAACGTCTTTGGTCGAAAAAAAGGATCGTGGATTTATTATTCCGATCGGTGGCGGGGAAGACCGCGTCAAGGAAATGCAAATTCACCGCAAGTTCGTGGAGCTGTCTGGAGGCGCGGACGCTTACATTGTTGTGATCCCAACGGCCTCGATGCTGACCGAAACAGGCGAGGACTACAATCGCATCTTCACCAACCTTGGAGCTGGAAAAGTTGATTTCCTCCCCATTACGCGCCGTTTAGATTGCGAAAATCCTACGTTCTTTGAGATGTTGGATCGCGCTACGGGCATCTTTATTACGGGTGGGAACCAATTGCGGCTGTCGGCCATTCTGGGTGGGACGCTTTTGGTGACCAAGATCAGGCGGCAGAATGCTGCGGGCGTTCCTGTTGCGGGCACCTCCGCTGGAGCATCAATCATGTCCGAGCATATGGTTGCGGGAGGTCAGGGGAACGAGTCCCCTGCGGAGGGAACCGTGACATTGGCCCCCGGCATAGGACTGACCAATGCCGTCATTATCGATCAACATTTTACCCAGCGAAATCGGTTGGGCCGACTACTGACGGCATCATCGTTCAATCCTTTTCTGATCGGTCTAGGTATTGACGAAGACACCGCCGCCTTTATCGGCCCCGACAACGTCTTAGAGGTCGTGGGAAGCGGCACAGTGACTGTGGTTGACGCCAGAAAATTGACCCATTCGTCAATGTGGGACGCAAAGCCGGGTGAAGCACTAAGCTTGATCGGGCTGCGCCTTGACGTCTTGGGCGAAGGGTGCAGTTATGATCTAAAGGAGCGTATTGGGTATCCACCACCTGAACATTTGGCCCAATCGTCTCGTGTAGACGCAGACACCTAAAATAATGCGCGCACCCAAATCATTATCATGCAAAGAGGTCACCATTTGAAAATAGTCTCAACCAATGTCTTTGTCGGCCCAAATGTCTGGGCAAGCTTTCCTGTAATTCGGCACGTCGTTGACTTGGGAGTATTGGAGGATTGGCCCTCAGCGAAAATTGGGACGGAATTCGTTGAGGGCCTCATTGCGGCTTTGCCGGGTCTTTCGGATCACGGTTGTTCTTATGGCAAGGCAGGAGGTTTCTTGCGTCGTTTGCGCGAAGACGAAGGCACTTGGATGGGCCATATTCTTGAGCACTGCGCGATTGAGGTGCAAAACGTTGCAGGTACAGAGGTCACATTTGGGCGGACGCGAGGCACTGGCAAGCTTGGGCACTACAACATGGTCTATGCTTACCGGCAGCGGGATGTCGGATTGGCAGCAGGCGAGCTTGCCTTACGGCTGTTGATGCATCTGTTGCCCAATGGTTTGCAGGAAAAAGCCGGATTTCAAAGCGACGCTGAATTTGATTGGGATACGGAGTTGCGCCGTTTTGTGCTGCATGCGCAACGCAAAGAGTTTGGCCCCTCGACAGGGTCTTTGGTAAAAGCCGCGCAAGATCGCGATATTCCTTGGATCAGGCTAAATGAAAATTCGCTCGTACAATTTGGCCATGGTAAATATCAGCAACGCATTCAGGCAACTATCACATCGCAGACCAAACACATCGCGGTGGAAATCTCGTGCGATAAAGAAGATACCCATAACCTATTAAACGATCTTGGTCTGCCTGTTCCGCAGCAACGGATTGTCTATAGCGCAACCGAGGCGGTGCAGGCTGCGCATAAGATTGGCTTCCCAGTCGTGGTCAAACCTTTGGATGCCAATCATGGTCGCGGTGTGTCGATCAACTTGACCAAGGACGAAGACGTCGAAGCGGGTTTTGTCGAGGCAAAGCTTCATTCCAAAAGTTCTGCCATACTGGTCGAGAGCTTTGTGACTGGTTTTGATCACCGAATGCTGGTTGTGAATAACAAATTGGTCGCTGTCGCCAAGCGTGTTCCGGGCCATGTTGTGGGTGACGGGACGCATAACATTGCTGAATTGGTCGATATCGTAAATCTGGATCCGCGCCGGGGGATCGGGCATCAAAAGGTGCTGACCATGCTGGAAATCGACAATCAGGCCAATCGTCTGATTGCCGACGCCGGGCATACCGTCGACACCGTTTTGCCCAAGGGCGAAGTGTTTTACTTGCGCTCGACAGCCAACCTTTCCACGGGTGGCACCGCGATTGACCTGACAGAGGTCGTCCACCCCGATAACCGTGACATGGCGGAGCGCGCAATTATGGCTGTGGGTCTTGATGTCGGTGGCGTTGACTTCCTGATCGATAATATTGCTCAGTCCTACAAGGAAATCGGTGGCGCAATTGTCGAAGTAAATGCGGCACCCGGCTTTCGCATGCACGTGGCTCCATCTGAGGGCAAGTCGCGTGACGTCGCGGGAAATGTGATCGACATGCTCTTTCCACAAGGGCATGAAAGCCGCATTCCAATTGCTGCGATTACAGGGACCAACGGAAAGACAACAACGTCGCGGATGCTGGCACATATCATGAAAACCAGCGGAAAAATCGTCGGCATGACGTCTACCGATGGTGTGTATGTTGATGGCAAGTTAAGCGTCAAAGGCGACATGACGGGCCCGACATCAGCGCAAATGGTGCTGCGTGATCCTACCGTTGATTTTGCCGTCATGGAAACCGCCCGTGGTGGGCTTGTCCGCAGTGGACTTGGCTATCAGCAATCTGATGTCGCCGCCTGTTTGAATGTCACGGCCGACCACATTGGTCTTGGCGGCATCGAGACAGTAGAGCAATTGGCGGTTGTTAAACGCGTGGTCATTGAAAGCGCGACAAAGACAGTTGTGCTCAACGCGGATGACATAAACTGCCTGAAAATGGCCGACTATGCTGATGTTGACTCGATTTTTTACGTGACCGTGAATCCTAGCCACGTATTGGTGAAGGAACATATCAAGGCTGGCGGCAAAGCGATTGTGCTCGAACCGGGTATGAGTGGCGATATGTTGACAATTTACGACAACGGACTCCACATGCCTGTTTTGTGGTCGCATCTAATTCCCGCAACACTTGAGGGCAAAGCGATCCATAACGTTCAAAACGCGATGTTTGCCGCGGCCATGGCCTATAGCTTTGACGTCGATCTGGACAATATTCGCCACGGTCTGCGCACCTTTGACACCAGCTATTTTCAGGCACCTGGCCGGATGAACGTGTTCGACGAACACCCCTTTAAAGTAATTCTCGACTATGGTCATAACCCAGCCGCCATGAGTGCGATGGCAGGTCTTGCGGACCGTCTAGACGTCAAAGGTAAGCGCATTGTCGTGGTCTCAATCCCCGGCGACCGTCGGGATGTTGATGTCGTCGATGCGGCGCGTACTGTCGCTGGACATTTTGACCACTACATCTGCAAGGCAGACGACAACAGGCGCAAGCGCGGCCATGATGAAATACCGCGACTTTTCCAAGCGGCGTTGATTTCGCATGGCGTCACCAATGATCAAATTTCCGTCATCCCAAACGAGGAAGACGCAGTTGCCGCCAGTCTTGAAATGGCGCAGCAGGGCGATCTTGTTATCATTTTCGGCGACAACAGCCCGCGTTGCTGGAAACAGATCATCTATTTCAATGCACCAGATCAGGAGGCCGAGCAGGCATCTCAGCCTGTCAGCATTGTCGTACCTTCGCCCTTTGAAGATATAGGCGACAGCGATCTTAGCATGGTCCGCGATGGACGCGGCGTCAGGCTGGCCCGCGAAGACGTTGAAGACGGTGATTGACCGAAGGGCCGCCAAATGAACCGCATCGAAGACCTAGAGACCGCACTTGATATCCGCTGGGCGCAGGCCGACCACATCCGCACCGATCCCGTCAGGCGGTTGACAGGGCCAGGAATGTTGTGGGACCGAAGCGGTGCCGTGGTAGATATCCATTTCACGGGCATCCAATCAGAGCGACTTTTGGCGCTTTGGCAAAAACACGCGCGTCTTGTCTTGGATGCGATGGGTTGGCCGGACCAACATATGACTTTCCGCGCGTTCCAAACCGGAGCGACACTGGCCATTTCCGCACCGCAAGATCAACTCTACTCTGCGGTTTTTGCCGTCCAAACTGCGTGGCATTTCTGCGCGGCGGACCTTTTGGGTGCGGAGCCTTTGCCGTTTGATCGCATGATTAGTGATTTGAAGGGGGTCATGGCTAAGGAAGCAAATCCAGTTTTGAGGGACTTGATAGCAGCGGCAGCGGCTCATGACGTTGACATCCTCATTGATGATGACGAAATCTCGATTGGTCACGGGGTCGGCTCACAAACTTGGAGCATGACCAAACTCCCCGCGCCAGAAGTCGTAGCGTGGTCGGATTTGCATGACGTGCCACTTGCATTCATTACAGGCACCAATGGAAAAACGACGACAACCCGACTGTGCGCCGCGATTGCGAGCTTGGCAGGGAATGTTGTTGGCCAGACGTCAACAGATGTGGTGCAGGTCGGCGAAAATATCCTAGATCGTGGTGACTATTCGGGTCCGGCGGGCGCACGCTTGGCCTTACGCGACCGCTGCGTCGAGATCGCCTGTCTGGAAGTTGCACGGGGCGGCATCTTACGCCGCGGTTTGGCAACCCGTCGCGCGCGTGTGGCCGTTGTCACAAATATCGCCAAGGATCATTTGGGCGAATATGGCATCACAACGCTGGCGGATTTAACACAGGTTAAATTTGCGGTCGCCAGAGCTTTGTCAGCAGATGGCGTTTTAGTGTTGAACGCAGATGATCCGAATATAGTGGATGCGGCCAAAAACGTCGCCATGACGATTTGCTGGTTTTCGCTTGATGCGACATCGCCACAGATTGCCCATGCGCGTGCGCTTGGCCAGCCCTGCGCTTACCTGCAAGATGAGGGGTTAGTTTTTTCGTCAGGCACCGCCGAGACGTGGACAATCGTCCTTAAGGACGTGCCAATAACCCTGTCTGGTGCCGCAAAGTATAATATCCGCAATGCGCTTGCGGCGATATGTGCCTGCACAGCTCTTGGCATCTCACCCGAGGTCATCCGAAAGGGGCTGTCCACATTTGTGTCTGACCCAAAAAACAACCCCGGCCGATTCAACGAATTCAACTACAACGGGGCACGCGTAATCGTTGATTTTGCCCACAATGCGCACTCGATTGCGGCGGTCTGCGATGCAATGGCGCAGATGCCTGCGAAACGACGTTTTCTCATGCTGAGCCAGCCTGGTGATCACTCCGACCAAGTTATCGATGAGGTCACTAGGGCTGCCCTTCAATTTAGACCTGAACTCATTGTTACTGCAGAAATCGCGGACCATTTGCGTGGTCGCATGCTGGGCGAAACATCAAACCTTATCAGGGCTTCAGCAATTGCTGCAGGGTATCCTGCCAGAAATATTTTGCCCGCCAGTTCACCTTCCCTTGGTGCAAAACTGATACTCGAACAATTACAGCCTGACGACTTGGTCCTTTTGCTGGTCCTGTCTGATCGCGACGCCGTATTTCAGGCTTTGAAAGAGACCTAACGGTGCTGTCAGACGAATGCGAACCAGTCTTAGTTCTTCAGCAACCTCAATCTGTCA
Organism: uncultured Sulfitobacter sp.; assembly: GCA_965363735.1. Classification (GTDB taxonomy): domain Bacteria; phylum Pseudomonadota; class Alphaproteobacteria; order Rhodobacterales; family Rhodobacteraceae; genus Sulfitobacter. The sequence continues at coordinate 721 of CBDTUA010000083.1, read as the reverse complement.
AGCTGCCCAGAGACCGCGCCACTCGGCTAGGGCGGCGGCGCGGTTCAGCTTGAAGTTTGATCGGCTGTAAAGGTGGCGCTCCTGGTGAAATGGTTGTGGACTGAGCCGTGGGCGGAGACAGATTTCTGTAAAGTTTGCGTCCGCCTAAATCGAAGCATCGCCCGCTCTCTTCGTCTGAATGGCTGGTGTAAATTCTCGGCTCGATTGTTGAGCCAGCGGCCGGCTTCTTGTTCGTCGACATTTCCGATGACCTTCATTGCCGCGCCGTAGGAACGTAGTTTGTCGGTGACGAAGATATGTGGTCGACCATGACGTTTCATGGTTTTCCTGAGGAATTTCAATGCGGCTCTGCGATCACGGCGTTTGGTCACATAGCTTTCCAGCACTTCCCCTTCGTGATCCACAGCCCGCCAAAGATAGTGCGTCTCGCCGTTGATTTTCACGAACACCTCGTCCAAGTGCCACCGCCAATTTGAATATGCGCGCATCTGGCTGACCCTTTTCTTGCGGATCTCTGCGGCAAACAGCGGGCCAAATCTGTTCCACCAAAATCGAACCGTTTCGTGGCCAATATCGATGCCGCGTTCGTTCAGAAGGTCCTCCACGTTCCGAAGCGAAAGCGAAAACCGAACTTACATCATCACGGCCAGGCGTGTGATCTCAGGGCTCGTCTTGAAGTACCGAAAGGGGCTGCGTTTTGCCATCCCGCGACGCTAAGTAG
>CBDTUA010000082.1:0-6867 GCA_965363735.1 uncultured Sulfitobacter sp. | reverse complement strand
TTCTGTCATGGCTTTTAACACTCGTCATAGTGGCACATTGCGATGCCGTCGGGAGGGGGCATACACGCCATCAACGAAGCCGCCTCTCGGTCTCAACGCCGGATCGACTGAATATAGTGTCGGTTCAGACAATAGAGCAATGTGGCTGCGTAGGGCCGGATCAACTTGCGGATATGAAAACTTGACTGTCCGCCTTCGCGCTGATGCCAGTCATTTGGAACGACGGTTACTTTCCACCCATCAAGTACAGCTTTGAGCGACATTTCGATGGTAATATTAAACTGCCCAGAAATGATCGGCTGCATAGCTTCAACCACGTCACGGCGATAGCATTTAAATCCGTTGGTGAAGTCCCGGTAATCGGATCGAGCAAGGCGTCCCACAATCCAGTTGGCCCACCTGTTCAATATCTTTTTGACCGGAGGATAGCCTTTAACGGTGCTGCCTGAGCCAAACCTCATCCCAAATGCGCAGTCAGCGCCTGCGAGGATGGCGTCGAAATAGGCGGCGACATCCTTGGGGGAATCCGCGCCGTCAGATGTGACAATTACGACCGCGTCGCCCTTGTATGCGTTCAGGCCTTTATGGATTGCGAAGCCATAGCCGTTTGGGCCTGAATTATGAATGGCTCTTAACTGCGGCAGGCGCTTGGATAAGGTTTTGAGAACTTCTGCTGTACGGTCCAGACTGGCGTCATCAACTACGACGATTTCATAGCGGTATCCAGCGCCGTCAAGATGCGCAGATAGCTCAGTGATAGTCGCCTCAATCACGGCCTCTTCATTATAAGCTGGCATCACGACAGAAAACATCATGTCTAAGTGAGATGTTGTCATTTTTTATTCCGTTCAAGCAATACAAAGCCTTTCAGTTCTTTCAGAATGTGAAACTCACGGATCAGGTCGTCCCCCAAAGCAGACTTCCACATGGCCCATTCCGCGTCTTGTTCCAGGACGGATTGCGCGGCGTGGTTTGAGCTTGTCCAGCGGGCTAGTTTTGACAGGACTGGCTCTTGCCGGTGGGGAGCGTCGCTAGTGACGCCATTGAAAAGCTTTTGGTAATCACTAGTATTCATAACCACAATCAGGCCCGGTTTTTTGGCTGTCTCAGCCAGTGGATGCCGCGCATCCGAGTAAAGCAGATCATAAAACGCGTAACCAGAGGCGCAAGTGCCCGCATCGAGCGTTATGTCCCACTCCTGATAGTAATACAGCACCGGGCGGTCCCGAAAGTCTGTCGCAGCTAATACGCGGGCCAGTTCGATCTTATCTGGCTGATGCAGGGATCGTTCTGATTGAATACTATGTCTGCGAGCCTCAACCGCACCGGCCAGATCGCGGGCGGTTACTTCGTGATACAGGCCGCGTGCCATGCTAGATCCAACCCAGCGTCCCAGCGGCGCATGGCCAATCAGATGCGTGACAGAGGCCACAACAAGTGCAATAGATATGGCGGTTTTTAACCTACGGCCGAATGTCAAAATCTCGGTTTGATGTCCTAGTGAAAGCACGAAAATCAACGGCAAGAATGGCACGGCCATGTGCAGATAATCGGCGCGCTGTAATCCGATTTTCAGTGCAACCAACGCAAAGATGACCGCCCCTATCAGCATCAGATCCGTGGAGTTAGGCGTATGATGCCGAATGTTGCGGATCGCGCCTGCCCAGACTGTGATGACCGCAGATAGAATGAAAAATAGAGCTAGGCTGTGCCCCGTCCAGAAAAATGCAAACTGGCCCAATCCAAGTGATAGCGCCGTCTGAGCCGCATGACGTGTCGCCTGAATATATTCAACTAACTGCGCCCCGGTCGCCCAATAAATCACCCCCAGCCCGATAGCCAGCATCACAGTCGTCATCAAGAGTGCCGCCCCCAACAGGTGGGGGATTGCCCGGCGCTTGGGGGCAAGCATCTGCACGCCCAAGATGGCGGTGGCTGCACACCAGGCGGCAAAGGCGTATTCATAGGAAAATGCCGCACCAAGACCCAGAATGATTCCGGTCAGCGCCGCACGGCCATAGTATCGGTCATTGTTTGAGATTACGACAATTGCCAATAGGCCCACAATATGGCGCCATCCGATCCAGTTGAGGCCGTAGAGGATGTCGACATAGAATGGCAGCAGTATGAAGAACGCCAGCCAGCGGCGTCTTGTCTGAGGAATAAACCGCTGCAAAAGCGCAATAATCAGCACGAATAGTGCCACCTGCAACATTGCATAATACGCGTAATAGGCTGTCATAGAGAACCCAAAAGTGTCCATCCACGCATGCGCGGGGGCGATCATCAGGGGGCCATAGAGGAATTCAAAGTCTACATATGGCATTTCGCCACAACTCATACGTTGCAGCGCAGTCAGAAAATAAGCGTCTTCAATATGTTTGCCAAACCGAGCGATGGCCGGGGGCCAATACGCAATAAGGGTGAATCCCGCCACGCAGATGCGTTCTGTCCACCTTCGCGCCAAGCTTGGGCCTGATTGGTAGTTTTTAGCTTGATCAGGCACAGGCTGCGGCAAAGGCGGTGCAGGTCGGGAGAACGTTGCCAAGATACCAAAGCACAACAACGCCCAGCCAACGACCAATAGATACGCGGCCTTGATATTATATCCCAGAATTGCAGCGCTGTTTGGAAGGTCTGGATTTGTGGCCAAATGCCACGGAACCCAGCTAAGCAGAGCGATAAAACCGGCCCAGACAAGAAAAGGGGATGCTAGTTTGGGAACAGCCATCTTAGGTAGTTTCATCGAAAAAGATGAAACGATTACATATCAGGTAACTGAGCACAAAGGATACCGCCGCTGCGATTGCTAGTCGTGTGGTCGGATGCAGAACTGATTGGGCGCCATAGTGATCTAAAAACTGTAAAAACCCAATCCGCACCAACAACGTGATCCCCACACCCGCACTGAATTGTAGAAAATGCTTCAGCGAAGCTTTGCGATTGCGATGCTGAAATGTCCAGAGCAGGTGCATAAAGTAGTTAAAGATCATCCCCGCGAACAACCCGACTGTTGCCGCCAGAGGATCAGAAAATGCAAAGGTTAGAATAAGGGCAGTTGCGATGCCAAGGTCAATAATCAAACCGAGACAGGCAGTTGTGAAGAAACGCGCAAGTGGGCGTGCAAAAAAGGGTTTCATCATGACAATGTGACCTTGGATGCAGTCGGATTGAGAAACCCGGTATGTGCGCCTCTGCGAATAGCCCCCCGCTCGACCAATGCCTCTAGTAGATCATAAATGTTATCAACCTTCCCTCCGAGAACCATCATGTAGTCCTTACGTTCAGGGTGGAATTCTAACAAAATAGGGCGTCCATCATCGCGTTCGTTCCGAAGAAGAACTGTCTTCGTCTCATAGAGGGATCCAATCCACTTTGCATCTCTCATCGACGGCACAAACCGGGCGGCATCGCGTATCATATGCAACCAGCGGCTCTGTAGTTTGTGGGTCTGGGGCGGGCCGTGTTCCCCCGACAGCCAAACGTTATGTGGAGTATACCGGACGTGTGTTAATGAGTATGCGGATTCTGCAGGAAATGGCATCGTGGAAAAGAAGGGTCCATCCATCACGGTAATACCGATGCCGTCCAGTTCCTTTGGGGGCTTGATCAGTGCAATTTCCGCCTGTTCATATTTCAGCTGAAATGGTGTTGGCTCTGCGTTTGGACGATTAGAAAACAACCCATAGGTCGCGTCGATCACGGTGTGCCCGGTAAATGTGCCGTGATTTTCGACTGCGAGAGTGATGCCATCCGCATCGCCGTGAACATCTACGGCCTTTACATTCGCCCCTGTCATCACTTTGACACCAGCCGCCGCGAGACGTTCTTTCAGTAGTGTGCGCAGTTTGGTGGCATCGAACGCGAACTCTTTGCACCGATAGACTGCCTCAATCATATCGCCGTCAAACAGCGCATTATCTGCGCGTGTTGCACGTTCAAAAGGTGCGCCAAGGTCTGCAAACATCTTTTCAAATCGGGTTGCAGTTACCTTGGAATGAGTGCGCGAAAGCGCATAGAGCATGGAAAAATCATCAACAACAGCAGGCCTAAAATCAGCGATGAACCTTTGATAGAGGGCAAGCGATCTGCGGGCGGTCATGAAACTGCGAGGATAATGAAAGCCGGTGTGGATACGCGCCTGATTCACAAATGATGCTCGGGTGAGCAGCTCATTCTTTGCTTCCAATATGACGACATTTTTGGCAACCGAGCGATAGAACAGCGCAAGGCAAGCCCCATAAAAGCCACCCCCGATGATGACAACATCTGCAATTGAGTTCTGTTTGCTCAACCAACTAACCTGTCAATAGTTTTGCGCAGGAAAGTGACGTTCTGCAAGAGGGTCGCGACTGGGTCGGCCTGTTCCGGTACGCGCATCTCGAGTGTGATATCGCCCTCATAGCCGGATCGGAAGATATGAGTGAGAACGCTCTCAATATAATCTGCATGTTCGGTAACCGGCTCAAGTTGCGGGGCGCTGACATGCACGTGCCGGATATAATCCATTACGGCGATTACGGCATCCGGTTTTTCGGCCTCCATGATCATATTGCCAGTATCGGCAACGATTGCGACTCTAGGATGATTGACTTGAGCGGCCACATCGGCGGCCTGGGCAAGTGTCGTCATGAAGTCACACCTATAACTCCGAGCGTTCGCCTCAAGGCAAAAAACGGTGTCCGTCTCTGTGGCAATGGCACCGATGGCGCGAAAGATGGGGATCGCCCGGCCAACCGCATCCTTGAACGGTAGACTACCCCGGGCTCGGTTGCGAGGCGAGCCAAACACGAGCGGCCCGCACCCAAGCGACCCAGCAAGCTGCATCAGGTGTTTAAGGTATGCTAGCAAATTTTGAGCTGTCGCGTCCTCACTAAACAGCAGCAGGTCAGCACGCCCGAATAGTAAGGCCTGCATTGATATAATAGGCAGTTCCATGCTGGATTGCGCAGTTGCGATGTCTCTGGCTTGGGCGCTGGTCGCGGCTGGGATATCAGCAAAAAGCCTAGACGGTGCCACCTCAATTGCCTCGGCACCGGCGTCGCGCAGCAATGGGGAAATCGTAGCATCCTGATCCGTGGACCATCCAATATTTGAAACAGCCAGCTTCATTTGGCCTGCTGCGACTGCCAATGGGCCGCAAAGGCGGCGATTTCATCCAGTGTCGTCTCCGCCGTACAGATATAGGGACCGGTTTCGCCCCAAAGGCCGCCATAAATGGTATGCATATCATATTTAACAGGCGGCTGGTCAGTTTGATATTGCCAAGATTTGCCCGAAATCCGCTCTACAACAGCGGCGACATCAACAGGTTCGCTTGCAAGGTTCACCGTCGATACATCATGCTCCAAGAGGCGTGCAATATCTTCGTGTAGATGTACCAGATTGTAGAATTGAAACTGGCTCCGGCCATCAAAGCCAGAAAGATCGGCGCCGGTTAAGGAATCATAGATCAGGTTTTTCTTGAGGCCGTGGCCAAATAAGCCAGGCAGACGCAGGATCAGGTGGTTGTGGAACTGTTTGCGAATGGCATCTTCGGCACGCAGCCGGTGTGATCCGTAGGGATGCAACCCGTCGATATCCAACGTGGTGTTCTCATTAACCCCTACAGGTGCCTTATATATATCGACAGTTGAGATCAAAATGAACCGGTCCGCCGAAACCGTGGAGATCACGCCTAGCAGGGCGTCGATATCTCGCCAATCCGCATCAGGGTTCTGATTGGCCCACCACTTTAAGGATTGAATACCCGCGCAGACGATTTCATCGTAATGCTGGTCTGCCATTTCATGAAAGTTTTTGGAATTATAGTGATCTGTAAATCGGGATTGCTGGCAAAGCGTGTTACCGACAAATCCCGTATATCCGATCAGAGCGCGCCGCATTTTTTTATCCTGCCGTATGAGGGGTTATCTGATCATTTAACTCAAGTTGCGCAGCCGTTCGTTGAACTGTTGGCTCACCGGACTCGACATTCAAACCTTCATCGCGGTGGAAAAAATCCCCGCCACTGATTTCGGCCACAAATTGATCAGCACCAGTGTCACGCCCCTGTCGCAGAAGTTGCAAAAGGCCTAGGCAGATCGCAGCTAGTACACCGAAGTTTGCCGAAAAAAGACCTGAGAAAAGAACCGTAAGCGAGGCCCAGCCAGGGGCCACCGATTGCATCGATAGCTTAACAACGATGGCAATAATCATGGCAAAAATGCTAACTATAGAAAGCGCAAAGCAGATGAGGGCCAGCGTCAGAATTAACCTAGTGGCCGACAGTGAAACGAGCTCCGCGGTCAGTCTGATCTTTTCCTTAAACGCCGTCAGGAACCCGCGGCGTGGAGGTTGGTCTACTGTAATTCGAGCTTGCGCAAATAGTGTAGACATGTCCAGAATTCGAAAGAATTTCTGCAACCCGTCATATGCCGCCAATCGCGACAAGGCGGTTCGGTTCAAGGCGAAGGCTCGCGCGGGGAAAGTTTCCATCCGCTTCCCCGATGCTATACGGATGAACCATCCGACGATCGTTTCCGCTGCTCGTCTTGATCGATGCAGTTTTTTAATCGTATAGATCGCTTTGACCGCATCGTACTTACCTGTGGCCATCAGCCTTGTGATCCGGTCCAGATCAGCAATGGATATTTCGCCCGGATAAATGTTAAAGATATAATCTCCGATAGAGTGGTTCAGGGCAATCATACTAATATCTTCATAAGCGTGCTGAGCATCAAGCGCCAGAATGCGGATGTATGGAATTGCGCGGCCCGCTTCTTGCATGGCCACCAGCCAGCCAGGCACAGGAGCCGCGGCGATAACAATGATTTCGTGATAACAAAATCGGTGCTTAGCGTAATTAGACACCTCTTGCAGCGTGGC
>CBDTUA010000081.1:0-6999 GCA_965363735.1 uncultured Sulfitobacter sp. | reverse complement strand
ACCTAATGGGCATCGTGCGGGCCCGCAAGTTGGCGCGGGCGACCCTGCGCAACATAAAGCAGAACCTGTTCTTCGCCTTCGCCTACAACTCGCTTGGTGTGCCTATTGCGGCGGGTCTGCTCTACCCCGTCACGGGCCTTCTGCTCTCACCGATGATCGCCGCAGCCGCGATGAGCCTGTCGTCCGTCTCGGTAATCAGCAACGCGCTGCGTCTACGGCGGGTTGAACTGTAGGGGAGAACGGCCAATCAGCAGTCAAAGCCTGCAACAGCTCCGTTGCTGAAAGTTAGAACATTGGTTTGAACATCTGTCCGGTGGGTACCACTTGAGAATTACACGTGTCCCATAGACCAAGACTTCGCTGAACCCGCTTCCTGCGCAATCCTGATCCCGGTGCCAATTGCGGCACCGGTCTGGTATCGTGCAAATACTGCCATTCGATCTGTTAACGCCTTGGCGCAACCCTGCCGTCACCACGGGCGAAACGGATTGGCCTTATTTGCAAAAGCGGCATTCAAATCGAAATTTTGTGCCCAGATGTCATTTGCAGTCAGTGCCGGCATCAAGCCCGATCACTATGGTTGTGTTTGCTAGCGTTAGTGCGAACAACAAAGAAATGATGCTGGCAAAAAAGCCAACAGCGCCGCGCTAACCCCATTGACGTAAGTAGGGGGTCTTGCACAGTTCGAGGACAGCGATGAGAAGTCTCAACGCAATTTCTGGCCCAGAGACTGTTTCTTAGTCAAACCACCCTGAAGCTAGGTCGACTAGATAATTTGATGGGCCAAGATGCAGTAGCAGAAGGCTCAAATGCCCCCACTCGGTTTCGGCCCCGAGCAATAGGCCGAAAGGTCCTAGACCCCCCCTCGTCATTGTTCCCCAAGACAACGACAGGCTCCAGAATGCCAATGTCACACAGGGGGGAGTGCGGGGCATTGAAATCTCACCATCCTTGTTGGTGCTTCATCCCGGAGGCTTCATCCAACGAAGCAAGAAAAATTGACATTGCTCAATCCCATAATCCCCCCGGTTGGTTAAATTCGGTCAATCACGCAGTCTTGATGGAGAAGAGCTATGGAGAATACCGAAGCATATCAATCAGCCAAAAAGCGCGTTGAAGCCAAGATGGGCTTCTACATTCACCTGGCGGTCTATGTGGCTGTCATTCTACTTCTGGTGGTCATCAACCTCTCGACCTCGTCCAGTACCATTTGGTTCCATTGGCCTATGATGGGGTGGGGGATCGCCGTGGCACTTCATGCCTTCGCGGTTTTCGTATTTTCAGATCGGTTCGCCGCCACCGAAAAGATGATCGAAAAAGAGATGAACAGGCAGCGGTAACACTCTTGAGGGATGCCAATTGGCGCAACATAGCGGATCGGGCGTACCGAGAAGCAAGATAAAGAGGACCACTGCCATGAACGAAGGAAACACTCAGGCTTGGGATGCCATAGTTGTCGGATCCGGCATGGGTGGCATGACAGCGGCTGCCGCGCTGTCAAAAATGGGCCACAAAGTATTGCTTTTGGAGCAGTACAAGACCTTGGGTGGGCTCACGCATAGTTTCTCTAGGGAAGGCTTTACCTGGGACGTCGGCATCCACTATCTCGGCTGCATGGCTCCCGGCGACCGGGAACGGGGATTGATCGACTGGCTTGTGCACACACCAATGGAATTCGAACCTATGGGGGCAGTCTACGACAATCTGCATCTTGCAGACGCTCCGCCCCTTGCGCTGTCGCGCCCGTTCGAGGCACAGGAGCGCGATTTCAAAGATCGGTTCCCTGATGAAACCGAAGCGATTGAGGCATGGACCACAGCACTTCGGGCAGGGCGGGAAACGATGTACGCGCTGAATTCAACGCGCGGCATGCCCGACTTTGTTGGCCATATGATTGAATGGTGGAACCACCGGGCCATCGAAAAATGGTGTACCCGCACGACGCAGGAAGTTGCCGACAGCATCACGCAAAATCCGGACCTTGCAGCGGCTTTTACCGCGCAATGGGGGGACCATGGGGGTCGCCCCCACAAGGCAAGCTTTGCCATGCACGCCCTGATTTGCGGCTCTTACTTGGAAAGCGGCGCATGGTATCCGGTGGGCGGCGGCAAGGCCTTTGCCGAACATCTTATACCGACGATCACGCAAGCGGGTGGACAGGCCCGCGCCGGAGTGAGTGTTGAAACGCTCTTGGTGGAGGACGAAAAGGTCGTCGGAGTGCACACATCTGAAGGTGAAGATATCTATTCAGACGTCGTCATATCCAATATCGGTGCGCGCGAGACGCTTAACAATTTGCTGCCCAAGGGCTTCGGCCCCGAAGACTGGATCAGTGAAATACAAGCGCTACCCGCCTCCATTGCCCATTTCGATCTGTTCCTTGGCTTTGAAGGCGACGTGGAAGAAGCCGGAGCCACACGCTCAAACCATTGGGTCTATCCGACAGCAGACATCGACGCGATCTGGGCAGAAGCACCAGAGGGAAACCCTCCGGGTTTTTTCGTCTCGTTTGGCTCACAAAAGGACCCAAGCCACGTTCCGGGCCCCAAGCAAAAATACGCAGGCGACATGGTCGTCTGGGCCGATTGGAGCAGCGTCGTCCAATGGGCTGACCTCCCCTCAGGCGGGCGGGGCCCCGAGTACAAAGCTTTCAAGCAGCAGATTGAGGACAAGATGTTCGCGCTGTTCAAAGCGTACTTCCCCGACCTAGCCGAACTGGTAGTGTTTCGTGAACTTTCGACACCGTTGGCGACGGCGGAGATCACTGGTCACCACGAAGGCCGCTTCTATGGACTCGATGTCACGCCTGAGCGTGTAATGAGCAATGCTCTCAGAGCCAAGACCCCAATTGAAGGGCTATATCTCTCCGGGCAGGACGTAGTCTGCGTCGGCATTCAAGGCGCACTCTGGGGCGGCATCTCTGCTGCTGCCAGCGTGGACCCGAGATTATTCAAGCAGCTCAGAGGGTGATCTCTCGAAGTCATTGATCGTCATTCTCATCGCTAGATGAATTTTCCGTTCATCGTCAGAGAGATAAACTCTTTGCCGAGTTAGAGAATGCAGGCCATTCGCAGATCAATCAATCTCACAAGAAAACATCGCCTGTACGGCTCGAGCAAGGAATTCGCCGAGCAAAGAAGCGACGGCCAATATTGAAGTTTTAGCCAAATATTGCTCGGGGTAAGACCGACTTGAAAGGCATAATTCATCATGCACTTAGATTAGCGGAGGTTAGCAGAGCATTCGAGCGAACAGTATTCACTGGGGCAGGATCAACCGATGGCGACTTATTATATTACAGCCTTTGCGCCAGCCGATGCGACCAATTTGACTACACCCGGATATGCAGGCGCATTTCCGGTCACGGGTGACGAATATCGCTTGCGGCCGGACTGGTCGAACTCCACCCACGCGCTCACCATTACGGTCACAGACAATGACGGAACGCTGAGTGGAGACCCCAAGGAATCGGGCGTCGAGGTACCTAATCTCGAAGCGGACCTTCGCCGCAAGCTGCATCCAGATCGGGATCACGGACAAGCCGTTCGTCGCTTGGACGAGAAAGAATGACCAGTTTCTACTTCTTTAACTCCGTATCATAGGTTTCCCGGGCCTCATCGATGAGGCTTAGGTTCTCAAGCGCCCAGTAGCCCAGTGCGCGCACGGGTTCTTGGAACGAAACACCCATGGGCGTCAGATTATATTCCACCTTGGGTGGAATCGTGGGGTGATGCGTGCGTTTAACAAGGCCGTCCCGCTCTAACTCCTTAAGCGTAAGGCTCAGCATCCGCTGCGAGATTCCCAGATGTCTTTTCAACTCGTTGAATCGCAATGTCCCGTATTGGGACAGCGAGATCACGACAAGGACGCTCCACCTGTCACCAACGCGCGATAAGACTTCGTTGATGCGCTTGCAGTCGGGGCATTGAGCACTGTCTAACATGTCGGTTCCTTTTATGTGACCAAGGTTCAAGAATGTGCCTTCTTGCAGCCATAGCCGGTTCTCAATATATCGTCAGTATCAAATGTATACTGCACCCTTCAAGTGCCGGCAATAGGATCAAAATTATGACCTCGAAAACCCTGAACGATCACCTGAACTGGCGTTATGCCACAAAAAAGATGGACCAAACCAAGGTTGTCCCACAAGAGAAAGTCGATGCGATTGTTGACGCAATCCGAATGGCACCAACCTCAAGCGGCACCCAGCCGTTCGAGGTAATTTTGATTACAAACCCTGAAGTAAGGGCCAAGATTTGCGAAGCTGCTGGCGGCCAAGCACAGATCACTGACGGTTCACATCTGTTGGTATTCGCAGCTTGGGATAACTACACGGCCGAGCGTATCGATGATGTCGTTCAACTGAATGTCGATGCCCGTGGTGATCTGCCAATGCTGCACACCTACTATGAGAATTTGAAAGCCAACTACGTGCCGCGTGACGCAGAAGTAAATTATGCTCATGCTGCCCGCCAAGCGTATATCGCACTGGGTGTCGCGCTAATTGCTGCCGCTGAGCAGGAAGTCGACAGCACTCCGATGGAAGGCTTTAATCCTGAAGCCGTGGACAAAATCCTCGGTTTGAAGGATCGCGGTTTGCGCTCGGTTGTTTTGCTGCCGTTGGGGTATCGCGATGAGAAAAGTGATTGGTTGCTGCCGATGGGAAAGGTGCGCAAATCCCGCGACACCATCTTGACGCAAATTGATTAAACCAACGACGAGCAAGGAGTTAACTATGAGCTTTCTACGCAAACTGGTTGGGGCAGCCCCAACGCCAACAGATGATGGTGCCTTTGCACCGTCACCTCTTGCCCTAAAGCTGGCGACGTCTTCCAAGACGGATTACGATGGCGGTGCATATGCCAATCCCTACACGGGCGGCAAGCTGCGTGTTTTGATGGTCTGCACAGAAGAGCGCAATATGACCATGGCCAATGGCAAGAAGTTCTCGACCGGAAACCATCCGGTCGAAATGGGCTTGCCAATGTTGCACCTGATCAATGCGGGGTTTGAAATTGACATCGTCACACCAACAGGTGCGCCGGTGGTTATTGAAGATTGGGCAATGCCAGGCGAAGATGAGGACTTGAAAAACCTCTTTCGTGAATACGCCAACGCCTTTGCAAACCCTGGCAGCCTTGCAGATTTTGTGTCCAATTCGATCACCAATGATGCGCCTTATATAGCGGTATTTTTACCAGGCGGTCACGGTGCCATGCTTGGGCTGCCTGAGAGTGCCGACTTGGGCAAACTGCTGCATTGGGCACATGATCGCGATCTATTTACGCTGGCTATTTGTCACGGTCCCGCAGCACTACTTGCAGCGGATGATGGCAAGAAGTTCATCTATAGTGGCTACAAGATCGCAGCATTCCCTGACGCTGTGGACAAGCAAACGCCGATGATTGGCTATATGCCAGGTCATATGCCGTGGAAATTTGGCGAAAAGCTAAACGCTTTAGGTGTGACAATAACCAACACCAAAGCAGACAGTTCTTGCCAAATTGATCGCCACCTTATCTCGGGCGCGAGTCCAAAAGCTGCAAATAACTTTGGACGTTTGGCGTCAGAGACCCTTTTGCAAGCAACTCGATAGGTTAAGAATAATCGCAGGGCGCACCAAAGACATGCGTGCGCCTTGCGAAATTCGTTAGAATGGGCCTGAAGCGCCCCTTCGCTGCAAACTACAACAAGGTACAGTTTACGGACAAAGCCGACCTTGGACGCCAAGTGGCGAGTGGCAGCTTTTGATAGGCTGCACGCGCAACGCAAAGCGCTTCTGCTGAAAAGTGGTTCGTTTCTGCGGGCGCTAAACCATTAGTAAGCGTTTGGTGTACCCGTATTGTCGTGATGGCAAAGGGCTTGTCTGGTCTAACATCTAGAATGGTGAACGTCTGATGCTATTTCTTGGGTCTGGTAGGACACGATCTCACCCAGCACTTGCATACCGAAAATTCGACATCGTCGATCAATTGGCGGTGATAGCCGTAACTTCATAATTCTTAAGAACTGGCCGCGTCGTGAATCCTCGGTTCCCAACGCCATAGTCCCTGATCGAAGGGAAAAGTTCCAAAATTTCATCTTGTGCAGAGCCACCTAAGACTCCCATGGATATTTCGGACAAGAACAAACTCTCAGCTGGAATGCCTTCGGCAAACATTAACTCGTGCGAGTCGAGGAGGATATGGAAGTACTCTACAACCCCACTCTCAACTCTCTGAATTGTCGTATCATTGATAAGGGATTTCGCGGTTACGAGGACTTCTGTCGACCCGAACATAAGTTCTGCCCGCCAGTCGCTGAGAAGCACGCGGTGTTGCGGCGATAACCAAAGCTCTTGCTTGTTGCCCAACGCGTTCTTGCAAAACCTGATCGGGGCATTTTTGCCAGTTCCCACAGTCAAACTGGAGCCAATCCATCGGATTGGTAGAAAGCCGCAATCTAGCGTCTCAACCATATCGCCTTTACAAAGGTTTTCAACTGCGACCTCGCCAAGGTCGGTCTTGATCATGGTCCCTCTACAAAAGCAAACGACATCGCCGAGGTCTTCGGCAGCGGCTGCAAAGGTGTTATTGAGCGATTTTATGACTGACGTCACATTTTCGCCCTCGGAGTATTCTGTGGAAGAATAGATTACGCCGCTTGTACCGGTCGTTCCATCATACAAAGCATCCGGCGACCCCTTATCAAGGCCACCTCCACCACCAGTTGTGAATGCGTCCCATTCGGCACTGTCAATGACCCCATCGTTGTTCGAGTCGTCAATACTAAGGGTCACCACAGTCGAGTCTGACTGGACGATCCAATACTTTCCAACCTTCGCAACTGCGGTGCTCCACAGCTGGATAGATACTATGGCCACGATATTCTCCACATCGGGCCCCCAGGGAACTTTAACCTTGGCAGGTTCAGGCCACAGTGTCACTGCCCATCATTCCGTTAACGAATTGCGCTAACTAACTGTTGCGACGTTACAACTTTGGGCTTTCGGAGCTAGCA
>CBDTUA010000080.1:0-7077 GCA_965363735.1 uncultured Sulfitobacter sp. | reverse complement strand
TCTGCCTCGACGACTTCGATGGGTGCGCTGGCCAGTGTCACCCCCCCGGTGTCGAGAACATAACGCAGTTCATAAAGCCCCGTCTCTGCAGGTGCCGTCAACTTGCCCGCGGTATCGGTTTTGGCGCGGATGTAATCCGTAGAGGTGCCGGGATCGGACCCCAACGGCACGATCGTGATGTAGTCGCGCGCGTTGATGGTTTTGCTCCACGCAACGTCGAACATCGCCCCCGTTGTGACCTGAGCCGGACCGGTTACGGTGACTTCAGGCAGCGCGGGTTCCTCGGCAACGGGTTCTGATTCGGGTGTCACCGGCTTCAGGTCCATTGCGCTTTGGACTTGCGCCAAGGCGTCGGTCAATTCGGCTGCATTACTGGCGGGCACAAAAACGCCGCCGGTATTTTCGGCAATGCAGGACAGGCTGGCGTTGGCCGCATCATCCAGATCAAAGCCCACCACATGAACGGTAAACGCGACACCTTGCTTTGCAAGCTGCGCGGACAATGCGCAGGGATCGGCGTTGCAGGTTTCCACCCCGTCAGAAATCAGCACCACCGTCGCCGGGTTGTCACGGTAGGACAAAAGGTCGGCAGCATGGCTGACAGAGGCGGAAATCGGCGTTTTACCCACGGGGTTAATTGCGTTGACCTTGGCGATAAAGGCAGCACGGTCAAGCGGGCCGGGGGCGATCATCGTTTCGATATCGGTGCAATCACCCTTGTTGCGATGACCATAAGCAACAAGGCCCAGATTGGTTTTGTCATCCCAATTCGTCACCAGATTGCCTAGGACATCCCGCGCGATCTCGATCTTGCTGGTACCGTCGATCTGACCCCACATCGACCCTGACGCGTCATAGACGATCACAACGTCCTCTTGCGCCATCGCGGGAGCGGCGGCCGCGGCTACGCAGGCCGTCATCGCCATAGCCGCAAATCTCGATACGATCTGTTTCATGGGTTCATTCCTTGCTGCAGGTGTTCTTTTATATTTCGTGATTTCGTGCCGGGCTTTGTGTCGAGGGCGATGTGATCAATGCAACCCCGTTACCGGCGAGCCGACGGCCTGATAGGCTTCATCGGCGGCTTCCTCCCGCCCACGACGCCCCTTGTATCGGCCTTCGGCCAGATGCGCTTTTTTGTAACGACCTGTCCTAGCATCCCCAAGGACGGTCTGAACGTGGTTAAAGCCAGTGTCCTCGTACGGCATGAACCTGAACAGCATAAATTGGTCCGCCGGTGGCAACGTCGCTTTCGGCGCGCAGAGATCTTCGACGCCCGGATCATCGACACGCGGCCGGTTTGACGTCGCCCCTTCCATCGTGACGGGCAACAGGCGCCCGTCCTCATCAAGCAACACGAAGGCATTCACGGTGGTTGTTGTGTCGGATGGGTGGACAAAACAGTTTTTTACGCCCGTCAGTTCGATCGGGCAGCCCGGTTCGCCCGGCAGGATTTCGGTCACGCCCGTATCGGATTGGCGGTTTTTTTCCTCAAAGCGAGCGGCCGAGATATACCGCTCGGCCTGCGCCGGTGGCACGCCCAGTTCTGCCGCGACAATGTCGATCGCCTCGTCACGTATGGCGGGATCGACGATCAACCGGTCGCCGACCACCTCTTTTCCCTCGGGCACCGGGTCGTCAAAACAGCCCTTCATATCAGGCACGGTGACATCGCGCGGCTCCATCGCCACGGGTATGTTGAAGGCAAAGCCTTGGGATTTTCCCTTGACTGAACCGACCATGATCCGGCGATCGACGACACGCAGCGTTAACTCCGCCTCGTTCGTGCCGATATCCTGCGCCACATACAGCGTGTCATCCAGGATCGATTGCAGGAACAGCATCTTTTTCGACCCTTGGGTCAGGAGGAACTGGCGGCCGCACTGGCTGACCTCGACCTCGTGCAGCCCTTCGCTTTTGGGTTTACCCATGAACTGACCCAGCCAGGCACCGCGGTTGGCGTTGTAAAGCTCTGCGGCCCGCGCGCCGTTTTCCGGTGCTTCGCCGGGGATCGCGTTAATCGTGTCCTTGCCGTTGAAGAATTCATAGGTGCCCTCGCAAACAACGTTCGCCAAGGCTGCCTGCGGTAACATCGCTGCAAACGCTAATGTCAGCCATATACGTGTGGGATTAATCAATTTCGCACCTTCCTCAATAACCTTATAGCAGTCAAACCCTGTGATACTTATCATGTTGTCGCCGCATCTGCGCCAAACGCGCGGTCCTTCAGCTTACGGAATTTGCCTGACATCTGTTCCAGCTTGGCTTCCCACTCAGGGTTCGGTTGCTGACCCTCAATTGTCTGGAAATAGACTTGCATCATGCAGGTGATGGCAAAAGGTTCCAGCAGTGCGGCCTTGATGCTCCATGCGAACAGCAGCGCGAATACCACGCCGCCTGCCGCCCATGCGCCGGGCATCAGGTAGACCACCAGCGCAGCTGGCGCGAGCATGACAAGAAACACTACAAAGCTGAGGCCGTAGACAATAATTGCCAGCCATGCAGCATTCTTAAGCATTGGTTTGTAGTTCTGCGCATAGAGCACGAGCGCCACTTTCGCGGACCCCCATGCATTTGTCGAATTTGTGCGGATGGCATAGGCAAGGATCACTTCGTCAACGAACCCGACGGCGACGCGCAAAAACGCGGATATGATACCGCCAATCTGTTGCGCGCCGGGAATCGGCAGAATGGTCAGGATGCCGCGCACCAATCCCGAAATGGCGCGCACAACGCCTTTGATCAATTGATCGACGGCGAACAACA
Source organism: uncultured Sulfitobacter sp. (assembly GCA_965363735.1). GTDB lineage: Bacteria > Pseudomonadota > Alphaproteobacteria > Rhodobacterales > Rhodobacteraceae > Sulfitobacter. The sequence continues at coordinate 4,311 of CBDTUA010000080.1, read as the reverse complement.
CGCTGGCCTGCGGAAACCGTTCTTTAACCACCGCTGTTGCATGATTGATCTGGCTGCGGCCTTGCGGCATCGGTTTGCCGTCGATCAATTCAATCAAAACGGCAATGTGTCCTGCCTTGACGATATAAAGGATGTATTCTCGCGCCCAATACATAAAGACGCCAAAAAACCCAAAGCCCGCAAAGCCGCCCCACAATGTTGTCGTAGCGCGAAACTCTTCGTCGCCAAACCCACCGACACCCCAGCCGACACCGGCGCCGACACCGGTGATCAGAATATAGCCCAGCGAGATCCCGAAATAGACCGCCATGCGCAACAGGATAAACGGCATCGTGCGCACCATCATTCCGAGCGCACGTCCAATACTAAAATCCCACATTTCCCTCTCCCGAGTAAAGCTACTTTGCCTGCCTAAAAACCTGTTCCATGCGCTTGGATCACCCCTCGCACGTGTTATTGCCGTATTTCGCCGCGCACGCCCGCGCGGTGCAGGATGATATCTGTGGGCCGCGTTGCGCTTTCTTGATATCCACGGTTTCTACCGCCGTGTAGGGAACCGAGACCGTCTCCAAGACCGGCTTGCAATTGGTAGTGGTCCCGGTTGTTTCGCAGATCGTTTCGCCGGTCGGTCGTTCTTTGTTGCGGTATTTGGTGACGAGCTCTTGTCGATAGACCGGCGGAATCTTAAGCATCCACTCCGCTTCACAATGACTTTTTTCAGTTCGGTATTCTGGTGTGCCGCAACTCGAAAGCAAAACAAACCCGGCGACTCCAACAATCCTGAAGTGTGGAACGATGTTCAGCATAGTTATACTCCGGCCATGTTTGGTGCGCTCGCAAGTTGCAAGGATTCACTTTGATCTTGCACGGCTTATCCGGGTCGTGCCCCGTTCGTTCGGAGGGGGACGAGAAATAAATTCTGTCGTAAAGTGTTTGCACCGGCACGCGAAGGCTGCTGATCTAGCAACCGAACAATGGGAGAATGCCACAATGTTCATCAAAGTCGCCGCTTTGGCCTGTGGATTGATGCTGGCCGGTTTTACCACATCCGCCGATCAACCCGCGCTATCCTTGCACGTGACAGGACAGTTTGCCAACGCACCCGTCACCTTGGATCGCGCAGCGCTGGACGCCCTTTCGGTGGCCACGATTAAGACCTCAACCGTTGTCACCGACGGCACGCATAGTTTTACAGGGTTTTTGATGCGCGAACTGCTGGACCACTTGGGCGCGACAGGCACCAGTGTCACCGCAGTCGCGCTAAACGATTACGCAGTGGAGATCCCGATGATTGATTTCTACGACTACGACGTGATCGTCGCAACGCACATGGACGGCAAGCCTCTAAGCCGCGCAGATAAAGGGCCACTCTGGATTGTGTACCCGCGCGATGATCACCGCGCCTTGCAGGATATCCGCTATGATTATCGCTGGGTCTGGCAGCTGTATCAGCTCGACGTGCAATGAATGATTTTCAGAATCCCACACTCAAACTGATCCTGCCGCTCGCGGCCGTTGTGGTCTTTGCGATGCTGTTGACCTTTTCCTTGATCCGAATGTCCGAGATCGAGAACGCCATGCGCGTGGAAGCAGAGCAGAACATGCTATGGGTGCTGCACCAAAGCGAAGTCGCGGCACTTCGCCTATCCGAGACAGCGGCACTGGCAGACTTGGGAGAAGCCACGCCCGATGATCTTTCACTGCGTTTCGATCTTCTAGTCAGCCGGTTTTCCTTGCTCAATGACGGGCCACAGCGCCGGTTTCTTGAAAGTACCGGCTTTGGCGACGATCTGGATCACCTATCCGGGACGCTTGATTCAATTGCACCACTCATCGCGGGGTTTACGCCCGGTGACGGCGCGCCACTGCGCGTAGCATTGGCGCCGTTTCCGCGCCTTTTCGGGCGGGCAGCAAATGCTGCGATGATCGCTGAATGGGACGAGTTGGGCGGGCGGCTGGAGGTCTATCGCGACCAGTTGCGCCAGATCATTTCGTCTCTCATCGGCATCATGGTCGCCGGTGGAATTCTGGCAGTGACGCTTGTTCTGGCGCTACGCCAGGCGCGCCAACGCAACCGGATGCTGCGCCGCGAAAGGGACTTTTCGGCGCTTCTTGTTTCGTCCAGCGGCGAAGGCATCCTTGCTGTGGATCGATCCACACGATGCACCACGTGGAATGGCGCAATGACACAGATGCTAGGCACGACAGATGAAGAGGCCGTTAACCGTCCGTTGGACAAGATCGCAGGGTTTTTTGATACGACACCTGTGCGTCGAGGTATCGAGCGCGCGCTGCACGGTGAAACCTCGCGACAGATGCTCCAGCCGCTTTTTCGCAAGGATGCGACCGAGCCGCTTTATGTGGATCTGCGGTTTTTCCCGTTGCGCAATGAAAAAGATATCCTCGGAGCGATCCTGTTCATAAATGATGCTTCGGATCGATATGCTATCCAACATAAGGACGCACAAGACCGGGACCGTCTGGAAGAGCTGGTGGCAGAGCGCACCCGTGAATTGGATGATGCGTTGCTTCGGGAACGGTCGGCTGGCGAAATTTACCGGAACTTTGCCGCCATGATCTCGCATCAGTTCCGAACACCTCTGGCCGTGGCGGATTCCGCCCTGCAACGGCTTATCCGACGCGGCCCCAATGCGACACCGGACGAGGTGGTCGAACGCGCGGACCGTGCCAGAGGCGCCATTGCCGGTCTCACGCGGTTGGTAGAAAGCACACTGGATGCAGCACGTCTTGATGCGGGCCAGATTGGCGCACGCCGGGTGGAATGCGATCTTGGCGAGATCATCCGGACGGTCTGCGTCCGGCAGAGCGAAACAAACTCGACGTCCAAGATTGACGTCCGACGTGAGGTGACCGGATCAGATGCGGCGTGCTGCGATCCCTCCCATGCCGAACAGATTTTAGAAAACTTACTGTCGAACGGGATCAATTATGCAGCGTCAGAAACCTCTGTATCAGTAGTTCTGCACGCAGATGCGCATTGGCTGTTTTGCGATGTGTCTAATACCGGCCATACTATTCCCGAAAATGAGCGGGCCCAGATTTTTGATCGCAACTATCGCGGCGCGAATAGCGTCGGTATCGTTGGCACCGGGATTGGCCTGTTCATGGCACGCGCATTGGCGCGGATGCAGGGAGGCGACGTCACATTGCAACCGAATAACGACGGCGTGACGTTTCGCATGACACTGCTTCGTTTTAAGGGAGGTTTAACATGATCCTCGCAACAGTTAAGGCTCTGATCCTCGTCGTCGAGGACGAAAAGGCACTGCGGGACGACATCGTTGAAGAGTTGCAGGAAGCCGGGTATCGCACCCTCGCCGCACGTTCGGGTGACGAGGCGTTGAAACTTTTGTCGGATGCGACCCCTGATCTACTGCTTTGCGATATAACGATGCCGGGTCTGGACGGCTACGGTGTGCTGCACGAAATCCGAAGCATGCGGCCCGAACTATCCGCAGTGCCTTTCGTCTTCCTAACCGCGATGTCGGAACCCTATGAGGTGATCAGAGGAAAGCTTCTGGGTGCCGACGATTATCTGGTCAAGCCCGTCGATTATGACCTAATGCTGGCGACCATCGCCGCGCGGGTGCGTCAGGTTAATCGTATTCGCAATCAACACGAGACCGAGTTGGTCACTTTGCGTGAAACGCTTGCCGGTCTGTCAAGCACCGGTGCCGAGGCAGCACTGGATCTCATCGCACTCGGGGCCGTGCTACTGGACGAGACAGCAAGACCGGTTCACAGCAATCGCACCGCCGAGCACATGGCCGCCAAAACAGATATCATTGAGCTGGACCAAAATGGAATTCGCTCGACTGATCCGGGATCACACCGGGATTTGACCCGCGCTATCGGCAAGACTGTGGAACTGGCAAGAAACGGAAAGGAAAACACCGTTGGACTTATGTTGCGACGGCAGGGGGACGCCAGTGCAATTTCCATTCTCGTCTGCGCCCTGCCCCAATCCGGCAAAACCAGCGCAGGCGACCCTCATGTTGCGCTTTTCATTTCTAAGCCAGATCAGGAAAGACAAATTCCAGAAGCATTGCTCATGGAAATTTTCGATCTGACACCAACCGAAGCGCGAGTCGCCGGGTCTTTAGCCCGCGGAAACCGCGCTGCCGATGTAGCAAAGGAATTGGGCGTCACGCAAACGACCTTGTCGTTCCATCTGCGAAACCTTTTTCAAAAAACCGGCACAAATCGACAGGCCGACCTGATTGCGTTGATCCTTGCTGGTCCGATGATGATACGGTCGGAGTAGAGTATTTACTACGTCGGGTCATTGCC
>CBDTUA010000079.1:0-7161 GCA_965363735.1 uncultured Sulfitobacter sp. | reverse complement strand
AATAACCGGCGGAAGCACTAATTTACATGGCACAAAATAAAGCTGGCGCGGCAGCCAATGTCAATTCGCGCAAACTCACTGGCGCAAAGCGGGGCTTGGCAAGCGTTAGGAGCCTGACGAAAACCGCCGTGAGTTTATGGTCGGCTCGCCCCTCAATATCGGGATTGCTGCTAGTCATAATCGCAAATATCTGGCTGCTCGCCGCGTTTAGCACCTCGTTTTGGCAGCAAGCCTATGTTCTCTTTGGCGCGCAACCCAGATTGCTCATACTCTTTGGTATCGGCATCTGGGCCTTTACGATGATCTATGTGCTGGTCTTTACGAACCGTTGGTTTCTAAAGCCATTTCTGATTGCCAATATCCTGATCGCGGCCGGTGCCTCGTATTATCACGAGACGATGGGGATCATCATTGACCGTGAAATGATCCAAAATATCCTGACCACGACGGCCAACGAGTCCAAAGGTCTGATCACCGCGGCCTACGTTAAATACATGCTTGTGTTCGCGCTTTTGCCTTCCATCATAATCCTCGCGGTGCGGGTGTCGCACCCCCCGTTTTTGAAATCAGCAGGGCGCCATATCGCACTGCTGGCCTTGTGCATTTTCACCTTTGCCGGGATCTCGCTGGGAAATTACCAAGTGTTCTCGTTCGGCATCAAGCAATCGCCGGGCATGCGGGAAATATTGCACCCGGAATCGACAGTTCAAAGCATACTAAAATATGCCGAGATGACGTGGAGGGCGCAGACCATGGAGTTTCAGAAAATAGCGCTGGATGCCCACAAAGGAGGCGTAGCGCAACGCGCCAAGCATCCGGTTTTAACCCTACTCGTTATCGGCGAAACTTTGAGAGATCAAAATTGGGGGTTGAGCGGGTATGGCAGAGATACCTCGCCAGAGCTGAACAAGCGTGATATTTTGCCTATCGCAGACGTCGAAAGCTGTGGCACGTCCACATCAGTCTCCATTCCCTGCATGTTTTCAAAGCTTGGGCGCCGCGAGTTCAGCTATGAAAAGGCCGTCGCTGAGGAAAACCTTTTGGACGTCCTTGTGCGAGCGGGGTACGATGTCGAGTGGTGGGATGCGAACACAGGCGACATGGGCGTGGCCAAGCGCGTGACCTATGCAAATTTCAACCGCGCGGACGATCCCGAATTCTGCAGTGAGGGCGAATGTAACGATGGCATCTTGTTGAAACAGCTCAAGAAGAAGGCCGGCGAAATCTCGAAGGATACGGTTATCGTGATGCATCAGATTGGCAACCACGGGCCGGCCTATTTCGAACGCTATCCAGAGGAGTTTGCAAAATTTCTACCGGATTGCCGTGACGCGGATCTGGCCCAGTGCGCGCCCGAGGAAGTCGTCAACGCCTACGACAACGCAGTTGCCTATACCGATTTTCAGATTGCCAAGACCATTGACTTTCTGGCCACTTTGCCCGACCTCAGCACCTCACTCGTCTATATCTCCGATCACGGCGAGTCCCTTGGTGAGAAAGGATTGTATTTGCACGCTGCTCCCTACTGGATCGCCCCCGAAGAGCAAAAGCGCGTGCCGATGGTGGTATGGATGTCCGATAAGTTCAGGCAGGATTTGAAACTGGACTATGACTGTGCCCGTCCGCCCGCTGACGCGCCCCTGACACAGGATAATTTCTTCCATTCGATCCTTGGAATGCTGGATGTCGAAACCACCGAGCGCAATGAGGATCTGGATATTTTCGCGCCGTGCAGAACGGCGGAGCAGGTAGCCCTTCAATGAGCGAGGGCGACCCGCAGATCAGGCCCAAACCGGACAGGGTTACCGGTATTCGCCATTTCTTTGCCGCGGCGGGATATTCTGTCGCGGGCATCCGGCGGCTGTGGCAAGAGGCGGCTTTTCGTCATATAATTCAGGCGTTCCTGCTATGTGTGGGCCTGCTTTTGGTCATCGGCGCTAGCTGGGCTCAGTTCAGCATTTTCCTGATATTGTTCCTTGCGCTTGTCGCGGTCGAGGCGCTGAATACGGCCATCGAATGTATCGTCGATCATCTGGCGCCAAGCTGGCAGGAATTTGCCCGCGACGCTAAGGATCTGGGATCTTTGGCCACAATGTGCATGCTGGTTGCGAACGGTCTGTTTCTTGGCACGGTTCTTCTTCAACACTTTGAAATTCTCTGAAAGTACGCTCATGAATATGATCAAGATCGTCGCCGTGCCCATGCACAAGGAAGGCCGGAAGTTCGTGGCAATATTTGCTGCGATCACCGTCGCTCTGGCCTTTCTGTGGCAGCCGCTCTTTTGGCTGGGCTGTGGTGCCACGGTCTGGTGCTACTACTTCTTTCGCGACCCGGTACGCGTGGTCCCCCAGCAGGAGGGTCTGGTGCTATCGCCTGCCGATGGCGTCGTATCGCTGATTGAAGATGTCGTGCCGGCCAAGGATCTGGGGCTTGGGGATGCGCCCGTGACGCGTGTCTCGGTTTTCATGAATGTCTTTAATTGCCATGTAAACCGCGCGCCAATCGCAGGCACGGTGCGCAAGATCAGCTATCACAAGGGCCAGTTTCTGAATGCCTCAGTCGACAAGGCAAGCGAGCTGAACGAGCGTAATTCAGTCATGATTGAGACTAGCGACGGAGTGCGCATCGGCGTGGTCCAGATTGCGGGTCTCGTTGCCAGACGTATTGTCTGCTTTGTCAAAGAGGGCGACAGTGTTCAGGTTGGTCACCGCTTTGGCCTGATCCGGTTCGGCAGCCGTCTTGATGTTTATCTGCCCGAAGGCGTCTCGCCGCTGGTCGCAGTCGGACAGACGGCTGTTGGCGGCGAAACCATTCTGGCTGATCTCGCAGACCCCGACACTGTGCGTCCAGGAATCGCAGAATGACCGGGACGCAGCGGATCAAATTGCGCCACCTCGTTCCCAGCATCGTCACGGTATTTGCGATTTGCGCAGGCTTGACGTCCGTTCGGATGAGCCTTGAAGGACATCTGGAAGCAAGCCTCTATTTCATCCTGCTGGCCGTTTTCTTAGACGCAGCAGACGGAAAACTGGCGCGTTTTCTGGACACGGCCAGCCCCTTTGGCGCCGAGTTGGACAGCCTTGCCGACTTCTTTAACTTCGGCATAGCGCCGGGGATATTGCTGTATAACACGCTCTATATCGGCACCGCGCACGCCAGCATCGGCTGGCTTGCGACGCTGGTGCTGGCCGTGTGCTGCGCACTGAGGCTGGCGCGTTTCAACCTGTCGATTCATCGGGCCGACGTGACGTTAAAGAAGGATGGGTTTTTCGTAGGTGTGCCCGCGCCCGCACTTGCCTGCCTCGCGCTTATGCCGGTCTTTTTGTACCTGAACGGGTGGCAAAATAGCGACTTTCCCGTCGCACGGGCCATCTACGTTATCTGTGTCGGATTGCTGGCCGTCAGTACGATCCCGAGCTATTCGATAAAGCATGCCTCCATAAAAAGGGCTCACCTGCCCTTCGTCGTTGTTGGCGCGGTCGTTCTGGTGGTTTCTCTGGTGGTCTATCCGTGGTTCACGCTGATCGTGGCCAACTTGATCTATCTCGGATCTTTGCCGTTTTCGTATCTATCGTTCAAGAAAATGGATCATAGCAGCGACGGGCCTCAGGCGGGGCAGCCGCCCTATTCCGACGAATAGTGGTGCCGAGAAAGTTATAAGCCTCAGTCAGCCAATGACTGCGACCTGAAAGAGTTTGCCGACAATCGCCGTCGCACCCATGGCCGCGCCGCCCCAAAACATCACCCGCAATGCGCCTCGGGCTAGGCTCGCACCTCCGGCCTTGGCCCCAAGTGCGCCGAGGATCGCCAGCAGAAGTATTGTCGCGACCGAAACATAGACGCCGATCTGATCAATAGGCGCGAAAAGGACTATGAGCAAAGGCGGAAGCGCACCGATCGAGAAGGATACAGCAGACGCGAATGCGGCCAGCAGCGGTTTTGCGGTCGCCAGATCGGTGATCCCCAACTCCTCGCGCGCATGCGCGCCGATCGCGTCATGTGCGGTAAGTTGCATCGCGACCTCGGTTGCCACATCCGCGCTGACGCCGCGGGCGGTGAATGTCGCGGCCAGTTCGATCAGTTCTTCGTGCGGTTGTTCGGCCAACTCCCGGCGCTCGACCGCAAGATCAGCCTGTTCGGTATCCGCCTGAGAGCTGACCGATACATATTCCCCCGCAGCCATCGACATCGCGCCGGCGACCAGACCGGCCGTCCCCGCCAGCAGAACTTCGGTCGCGCTGCCTGCGGCGGCGGCCACGCCGACGATCAGGCTGGCCGTCGAAACGATGCCGTCGTTCGCGCCAAGGACAGCCGCCCGTAGCCAGCCGATACGAGAAACGTTGTGATGTTCTGAATGCAGTTTGCTCATGGCGTTTCCTCTTTTTGCACCGGAGGCTCACCGCGTCGCCTGCTTTCGTTCGTAGATGCAGACCGGTCCTCATCAAGATGGTGTATCATCCAAGATACGTTTGCGCCCGTGAAACATTGCCTGCAACAGCGGCACGCCCGATCGCCACGTATTAAAGATAGCGCCTCTGGCATGCGCCGCAATCTTGCAGCAAAGGCCACTGCGCGAGCTGCAATTCGCCCGCGGCCAATTCACCCATCCTCTAAATGCAGGATCAGGCCAAACGCCAAAAGCAGTCCCGCCGCCGGCGGTGCCCATGCTGCGATCAATACGGGAAGTTGCCCGTTCTCACCTAGGATCAGGGCAAAGTTGCGCACAAAATAGAGAGAGAAGCCGGACAATATCGCAAAAAGGACCATCAGCCCGGTATGCCCCGATCTGGCATGGCGCATTGTGAACGCCGCCCCAATCAGCACCATCGTGGCCAGAAACAAGGGCCGCGCAAATTCAGTCTGTAACCAGATCAAAGGGCGGCGCGTCGAAAAACCTGCGCGCTTGAGTTGGGCGATGTGGGCGGGCATATCCCAGAATGAAATCGACGTAGAGGTGCCGACAGATGCGGCAATACGCTCCTGCGTCAGAGATGTCGGAATGCGCATTACGTCATGCCGTTGGGATGCCGCCTCTGGATTGTCAGGGCCAGTCAACGCCCAATCCTTGGCGCCAGACAGTTCCCAATATCCGGCATCCAACCTTGCTGCAGTAGCCTCAATCCGCTCGGACGGCGTGCCGTTTCCGTCGAACATGATGAACGTCACATCATAGAATTCCGACCCGTCCGCATTGACTGATGCGGCTTGTATCACCGCCTGGCCGGCCTCTGTGCCCTGCCGCAGCCAGAGACCATCCGCACTGATCGACAAGGCAGCCTCGTCGCCGCTGCGATATCTTGTACTCAGGGTTTCGTACTGGTTTGAGCTGCCCGTGACGATGGGGTTTAAAACCGTCACTGCGGTTACGCCGATCAACAGCGCAACGACGACAGGTGCAATTAGCACGCGCATCGCTGACCAGCCCAAGGCGCGCGTGACCACCAACTCTGATGAACGCGCAAGCCCAAGAAAAAGCGCGAGGGAGGATAGGATCATGACAAGCGGCAGGAATTCGTACAGCTCTCTCGGGGCGCTTAACAAGATGAGCTGCAATATCTTGCGAAATCCGACCCCGCTGCCGCCATAGCGCCCCACCTCTTCCATCAGATCGATCAGCGCCAGAATGACGGCAAAGATCACAAAGACCGTGAGGAACGTCATCAGGAATTTGCGGGCAAAGTAACGATACAGTCTCATGCTTGTGGCGCGCGACCGAAGGGGCGCGAGGTTCGCGCGCCGCGATTGCAGCGCGGTACGTCAGCACGATGTTCCGATTTTAGCCGCGCCATGCTTACCTCAACAATCTCTGATTAGACACATGAGGCGATGTGAGTGACCATGCGATGGTCAGATCTATACGGTTTGGCAATGCGGGGCGCCCGGCCAACGTTCTGAAGCCAAACGAACCTTGGAGGGGTCATCGTTTCGCCGACCATCGACAGCGAATGCGACGATGTCGGGCACGGACGCCTCCCAACAGTGCTGCGTGTAAGGCCGCCAGCAGCCGACTCTGCGTGCCAAAAATGGCCCTTTTGGGGAACTTTTAACTGCGCTTTAGCGCGCGTATGCAAACAGTGTCGAGGCGTTCTGCGCGCGGCGATCATGCGTCATGAGGCCATCCTTCTCAGGATGGCGCGAACCAGTGTAGAGGCAAACGCAAACCACCTCACCCCAGCAAATGGGATCCTTGTCGCAGGCCCATTAGTGAATTACGAATGGCCTCGTTAGAAGGAAGATCTGACCCAATGGGATGTTTCTAGTTGATTACGGAAATTTTGAAGAAACTCGGTTTTAAATCTCAGGATGGTCTCTTTTGGACGGGGCTTATTGAAGGATACTCAATTGATTTTCTTTTGCAGAACACGAGCAACCTAACAATTTGCTTTGATCACGCAGGGCCGGCGCGAAAAAAAGCAGACATCAGCCGGGAGGCTTGGGGCTATCGGTTTCTAAAGAAGAACTTCGACCACTCCGGTTTATTTATTAAACCGCTTGTTTCCGACTGGTTTCGTGGCAAAGATCTGTTGCGTTTGTTCAAGCAACTGAACGAGCTGGGATTCTTTGACGAATTCGAAACCGTCACAAATTATGGCGGATCAATGGGGGGCTACGGCGCGATTGCTTTTGCGGATGTCTGCAAAGCAAAACTGGTACTTGCTTATAATCCTCAGGCAACGTTGAACAAAGATGTCGTGCCGTGGGAAAACAGGTTTAACTGGGCTCCTCCTCAGGACTGGAATAGTCCGCTGTGGAACGCCGCCGACGGATGCCGCCTAGCGCAAAGTGTATTCGTTGTTTTTGATCCCCATCACGGCAATGATCGCAAACATGTCGCCCTGCTGGACGTGCCAAACCGAGTTGATCTTGTTATTCCGTATGTTGGACATCGCACCCCTTTGCACGTCGCAAATTTAGGCATGTCTACAAAACTGTTTAGGGAGGTGACAGACGGATCATTCGATCTGAATGAGTGGAACCTGACCATTCGTCGAAGACGATCACTGGAGGTTTATTATCAAGGTTTGCTGCGGCACGCCAAGCGGCGAAAACACCCTAAATTCCTCCCTATCATTGAGAGACATTGGGCGGAAAATATTACAGCAACTAAGGTAACCGAATAGGGAGCAAAGTCGTGCGCCAAACTCTGAAGTGACTCACAAG
>CBDTUA010000078.1:0-7257 GCA_965363735.1 uncultured Sulfitobacter sp. | reverse complement strand
GAAAGCAACAATGGCGTCTGAAAACAACGCCGTCGTTTTCGAAGTGGCAATCGACAGCAACAAGCCAATGATCAAAGAAGCTGTTGAAGCTCTCTTTGGTGTCAAGGTGAAGGCCGTGAACACGTCCATCACCAAAGGCAAGTCCAAGCGTTTCCGTGGCCAGATGGGCCGCCGCAAGGACGTCAAAAAGGCTTATGTTATGCTCGAAGAGGGTAACACAATCGACGTATCCACCGGCCTGTAACCAGCCCGGTTGAAGTTAACGAAAGGCCCCTCGCTGCAAGGCGGGGGGCCTCTTGCGTTTGTCGCGCCGTTTAAAGTCGGGCGCAAATCCGCCTGTTTTCGCCGGGACATTTTAAATGCTTGTGTTTTGGTTGATAAAGGCAGAGAGGAGGGGGGCAACGTTACGTCTATCGTCATCACTGCTCCTTACGGCTCAGTCTTTCGATCTATTATTGACTTAGCCGCCCTGCCGCATTCCGCGGGCAGATTTATAAGGAATACGATAATGGCTTCTGGCACAGTAAAATGGTTCAACACCACAAAAGGTTTTGGTTTTGTAGCACCCGAGGGTGGCGCAAAGGACGTATTCGTCCACATCTCCGCAGTTGAGCAAGCAGGCCTGACCGGTCTGTCCGATGATCAAAAGATCACTTTCGACATCGAAGCCGGCCGTGACGGTCGTGAATCAGCAACAAACATCAAACTGGCGTAAGCCAGTCTGTCCCTTCGGGGGCTGATGTTTGAGAGTTTTGGAAGGGCGTGGCTTTAGGGCCGCGCCCTTTTTCTATGGCACCGCTCTTTAGCGGTGGTACGTTAATTTGCCAACATCGGGAACAATGTGGAGAAGGCAGGGTTCTTTTGTATGCGCACCAGTTATTGCAGCCCGGTTTTTTCTAGGATCTGTCAATATTGAGGCCGCTTCACGACACCAAGGGGCATCCGATGACCACCACTGCATCCCAATTAAAGCAAGGCACCTCCGCACGGGATAAGCTCTTGGAGCATGTCGACCCAAGCGATTTTGCATGGGCGGTTCCGATCATGCGGGCAGGTTATGCTGGGCGAGGGCTTGTTTACCTGGTGGTCGCTGGCGTGTCGCTGTGGTCGATACTGCATGGCGGTGAGGCGGAAGGCACAAAGTCCGCGATGGAATCGTTGAATGGTACAATGGGTGCTATTGTTATTGGTCTGATCGCCGCCGGGATGTTCGCCTATGCCATTTGGCGGGCGGTAGACAGCTTATGGGACCTTGAGGCATACGGCACGTCAGCAAAAGGTCTTTTGGCGCGGGCAGGCATGTTTGTTACCGGCGCAGTGCACGCAGGTATCGGCGTGTTGGCCGTGGCGGCGCTTGGTGCTTCTTCGTCCGGCTCAGGCGGCAAAAAAATGCTGGAGGGCGTTCTGCAATCACCGACCGGGGTGTGGGCGGTCGGTATAGTCGGCGTATTGACGATCGCGACCGGATTCTATTACTTCTATAAAGCCATAAAGCAAACTTACAGAGAGCACCTTCAAGCAAATCATTTCACGCTGCATTGGAACCCCGTTCTGCGTATCGGACTTGCTGCGCAGGGAGTTTCGATCATCATAATCGGTGGCTTGATTGCCTATGCCGCTATGAATGCCAACGCGGCCGAGGCTGGCGGGCTCGGGTCGGCCTTTGACTGGTTAAACGGCCAGGCATATGGTCGAGTTCTGGTGGTTGTGCTTTGCGTAGGTTTGCTCGGATTCTCACTTTTTTGCTTTGTGAACGCGGCTTACCGCATTGTTCCAAAAGCATCCGAGCGTTCAGTGCAAAGCCTCGCATCGAAGGTAAAGCAGCTCGCGTCTTAGATGTTTTACTGCGGCTGCTGTCTTGGCCTGAACGAAGATATCGATGATTCACCTACCAACTGCATTGGTGCCGGCACTGATTCTTCGGTATCGCTCCGCTTAGTTTGGCCTGATGCCTTGACCCTTCCCCCGTCCTAACCTAAACGACCCCATCGGCAGCGCCCCGGATTCGTCCGGGGCTGTGTCGTTTTGCGCTTTGGTGGGTTTCACCCACATTGCGTAGGTCCGGCGAAGGGGTTCTTTGTCAGACGTCTTACATTGGGGACCTTCGGGGCCCTATAACCATCTCGGCCTCAACAAGTTGAAGTTGGGCACAAGCAAAACGGAAGACAGAAAACATGGCACTAAAGTCGTATAAACCGACGACGCCAGGCCAGCGTGGGCTGGTACTGATCGACCGTTCGGAGCTTTGGAAAGGTCGCCCAGTTAAAGCCCTCACAGAGGGTCTTAGCAAGCACGGCGGACGGAACAACACCGGACGGATCACAATGCGTCGCAAAGGTGGTGGTGCAAAGCGCCTCTACCGCATCGTCGATTTCAAGCGCAACAAGCTGGACATGTCCGCGGTTGTCGCACGGATCGAGTATGACCCTAACCGGACCGCATTCATCGCACTGATCCAGTACGAAGATGGCGAACAGGCCTACATCCTGGCACCGCAGCGTATTGCTGTTGGCGACAAGGTGATTGCTTCGGCCAAGGCCGACATCAAGCCTGGCAACGCTATGCCATTCTCGGGCATGCCTATCGGTACGATCATTCACAACATCGAAATGAAGCCAGGCAAGGGCGGCCAGATCGCTCGTGCTGCCGGTACCTACGCCCAGTTCGTAGGCCGTGATGGTGGATATGCTCAGATTCGTTTGTCTTCGGGCGAACTGCGTCTGGTGCGTCAGGAATGTATGGCCACCGTTGGTGCCGTATCGAACCCTGACAACTCCAACCAGAACTACGGTAAAGCTGGCCGCATGCGTCACAAGGGCATCCGCCCATCTGTGCGTGGTGTTGTTATGAACCCGATCGACCACCCACACGGTGGTGGTGAAGGCCGGACATCGGGTGGTCGTCACCCTGTTACGCCTTGGGGCAAGCCGACTAAGGGTGCAAAAACCCGGAACAAGAACAAAGCGTCCAGCAAGCTAATTCTACGCTCGCGTCACGCCAAGAAGAAGGGGCGTTAATAGATGTCTCGTTCAGTATGGAAAGGTCCTTTTGTTGACTCTTATGTCCTCAAAAAGGCCGAAGCCTCCCGCGAAAGCGGTCGCAGCGAAGTGATCAAGATTTGGTCGCGCCGTTCAACGATCCTGCCACAGTTCGTTGGCCTGACGTTCGGTGTGTACAACGGTCACAAGCATATCCCAGTAAACGTCAGCGAAGAGATGATTGGTCAAAAGTTTGGTGAATATTCGCCAACTCGCACCTATTATGGTCACGCAGCCGACAAAAAAGCGAAGCGGAAATAAGCCATGAGCAAGGATAAAAATCCCCGCCGCGTGGCTGACAACGAAGCCCGTGCAAAACTGCGCATGCTTCGCACAAGCCCGCAGAAACTGAACCTCGTCGCCGCAATGATCCGCGGCAAGAAGGTAGACAAGGCCCTTACGGACCTGACCTTCTCGAAAAAGCGGATCGCAGCAGATGTGAAGAAATGTCTTCAGTCCGCAATTGCGAACGGTGAGAACAACCACAACCTTGACGTGGATGAACTGGTCGTTGCCGAAGCGTATGTCGGTAAGAACCTGATCATGAAGCGTGGTCGCCCACGTGCGCGTGGCCGTTTCGGCAAGATTATCAAGCCGTTCTCGGAAATCACGATCATCGTGCGTCAAGTTGAGGAGCAAGCATAATGGGTAATAAAGTAAACCCGATCGGTATGCGTCTTCAGGTCAACCGCACCTGGGACAGCCGCTGGTACGCCGATACGAAGGACTATGGTGATCTTCTGCTTGAAGACCTCGCCATCCGCGCCTTCATCAAGAAAGAATGTGCACAGGCCGGTATCGCCCGTGTGATCATCGAACGCCCACACAAGAAGTGCCGCGTTACGATCCACACAGCGCGCCCTGGTGTGATCATTGGTAAAAAAGGTGCAGACATCGAAGGTCTGCGTCAGAAAATCGCCAAAATCACCAAGTCTGATCTGCACCTCAATATCGTTGAAGTTCGCAAGCCAGAGCTGGACGCCGCACTTGTTGGTGAATCCATCGCACAGCAATTGGAACGCCGGGTATCTTTCCGTCGCGCCATGAAGCGTGCCGTACAGAACGCCATGCGTATGGGTGCCCTTGGTATCCGCGTGAACGTTGCTGGCCGTTTGGGTGGTGCAGAAATCGCGCGTACCGAATGGTACCGTGAAGGCCGCGTGCCGCTCCATACTTTGCGTGCTGACATCGATTATGCACATGTCGAAGCGATGACAGCCTATGGCATCATCGGGATCAAGACCTGGATCTTCAAAGGCGAGATCATGGAACATGACCCGGCAGCGCGTGACCGTAAGGCACAAGAAATGCAAGACGGCCCAGCACCACGCGGTGCCGGCGGTCGGCGTTAAAGGGGGAATGACAGATGCTACAACCAAAGCGTACGAAATTCCGCAAGCAGCACAAAGGCAAAATCAAGGGTCTTGCAAAGGGCGGGTCTGACCTGAACTTTGGCACCTTTGGCCTGAAGGCTCTGGAGCCTGAGCGTGTAACAGCGCGTCAGATCGAAGCCGCACGTCGTGCCATGACGCGTCACATGAAGCGTCAAGGCCGTGTCTGGATCCGGATTTTCCCGGATCTGCCAGTTACATCGAAGCCTACCGAAGTCCGTATGGGTAAAGGTAAAGGTTCGGTTGACTACTGGGCATGCCGCGTCAAGCCTGGCCGCGTGATGTTCGAAATCGACGGCGTCAACGAAGACATCGCACACGAGGCCCTGCGCCTTGCTGCGATGAAGCTGCCGATCAAAACACGCGTTGTGGTCCGCGAGGACTGGTAACAGACGCTCCGGCGCAAGCCGGAGCTGTCGCGGCGGAGGCAGGGTATTTCGCAGAAATGCCTGTTCCGCCCCGGTGAGTTAGAAAAGCCCCCGCTGAGTGATCAGCGGGGGCTTTTTTGTTGCTGAATCCATTCCATGAAACCAGTTCGGACAACTGGATTCCATATGTGGTATCTCCGGTTGGTGCGCATCTATATCTTGTGTTTTGGCTGAGGAGGGAAACTGATTTCTGGTTCAAACTGTTGCGTACTAAAGAATCACGATGCTACAAGCGGAGCAGCGGAGCATTGATAGATTTTCTTTAAAAGGAGGAATCTATCTTGGAGTTTCTATCCCTTATACGCGATGCCGAGTTTGACATGTTTTTCCTGTCGGGTCGTGGTCTAGGCGCTGTATTAGCGTCAATTGTGGCACTAGTTTTTGTCTGGAAGTCTGCGGGGACTAAGCACCTTTTCCAAGCCATATCTAAGTTAAGGCGGAAGTAATAATGCTAGCCCAACCTAACGCTGCATTTGCAAATGTAGAATCTCTTGCACGCATCTAAACGGAGCAACATTGATCTATTTGCTGGGCAGGGGGGCTTTGTTGCGGCTTGTCCTGGGAGTAGTTTTTCTAAACTATAGCGGGGGCACCAATTGTGCGTCAATTGGGGGTAATGCAGTGTTGAACTTCCGCAAAGTTAAGGCGCATTCCACTTCCACCTTGGAATAGAAGCGGTGTTTCGTTCAAATAGAGGCGTAGTCTGGCTATCGCGGCCATTGGTGTCTAAGTAAGTTTGAAAGAGACCACCCACACAAAGGCCCCTCAAATGAAACAAGTTCCCAAACCAACGACCGACGAAGACCTCATCCAGCAGTTCCTCAACAAAGGTGGCACCATCAAAAAGGGCAAGACCAAGCCGATGCCGGATGATCTTGGCCTGTCCAACAATCAGTGGGGCAACAAGCTGACCAAGGAAGAGAAAGCCGCCGTGAAGGAACAGGAAGCGGCGCGCAAGACGGCTAGCCCCAAGCGTAGTTGAACGAAACCGAGATGCGGTCTTCTTCGGCCATGTTCATAGGGACTTCATGGCGCAGCCAGCTTTCCCATAGCAGTACATCACCGACCACCGGCTTGGCATAGACAAACTGGCGCAATTCCTGCGGGGCGTCTTTCATCCGACCGGGTGCGGCCATCATCATCGGCAGGCGCGGGTCTTCCAGCTTTAGCGCGCTCGTGCCTTCGGGCATTGCGACATAGGTCGTGCCCGAGATCACCGAATGGGGGTGGATGTGCGCGGTGTGAATGCCGCCCTCGGGCAGGATGTTGATCCAGATATCTTCCAGCTTTAACTTTCGACCATCCAGATCGAATGCGAGATCCTTGGCGAAGGCCTTGACGTGTTTATCCAACGCTTTCTTGACTGTCTTGAAAATCGGAAAACGCCAAGGCAGGTCGGTCAGCGAGGCATAGCTGGTATAGCCGGGAAAATCATTCTCATCGCACCATTGCTGGCCTGCCTCGTCATCCTCGGCAATGCTTAGGCATGCGGCCTCAAGCTCGGACGGGTCCACGGGTTTGCCATGCTCGGATAAGGGGGCGCGGTACAGGCGGGTGACGAAAAGGGATTCTATTTGTGACATAAGGCATCTTCTATATGAGGTGGGGCAGGGTGGCGATAGGTTTTGCACAACTGTTGCTTGCCAAGCGGCTATAACGGCTATAGAGGAACCTTTCACATGAACTCCACCAGAATCATGGTCACCCATAAGGGGCCTACTGGTGATGTCGAAAGGAACAGGCGATGAACGCCAAGGAACTACACGACAAGACACCCGACCAGCTTCGGGATGAACTTGTTAACCTGAAAAAAGAAGCTTTCAACCTGCGTTTTCAGCAAGCCACTGGCCAGTTGGAAAACCCCGCACGTTTGAAGACCGTTAAGCGTGACGTTGCACGTGTCAAAACCGTTCTCAACCAGAAAGCCGCAACCGCGGCTTCTGCTGAATAATAGGAGCCTGAGAGTATGCCCAAACGTATCCTGACAGGCACCGTGACAAGCGATGCCAACGCACAAACAGTAACCGTATCGGTCGAGCGTCGCTTTACCCACCCGGTTCTGAAAAAGACCATCCGTAAGTCCAAAAAGTACCGGGCTCACGATGAGAACAACACATTCAAAGTGGGCGACAGCGTTCGCATCATCGAATGTGCACCAAAGTCGAAAACCAAACGTTGGGAAGTGCTGGAAGCCGCTGAGGCCTAAAGCACTGCCCGTTCGGGCGTGATGCCCTTGTTTCCCTTGACTCTGAGGGGCGCAGGGGCCAAACGCACGAACGAGATGCCCGCTAAGGGCAGACCAACTTAATCGAAACCCTGGGGAACGGGCACGCATCGCCCCCCAGAAGGTCGGGAGAAACCAAATGATCCAGATGCAGACCAACCTGGATGTTGCTGACA
>CBDTUA010000077.1:0-7353 GCA_965363735.1 uncultured Sulfitobacter sp. | reverse complement strand
GACAAATGCACAAATCTGATCAAAAATGTCTTGCTATGCAGGAGCCATCCACACAAGACATTCGCTGCGGCGCGAATAAATGTCTTGTGTGCAAACAATGCCGACCTTGTCCGCCATCTAGTCAATGGCCGCTTTCAACTGGCTGAATCGCAGTGAAAAGCACTTGGACAGAAAGAAGGCATTCGCGGCGCTCTGCGGTAAGAAATGCACTAAGGACGAAGCTGACGCTCTCCTTTGTGCCCGCAACTATATTTGAGAACTACGTGAATACCTTCAATTGCTTATGGACTTCACTGTTCAAGAGACTTTTTCTGTGTCACGCCATCGAGCCGGCACAGCTAGCCGCTCGCAGCAAGCAACTTCTCGCACTCGCCAGTTATGCCTCAGCGGCGAAACATTCATACGCCCTTCGCGCGCAGGCGCAGCGCTCGGATACCTGGCAACAAGACCAGCAAGACAGCGATTATCAGAAGCCCCAATGTCATCGGACGTTCCCAGATGAAAGATACCCCACCATAAAGCTGCATCGAGCGGGCGAAATTGTCTTCCATCATACTTCCCAAGATAAAGCCAATGAGAAGCGGCGGCAGCGGAAAATTCGCAAATTTCAACGCGATGCCGCAAATCCCGAAGGCGACGAGCAACAGCAATTCGGTGGCGTTATTCTGCCCGATGTACGCGCCCATCAGAGTGAAAAACAAGATGAACGGGATCAGATAATTGCGCGGGATTGCGAGGACTTTGGCGATATAGGGGATCAGTGGCAGGTTCAGAATCAACAAGACAAGGTTGCCGATGAACATGGACATGATGACAGCCCAGAAAATCTGCGGCTCGTCTATCATCAGCCGTGGCCCCGGTGTGACGTTCAGTGCGATCAACGCGCCAAGTAGAATGGCCGTCGTGCCGGACCCCGGGATGCCAAGCGTGAGCAGTGGCACGAACGATCCGGTGCACGCCGCGTTGTTGGCGGTTTCGGGTGCTGCAAGACCTTTGATCGACCCCTTGCCGAATTCGTCCTGTTCGTGTTTTGGAGCGATGTTGCGCTCGACAGCGTAGCCCAAGAACGATGCGATTGTCGCTCCAGCCCCTGGTAAAACACCGATGAAAAAGCCCTGAATGGACTGGCGTCCGATGACAGGCGCGATGGCGCGTGCCTCTGCGCGGGTAATGCGCAAATCTTTGATTTCGCCGCCGCTGTCGCCCAAATTTTTTGGCTTCAGGACAAGGAATATTGCCTCTGGCAGGGCGAACATCGCCATCGCCAATGTGACAAAGCCGAACCCTGATTGCAGTTCCATCATGCCGCCGGTGAAGCGGGGCGTGTTGAACAACGATCCCAGACCGACGGTTGCCATCATCAGACCCAAAACCGTCATCAACAGCGCCTTGGCGACCTGACCGTTTCCTGCAAAGGCCGCAATGGCCGACAGTCCGACGATCATCAGACCGAAGTATTCCGCAGAATGGAACAGCAGTGCGACAGAGCTCAGCATGGGCGCGAAAACCATCAGCAATATCGCACCGATCGTGCCGCCCGCGAAACTGGCGATGGCCGCAATCGTCAGCGCCTTGCCCGCTTTGCCCTGCATCGCCATCGGATAGCCGTCAAAGCTTGACGCGACAGTACCCGCGACACCGGGCGCGTTGAGAAGGATTGACGATGTCGACCCGCCAAAGATCGCGCCGTAATACACACCCGCGAGCAGGATCAGTGCGGCGGATGGATCGCCCAGCGAAATGGCAATCGGGATCATGATCGCGATGATCGACATCGGCCCAAGACCGGGCAGCATACCGATAAACGTACCGATCAAACAACCCCCGATGACCATAAGAATGTTTTGAAGCGACAGGGCCGTTTGCAGACCAATCAGAATTCCTTCGAGCATGTGATCAGTTCCCCAAGAAGAATGGCAATGGACGCAGAAAAATTCCGAGGATTTCCTGCACGAGATACCAGACGATCCCCGCCGTCAGCAGCGACACAGGAATCATCACGTGCCATTTGCGTTCGCCTAAGATGAACGATCCGGTGACAAGAAATGCGGTGGTCGATCCGAGAAATCCCAACGGGCGAAGGCACAGGGCATAGGCCACCATCAGCGCCAGCATCAGGATCGCCTGCCCGAGTTTGTAGTCCGTCAGGCGGCGGTAATCGATATCGCCGATCACGTGTTCGCCCTTTTCAAGGCCGAGCAGGACGACGAGGGACAACAGAATACCGAATATCGACAGGACTTTCGGAAAGGTGCTGGGCCAGATCGGTTTGCGCTGCATGAAGGGCGCAAGGTTGGCGTCCATCGTGAACCACGCGATGTAGCCATAAAGTAAACAAATGCTCAGCAGAACAAGTGCGATCCAACGATCCAAGGCCATGCGACCAATCCCCCAAATTTTGCAATATGAAGCGGGCGGCGCGTGATGCGCGCCGCCCGCTTCGATGTGGTTAAAGGAAGCCCAGTTGACGCATCAGATCGCCGATAACCTGCTCTTGGTCATCAAGGAACGTGCGGAAGTCGTCGCCGGGATTGTGGATGTTGACCCAACCGTTACGGGCGCGCACAGCTTCCCATTCTTCGGTGTCATACATCGCAGCGATTGTGGCTTGATAGGCAGCCAGGTCTTCCGCAGGAAGCCCCGGGGCAGCAAAGAAACCGCGCCAGTTGACGAAGGTTGTGTCGATGCCTTGTTCCATCATCGTCATGGACTCTGGCGACGCGGGAACTCGCTCGGGTGAGGTGACGCCGATGATTTTGACTTCGCCTGCTTCGGACAGATCAATCGCTTCGGACAGACCAGTGGACAGCGCCTTGATCTCACCGGACAGCAATGCTGCCATTGCGGTTCCGCCTGCGTCATACGGGATGTAGTTCACGTCAAGGGGATCACGACCCGCTGCCTGCATCACCATCGCCGCGACGATGTGATCAAGCCCACCTGGAACAGAGCCACCGCCAACGGGCGTGCCGTTTGGATCTGCGTCGTAAGCCGCAAGAAGATCATCCATTGAATTGATCGGGCTGTCTTTGCCGACCACCAGGGCCGCGTAATCACCGATTGTCCCCGACACCAAGGTCAGATCGCGGTAGGTCTGGGAAATTTCGCCCGTCAGGCCACGGATCACGAGAGGGGTCGAATTGACCATCAACGTGCCGTAGTTGCTTTCGGCGTTTTCGATCAGATAGGCGATGGCTGTGCCGCCGCCGCCACCGGACATGTTTTCGTAAGACGCTGTGCCGACCAGACCCGCGCTGGTCAGGGCTTCACCGGTGCCGCGTGCTGTGCCATCCCAGCCGCCGCCGGCGCCGCCGGGGATCAAGAAATGGATGCTGTCGAGCATTTGGTGACCATCCGCAAAAGCAGGCGTTCCAAGGCCAAGCGTCGCAACAGCCGTCGCGATCAGGGCACGTCGGCCCATCTTAAAAGTTGTCATTGTCGTCTCCCATTTGATAACCGTTCTCCTCACGGCTCTGTCGGCAGAGACAATCACATCAACCTGACATAAACCTGTCACCTGCCGCAGAAAGGACAAAGAGCACGATGAAATACCTCCTCGTCGAAGATAATCTGGAGCTGGCGAACGCCATCTGTTCCCGCATGCGTCTGGACGGGCATCAGGTTGATCACGCTGCAAAAATTAGCGACGCTGTGGAGTTCGCTCAGGCAGGTGAATACGACCTTATCCTGCTCGATATTATGTTGCCGGATGGCGATGGCCGCAGCTTCCTCAAACAGCACCGCGCCGGCAATAACGACACGCCCGTTATCGTTTTGACAGCGCGCAGTCAGGTGTCAGATCGAATCAGCATGCTTGATCTTGGCGCGGATGATTACGTCACCAAGCCATTCGATCACGCCGAATTGCAGGCCCGCTGCCGCGCGGTGTTGCGCCGCAAGACCGGCACGGCGCAAACAGCAACCCGCTTGGGTGACGTCGAGTTTGACCCTGTTGGAGGACACCTGAACGTCAAAGGCACAACCATCAACCTGCGCAACCGGGAGCTGCGATTGCTAGAGCTTTTGATGAACGCCAAGGGACAGGTTTTCTCAAAGCAAAAGCTGGTGGACCGGCTGTTTTCCTACGATGACGACGTGTCTGAAAACGCGGTCGAGGTTTATATCGGGCGGCTTCGCAAACATCTCGAAGGGTCAAGCGTTCAGATCACAACCCTGCGCGGTTTAGGCTACAGGCTCGACCATGACGGATAACGTTGTCGTCGTTGGATCGCTTCGCAATCGGCTAGCATTAATCCTGACGGGCGGGGCGGCACTTCTTGCGATCCTGATGTTCGTCGTTGTGCGGGGCTATGCCGCCCAGATCGCACAAGAGGGACAGGACAACATTCTCGGCGCGTCGGTGTCCTCTATTCTTGACGCCGCTATCTTGCGCGACGGCGCTGTTGAATTGGACTTTCCCTACGCATCCCTGTCCATGCTCAGCACATCGGCCGACGACCGCGTATTCTACGCCATCTACGAGGACGGAGCGCTCTTGTCCGGCTACGATGGTTTGGGCGCAGTGCTTCCTGTCTCGGTCGGTGAAAGCCTGTTCACTTCGACACAATACGACAACGCCACCATTCGCGTCGCCACCGCGAGCCGTACTTTGATTGGGATCGACACGCCGCGACAGGTCTCTGTCAGCGTGGCACAAACCCAAGACGCGCTGGCTGAAACGCTCAATAGAATTTCGCGCAACGTCGCCTTGTTCGGGGCGGGTTTCTTTGCCCTTGCCACGGCACTGGCGTTTTGGGCGGCATCCGCGACCATTGGCCAGCTGAGCCGTCTGACTATGTCCGTCACACGGCGCGGACCACAGGACCTCAGCCCGTTCCTCAAACCGGTGCCCTCTGAAATGGTGCCACTGGTTGGGTCGCTGAACACGCTGATGTCGCGCTTGGACCAATCCCTCAAACAATCCGAAGACTTCATCGCCGAGGCGGCACACCGTGTCCGCACCCCACTGGCCACTGTCCGTTCTTATGCTGAGGCCACGTTCCAGCGGGTGGAGACACAGGAAAACCGCGACGCCCTACGCTCCATGATGCGCGCGATTGATGAAAGCTCACGCGCGGCGGGGCAGTTGCTGGATCATGCGATGGTCACCTTTCGCGCCGAGAACCTTGAGCGCGACGACGTCGAACTCGATGGGCTATTGCGTGACCTCGTTCAACGGATGACGCCTGTGGCGGACATGCGCGATGTGGCAATTCACCTTGAAAGCACCGCACCCGCGATCATACGGGGCGATCCGGTCCTGCTGCAAAACGCCTTTCGCAACCTCATCGACAACGCGCTCAAATACGCGCCGGCGGATACGTCGATCACGATCCGCGTCCGAACGAGTTCCAGCATTTCGGTTGAGGTTCTTGATCAAGGTCGCGGGTTCCTGGCCGATGAGATCGACAAGCTCGCCGGACGGTTTGTCCGCGGCGGCGATACCGAAGGTCACATCGGATCCGGACTTGGGCTGACAATTGCGCAAGACGTGGCAACGGCTCACAACGGCATGATGGTCTTGTCCAACAGATCGGAAGGCGGCGCATGCGTTACTTTGCAATTCTAATTTTGTCTGTCTTGCCCGTGTTGTCCTATGCGCAAGACTGGGAGGATCGACGGGTTTTCGGGTCCAAAAGTGCGCCGCAATCCCTGCGGATTTTATCCAGCACCGACACGTCGTTCTTTGTCCCGATTATCGAGAGTTTCATCGCACAGCGACCCGATGTCTCCGTTGAATACCTTGTCACCGGCACGGCCGATCTGGACGATCTGTTCCGCCAAAACCCGGACCAATTCGACGTCGTCATCTCAAGCGCGATGGATCTGCAACTCAAGCTGACCAATGACGGCTTTGCGCAGCGGTTGGAGGGGCAGGAGCATCCGGACTGGGCGCAATGGCGCAGCAGCCTATTCGCGTTCACCACGGAGCCTGCCGCCATCGTCATCAACACCGCCGCGTTTGACGGATTGCCGATACCTGCCTCGCGCCAGGACCTGATCGAAGTCCTGCGTGCCAACGTCGACTTTTTTGACGGAAAGGTCGGCACCTACGACGTGCGCCTGTCGGGATTGGGGTACCTGTTTGCAACGCAAGACGCACGCGCGTCCGAAACTTTTTGGCGTCTAATGGAGGTGATAGGCAGCCTTGACGTGCAGCTCTATTGTTGTTCGGGCGCGATGATTGATGACCTCGCAGAGGGGCGCATTCTGGTAGCCTACAATGTGTTGGGCAGCTACGCACTTGCGCGCGCAGACACCGAAGACGTGTTGACCGTTATCCTGCCCTCCGATTTTCCGACGACAATGATGCGATCCGCACTCGTGTCAAAATCTGCATCGGACCCGATCTTGGCTGAATCTTTCGTAAGCCACCTGATCGGCCTGCAATCTGAAGGCTCCGCCGAGGATTTTCCTTTGCCATCGCTTGATGATTTTCAAGGCACCAGTGGCCGTTCGTCCATCAGCCTCGAACCCGCTTTGATGACTTATCTTGATCGGTTCAAGCAGCAAATTTTTATTCGTGAATGGGAAAGTGCTATTATCCAAAATCAGTAAATTTTTTTGCCACTATAAGAAAATTCCTGACGCTCACTTTCGCGAAACTTGCATCGGTGAGGGCACTGTCAAAGGAAAACTTGTTGAGGCGGGGAGGGCGAGCAATTAGCGTCGCGGGATGACAAAACGCAGTCCCTTTCGCTACTTCAAGACGAGCTCAGAGATCATCCGTCTGGCCGTCATGATGTATGTTCGTTTCCCGCTTTCGCTTGGGAATGTGGAGGACCTTTTGCACGAACGCGGCATCGATATCAGCCACGAAACGGTTCGATTTTGGTGGAACAGATTTGGCCCAATATTTGCCGCAGAGATCCGCAAGAAAAGGGTCAGCCAGATGCGCGCATATTCGAACTGGCAATGGCACCTGGACGAGGTGTTCGTGAAGATTAACGGCGAGACGCACTATCTTTGGCGGGCTGTGGATCACTAAAGGGAAGTCCTGGAAAGCTTTGTCACAAAACGTCGTGATCGCAAAGCAGCCTTGGAATTCCTCAGGAAAACCATGAAACACCATGGCCGCACACATTTCTTCGTCACCGACAAGTTACGTTCCTACGGCGCGGCGATGAAGGTCATCGGCAACGTGGACAAACAGGAAACTGGCCGCTGGCTCAACAATCGAGCCGAGGATTAACACCAACCATTTAGACGAAGAGAACGGGCCATGCAGCGGTTCCGGAGCATGCGGACTTTGCAGAAATTCGTTACAGTCCACGCTTCAGTCCACAACCACTTCAACGCGGAGCGCCACCTCTACAGCCGATCAAACTTCAAGCTGAACCGTACCACCACTCT
>CBDTUA010000076.1:0-7387 GCA_965363735.1 uncultured Sulfitobacter sp. | reverse complement strand
CCCATGGGTTGCGCATGGTCTGCTTGAGACCAAGGGAAACGCGGCGCTTGGCACCATCGATTTCCAGAACCATGACTTCGACTTCCTGAGACGTGGAAACGATCTTGCCTGGGTGTACGTTCTTCTTTGTCCAAGACATTTCGGACACGTGAACCAGACCTTCAACGCCAGGCTCAAGTTCAACAAATGCACCGTAATCGGTGATGTTGGTAACGCGACCGGTGTGCGTGGATTCCAGTGGGTACTTGCCAGCAACCAGATCCCATGGATCTTCTTGCAACTGCTTCATGCCCAAGGAGATGCGGTGCGTCTCTTTGTTGATCTTGATGACTTGAACCTTGATGGTCTCGCCGATTGTCAGGATCTCGGATGGGTGGTTCACACGGCGCCATGCCATGTCTGTGACGTGCAGCAAGCCGTCAACGCCGCCCAGATCAACGAACGCACCGTATTCGGTGATGTTCTTGACCACGCCGTCAACTTCCTGACCTTCGGTCAGGTTGCCAATGACTTCGGCACGCTGTTCGGCACGTGATTCTTCAAGGATCGCACGACGCGATACAACGATGTTGCCACGACGACGGTCCATTTTCAGAACTTGGAACGGCTGCTTCAGACCCATCAATGGGCCAGCATCGCGCACGGGGCGCACATCAACTTGCGAGCCGGGAAGGAACGCAACAGCGCCGCCCAGATCAACAGTAAAGCCACCTTTAACGCGACCAAAGATAGCGCCTTCAACGCGCTCTTCTGCGGCGTAGGCTTTTTCCAGACGGTCCCAAGCTTCCTCACGGCGCGCCATCTCACGAGAGATAACAGCTTCGCCACGGGAGTTTTCGACCTGACGAAGGAACACTTCGACTTCGTCGCCGACTTCAACTTTGGGAGCTTCGCCTGGTTCGGCAAATTCTTTCAGCTCGACGCGGCCTTCCATCTTGTAGCCTACGTCGATAATGGCTTGGCCCGCTTCAATCGCGATTACCTTGCCTTTGACAACAGAGCCCTCTTCGGGCGTGTCCATTTCAAAGCTTTCTTCCAAAAGTGCTTCGAAGTCTTCCATTGAGTTCATAGCCATGTAGCTTGATTTTCCTTTAGCATTTGGTTTCTGGCCGCGCGGTTGTCTCCGCCGGTCTGTGATTAAAAATGTCGTCCGTGATGGATTCCGTTCGCAAAACAAAGAGGGCCGGATGAATCCGACCCTGCCTGATATATCGCGCCCGAAACGTGTATCCGCCCCTTAGACAATCGCGCGTATAAAAGATTTGTGCAGGCGACGCAAGTATGGTGGCGTGTACGCGCCCGTCAGATAATGGCGGGCAGCACGATATTGAAACGAAGTTAACTATCGCCCGCTTTCGGCACGCTCGGACCGCCGTTGGCGCGCCTGAATTTCATCAACCGCTACCGGCCAAGGCTTTGATTGCGGCTTCTAAAAGCATTGCTACCGCCCGAACCCGCGCAAACTCTGACCGCCCCTGCCGAGAGATCAGCCAAAGCGGATTATACCGCCTTTGTGGGAGTTCAACGATCGCAAGATTGTGCTGATCAGAAAATGCCTCGACCCCTGATCTGGGAAGGATCGTATAACCAAGGCCCCGCGCCACCGGAATCGGTATCTGGCCGATCTGGTTGATAGAGGTCCTGACTGTTAGCCGATCAGCACCGCGATATTCATCCGGAAAGTTGATCGACAACAGGTCGTCCGCATAGGTGAACCCATCTGGGTGCGCCACAAAGCCAAGGTCATTCAAACTTTTCAAAGTTACGTCGGTTCCCGCAAATTCCGATGGCAGCACCAAGCATAATTCCTCTTGGGCAAGCGGGGTTGCCTGCAATCGCGGGTGATCGACCTGACCGATGACAACGCCCAAATCCAGATCACCGTTCAAAACCCCCGCAACGATACTGCCCTGTGGCGCGGCGGTTACCCGGACAGTCAGGTTTGGTGCCTGCTCCATCCGGTCAAGCAGCTGTGGATAGACCCACATCGCGACGCTGCCCGAACAGCCCACGCTTACTTCGCCCGTGTTTGCGTCATCGACTTTAACTGCCTCAAGCAAGTCCTGCTCTTGCGCGCGCCTTGCCTTTCCAACCGCTAAAACCGCCTCTCCCGCCGGGGTCACTGTGAACGACTTGCCGTCCTGTGAAATCAGCGGCGCACCGACCTGCGCCTCAAGCTTGCGAAGATGCTGCGAAATGCCGGGCTGGGTCATTCCTAGACGCTGCGCTGCGCGCGTAAAATGGCCAACCTCACATAGCGTCGTAAAGCTTTCCAACCAGGTTGCATTCAACATCAGAGCATTCCGTTTAATTATCGAAATCATATCAGATGATAATTTTTAATCAAACCATTGGCCAACTATATCTGCCCCACCCATTAGAACAGGACAAATCATGACACCGACACCACGCACATTCTCTCACATCGGGCTATCCGTTCCAGACCTTGACGCCGCGATCAAGTTCTACAGCGATGTACTGGGCTTTTACGTAATCATGCAGCCCACCAAGATTACCGAAGACAACAGCGACATCGGCCAGATGTGTACCGATGTTTTTGGTCCGGGCTGGGGCAGTATGCGGATTGCACACCTTGCCACAGCTGACCGGATCGGGTTCGAGCTTTTCGAATTTGAAGGGAATCAAGCCCCGTCCGAGAACCTAAACTTTCGCCGGCACGGAACGTTCCACTTTGCTATTCAAGATCCGAACCTAGAAGATCTGCTGGAAAAAATTGTGGCCGCCGGAGGGAAACAACGCATGCCAGTACGAGAGTATTTCCCCGACGATAAACCCTACCGCATGGTTTATGTTGAAGACCCCTTTGGCATCGTCTTTGAACTATACAGCCACAGCTACGAACTAACCTATTCAGCAGGTGCATACTCCTGAAGGCCCGATAATACCGCCAGTCCGGAACACGTAAAAAGGGCCCCAATTCGAGGGGGCCCTTTTACATTCCTAGTTCGTCAAAGTTAGACGCTAATTCGTTAGGCCTCTGTAGGCCCGCCCGCGTCTTTCCAGCCGGGGAAACCACCGATGTTGGTCACGTTGGTATAACCCATATCATGTAGGGTTTTACCTGACAGCGCCGCTTGCCCACCCGCACCGCAGATTAAATAAATCTCAGCGTCTTTCTTGAAGATCGGGTTGTACAGCGATTCAACTTTGGGGTCCGCGCGAAATTCGATCATGCCACGCGGTACACGGTGCGCACCCTTGATGGAGCCGCTTTCAGCGATATCGGATGAATCGCGCACATCAATGAATAGGCCTTTGCCCTCGGCATGTTTTGCGATCGCATCTTTTGCGTCCATTTTCGGGACAACTGCGTTGGCGTCGTCCAAATAGTCTTGTGCGGTTTTCATGATGATATTCCTTATATTCACATTGAGCAGCCGCCATCATTAATGACGCGGCAGTCAATATAAGAACGCACTAGATCACGCGACAGTTCCACCTGCAGGCAAATATCTTTGCTGGCCGGCATCCGGTAGTGAAAAAAGGTCTAGGCCCCCAAGCGCGCGCAGATCAATTCGATCGCACGGGCCACGGCGGCGCTGATATCCATGGTCGATGTATCCATCTCGACAGCATCTGGCGCGGGCCTTAACGGGGCTTCGGAACGGGTGCTGTCGCGTGCATCGCGTGCTTCCACATCGGCCAACACATCGTCGAATGTCACGTCAAAGCCTTTTGCCGTCAGTTCTGCGAACCTGCGTTTTGCACGGACCTCTGATGTGGCGGTGACAAACAGCTTTACCTGCGCATCGGGGCAAATCACCGTGCCAATATCGCGCCCGTCCAGAACGGCACCCCCGGCCCGCATTGCAAAACTGCGCTGAAAATCCACTAAGGCGGCACGCACTGCGGGGATCGCAGCGGCTTTGCTGGCGGCCTCGGCCACAGCGTTGGTGCGCAACTGGTCATTCTCCAGATCATGCGCAACAAGGGTCAATGCAGCCTCTTCCGCCGACATCCCCTCGAGCACCTTAGCGCCAACAGCACGGTACAAAAGCCCCGTGTCCAAATGCGCAAAGCCGAAATGTTCGGCAACCGCACGAGAAACCGTCCCCTTGCCAGCCGCCGCAGGCCCGTCAATGGCGACAGTAAAGCCGTCCATCATGCGGTGCCTCGTGCGACGTTGGCACCTAGCTGCGCCATCAGCGGCTCGAATATCGGGAAAGACGTCGTGATCGGCGCACCGTCATCTACGCTTACCGGTGCGTTGGCCGCCATGCCCAAGATCATAAAAGACATCGCAATACGGTGATCCAACTGGCTAGCACAGGTAGCGCCACCGGGGACGTTTCCATGCCCCAGCCCGGTAACCGCCCACCAATCAGGACCTTCGTCAACCTCGACCCCATTGGCACGCAGACCTTTGGCCATCGCATCAATTCGGTCGCTTTCTTTCACGCGCAGTTCTTTGACGCCCCGCATCATGGTTTGGCCTTGGGCAAAAGACGCAACCACAGACAGGACCGGGTATTCGTCAATCATCGACGCCGCGCGGGCGGGCGGCACTTCGATACCCTTCATATCCGGTGAAAATTTAGCCCGTAAATCGGCGACTGGTTCACCGCCCTCGGTGCGCTCGTTTTCATAGGTCAGATCGGCACCCATTTCGCGCAGCGTGGTGAACAACCCGGCCCGCGTCGGGTTCAGACCAATTCCAGGTACCAGGACGTCGGACCCCGGCACAATCAGCGCCGCACAAACCGGAAACGCGGCAGATGAGGGATCACGTGGCACATCCACATGCTGGGCCTGCAACTCTGGCTGACCGGTCAGGGTGATAACCCGACCTTCATCCGTATTCTCGACCGTGATCTCGGCCCCAAATCCCGCCAACATCCGCTCGGTATGGTCGCGCGTGGCCTCGGCCTCGATCACCACCGTCTTGCCCGGCGCGTTCAAACCCGCCAACAATACGGCCGACTTCACCTGCGCAGACGGAACCGGCACCACATAGCGCACCGGAACAGGCTCGGCTGCACCGACGATTGTCATCGGCAACCGACCGCCTTTGCGCCCGACAGCTTGCGTGCCAAACAGTGCCAACGGAACCGTCACCCGCGCCATGGGCCGACCGTTCAAACTGGCATCTCCCGTAAAGGTCGCGGTGATCGGCGATGTCGCCATTGCGCCCATGATCAGCCGAACACCGGTGCCGGAATTTCCGCAATCAATCACGCCGTCAGGCTCGGCAAAGCCGCCAACACCAACCCCATGCACAGACCAATTGCCGCCGCCCAAATCCGTGACCTCGGCCCCGAACGAGCGCATCGCGCGGGCCGTGTCCAGAACGTCATCGCCCTCTAGCAAGCCGCTAATCGTGGTCTCGCCCACACACATCGCGCCCAAAATCAAAGACCGGTGAGAGATGGATTTATCCCCCGGCACTTCGGCCACACCGCTCAGGGGTCCGCAAGCAGACGAGGTCATGGGAATAGGCGTGGCGTGACTGGACATGGGGCAACCCTCAATCTGAATTCTGAACGCCGTCATAAACCAGCCCGCAGGCGCCGTCCATAACCGCGGGCCCTATCTTCTACTAGCTCATTAATCTCTATGGGTGTCCGGGGGCCGTCAGCACCCTGTCAGCGTTTTCGAAACGTCAGATAATGTGGCACACGGCCTTCGCGCAGGGCCTTTTGCTCATAGCGGGTGGAAATCCAGTCATCCCACGGCTCTTTCCAATCCGCCGGGCGCTCGGCGAGCCAATCGAACCCGTGGCGGGGCACCTGTTCCAGCGTCTGGCGCACATAATCCTCGATATCTGTCGCCACGCGAAATATC
Source organism: uncultured Sulfitobacter sp. (assembly GCA_965363735.1). Lineage (GTDB taxonomy): Bacteria > Pseudomonadota > Alphaproteobacteria > Rhodobacterales > Rhodobacteraceae > Sulfitobacter. The sequence continues at coordinate 1,585 of CBDTUA010000076.1, read as the reverse complement.
GCGCCGGGTTTCAGCACCCGCACTAACGGCTCCAGATGCTCCGGCGTGACAAAGCGGCGCCGATGATGGCGTGTTTTGGGCCAAGGATCGGGATACAGCAGAAACGCACGATCGATCGACGCTTCGGGCAGGACGTCAAAGATATCGCGCGCATCGCCCGGATGGATTGCGACATTACTTACCCCGGCGCGCCGGATTTTCCCCAACAGCATCGCAACGCCGTTGATGTAAGGTTCACAACCGATGATCCCCAAATCAGGATTTTGCGCGGCCTGATGCACCATGTGCTCTCCGCCGCCAAACCCGATCTCAAGCCAGACAGGTTTGCCATCGAACAGTGTTGGCAAATCAAGCGGCGTGCGCGACGGGTTGGCCTCCCAATTGACGGGACCGGGGGACAGCGCATCAAGGTCTTCCTCAATATAGCCCTTTTGGCTTTGCTTGAGGGATTTGCCTTTGAGGCGACCATAGAAATTTCGGCGGGGGCGTATGGGATCTGTCATGCGGATGCCTTTAGCCTGACACCTGCCCCAGCGCAACGGCTCGCTTTAACCCGGCATCAAGCTAGGGATGCAAGGCTTGGGCCATCGGAAGCAAATCAGGCCAGATGACCATGTTCCAAGACAAGCCGATCACCGGAAACCTGCCTGACTGGTCCCGAGTTTTAATGCTGGTTGACGAACGATTTGACCGTCACCGGATTGCCCGGCTTTGCTCTGGTCTCTAGCCCTGTTTTGACGTGTCCGATGTCACGTCCCTCCATAAATTGTCAGAAATTCTTGAGACTGACAGCTTCGATTTGAACTTTGTCGATTACAGCCTGCATAACGGCACAGGGCTTGTGGCGCTTGAGCTGATCCGCCTCTCTCCGCGCAACTGCACTACGACCAACACAGATGCGCTTAAAATTTCCTGCAACCAAACCTGGATTACCTTGTCGCCCTGCAAGAGTAGGAAGGCCATCCAACCCTTCGTGCTGCCAAATTCAAAGCGACCGCGGGTCAAGCTGGCAAAAGCGCTAAACCGCCTTCGCCGTTCCAACCGCATTCATTGGCTGGCGTTAATGCGTAACGATGATCCGCAGCCCTTTAGTTTAAACGAAAAACGGACCCTCGACACTGCCGAAGGTCCGTCAAGTTTTTGGCAGTTTAGCGGTAAGAAAAATGCCGCCTACGTCCTGAGCTCCGTTAAATTGCAGCCTTCAACGCGTCGACCAGATCGGTTTTCTCCCAGCTGAACCCGCCGTCAGCCTCGGGTGCCCGGCCAAAGTGGCCATAGGCCGCTGTCCGCTCGTAGATAGGCTTGTTCAGCTGCAGATGCTCGCGAATGCCGCGTGGGGTCAGGTCCATGATCTTGCCGATGGCACGCTCAATCGCTGAATCGGCGACATCCTCGTCACCGCCAAAGGTGTCGCAATAGATCGACAACGGCTGGGACACACCGATCGCATAGCTTAGCTGGATCGTGCATTTGTCAGCCAAACCCGCAGCAACCACGTTCTTTGCCAGATAGCGGGCAACATAGGCAGCAGACCGGTCAACTTTTGTCGGATCTTTACCCGAAAACGCGCCGCCGCCATGGGGGG
>CBDTUA010000075.1:0-7390 GCA_965363735.1 uncultured Sulfitobacter sp. | reverse complement strand
TCGGGCATGAAGGCGGCACGGTGCTGGTGGTGCTGAATGGGCTTCGCCTGCTCTCGAACCCCGCTCGTCGGGTGGAGCGGGACGCTACATAGATGTGTTGGCAGACATAACCGAGAGCCCACACCTCATCGACGCGACTTTTTGTTACAGGGTTCATTGTCCGGGCAGCAGAAAACTGTTCGTCTACCTTGCGAACGCAATGCGCGCGATGAGGGTAAATCTCCTTGCCGGTATTTTGGAAGTGGCGTTGATATGATGGCTGTCAAGGAGTGCCAGGAATGGGACGACGTTCTCGAATTCTGGTTTCCTGAGGGGCGCTCCTTGAGTGTTAATGCACAGGCGCACGGTGCGCATTGGCGCTGGAGGATGCAAGGCGGTGCGGATGATAAAATCATCGCGCATTATTCACATCTCACCGAGAGGGCAGCTCAGGGCAACCTTGATCACTGGGCGCAGAATCCGCACGGAAGGCTGGCGCTGATCATCATCCTTGATCAGTTTTCCCGCTCTGTCTGGCGTGACGATGCGCGTGCCTATGCGCAGGATCCTTACGCGTTATCGCTGGTGATCAAGGGCCTCTCGAACGGTCATTACTCCTCTCTGGAAACGCCGTGGTTTCAGGTTGTGTATGGCTTGCCATTGGGCCATTGCGAAGGTTCTGACCATTTGCAGCGTCTCGATCTCCTGATCAGCCTGCGTAAAGAAATAGCCGCCGCCGCTCCAATCCCTCTGCGTCCGATCTATTCATCTTTGGTCAGCCAGGCCCGCGAAGTTCGGAAAATTATTGCTTTGTTTGGCCGGCATCCTCATCGCAATGAAATTTTGAACCGCAGATCAACCGCTGTAGAGGAGGCATACATCGCCAAGGGCCAGTTCCCCCACATGAAAGCATTTCGGTAGGGTGTTGCTGCAGAGATTCCTGAAAATGAATAGCCTGGGCGGTGCTCACCGCCTGCGCGCGCGACCGGAGCCCAGAGATGGGGTAATTCAATGAAGGTCGTGGATGTTATGGCGTCCGGTCTGATCAAAGAACGAGCATCCGTTCCGCAGAGTAAGACTCAAAGCCAGTTCGGTTTGAGATTTCCGAAGGCACTTGGGCATCAGTTTCGAAGTGGCTGGACGATCCGCTCAGGATCGGGTCTGAATCCCTCTGGCTACGTCCTTATTCGTAAGCGTCCGGCCTGACCGCCTTTACCGGGCATTCCACGGCAACAGATCATCGACGCGGGCGATCTTGTAGTCCGGGATGCGGGCGAGCGTATCGGCCAGCCATGCTTGGGGGTCGACGCCGTTCAGCTTGTCGGTTTCGATCAGGATATAGGCGATGGCGGTTGCTTTTTCACCGATCTGCGAGCCTACGAACAGATAGTTTTTGCGCCCGATGGCGATGGGCGGGCAATCGAAGTGAACTAGTCCAAGGACAAAATCGGACAGCCCTCCCCGCCGCCCCTGCGATAGGCGAGCTATGGGTATTCGGCAGCGAGAAAAGCCTTCCGCGCGGTGGCTAAACGCCTCCGATTGCGGTCGGAAACCGAAGCGAAGCGGAGAGCCGAGAAAATGGTCGCAGCTGAAACCGCTGCTATCAAAAAGGCTGACGACGTGATCGTCGACATAGCTCAACTGTTGCCATCCGGCCCAAGGGCGAAAATCGCTTTAGTGCGTCGCGAGCTGACGGTCCAAATCATTGTGCTCGATTCGTCGGCGAAAAGACGTACCCTGCCGTTGCGGCCGCACGAAGGAGACGCGCAATGACACCTGCGAGGCGCTAGCCCAGCGTGTTCCGACATTCTGGAAACATTGAAACATTCTAGCTCTCCTTGGTGTGTGAAAACGACACCAGCGATGGAAACCCTTTGAACAAGGCTCCCGTTTTGCTGCGCGTCGCAAGAAGCGCGCGGCAAAACGGGCGGCCTATCGAGAGAGCGACGAGAGGGCGGCCCTCTCGTCAAAATTTGAAAGCATGATTGCATGGAGTTAAAGGGGCGCATCAGACATTCGCTTTGCCTGGCATGTCAGGCAGCAGTGCGGGAAAAGTTTCCGTTGAGCGAGCAATGCCCAATGGCTGCTACTGTTTTTCGAGAGGCACGACCGGCCAGACTAGGGGCTTCTAGGATGCCGTGGCTTTTGACCTTGCATAATGCCGAGCGGCCTTCGCACGATTTCCGCAGGTCTCCATGCTACACCAAGTGCGTCGGGCGTTCTTTGTCTCGTCGATAAACAGCCAGCCGCAGCCGTCGCTGGGGCACATCTTGAGCCGCCGCAGTTCACGCCCGTCAAACAATATGGAAAGGGCGGAAATGGCCAGAAGGGCTTGGAGTGGCTGTTGCGCGCCCACTTGTTCCGGCGGGCTGTCAGGTGTGATTTTGATGTTTTGGACCGCGTTTAGAACCGAAGGATCGCCTCCGTTAGTCAGTAATCGCCGAAGCTCCAAGCGATAGGCCAAAAGCTCTGATATCTTGAATCCGGACGTCGATGCATCAACGGTGAGTGCATTTAACCATGCTTCAAGGTCGGTCTTGGTAACGATCTTTTCATGCACAACTTGTCCATCATGTGACCAGTCGGCCGTATTGACAAAATCGAGGGCAAGTCGTCCACCGACAAGTCTGATTGGGTGTCCTTCGGAATAAGTCATTTCCCATTCTAACCCCTATAGGGGTTGATCGACAGCCCTTGGTGGTTTCTAACCTCTGATATCGTTATAATTTTAAAAGTATCCTCCGCCTCACCTGATGACGTCGCTCTCTCCGGCACAGCCGTCCTTCGTGGTATGCGCCGCCTAATGCCAGTCAGCCTGTTCGTCATTCCGTTCGGCGTCGCGTTCGGCATCGCCGCTGTTGAGCAAGGTCTTAGTCCGGTTCAGGCAACTGCTATGAGCTTTGTTGTTTTTACAGCGACTGCTCACTTTGCCGCGCTGGATTTCCTGAACGAGCCAATCGCGTTCGTCTCATTGTTTTTTGTCGTCTTAGCGTGAGTGGCTGTCATGTGATTATGGGGGCTGCTCTCTCTCGCTGGATAAATCGACTGCCAGTTGCCAAGCGTTTCGCCACTCTTGCATTCCTGAGCGATGCCAACTTTGCGGATACCCAGCCAGTGCTTCGAAAGGGTGAAACTGATCTCGGGATTCTTCTAGGCGGTGGCCGATGCTATGGCTCACTTGGGTCGTGAGCACGGCCTTGGGTGCTTTTGGTGGTGATCTGTTAGGCGACACCGATGCCTACGGGTTTGGGGCCGTCATGCTATGCTTCTTCGCGGCGACTGCGGTGGGAATGTTGCGAGGATCGTCCGGCCTTGTTCTGCCAACGATAGCAGCCATGGCGACCTCTGCCTTCACTCTTCCACTCTTGCCGACTGGCTGGAATATCATCCTCGCGGCTGTCGTCGGTGGGACTTTAGCGGCGATGATCCATGCTGAATGATTGGTCCTTCGTTCTGATGGTCGCGATCATGGCTGTCGCTGCATTTGCAACGCGGATTGCGGGCGCAGTTCTCATGTCGCATGTGACGCCGACAGCGAAAACGGAGCGTTTCCTTGAAGGGCTGTCAGTTTCAGTCATTTCAGCTCTCGTCGCCTCTCAACTCATGACAGCAGACGTCACAAGTGCCGCCGTCGTGGTCGTTGCGGTTGTGTTTATGCTATTCACCAGAAGCGCCGTCTGGGCCATGTTCGTGGGTATGATCGCCGCAACCGCAACTCCGTTCATCGTTACGATCTAGGCATAGAAAGCCGCCGAAGCAGACCTTGGTCACAGCGCAGCATTTAGTTCCATTGGGCCTCTTCTGTTGAAAAACTCAGAAATCTGAAAACAAGCCTTTTCTGACTGAACCGCCGCGTCTGCGAAAGCCAGGCTGAATTGAGGCCCACAATGGAGTAGGTGAGCTATCAGCCTCCATGAGTGAATTCGGTCGAGCCTCTCACAAAAACCTGCTGAACGCCCTGTATGGCGGAAAAGCGCGTCAATCAGGCCCAAAAGCGGAATTTTTCAACAGAGTAGGCCCGAATTGCCCAAATTCCGCGGTGCGGCCAATGTTCGCCTATGTTGGAGGTGTTCAAAATATTCAATGCGCTCTAAGGTTTCCAATATCGAGGCGAGAGGAATTCAAATTGGCAAGCTCAATAATCGAAGAAGATCTGAAAATCGAAGGTAATATCAGCTCTAGCGAAGGAAGCGTTGAAGTAAAAGGTAGTGTAGTTGGAGACGTCGCTGCTGAAGAAATCACTATTCAGCCGAGTGGCTCAATCGACGGCGCATTGTCTGCAAAGAAGATCTGCATTGAGGGCAAACTCAAAGGCAGCCTGAAATGCGACGATCTGAAGCTCGTATCAACGTCCCTTGTTCAGGCCGATGTTGTGGCCCAAACGATGACCACCGAAAGCGGCGCGAAAGTTGTTGGCAAGGTCGAAATCACCGGAAGGCAATAGAGCATGTCGACGGATGCTTATGGGCAGAGGCGCTTGCGCACGCTAAATCAGCTGTACCACTGAAACTAGATGAGCGATGACTTCTCGAAGTCAAAAGCCATCTGACATGAACTATTTGATGACGAACAGCAGAGGTTTTCAACACCATCTGCGCCATCTGCACCGTCTGCGCCATCTGTCAATAAGTCTACTGAATGCTGCGCGCCAGAAACGCTATCAATTTGTGGTCGCCTCGGCTCGACTGGAAGGCGAGTTCACAGGCCCAATCATAATATCAATGCCTGTCCCGACGTACGCAGTTAGTCTGAAGATTCACGAAACAACGATCTGACTAATATGATGTTGCCTGTTCTAACGAAGGCTTCATAAACTCTCAAAATCACCTCCCCTTGGCCAAATCCCCCAAAGTGAGCCAGTAACGATGACGTTTAACGCTTCTACTGAGTTGTCTACACTGCAACCTTTCATCGATGCCATGCAAGATGGTGTCGCGATTGTCGCGCAGGACGGGACTATTATTGGCGTGAACAAAACCTGGCGGCAATTCAGCTGTGCCAACGGTGGCGATCAGGCGTCGGACTGCCTTGGCGTAAACTACCTTCACATCTGTCAAAAAAGCTCAACCGACGGAGATAACCTCGCAACGTCCATTGAACGGGGCATCTCTGGTGTTTTGACGAATGGAAATGAGTTTTTAGCTGAATACCCGTGTCATTCTGCGACCGAAAAGCGGTGGTTTGAAGTGGTCGCGCGCCCCTTTGAACTTCTGGGGTACCGGCTTGCTCTGATCGCCCATCGCAACGTAACCTCCAGGAAGCTTGCGCAAGTTGAAGCGAACTACGCAGAACAGAACGCGCAAAACCTTGCAGCTATTGTGACGACAATGCCGGATGCCGTCATTGCCTTTGATCTTGAGGGCCGGATTACCAATTGGAATGCCGCTGCCAAAACGCTGTACGGATATGAGCGCGACGAAGTGGTCGGCCAATCAATGGAGATCCTTTATCCCCCCAATTGGCCCAAGCGGGTTAAGGCCTATATTTCGGAGATCATCACAAGCGAGCTGAAATACTTTGACGCCGTACGTCAGACGAAATTGGGCGGGCTGCGAACGATTGCGATAACGGCCGCACCTATACGATCAGAAGCTGGTGAGATCGTTGGCATTTCAAACGTTCATCGCGACGTCACGCACAAACGCGAAGCGGAACAAAAACTGCGTAGCGTGCTCGATAATCTCTTTGCGTTTGTAGGGATATTAGAACTCGATGGGACGCTTGTTGAGGCCAACAAGGCACCTTTGGAAGCGGCCGGAATAGAAGCCAAAGATGTCATTGGGAAAAAGTTTTGGGATTGCTTTTGGTGGAATTTTTCGCCGGATGCGCGGCAGAAATTACGCAATGACTGTGCGCGGGCGCAGAATGGTCATATCGTTCGCTACGACACGCAGATCCAAGTTGCCGGCGGGCATCTTGTCTGGATAGATTTTCAGTTGGCGCCTTTGCGCAACGCGGATGGAACGATCGTTAATCTTGTGCCTTCAGGCATCGACATTTCAGACCGCGTAAAGATGGTTGAGGCTTTGGAATTGTCTCACGACACATTCAAGAACCTCGTGGCCCGCTCTCCGTTCGGAATTTACACCGTTGACGCAGATTTCCGCCTTTCACACGTGAGCGACGGCGCACAGCCGGTTTTCGCCAATGTTCGCCCACTGATCGGCCATGATTTTGAAGCAGCTTTGAAGACCATTTGGCCAGTAGATTTTGCAGGTGAGGCAGTTGCCCTATTCCGACATACTCTTGCGACCGGTGAGCCCTACCATGCACCATCAACTACTGAGCGCAGGCAGGACAAAGACGAAGTTGAATCCTACGACTGGATGATCGAACGCATTGTAATGCCCGACGGGCGGCTTGGTGTCGTTTGTAACTTTTACGATCTGTCTGAGCGTGAAAAATACGAGCAACACGTCCGCCTCCTGATGAGTGAAGTGAACCACCGCTCGAAAAACCTGCTTGCGGTTGTTCTGTCTATGGCGCGCCAAACCGCCCGGAGTTCCTCATCAGAAGAATTTGTTGACCACTTTTCACAGCGCCTTCTGGGGCTTTCGGCTTCTCAGAACCTGATCGTGGAAGGCAGTTGGGGCGGCGTGAGTGCCATGGAGTTGGCCCGTTCACAGCTCAACCACCTTGGCGAGGAAATGCGCACTAACCGGGTCAGGATTGATGGTCCCGAAATCATAGTCTCACCGCCTGCTGCAGAAGGCATCGGGATGGCCTTGCATGAGCTGTCGACCAACGCGCTTAAATATGGATCACTGTCTGGTTCTGTTGGGTCGGTTGAGATTGCATGGAGTGTTGACGAAAGCGCTAACACATTCCAAATTCAATGGAGTGAACAAGATGGGCCGCCGGTTTTACCTCCTGAGAGGACAGGCTTCGGGCGGACAGTGATAGAAAAAATGGCAGCAAACTCCGTTGGGGGGGCAGTCGAGGTTCGATATGCATCAACGGGACTGGTCTGGGTCTTAACCGCGCCAATGGAGGGCATTGAGATGGCCAGAGACGCATGATTTCTGCTAATCTTTCAGGGAGCAAACATCTTGGCCAATCGAATTATTTTAATCGAAGACGAAGCACTTATCGCTGCTGATATGGAGTTTGCTGTTCTGGACGCGGGATACGAAGTTGTGGGCTCTGCGCGGACGGTAGATGAAGGACTTGAGCTGCTAAAGACGACAGCTTGCGACGGGGCCGTTCTTGATGCAAATCTCAATGGTCAAAGCGCCAAAACCATAATGGAACAGCTGGATGAAGACGCTGTGCCCTACATCGTCGTTTCGGGATACACCCGCAGTCAGATCGGTTTTCTGAATGAACGCACAGTGTTGATTGGCAAACCGTTTCGCATGTCTGACCTGACAACTGCCATTCGAGAAAACTTGGTTCGCGAAATTTAGAATCC
>CBDTUA010000074.1:0-7527 GCA_965363735.1 uncultured Sulfitobacter sp. | reverse complement strand
GTCAGGCTCATAACCTGAAGGTCGTAGGTTCAAATCCTACTCCCGCAACCAATATCCTGATTTAGTATCAGTGCATTAGCGCCCTTTGGGGCGCTTTTTGCGTTCTGGGCATACACGCCGTGGAAGCACTGTGGAAGCAGCCGGAGCAGATTCACTCGTGTGACAGTTGGGCCACCTATCCGAAAATTTTGAGTGGGGTGCTCACGGCCCTAACCGGCCACTGAACCGGCCTTCCGACGCCGCAGTGCAGCTTCCCCAGACCAGCCGTTCGTGCATCGTGCAGCATTTTCGTCGGTTGAAGGACCACAACGCGGACAGAGTGTGAATTCGCTGCATCTGCTCAAATGGCTGCTTTTTTCGCGCTTCGAGTTCGCTGCGCTCCACGCAGAGCTCTGCTGTGCGGGGCGCAGCCGCGTTTTTCTTCCACTTGACCGATCATGCCGCAATTGAGTAATCGCCCTTTTGGGCAAATGCATATCCTCTTTTCAAGATGGCTTGGGTGCGCGCCTTAGTCGCTCCGACTGTCAGACAACGGCGAGCAAAAGGGCCATATGCAGTTTCTGGGCTTTGCTGAGTTAAGTTTGGGACAACCGAAGCGAGTGATATACGCTGAGATATTGAAAGCGTCCGTTGCGCCTGCTTTCCAGGGTAGAAGCTCTCGGAGAGTGCACCCTCAGCTACAAGCAGACCATGACCTTCAAGCATTACATGATAGTAGGAGACATCCTGTTTACCGTGCATGATACGCACGCCCGGTAATTCTGTCAGGCCCTTTGCAGGTGCAAGGACTTCTTCATGCTCAGCCGAGACTCCGTGAATAAGCATCTTATGCTGCGGTGAGACGACAAGATCACGAATAGGGTACCCTTGCCCCAAAGCTCCAGATTTTATCTGGATTGGCTTCTCGCTATCAGAACTACCCGGCCAACTGCGCGTTGAATGCGAAATCCATAGAATCGGCATCGGTCCATTATCATGTGTAATGACCTCATCTCCGACCCTAAGGCTTTCAACAGGACGATTACCGTCAGCGGTCAAGATCAATGTTCCTTGCGCAAAGCATATTACCCCAGTTGTCGTGGTGTCTACATTTTGAAGGGAAATTGCGCCATTGCCGAAGGAATCCATTTCCGCTTGCGTCGCGTCTTGATCGGGCAAGAAGAACAGGCGCGTAACTTCGCCAGCAGTCGGATAGTCTTGAACTTCGACCACCATTACGCTGAATCCTTCGAACTGGTCTGGCACCTGAACTGCGCCATTGCTGGCCTTCGTGGGCAGATCTGCAGTCATTTGAAAACTGAACTGATAAGTGGTCCCCCCAATTTCAACCAAAGTATCGGGATCGACATCACCCATATTGTAATCAAGCAGGGTGTCTCCATTGGTCTCCGACGGCACAAAGCTGATGTTAAGTGCAGGGCCACCCGTTGGATTCAGAGCCGGATTATTAGCGGTGTTGTTGTCTCCACGAGCCCAAAAAGTTGTTTGCATTGCCTTGATGTCCTGTGACTTGAACTTTGTTCAAGCCCGATGGTGACAGCCCCGCCGGGCGATAGTGTGAAGTAAAGGTGTCTATTCTGCGAAGCTTTGCGGTGAAGACATTCAGACCCTCTTTTGTGTGGCTTCGGGCTCGGAGCGGACCGCCGCGGTGCAAAATTGGGAAGTCGAAACGGGACCAATTGTAGGTCCGCTTCTAAAGCAAGCACCGGGTGGGTTCGCGTTTGCAGCGAACGCCCGGTTTCCGCCCTAGCTGTCTTATGCCGCTTCCGGCCCATTGCCGACCTTCACGATGACTTCTCCATGCTGCGGAGCGGCCCGTCATTGCGTCCATTCGTGCTGAGCGCAGCATTTTAAGTTTCAAGATGTCGGCCTGCAAGCAAAGCAAGGATTCGATTTGCGGCCAGCAATGTCGGCCAAAAAAAGATAGATACGTTATTGTTGGAGTGGCGCGCCAATTGCCGCTGCCATCCGTGCAACGGCGGACATTTGTGGGGCCGTTCGACTCAAATAGTCCGGCCCCGAATAGCCCCACCAATCCCAGCAACCGTTCGGATTTCCGGAAAACCAGTTGTACCAGGGTGCCGGTATCCTGAGAGCCTGTGGATAAAGCACGACGATCCTGTTTGCCTCGGCCCATTGGTTGTAGCCCGTCAGCCGTGCATAATCCTCTCCGATAACCTGTCGCCCTTGCTGGCAGCCATGCAGTGCAATGTGCAGACGGCAGCTTTCGCCCGCAGTGCAGTCAGCCGGAACATAGGCAAAGGCAAGGTCGTCCATGCCAGGGGCACCATCGGTATATCCAGCCTGGTCGAAGATCACGAACCCCTCGTCTCTTGCATCAACCGGAGGCGAAAGGTCTCCATAAAGCTGGTTCAGAATATCGCCGGCCTGATCAAAATCACAATCAATAAGGAAATTTGAGCGGGTCTCATCGCAGTTCACAGGTCCGTGCTCGGTGACAAACCCGTGCCCGACATCGACATCTGTTACATAGATCATGTTTTCTGCAGTCACGCCGAGCAACTCATAAGTCCGTCTCAAGGCCTCCATGGTCGACCGGGCGACGGTGTCGTCGGCCTGACCGTGAAACAGATACAGCCTGTCGGGGGCGATATCCTGAAGCGGGTCTATGCGGTTCTCTGCCGCCAGGGCTTTCATCGTTTCAAAGGAACTGCCTGGGTCGGCATCGACAAAAAACGGATCCATGCACACAAAGAGCGCTCGCCATATCGATTGATCTGCGCAGTCATATGGCCCGCCCGCGATAATGCCCGCGCCCGAGATGGAACTCGAGAAGGCTACTTGCAGTTGCACAGCCATGAATGCTCCGCTGGACAATCCGGACACGGTTGTCGCTTCGGGTTCGAGATTGAGGTTGGGAAGCGGCTCGGCGACCGCGACGTTTGAGACAAATGCAAAGGTCAATGCAAGCCGGAGCGGATTTACCATCGCCAAGTACTCCTTAAGGTGGGAAATGCCGCCCTTCCCACGGGTGACAGGCTTTCACGCGCGATGATACCGGAAATTTCACTCCACGCCATTTCGCCCGCTAACTAAGGACGAAACAGCAGATCGAAGCACAGTCAAAACGGGCGCAGTGCGCAAATAACAGGCAGTCAATTGACGCCTTCTCTGGAGGCGCGCGTTCTGGGCTGGGGCCACGGACAGCAGAATGATCGAGGCAGATGCCGCGTAGTTTACAGGCCTCGGCCCGCTGTCCTGCTCTGCGGTAACACTGCTACCGTCCCGATAATCTATAGTCGCTCACGGCCCTTAACTGCCGTCCATCCTATCGACCACCGCCGTGGTGCAGCTTTCGCATTGCGGTCATTCATGAAACTTTGAGCATTCTGTCAAAATAATCGTCAAATGTTGGATATTACCCTTGATTGGCAGTCTGCTACTTGGCGTCGCATAAAAAATAATTTAAGGACGATATTCCGGTCGCAGCCTACCCGGATAACAAAACAAGGGTTATAAAATGAAGACTATCGTCATCTGCTCCGGCGGGCTCGACTCTGTCTCACTTGCGCATATGGTCGCGCAAGAACGACAGCTGACCCGCCTTGTGTCATTCGATTACGGCCAACGCCACCGCAAGGAACTGGACTATGCAGCCCTGTGTGCGCAGCGACTGGATGTCCCCCACGATATTATCGATCTGCGCGGCATTGGTGCGGCCCTGACGGGCTCTGCGCTCACGGATGATATTGATGTCCCCGACGGGCATTACGCCGAGGAAAGTATGCGCATCACCGTCGTGCCGAACCGCAATGCAATCATGCTCAGCGTCGCCTTTGGTGTGGCTGCCGCGCAAGGTGATCAGGCGGTGGCGACGGCGGTACATGGCGGGGACCATTTCATCTATCCCGATTGCCGTCCCGCCTTTACCCTGGCGTTCGAGACCATGCAAAAGGCGGCGCTTGAAGGCTACGCAGATGTTTCGCTGTACACACCTTTTGTGCATCGAACGAAGGCCGACATCGTCACAGAGGGCGCGCGCCATAACACGCCCTTCGCAGAAACCTGGTCCTGCTACAAAGGTGGCGAGACCCATTGCGGGCGTTGCGGCACCTGCGTGGAGCGGCGCGAAGCGTTTCATTTGGCGAATATTGCCGACCCCACCACATACTCAGACCCGGATTACTGGGTCGCTGCAATCGCAAGAAAGGACTGTGGTTGATGTACCGGATTACAAAAGAATTCCACTTTTCAGCCTCACACCAACTGCCGCACCTGCCCGATGACCACCAATGCGCGAGGCTGCACGGCCACAACTATGTTGTCGTTGTGGAATTGGCGTCGGCGACATTGAATGCCAATGGATTTGTGCGCGACTATGGGGAGTTGAAACCGCTTAAAACCTATATCGATGACACGTTCGACCATCGCCATCTCAATGACATCATGGTTGAGGCCTCGACCGGCGAAAACATGGCGCGGCATATTTATGAATGGTGCGCGGCACGCTGGCCTGAAACCAGCGCCGTCAAAGTCAGTGAGACGCCTAAGACATGGGCAGAATACCGACCATGAGCCAATTGCGCATCGCTGAAATATTTGGCCCTACGATCCAAGGCGAAGGGGCGCTGATCGGGGAACCCACCGTTTTTGTGCGCACAGGTGGCTGCGATTATCGCTGTGTATGGTGCGATAGCCTGCATGCGGTGGACACGGCCTACCGTCACACTTGGGCTGCGATGAGCACGGATGCGGTTTGGGCCGAAGTGTCGCGCCTGTCCAAAGGTAACCCGCTGACAGTGTCCTTATCTGGCGGCAACCCAGCGATCCAAGATTTCACGCAACTCATCGCGCTTGGCCACGCACAAGGCTACCGCTTTGCCTGCGAAACCCAAGGGTCGATAGCAAAGCAGTGGTTTGGTGACCTCGACACGCTCGTGTTAAGCCCGAAACCGCCGTCCAGCGGGGAAACCATTGATTGGAATGCCTTTGGTGCCTGCCTGCTTGCGGCCAAGAGTGCGGGTAACATCGTGATGAAGATCGTTATCTTCGACGACGCGGACTATGCATGGGCGCGGGCGGCGGCGGATAAATACCCTGATTTACCCCTCTACCTTCAACCCGGCAATCTTGAAGTCGACCCCGATGTCGCGGTCGACCCACAGCTTTTGGCGGATAAACTGCTGTGGTTGGTCGATAAAACCATCAACGATAGCTGGTTTGCACCGCGGGTCTTGCCGCAATTGCACGTCCTGCTTTGGGGAAACAAGCGCGGGGTCTGACCCGTTCAAGGAGACGATTATGGAAACGATTTACAGTGACTTGAAGCAATTGGGCGGCCAGACCGATTTGCCGTCCTCCCCCGAAGACGCGGCACTCGAGCGCGTGTCAAACCCGCAAGCCGACGTAGCCTATTGCGTGCGTTTCACCGCCCCTGAATTCACTTCGCTTTGCCCAATGACAGGTCAGCCTGATTTCGCACATTTGGTGATTGATTATGTGCCGGGCGAATTTCTGATCGAGTCCAAATCGCTCAAACTCTTCCTTGGGTCGTTTCGCAATCACGGAGCATTCCATGAGGATTGCACAATCTCAATTGCACGGCGCTTGGTCGACTTTCTGAATCCGCAATGGCTGCGGATTGGTGGCTACTGGTATCCGCGTGGTGGTATCCCGATTGATGTTTTCTGGCAAACAGGGACCATGCCGGAAGGTGTGTGGATCCCAGACCAAGGCGTGCCGCCCTACCGTGGCAGAGGATAAGCGCGAAGGACATGAAACACCGTTCCCGCTGCTTGTATCTCGCGAGGTTAAGTGCGGAACTCTTCAATGGGGAGGTTCCTCGGTTCAATTGATCGGTAGACGGATATTGCTGCAGTAATTGCACCAGAGGGGCCGTCTCCCCATCATAACTATTTAGAGGTTCATGCGATGAGGCGTTCAATCTGCCTTGATCGTTCTTACAAGTGGTCCGTGGAGACTTTGATCAAAATAGACGCGGGGCGGTGTGTAAAGACCAGCATTGCAGCAGTGTTGGTGACCGCAGGCTCAAGATCCAAGGGATCAATGCCCGCAACCGGGCTGGGGGTCGCTGTTATGTGATCGACGACTGCCGCATAGAGGTTGAAACGCCCCAATTCCACTGGCCCCTTCAATGGAAACGACCGGCCTTGGACGACTAAATTTGCCGCGCTTTTTCCAACCATTTCAGCGGCATATCCATTGCACCTTCGGGTTTGTATTCCGCCCCGAGTGGCATGAAATATCCAAGCCTTTTGATCACCTGAAATACATGATCAAAGTTGATCTCTCCATGGTCCGGCGCGCCCCGGTCCGGGACGCTCGCAAACTGGATGTGGCCGATGTGATCTTGCAGGTGTGCCAGCTTATTGGTCAGGTCGCCCTCCATCAGCTGCACATGATAGCAGTCAAACATCAGCTTCAGGTTTGGGGCGCCCACTTCGGCAATGATCACCGTGGCCTGTTCTGTCGTTTGCAGGAAGTATCCAGGCGCGTCATAGCGATTGAGCGGTTCGATCAAAATAGAAATGCCCTTGGCCGCAGCCAGAGCACAGGCGTACTTCAGATTTTCCACAAAGGTCCTATGCGCCTCAACGCCGCTCGAAAACCCTGCCATAACATGGATGTTGCGCGCGCCGATGGCATCGCCGTAGTCCAACGCCTGATCAATTGCAGCGCGGGCTTGTGGGATCCGGTCCGGCAGCGCAGACAGTCCGCTGTCACCCGCAGAAACATCACCCCGCGATGTGTTTAACCCCAGCATCGTTAGCTCGGTTTCGACTAAAGCCGCTTTGACCTGCGCGCTATCAACATCGTAGGGCCAATGGCATTCGACGGCGTCAAATCCAGCTGCTTTCGCGGCCCGAATTGCATCAGGCAGTGCCAGTTCCGTCCACAGAAAACCTAAGTTCGCGGAAAATTGCATCAGTCGTCCCATTCAATATCGAAATGTGTCACCAGATCGCGCACCTGCGTTGCGTCCAGCAGGCGCGCAGGGATGCCACGCATCAGCATCGCAAGGCGCGCAGTGTCTTCGAGTTCTTCAATGGCGTTGCACGCGGCCTCAACGTCCTTGCCCGCTACCACTGGTCCGTGGTTGGCCAGCATCACTGCGGACCTCTTGCCTGCCAATCCACGCACTGCCGCCCCCATTGCGGGATCACCGGGCCGGTAAAACGGCAGCAGCTTCACGCGCCCCAATTTCATGATGGCATAGGGCGTCATGGGCGGCAGAAAGTTATCGGCGTCCACCTCCGGCATCATCGACCACGCAACCGAATGGCACGAATGTAGATGCACAACTGCACCCGCTGTGCTGCGCGTAGGCACTGTCAGAAGAAAACTTGTTGAGGCGGGCAGGGCGACAACTTAGCTTCTGTGGATGACAAAACGTTCCCCATTCAGGTACTTCAAGACGAGCCCAGAGATCATCCGCTTAGCGGTCATGATGTACGTTCGATTTCCACTTTCGCTCCGCAATGTCGAGGACTTGCTGCACGAGCGCGGGATCGACATCAGCCACGAAACTGTGCGGTATTGGTGGAA
>CBDTUA010000073.1:0-7530 GCA_965363735.1 uncultured Sulfitobacter sp. | reverse complement strand
TGTTCTCTCACTAACCGCTTAAATCGCTTCAAACGTTGTCCCAGCGCAAACTTCGGACGCGATCAAGCTGTTATCCCTCGTTCCAATATAAGCGATTGGAGGGCTAAGGGATGGTCGAAATCCTGACGAAAACACGCGCACGCAATATTTTCTACGCAGGATCACTGTTCTTTGTGGTCGTCTTTGTCGTGCTCACGGTAAATTCTCACCGTTATGTGGTGAACACGTCGACCGCAGGCATGCCGTTGAGCGAAGAGGTCATCCTTGGCAAACATGTCTGGGAGCGTAACTCGTGCATCAACTGTCATACATTGCACGGCGAGGGTGCATATTTCGCGCCCGAGGTTGGCAACGTCATGACTCGTTGGGGCGTTATGGACGATCCCGAAGGGGCGTTCGAGACGCTGCAGGGATGGATGAACTCCCAACCCAGCGGCGTTGAAGGCCGCCGCCAGATGCCAAACTTTAACCTCACTGATGAAGAAATCCGCGGTCTGGCGGAGTTTTTGCGGTGGGCCGATCAAACCGACACGCAGGGCTGGCCGCCCAATGAAGCGGGTTGAGGAGGAATACAATCATGAAATACGAAACACAGAAAGTCGCCTACGCCTATTTCGTGTGCGCAATGGCGCTGTTCGCCATTCAAGTCATCGGTGGTCTGCTCGCGGGGTGGATTTATGTCTCTCCCAACTTCCTGTCAGAACTGTTGCCATTCAACATCATCCGCATGATCCACACCAATGCGCTGATTGTCTGGTTGCTTCTGGGCTTCTTCGGCGCGGCCTATTTTCTAGTACCCGAAGAATCCGAGCGCGAGATCTATTCCGTCAAACTGGCTTATCTGCAGTTAATCATTCTGATGGTCGGCACGCTGGGTGCCGTTGGCAGCTATCTTGTTGGCATCCACGGTGGCCGCGAATTTCTGGAACAACCTTTGTGGGTGAAATTCGGCATCCTTGTCGCAGCGTTGATCTTTTTGTTCAACATCTCGATGACCGTGCTTGCGGGCAAGAAAACCGCGATTACGAATGTTCTGTTGATGGGGCTTTGGTTGCTATCCCTTCTCTGGATTTTTGCCTTTATTAACCCCGACAACCTGTCATTGGACAAAATGTACTGGTGGTTCGTGGTTCACTTGTGGGTTGAAGCCACTTGGGAACTGGTCATGGCCGCAATACTCGCCTTCCTGCTGCTCAAGCTGACAGGTGTGGACCGTGAAGTTGTGGAAAAATGGCTTTATGTCATTGTCGCAACCGCCCTGTTCTCGGGAATCCTCGGCACCGGTCACCACTTCTACTGGATCGGCTTGCCAGGTTACTGGCAGTGGATCGGGTCAATCTTTTCGACCTTCGAGGTAATCCCGTTCTTCCTGATGATGTCATTCGCCTTTGTCATGGTCTGGAAGGGTCGCAGGAACCACCCCAACAAGGCTGCACTTTTGTGGTCGCTAGGGTCCAGCACTGTCGCCTTCTTTGGTGCTGGCGTCTGGGGGTTCTTGCACACGCTGCACGGGGTCAATTTCTACTCCCACGGTACGCAAATCACAGCCGCACACGGGCACCTGTCATTCTACGGCGCTTACGTGGCTTTGAACCTCGCGATCTTTACCTATGCGATGCCGATCCTGCGCCAGCGCCAGCCGTATAACCAAGTGCTCAACATGGCGAGCTTTTGGCTGATGACCGGCGGGATGGCGTTTATGACCTTTGTGCTGACCTTTGCAGGCACCATCCAGACACACATGCAGCGGGTGATCGGTGACTATTATATGGAGGTGCAGGACAGTCTGTCGATCTTCTACATCATGCGCTTTGGTGCAGGTATTGCTGTGGTGCTCGGTGCGCTGCTGTTCATCTACAGCCAGCTGGTGATCCGCAACCGCGAGATCATCGAGCCGGGTCCAGCCCAGCCAATTGCGGGGGAATAGGTCATGAATGACATGACCCGCCCCGCATCTGTGCCAAACTACCACCAGACCGGACAGGAATGCACCTTGTTCGAGATGGCCCAAGCCAACCGTTTGCCCCTTCTTCTGAAGGGGCCGACGGGCTGTGGGAAAACGCGTTTTGTAGAGCATATGGCCGCCAAGACAGGTCGCAAGCTTTATACCGTTGCCTGCCATGACGATCTGTCGGCAGCGGATTTGATCGGGCGCTACCTGCTTAAGGGCGGAGGGACGGAATGGGTTGATGGCCCCCTCACCCGCGCCGTGCGCGAAGGTGCAATCTGCTACCTTGATGAAGTGGTCGAAGCGCGCAAAGATGTGACAGTCGTGCTGCACCCGCTGACCGACAATCGCCGCGCCCTGATGATTGACCGCACCGGAGAAGAATTGCAGGCACCCTCAGGATTCATGCTCGTGGCGTCCTACAATCCCGGCTATCAGAATGTCCTGAAACGGTTAAAACCTTCTACCCGCCAACGGTTTCTGTCGATCAGCTTTAACTTTCCACAGCCCGATATCGAGACAAAAGTCGTCGCCGAGGAAAGCGGAATCAGCCCTGAACGTGCGGCGGGCCTTGTCCGCTTGGGCGGGGCGATACGGCGATTGTCCGGAATGGACCTCGAGGAAGGTGTCTCTACCCGCCTATTGATCTATGCCGCCACGCTCATAAATGCGGGCATGTCCTTTGACCATGCAATCGAGGCCGCAATCATTGAACCGCTCAGCGATGACGTGGATATCCAACAGGCTTTGCGCGACCTTGTCGCCGTGACCTTCGGATAGCCGCCATGGACCTGCACCCCTTTGATCTGATGGAGCCTGAGGAAACTGTCGGCAAGCTGTGGCACGACATGGCCGAGGGGATCGGCGTTGATCTGTGCTATCCAGACGCCGCTGTCACCCTCGCGCAGGTACGCACCAGCCTTGCGATGCTGTTTCGTGCTTTGGGCGGTGCGGCGGGTGTTGAATTATCGGAAACACCTGCGCAACTGGTCCGACACCGCCGCACCCTGCGCCGCCGCGTGGCGGTCGAACGCGATAAAATCCACATTGCCAGCTATGACGGGAACGGCCTGCGCCTGCCCCCCGTGATGGACTGCTTTCCCGATCCTGCGCTTAACCGCGCCGCCTATTTCTGGCTGACCGCTGTTGCCGCTTGTGCTGATCTGGATGCGATGCCCCTGCCCGACCGTAACGGTGATCCGCGCGCATTCGATGCGGCCCAGATTGCGGCCAATGCGCAGGCCGCCGATCGCGCCTATACGCGCTGTACGGGGCTTCGCACGGCGCATGGCAATATGGTCGCGCACATCGTTGCAGCCCGTCCTGCGCAAACCCTGCCCCAGGCCGAAGCCGCGATGGAATGCGCCATCCGCAACCAGCTGAACGGCGTCTGCACTGTGACCTCGTCCCCCGCTGCCCATCCACGCACCTATACCCCGTTTCAACCGGTCCCTATCTGGCTGCGGTTTGCCGCCCCGACCACCGGCGATGCCGCGACAGAGGCCACTGAAACCGATGCACCGCCGCCCACTGCCACCCTGACCAAGCGCAAGCTGGGCGTGCGCAAAGATCGAGGAGAGGCGAACCGCAAGGACAGTTTTATCCTGCACCGGTTCGAGTCGATCCTGTCGTGGGTCGAGTCGATGAACCTCAATCGATCCGTCGATGATGACGACGACGAGAATGCGCAAAAGGCGGCGGATGATCAGGACGACATTACCCTGTCTAAGGTCGACAAACGCGCCGCGACCCGCCTGCGATTGCATCTGGATTTGTCACCCGCCGATGCCGATCACGAGGCGCTGGCAGGCGAATTCACCTATCCCGAATGGAACCACCAAAGCCGCAGCTATATGAAAGATCACTGCCGAGTGCTTGAGGCACCGCCCATGGACACGGGCGAACCGTTTACACCTGATCCGCGGCGCATCCGCGAGGTGCGACGTCAATTTGCTGCACTGCACCCACGCCGCATCCTGCGCCCGCGCCAGATTGACGGGCCTGAACTGGATCTTGATGCGCTGATCGCCAGCCGCGCCGAGATTGCCGCAACAGGCCAAGGCAGCGACCGCATCTGGCAAGCGTCACGTCAGGTCGAACGCGATCTGGCCGTCGCGTTTCTGATTGATACGTCCCGCTCTACCGAAGCGGCAGTGGGCGACACATCTGTGATCGGGGTTGCGCGCGAAACGCTTGCTGCCTTGGCGGGCGGTATCGACGCTGCGGGGGACCGGTTTGGCATCTGGGGCTTTTCATCGCTGAAACGGGACCGCGTGTTTGTGACCCGCTGCAAAGGGTTCGATGCCCCGATGTCCGCCGAGGTGATCCGGAACATCGGTGCATTGCGGCCCAGCCACTACACCCGCCTTGGCACCGCCATCCGTCATGTCAGCGCGCATCTGGCAAAGGAATCTGCCGCGCGCAAACTGCTGATTGTATTGACCGATGGCAAGCCAAACGATCTGGACCACTACGAAGGCCAGCACGGCATTGAAGACAGCCACATGGCTGTACGCGAAGCGCGGCGGGCGGGGCAAACCTTGCACGGGATCATTATCGACGAAGACGGGCAAGATTGGTTCGCACGCATCTTTGGACGCGGCGGGTTTTCGCTATTGCCCAACCCTGCACGCCTCACCCGCGCGTTGCCCGATATTTACCAACACCTTACTCAGGAGACATGACATGAAACATCTCGCTATTCTCTGCGCAATGGCCGTGCCCTTTCCCGCGCTTGCCACCAGCTTTAATAGACCCGTCCCGCAGGCGCAATCTGCCACGGCCGAATTCTGGTTTGCCGTAGCTTCGATTGCGCTGATTGCGGCCCTTTTTTTGGTCGCACGGCTGGTGGCGCGGCGGTGACAAACAACGGCTGGTCTACCCGCAGCATCGCCTTGGTGCTTTACCCATTCGGGGCGGGGGCGATGGCGGTCAACGTCTTTTTCGCCTCCCTCATCGGAAGTTGGGTTGGCTTGCCTGTGCTGTCGCTCGTATGGTCGATCGGGATTGGCGCAGTGATTGGCGTGCCTGCGACACTTGCCTTCGCGCGCCACATACGCCGCTTGATGGACAAGGCTCAAACATGAAGATCGATCTCAGCCAACCAAACCCGACCATTGACGCGGTTGATCTGGGCAAGCTGTTGGCCATCCCCGCAGCTCAAGTCATCACGCTTATGCGCGAAGCGGCCATCACCAGTCGTTTCGAGTCAGGCATTGACGCCGACGCGGGCACCCACCGCTTGACCTTTTGGTATGATGGTGTGCGCGTGCGGTTTACCTGCGATGATAGCGGAAATGTCATCAAAACCTCACGTAACACAGCAAAGCGAAGCCAATGACGTCTTCCGAACAAATGCGGCAATGGCGCGGGCCGGCGCTATTTTCCTATGGCTTTCGCCCGTTTTTCCTGTTCGGGTCGCTTTGGGCAGCCATTGCTATGGTCTTGTGGATCATGATGCTAACCGATCTGTTTGCGCTTCCGACGCGACTTGACCCAGTGTCTTGGCACGCGCATGAATTTCTGTTCGGGTACCTTGGGGCGATCATTGCGGGTTTCTTGCTGACTGCCGTGCCTAATTGGACAGGCCGCCTGCCCGTTGTCGGCTGGAAGCTGGCTGCATTATTTGGGCTTTGGGCGCTGGGGCGCGTCGCGATTGCCCTGTCTGCCCTGCTGCCGGTTGGCATCTCCGAGGTAATAGACTTGCTGTTCCCCGTTGCATTGGGCGCGCTGATCCTGCGCGAAATCATTGCGGGCAAGAATTGGAAAAACCTTGTGGTCCTTGTAATGCTTAGCGTGTTCACCCTTGCCAATTTGATCTTTCATATCGAGGCCGCACAAGGTGTGTTTACGGCGCAAGGTGTAGGCATGCGCCTTGGCATTGCATCTGTCTTGCTGATGATATCCGTGATTGGCGGCCGCATTGTTCCCTCCTTTACCCGCAACTGGATGGTGAAAAAGGGGCAGAAAGACCTCCCCGTCCCGCCAATGCAGATTTTTGATAAGGGCACGTTGGTTCTGACGGCGATGGCACTTGGCCTTTGGGTCCTTCAGCCGATTGCCCTCCAAAGCGGTATCGCATTGATAATGTTGGCGGCGCTGCATCTGGTGCGGCTGAAGCGCTGGAAAGGGTTCAACACGGTGTCAGAACCGTTGTTGTGGGTGCTGCACCTTGCGTATCTTTTGATACCACTCGGCGCGCTGGTCGAAGGCTTTGCAATCCTGCGGTCCGATCTATTGGTCCCCGGGTCAGCACAGCACCTCTGGATGGCCGGATGTTTCCCCCTGATGACGCTCGCCGTTATGGTACGCGCCACGCTGGGTCATACGGGTCAGGATTTACTCGCAGATCCTACCAGCATCGCAATTTTCGCAAGCGTTATCGCTGCCGTTTTGGCCCGACTATCCGCTGGTATTTGGCCAGACATTGCCATGTCTCTCTATAGCCTTTCCGGGGCTCTCTGGATCGGAGCTTTCGTTGGGTTTTGCATTCGCTACGGACCGAGCCTCTTGCGCATAAAGGATGCAAAAGCATGATCAGTTGGCCACTGTTCGCGCTCATCTTTGCCGCGTTCTTTGTGACCCACACGATCCCTGTACGCCCCAAGGTCAAAGCGCGCCTGCAGAGCTATTTGGGCTCTATTGGTTTCACGATGGCCTATTCTGCATTATCGCTTGTCATGCTTGGCTTTGTCATCGCGGCGGCGGGCAATGCGCCCTACGTTCAATTGTGGCCGCAAGCAATTTGGCAATATTACGTCGTGGACATCGGCATGTTTTTTGTCTGCGTCATCATCGCAATGACACTTGGTCGCCCCAACCCCTTTTCGTTCGGCGGGTCCAATAATGACCAGTTCAATCCTGCACGCCCGGGCATCGTCAGATTAACACGTCATCCATTACTGACTGCGTTAGCACTTTGGGCCGGTTTGCATTTGCTGCCAAACGGAGATTTGGCACATGTGATCATGTTTGGCATATTTTTCGGGTTTGCCATTTTCGGTAGGAAGATTATCGATCTTCGAAAGCAGAGTCTGATGGGCCCCTCAGAGTGGCATGCGCGCGTAAAAGACACCAAATCAGGAGGCATTCTATATCCTCCAGACTTCTGGTTTAGCTTCTTGGCGCGCCTGAGCATTGCTATGATTTTTTACGCCGCTTTGGTTTTGCTCCACAAACCTATTCTGGGTGTTCCGCCAGTACCTTCCTAGGTTTTTGACCGACACCAGGAACGTACGAGACCGGCTCGCTAACATCCATCCCGAGTGTCAGCGTCTCAGTCAGTCCCTTGCTAGGCTTTGTCAGAAGAAAACTTGTTGAGGCGGGTGGGCGAGCAATTAGCTTCTGTGGATGACAAAACACAGCCCCTGTCATTGTTTCATGGCGAGCCCAGAGATCATCCGCCTAGCCGTCATGATGTATGGTCGGTTTCCGCTTTCGTTTCGGAACGTGGAGGACCTCATGAACGAACGCGGCATCGACATCAGCCACGAAACAGTTCGATTTTGGTGGAACGGATTTGGCCCAATGTTTGCCGCAGAGATCCGCAAGAAAAGGGTCAGCCAGATGCGCGCATATTCAAA
>CBDTUA010000072.1:0-7589 GCA_965363735.1 uncultured Sulfitobacter sp. | reverse complement strand
CCATGGATATTATTGGGATTCACATTTTTGATCGGGTGTGGCACGGCATTGCACAATCCGTCTTGGCAGGCATCGATGGGCGATATCGTCTCGCGTGATGAATTGTCGGCAGCGGTGTCACTTAACAGTATGGGTTTCAATCTGATGCGCAGCATCGGGCCTGCAGCCGGTGGCGCGATCGTGGCCATCGCGGGTGCCGCGGCCGCGTTTACGGTGAACGCCTTTAGCTATATTGGCATCATCACGGCTCTGTGGTTCTGGCGGCCGTCCACGCCGCATCGGCGCTTGCCGCGTGAACGAATGGGAAGCGCGTTTTCCGCAGGCCTGCGCTATGTCGCGATGTCGCCTAATCTAATGAAAGTGATCTTTCGCGGTTTTTTGTTCGGCATGTCCGCGATCGCAATTCTGGCGCTCCTCCCGCTGATCGTCAGGGAATTGTTGCAAGGTGGAGCCTTTGTTTACGGTGTGCTGCTGGGCTGTTTTGGAATGGGCGCTGTATGCGGTGCTCTGCTGAATGCCCGCCTGCGGACACGGTTTCAGAATGAGCGCATTACTCAGACGGCATTCCTTACCTTTGCGGTGAGCTGCATAACTCTGGGCCTGAGTCGTCACTACGTATTCAGCGGCGCGGCCCTGCTTCTTGCTGGCGGCAGTTGGGTCATGGCGCTGTCCCTGTTCAATGTTACAGTTCAGTTGTCTACACCGCGTTGGGTCGTCGGCAGGGCTCTTGCACTTTATCAGACCGGCGTGTTTGGCGGCATGGCTGGGGGAAGTTGGGCATGGGGCGCAATAGCTGAAAACTTCGGTGCGGACAGTGCGATGTTCGTGGCAGGGATATTGTTGGTCCTTGGTGCCTTGGTGGGGTTCATCTTACCATTGCCAGATTCCGCCGATCTCGACCTCAATCCGCTCAATACCTTTAAAGAGCCTCCCCTGCGACTGGACCTGAAACAGCGTAGTGGACCTATTATGATCATGGTCGACTATGAAATTGCTCAGCAGGATGTGACAGAATTTCTGGCCGTGATGAGCACGCGGCGACGCATTAGAATCCGCGACGGGGCGCAGCAATGGGCGCTCTTACGTGATCTTGAAAGCCCAGATATTTGGACAGAAACCTATCACGTCCCTACTTGGGTCGAATATGTTCGCCACCACGAGCGTCGGACACAGGCCGATGCTGAGTCCTACGAGCGCGTTCTTAAGCTGCATCGCGGCAAAAATCGGCCCAAGGTACATCGCATGATTGAGCGACAGGCAATCTCGCTGCAGGATGATACACCGCTAAAAGACGTGCCGGACAAGATTGCTGAATAGCGGATACTATTCCGCTCTGGGCCATCTTTCTGCTTTGTGGTGCACTCAATTTTCAGACCATCTATGGCCAGCAATCTAAGCTGCGCGGTGGTGAGTAGTTCAGGCTCCGGGCGTACTTTTCTTGCGTTGCCGAAATCGCGCAGTCTGCCAAACCCCGCGCCGTCATTCACGGCCCTTAAGAGACATTCGTCGGCCAGTTCGTTGCTGCGCTGCGGCCCGCCGAACCAGCCGTTCGTGCAAGTTGCAGCATATTGATGGCTCAATCGTCGGTCAGCGGGCATACTGCAGCTTCTCCCTTCGAAGCATCGCGGTGGAATTTTCCCGCTATGTCTCGATCAATGCGAGAATGGTCGTAACTTCTCGCGATTGTGGATTCGATCCGCAGTTACATAGGGAACGCGCCCAAGATGCAGAATCCGATTAAAAGGAAACTTGCTATGATACTCTATCCAATGATTGAACTGCTTGATGGCCGATGTGTCAGCCTATTTCGGGGCCGTACTGAGGAACCTCAAATCTGGCACGTCGATCCCTTAGAAAAGGCGAAGAGCTTCGCCAAAGCTGGCGCGGAATGGATTCAGATCACTGATTTTGATGCTATGTCGGAAAATGAACGCAACGCGGATCTAATCCGCGAGATTATCCTGACAGCGGGCATTCAAGTGCAATTGGGGGGGGGCTTTCGAAGCTTGGAACGCATCACTTACTGGATCGACCAAGGTGTCGGGCGCATCGTTGTCGGAACACTGGCTTTGCTTCAGCCCGACCTTGTCAAGGAGGCCGCAAAGCTTTTCCCCGATCAGATCGTGCTCGCGGTTGATGTCTATGAAGGCCTGGTCGTCAGCGATGGTTGGCGGCAGAAAAGTGCCTTTACGCCTTCGGCGTTCCTCAAAGCTTTTGAAAATGATCCTTTCGCTGCGATCATCGTGACCGACATTGATGCAGACATAGGTGATGCCGAGGACAGCATTGCCTTGATCACGCAACTCGCAAGTGAAGCGCGAACGCCGGTGATCGCAAGGGGCCTGACGCGGACGCTTGATGACTTGTCGCGACTAAAATATGTGCCTCATGTTTCGGGGGCCCTCATTGGCCGCGCCTTGTTCGATCGGAGTATTGATATTGAAGCTGCCCTGAAAGTCGTCAAACCCGAAGTGGAGAGTCGGGCAAAGTTCATTTGAGGTAATTTTGATGTTTTGACGGCTGATTTCCTGATCATCATTTGTGCGTTTCAAACAGCCGATGCAGATTCGTCGAGTTAAATTTAGTATCACCTCGTTATGAACGGCCCTTAGCTGCCCTTGGAGGCCTTCGCAGCGAACGACAGCTTCGAGCCCATTTTGACCGATGCTGCAATCTGTACGAAGGACCGGCAACGACCAATAGAAACTTTTGGCAATGCTAGTGTGACTTGCGCGTTTAGAGCGCTGCAGGAAGTTTGATCGGCCTGACCACCATGCTGGGGATCGGATCAAAAGGTGCTGTCAGACGAATGCGGACCAGTCTCAGTTTTCCAGCAACCTCAATCTGTTAGGCTGTGCAGGGGCCGCGCCACTCGATAAGAGCGGCGGCACGGTTCAGCTTGAAATTCGATCGGCTGTAGAGATGGCGTTCCTGGTTGAAATGGTTGTGCACGGACGCGTGGACGGCGACGAATTTCTGTAACGTTCGCATTCGTCTGAAGCGAAGCATGGCCCGCTCTCTTCGCCTAAATGGTTGGTGTGAATTCTCAGCCCGATTGTTGAGCCAGCGGCCAATTTCCTGTTTGTCCACATTGCCGATGACCTTCAGCGCTGCGCCGTAGGAACGTAGCTTGTCGGTGACGAAGATATGTGGGCGACCATGGTCGTTTCATGGCTTTCCTGAGGGATTTCAATGCAGCTTTGCGATCACGGCGTTTGGTCACATAGCTTTCCAGCACTTCCCCTTCGTGATCCACAGCCCGCCAAAGGTAGTGGGTCCCCCCATTGATCTTTACGAAAACCTCGTCCAGGTGCCACTGCCAGTTTGAATATGCGCGCGTCTGGCTGACCCTTTTCCTACGAATTTCTGCGGTAAACATCGGGCCAAACCTGTTCCACCAATACCGAACCGTCTCATAGCTGATGTCGATCCCGCGCTCGTGCAGCAGATCCTCGACATTGAGGAGCGAAAGCGGAAATCGAACATACTTCATAACGGCCAGGCGGATGATCTCTGAGCCCATCTTGAAGTAGCGAAAGGGGCTGCGTTTTGTCATCCCGAGACGCTAAGTGCTCGCCCTGCCCGCCTCAACAAGTTTTCTTCTGACAGTGCCCGTCCGAAACCTCAGAGCAACTCTGATATTACTGCCATCTGTCGATGGCGCGACGTTTGGATCACTCATTCTCCGTGTACCTTGTCATGGCGGTTCATCCAGTCCGGTCCCGCAACAACATGCCAGCCCTGTCCGAATGCAAGCGGCACCAGACTTGCCCCTGCAGCGAGGGCTAATCCGTCCCAGCCGGGATCTGGCAGACCAAGAAGGATCGAGAGCCACGGCACCCACAGCGCCAGGCCGATCAGCGCGAGGCAAAGCACAATTGCACCCCAGACATAGACGTTGCGCGTTACCTCATTCTTGAATATCCCCGCATCGGGATCACGCACGTTGAATACATTCCAAAGTTGCGCCAGTGCCAAAGTAAGAAAAGCAACTGTGATGGCGGACCCGCTCTCCAGATCCAACCAATAGAGCGCTAGAGTAAAAGCCCCAATTGTGGCCACTGTTATGGCAGCCCCCAGAATGCCAATCAGTATCCAACGCGGGCGGTTGACGATCTCCTGTTCGGGGTCGCGCGGCGGTTTATGCATGATGTTCACGTCACCACGCCCCAGCCCAAGCGCAAACGCCGGAAACACATCTGTTACGAGATTCAGAAACAATATTTGCAGCGGCAACAGCGGCGCGGGTAACCCTGCACCAACCGCAATGCCAACCACCAGAACCTCGCTGACGTTGCATGACATCAGATATACGACGAACTTGCGAATGTTGTCGAAAATCACGCGACCCTGACGCATCGCTGCAATGATGGTTGCAAAGGCATCGTCCTGCAAAACCATATGCGCGGCCTCTTGCGCGACCTGTGTGCCACGTTGCCCCATGGCTATGCCTATATCAGCTTTCTTG
Organism: uncultured Sulfitobacter sp.; assembly: GCA_965363735.1. Classification (GTDB taxonomy): domain Bacteria; phylum Pseudomonadota; class Alphaproteobacteria; order Rhodobacterales; family Rhodobacteraceae; genus Sulfitobacter. The sequence goes on along the minus strand of CBDTUA010000072.1, from coordinate 3,121 downwards.
AGGGCCGGTGCGTCATTGACCCCGTCACCGGTCATCGCCACAATATGCCCCGCATCCTGATAGAGCGATACAAGCGTCAGCTTTGTGTCAGGTGCTACACGGGCAAAAACGTCCGCCGACAGAATACGCGTGCGATCTTGATCACTGATCTGGTTGGCATCCAGATCGGCCAATTCGCGGCCTTCGACCACGGTCAGATCACCATTCCCCAAACCCGCCTCTCGTGCAATCGTTTCGGCCGTATTGGCGTGATCGCCGGTCAACATAACGACACGTACGCCCGCCGCCCGGCTTGCCGCGATTGCATCCGGCACATCCGCGCGCACAGGATCAAGCAAACACACGAGGCCTACCAGCGTGAGCGCCTCGTAAGGCGCGGCATCTTTGCTATCGGCGTGCTTCATGGCCAGCGCCAGCAAGCGCAAGCCTTCGCCCGCAGCTTCTGCGCTGCGGTCTTTCCAGTCCTGCAGCGCGCTATCGTCCATGTCGCGCGTACCGTCTGATGTCCAAACCTGCTGGCAGACGTCAATCACTGCCTCGGGTGCGCCTTTCACAACCACCAGATAGTCAGCGGCGGCGCGATGGACGGTGGCCATCATCTTGGCGTCCGGGTCAAAGGCGTGTTGGCGGACTTCTTCGCTTTCTTCAAGCAATGCGCCCCGTCCAAGTCCGGCTTTCTGGGCAACCGACAGAAGTGCGATTTCCATTGGATCGCCCGAGCGATGGTCCTTTGAACCATCACCCAAATCCGCATTATTGCACAGCGCCCCGATCCGAATTGCCCACCCGAGACGGTCATCCTCGGCAGGATCAATAGCTTCTTTTTGAAGGACAAATGTTAGCGCGTCGCCTTCACTTTCGACATTTACATCGGCATCAGCCAGCATGTAACGCACGGCACTCATGCGATTTTCGGTCAGCGTGCCAGTCTTGTCCGTCAGAATAACCGTCGTGGCCCCCAGCGTTTCCACTGACGAAAGTTGCGTAATCAATGCGTTGCGCTGGCTCATCCGCCACATCCCACGCGCAAGGCTGAGCGTCGCGACGACCGGCAATCCTTCGGGCACGGCAGCAACGGCCAATGCGACGCCCGTTTGCACCATCTCTGCCACGTCATGGCCGCGCAGGATGCCCACCACGATCGTCAAGACAGCCAGTGACAGCGTCAACCAGACCAGCCGATGCCCTAGCGTGTCCAGCCTGCGTTCCAGCGGGGCGGTCTCGCTTTGTGCACTTTGCGCCAGATCGCTTATTTGGCCGATCTCGGTATCCATGCCCGTCGCAACTACCACCCCCTCGCCAGCACCCAGCGTGATCGCCGTGCCCTTGAAAGCCATGCTGGTGCGATCGCCCAGAGAGGCGTCCAGCCCCGTCGCGTCGGTTGATTTGCTTACAGGCACAGATTCACCGGTCAGCACGGATTCGTCGACCTGAAGGTTCGAGACTTCGGTCAGGCGCAGATCTGCCGTAACCATATCGCCCGCCTCAAGGATCACTACATCGCCGGGCACGATCACATGTGCATTGATCCTGCGTACTTCGCCGCCGCGTCGTACCCGCGTCTGCACTTCGGCAATCTGCATCAGTGCCTCCATTGAGCGCGCTGCCCTGAGTTCGGTGAAAAAACCAATTGTCCCGTTGATCAGCAGAACAACGACAATCGCAATCCCTTCTGCAATGTCCCCTAGAACGAAAGACATCAACGCAGCAGCGGCAAGCAGCCAGGCGATAATGCCGTTGAACTGGTGAAAAAGGATCGACAGCGTGCCTTTCTTCTTCTGTCGACGCAGCCGATTTGGCCCATATGCATCCAGCCTCGCCAGCGCTTGGGATTGGTCAAGACCTTGCGCAGTATCGACTTCCAGTCGGGCGTTTATTTCTTCCACGGATTGTGCGTGCGGGTTCTCAACCAAGTATTTGGACATCAGTAATCCTGCCTTATGGGGTGAGGGTGCGCCATTCTGCCTGCCACAAGTTTCCGGTGATAACTGTCACGCTGCGCCTGATGTGGCTTTGACTCTGATCAATTAGCCGCCCAGGTTCGCCTAAATCAATGCACGCTGCTGGCCGAATTTTATCACTAACTAAGGTGTACAATTCCCATAGGTGGCACCCATGGTCGCTCTGGGTTGGTTACTTATTCATCCTTGATTTGATGACCGCTCCAGAGTGACCGCTACGCCATCATTGAATGAGACTAAAGCTTCGCTAGGTCAAGAATACGGATTCCCAAATGTCCGAATAACAGACTTCTGCTCAGGGCGCAGCGAAGGTCCGCTATCCGCCCTTTTATGCTGTGGACCCTGGGCGATAGTAGTTCTCACGAATCTTTCGATGAGGTGTTAGCACCACTGTAGCACCAGACACTGCCTCCAAAACGCAAAGCGCCCCAAAGGGCGCTAATGCACTGATACTAAACCAGGATATTGGTTGCGGGAGGGGGATTTTAACCTACGACCTTCAAGATATGAGCCTGACGCGCATATCATTTTATGATCGCGCGGCAACTTCTCAGAACCGCATGTTCATAAACCGCAAAGTTGCCCGACAAGGCTCACATACCCGGTCCAAACTCAATCTTTCCCCTTGCAGTTTAAAGACATGAGAGCATTGCTTGTCTACCGCTCGCGCAGGGCGGTGGCAGAGAGTCGCGTGACCTCTGCCCTGGGTGTTGTCAGACAAATGCGAACCAGCCTCTGTTCTCCAGCGATCTCAATCCGTTAGGCTGCGCAGAGACCGCGCCACTCAATAAGGGCGGCGGCGCGGTTCAGCTTGAAATTTGATCGGTTGTAGAGATGGCGCTCCGGGTTGAAATGGTTTTGGACTGAAGCGTGGACGGCGACGAATTTTTGCAAGGTTCCCATCCGTCTAAAGCAAAGCATAGCCCGCTCTCTTCGTTTAATTGGCTTATGTGAATTATCGGCTCGATTGTTGAGCCAGTGGCCGGTTTCCTGTTTGTCGACATTGCCGATCTCCTTCATCGCCGCGCCGTAGGAACTCAGCTTATCGGTGACGAAAACATGTGTGCGGCCATGGCGTTTCATTGATTTCCTGAGGGATTTCAATGCTGCCCTGCGATCACGGCGCTTTGTGACGAAGCTTTCCAGGACTTCCCCTTCGT
>CBDTUA010000071.1:0-8436 GCA_965363735.1 uncultured Sulfitobacter sp. | reverse complement strand
CATGGGAGGGTTGGCTGCTCTCGTTGTCTGCATAAGCGGTGCTCGTGGTTGAATATATGTCGAAATCAGTACGCTTTTATCCAGGGTACCGACAACAACGACTGGCATGAAAACAGCCGAGCAGGTTATTGAACATGTTCTGCCTGGTCAACGCAAAGTGAGCGGAATCTGCCGTGTATTGCCGGCAACTATTATCGGTAATAATTGCAATGCGCTAACAGTAAGTCGAAAGTAGATTTGCGAGGCGGCTTGGTCTATCCTGCGGTCTCACACACAGGAGCGACCATGAACCCTCAAACTTTGACCGACGATGAGATTGAAACCGTTACCACCGGCGTAGCGAACACCGCACTGTATGCCGCCGACCCTGGTGCGGACGACGCAGACTCCGATGCTGACGGCGCGGACTCTGACGCGGACGGCGCAGACTCCGATGCAGACGGCGCGGACTCCGATTCGGATAGCGCAGACACCTGAGACTAGCTGACGGGTCCGGCAACTTGAGAGCCGCGATCGAGAGGTGCGTGGGACCAGCCGATAGATTCGCGCAAGAGGTGTGGTCGCGTAGCTATCGGCATTTTTCGAATGCGGATTCCGACTGCTACGCCGATGTGCTTTCGCTTGCGCGGGTCGATTCACTGATTTGCACGGGTGGACTGCGCACACCTAACCTACGCCTTGTGCGGTCGGGCGAAAGCGTAGCAAAGGCGGACTACACCTGTTCACAAACAACGGGCGGACTTCGCGTAAGCGACGCCATCGACGCGCGCGGCGTAGCCCGCGAATTTGCGAGTGGCGCTACGGTGGTATTGCAGGCGCTGCATCGGTTCGTGCCCTCGGTGCAGGCATTCTGCTACGAACTCGAGGAGTTCTTCGGTCACCCACTACAGGCAAACGCCTACCTCACGCCAGAAGACGCTCGGGGGCTTGGCGTTCATCACGACACCCACGACGTCTTGGTGCTGCAGTTATTCGGCACCAAGGACTGGCGCTTATATCCGCAGGCAGTCGTGGATGCGGTTGACGGCTACCCGGCGAGCAAGCGGCATCCGGAGCTCAACGATCCAGATGTCTCGTTGACTCTCTCACCCGGTGATTGCCTATACTTGCCCCGTGGACTTCCCCACGATGCTGAAAGCAGCGCGGGGGCGTCACTTCACCTGACGCTAGGTATTCGCAGTCCGACGTGGCTCGATGTGCTGGAGCGTGCATTGGAAAAGGCACATGAAATCCCCGATTTAAGAGCGTCGTTGCCGCTCAACTATGCGTCGAGTTCTGCCGCGAGACCGGACGAGCTGGCGCTGAAACTACGTGAGGTAATCGATCGGACGGCCGCGTGGCTTCGGGACCTGGACGAGCAAGAAATCATGGTGGCGGAGGTGGCACGCCAACGTCAACGAAGGCGCAGTCCGCGGGGAACGCTAGCGCAACTGGCCGCGCTTGAGCCGATTCAAATCACCACCGCGTTTGAGCGAAACCGTCCGCATCAATGGACACTGCATGGCGACTCGACGCACACGCTCTTGTTAGTTGGCATCGCTGTGCTGAAGTTTCCAGCCCGTATCAGGCCCGCGCTAGAGCATTTCCTGACCGTGAATAGAGTAACGGCCGAGGGGCTTGGAGACTACCTTGACTCTGCGGGTGCCCTGGTTCTCTTGAAGCGGCTGCATCGAGAGGGCTTATTGGCGCGTACTCATGGCTAGATCCCTCTGTCGCGATGAAAGTCTCGCCCTGAACGAACCTTTGCTGGCAACCGCGTCCGTTATTCGTCGCTGGGTTCTTATTGAAAGAGACGGCCCCTGGGGTGCCGACGCGCTTCACAAGAACCGCTTCGACGTCGATGCTCAAACCAAGATCGAGGGACTCCGTCGGTTAACGGGTGCGCGAATTTTACTAATTCGCCGGCACGCAAAACGCGGGCACGCAAAACGCGGGCGTGCGAACAAGTCACAGACCGGTGTGCGCGTATTGTGTTCCTATACGTCTCAAACGAAGAAATGGCTGGAAGAGTTTCGCCTGGATTCGATAGACGATCTTTTTGATCTGGATCTAAGCCCGCTCAGACGCGGTGCTTCGGTGGGCGGAAACCCGGTGAGCCAAAACCGCTTCTTTGTCTGTACCCATGGCAAGCACGACCCTTGCTGCGCGAAATATGGTCGGCCGGTGGCGGCTGCGCTCGACCACGAATGGCCTGAACGCAGCTGGGAAATTTCCCACATTGGCGGGGACAGGTTTGCCGGAAATGTACTCGTACTCCCTCTCGGAATCTATTACGGAAGGGTGGAGCCGTCTGCAGCCGTGTCGCTGATGAGACAGCTTGATAGCGGACATCTTTCTCTCGATCACTATCGCGGTCAGAGCGCTTACGCATTCGGCGTGCAGGCGGCGGAGTGGTGGGCGCGAAAAGAGCACCAATGGCTGCAGCTGGAGGATTTGTCACTGGTTGAACATCAAGAGCTGGAGGGCGGCGAATCGCTGACCACTTTCATCACCAAGTCGGGCAAGAACGTCGAGGTGCGGCTTATCGTTAGCCAGGACCCGGCGCGAACGCTCACTTGCCGAGCCGCCCGCGCTGGCTCAGCGCCGAGGTATCAGATGCGTTCCGTGATCATTGGTTGCTAAACTCCGATGGGGCGCTTTTAGAGCGACAGCTTGATGACTAGCGTCGACACAATGTTTTCACAACCATCAGGTCGACGACAATCGGGTCGGCGGGTCGCTCGCAAAGCAGCTTTTTTTTGGATCTCACACTCTTTCCGAAGCTCTCGAACTCCGCGGCTTGCGTTTCTTGTTCGACTTGCGACCGAAACTGCACCACTTCTATTACGAAGCGGTGGGAAGCCTGATTCGCTGGTTGAACCGGCGGAGTCAGAAACTCGCCTACAGTTGGCAAGGGTTTCAGGAAGGTCTGAAGTAATTTACACTCGGTACACCGCCACCCATAAACAAGCCAAACACTTGCAGGAGAACTATCATGTATTACGTAGACATACCAAGCGCCAGGGAAGTCGGCGACCTCAACCTGGTTCGTTCTGATGCTTGCGTTTCTATCTATCTTCCAACCACGCCGCTCAGCCGTGAAACCGAGCCGAGCCGTATCAATCTCGGCAACCTGGTGAAGAAAGCTGTTGCCCAACTTGAAGCGGCGGGCTTTGATAAACGTCGCATAGTGTTAATACAGGAGCAGTTCGAGGACTTGTTAGCCGATGACGATTTCTGGAACCATCAAGCCAACAGTCTGGCCATATTGGCAACGCCGGAGTCGGTGCGAACCTACCGCATGGCGAATAGGTTAACCGATATCGTTGAGGTGGCCGACCGTTTTCACCTCAAGCCGTTGCTGCGTGCGATTACCTTCCCCCACGCCGCACACGTTCTGGCCATTTCAGAAAATGCCGTGCGGTTGATAGCAGTGTCTGCAGACTTGCCGGCGAGCGTGGTTGAGGTGCCGGACCTGCCTGAAAATCTCACCGCCGTTGTTGGCAAGGCGACCATCAAGGACTATTCGGGCATTGGTCACATGCACGGCGTGCAGGGGCAAAAGCCTTATCTGGCGCGTTATGTACGCAAGATCAATGAAGCTCTGCGCCCCATTCTCCTGCATTCGGATCGCCCGCTTATATTGGCGACGACCAACACATTGGAGACGCTGTTCCGGTCGATGAGTACTATCCCTGCCCTTCCAGATGCCATCGCAGGTAATCCCGAACACTTGAGCGAGGCAGAGCTGGCAGCCGCTGCGAGGCCAGTGCTGGATGCCCACTATGCCGACTTGACCCAGGAGTTTCATCGTTTGTTCGAAGAGCGCACGGGGCAGAATCGGACAAGCACGGATATTGCCGATGCCGCTCGATTGGCAACACATGGCGGTATCGACAGACTGATAGTGGATATTGACAGCGTCGTTGACGGTTTTATCGATGATGAAACCGGAGAAGTCACCTTCGCCGGCCAGAGTGATGCTGTCAACTACGGCGTGGTGGACGAAATTGTCGGTCGCGCTCTGCGCTCAGGCGCCAAAGTGATGGCCGTTCGCAGGGAAGATATTCCAGGGCGGCACGATTTGGCTGTGATCACGCGCTACCCTATCGGATAGGTGTTCAAACAATGTGGCTATAGCCGCTGAATAAGTCAAGATTCCGGTCAGCTGTTGAACAAAGCGAAACTTTTTACACGAATTTTGGCCAGACCTCAAACTAGAGAGTAGTAGCATGAGCAATCCAATAATTGCAGATAACAAACCAGTGAAAGTGAGTCTTTCTAAAGGCCAGGAATATCATTTCTGCACTTGTGGTAGATCAAAAAGTCAGCCATTTTGTGATGGATCGCATGTAGGTACACAGTTTACTCCCAGAGTTATAGTGTCTGACGACGATGACGATGCATATTTGTGTGCTTGTAAACATACTGCTAACGCACCTTTTTGTGACGGCACACATAAACAATTCAGCGCCGAAGAAATCGGTAAAGAGGGGCCAGGCGTAGCATCAAAACCTTCTGAACTACCGAAAGCTAAATCAACAATCGAAGAACCTACAGTAGAATTTATTCATCAGCTCGCCAGAGAAGGTTTATCCAAACTAGGGCATCATGGTCTAATGACATCTATGGGTGTTCCGCGACACGCATTGCCTCATTGGGATGATTTACAAATAATGGCCGCACAAATGGCCACCAAACCATTGTTAGAAGACGTAACCGTTGGTACTGAGCTGACTATCGGCCCAGAGGCTAAAAAACCATTGGTATTAAAAATTCCTTTATTTGTTTCTGATATGAGCTTTGGCGCATTGTCCGAAGAAGCAAAAATAGCTTTAGCCAAAGGCGCTGAACTCTCAGGCACTGGCATCTGTTCGGGTGAAGGCGGTATGCTGCCCGAAGAGCAAGCAGCAAATACTCGTTATTTTTATGAATATGCCAGTGCAGGATTTGGCTATAAAGAAGAGCTGCTGACCAAGGTGCAGGCCTTCCATTTTAAAGGCGGACAGGGTGCAAAAACAGGCACGGGAGGCCACCTCCCAGGCAATAAAAACATAGGCAAGATATCACAGGTAAGAGATATACCCGAGGGCGAAGCTGCTATATCGCCACCGACATTTAAAAATCTTTCCTCAGCAAAAGAATTTGGAAAGTTTGCAGACCGTGTTAGAGAAATTACTGGCGGTATACCTGTGGGTTTCAAGCTGAGTGCAAACCATATAGAAGAAGACATTCAGTTTGCATTGGATGCTAGTGCCGATTACATAATATTGGATGGTCGCGGTGGCGGCACCGGAGCTGCGCCTGAGATGTTTAGAGACCATATCAGCGTGCCAACCATACCAGCACTAGCGCGGGCCCGTCGATATCTAAACGAGCAAGGTGCTAGTGGTCGTGTGACGCTTATCATCACTGGTGGCTTGCGTGTCCCCATAGATTTTGTAAAGGCTATGGCACTCGGAGCGGACGGGGTTGCAATATCAAATAGCGCTATGCAAGCAATCGGTTGTGTTGCCGCAAGAATGTGTAATACAAATAACTGCCCGGCAGGCATTGCTACCCAAAAAGAAGACTTACGACAAAAGTTGAATATTAAAAAATCAGCTGCCCAATTACATAACTTTTTTGGCGCTTCTGTGGAACTGATGCAAGTTATGGCGCGAGCGTGTGGTCACAATGATTTAAGCAAATTTAATAGCAATGATTTAGCAACGTGGCATCGTGAGATGGCTTTACTGTCAGGTGTCACATACTCGGGATTAATGGAAATATCAGGCGTTGCTTAGTTTCTAGGCGCTGGACCGGACACGTCAGCCCAACCACCCGGTTGCTCTTGTATTGCATACTACATATACAGAGGGTTCAGTCACGTTGTAGTATTTGTGGTCGGCTTTAACGGCGCATCGGCAAATGCTAAGTTTGCTAATAAAACAAAGAAACCACTGTTTCGAGGTAGCCTAACAAGAGGAGAATTATTATGGCATATGACGGAAAATATCAAACACCAGCGGAGCTGATGCTCGACGAAAGCTTGAACCGTGACGAGAAAGTGGCAATGCTTAAACAATGGCGCAACGATGAGAAAGACCTTATGCGTGCTGCAGAGGAAGGTATGCAGAACGACGACCGTGCACATATTCTCAAGGAGGTTAAAAAAGCGCTGATCTCGCTCCAGGAGTCTTCTCCTGACCAATGACATCCACTTCACGGTCTGGATGCGGCCTATCTTGAACGCATCTGGCGCTACAAAAAATTTCCTGATCACGCCCTCGCTTACATCCCGTTCCCTCGCCGCCCAATGCGGTAGCTGAAACGCGGCCTACCGATATGTTACGCTAAGGGCGTGCTGTTCGTCCCGGGCCTTCTGGATGCCAATGCCGCAGTCATCGGCTGAGCACGAGCCATTCAGACCAGAGACACACACTCGTACACTTCTTTGCGGGACACGATCTGTTCCTGCTCATCAACTTTTCAGGAGTCACAGCAATGGCTGACCAAACCAAACCCACGACCACTGATGCCGGTATACCGGTTGCGAGTGACGAACACTCGCTGACGATTGGTGCGGATGGTCCGATCGTATTGCACGATCACTATCTGCTCGAGCAGATGGCAAATTTCAACCGTGAGCGCATCCCCGAACGCCAGCCCCATGCCAAGGGCGGCGGCGCTTTTGGTCACTTCGAAGTCACCAGCGACGTGAGTGCGTATACCAGGGCCGCCGTATTTCAGCTCGGCACGCAGACCGACACTCTGATTCGCTTTTCCACAGTTGCCGGGGAACGCGGCAGTCCCGATACCTGGCGCGATCCGCGTGGGTTTTCGCTCAAGTTCTACACGACTGAAGGCAACTACGACATGGTCGGGAACAATACGCCGATCTTTTTCCTTCGCGATCCAATGAAGTTCCAGCATTTTATCCGCTCACAGAAGCGCCGAGCGGACAGCGGGCTCCGCGACCATGATATGCAGTGGGATTTCTGGTCACTGTCACCGGAATCGGCCCATCAGGTGACATGGCTGATGGGCGACCGTGGCATCCCGAAGACGTGGCGGCACATGAACGGCTACGCCAGTCATACCTACATGTGGGTCAACGCCGACGGCGAGAAGTTCTGGGTAAAATACCACTTCAAGACCGACCAGGGAATCGAGTCTCTGACGCAAGCCGAGGCCGATACTCTGGCCGGCGTCGATGCCGACTACCACCGGCGGGATTTATTCGAGTCGATCAAGCAAGGCGATTTTCCGAGCTGGACGCTGAAGATGCAAATCATGCCGTTCGAAGACGCCAAAACCTACCGTTTAAATCCATTCGACCTGACCAAGGTCTGGCCACACAAGGATTACCCACTGATCGATGTCGGCAAGCTGACCTTGAATCGTAATCCAACCGACTATCACACCGAGATCGAGCAGGCTGCGTTCGAGCCGAATAACCTGGTGCCAGGAATCGGCTTGAGTCCGGATAAGATGCTGCTGGCACGGGGCTTCTCCTACTCCGACGCGCACCGTGCCCGGCTCGGCGTCAATTACACGCAGATCCCGGTCAATCGACCACAGGCACCCGTCCACAGTTACAGCAAGGACGGCGCCATGCGGACAGAGAATGTCGCCGATCCCGTGTACGCGCCCAACTCCTACGGCGGCCCGAAGGCTGACCCTACACGAACCGATGACGCTGGCCTGTGGCATGCCGACGGCGATATGGTGCGCGAAGCCTACACGTTGCGAAAAGATGACGACGACTTCGGTCAGGCAGGGACGCTGGTTCGCGAAGTGCTGGACGCCGCTGCGCGCGACCGATTGGTGGGCAATGTCGTCGGCCACCTCAAGGCCGGCGTTTCCGCACCTGTGCTCGAGCGGGCCCTCGCATACTGGCGCAAGGTCGACAAGGATTTAGGCGATCGAATTGCCGAGGGGGTGCAAGGCTAGCCGCCCCGGCAGACCGCAATATTTGCAACGTCGATCTATTGGCGAAGGCCAGATCGTCGGGCATTCTGCGCAGATGACCGGGGGGCTGGGCTTGGAGGAAAGCAAGGTCGGTTTTCTGGTCCCGGGTGTCGTTGAAGTGTTTCACAGCAATGCCAGTGGCGGTGAATTCCGCCGCCAGGGCAGTCACTTTCGCAACCGGGTGACTGCCGATGGCGCGGCCGGGCCTATCGGCAGCGACGGCTTTAAAGCAGAGCCCGGACGCTACCAATTGTATGTATCGCTGGCATGCCCTGGGCGCATCGAACGTTGATTTTTCGGCAACTCAAAGGGCTGCAGGATTTTATCGATGTCGCCGTGGTAGCGCCATTGATGTTGAGCAATGGCTGGGAATTGAAGGATGATCAATACGGTCTCGATTATATGTATCAGCTGTATTTAAAGATGTATGACCGGACACCGTTACATTATCGGAGGAACTACTCATGGCAGGAAATCCGGAGGTTTGGCTGCCATTTCCCATCA
>CBDTUA010000070.1:0-8627 GCA_965363735.1 uncultured Sulfitobacter sp. | reverse complement strand
TAATGCTTTACCAAAAGCTCAACAGACTCTTTCTCGTTCTTGAAGGTCTCGGGCAAATCATCCAGCCGGGTGTCTGCTGCCGCCATGCGTGCGGTACCCTTTGCAGCTCCGCCCAGAACACCTGCGCGTTCGGCCAGCGTATCAATGTGCGGCGGCAATTCTGCGGCGATCTGATCATACAAAAGATGCAGCTGCATAAAGTTCATGCCGCGCACATTCCAATGGGCGTGCTTAACTTGGCTATGAAGATCAAATGTATCCGCAAGCTGTTGATTTATCAGCTTTACCATCTTGGTTCTGAGGTTCTGAGGTAAATCAGTAGTCGTTTTAAAGTTAAGTGCCATGTTGATTCCCCTTTGATCGGTGAGTGTGAATGATTGAAAGTTAAGTAGCTCAATTCTAGTATGCTGCGGTTGGTCTTCGAATTTCTCTGAAAACCATCGGTGCCCCAAACGCCTTTGGTTGCCTTGACAATTAGTTCATTTTGAGAGGGCGAAAGCCAAGATCTATCAACTGCCACGAGGCTGATGTGAACATCGGATATCGACAAAACCTACTAGCTTAAAGGTAAGCCCCAACTGCGCTTGCAGTCAGGGCTTGCCTATATCCTCCGCCTACCGTCAGCCGTGATAACGCAGACCGTAAAAGATCGTACCAGCATCACGGTTACGTCCACCATGAACAGCGCCGACAAATGCGGCGACCGCTGCAATCAAAGCCGCAGCAGCAAGTGCGAAGGCCGTCATGATGCCCGCATTCCGTGCCATACGTGCCGCTTCAAGTGCAGCAGCTTCGGCTTCATCGGCCAGCTGTTGTGCTTCAACCTTGGCCGTTTCGATGGCTTCGGCAGCCTGCTGGCGCGCGTCCTTTGCTTCGGTAACGATCTGATCAACGCGGGCTTCTGCTTGCGTTTTCGTCATGTCGGTACGTGCAGCAACAGCACTGGCAAGATAAGTGCGGTCTTCGTCGCTCAATTCCCCGGTGCGGTAAACGTTTGCAACGATACTCGCGGTCTGCTGAGCCAATTCGGCTGGGTCAGCTGTGGTTGCATCTACTTGTTCCGGACGAAGCAGTTGATTGGACAGAAATTCTGTGGGGTCGTTTTTTGCTGCGTCAGGGATAGCGGCTCCGGCGGCATTGGCCACACCGGATGCAACACCTCCGACAGCTGTGCCGGCAGCCTGAGCTACGGCACCTGCGGCCTGACCAGCACCAGCAGCCACATTACCTGCAGTGCTTGCAACAAAGCTGACAGCACTCGATAGAAGCAAGGCAGAAAGAATTGTACCAAGTCCCCACACGACAAGCCCGTTGATGCCGTCACGTGCGGTGGCCTCATCATCAGTAGCTGTATCTATACGGCGGCGCATTCTGCCCGCAATGTAGCCACCCGCCAAATACGCGGCGATTAGAGTGAGGACCATCCAGACGGCGGTCAGAACGAGTTCAGTTGTTGATGATTGATCGGTGCCATCAAGTGTGATTGATGATAAACCGAGGGCTGCGCCAAAAGTTGTCAGCAAAAGCCCAATGGCTACGGCGACAACTGTGCCAGCAAAGATCGCAGGCCAGTCGACATAAGGCGCGTCGGAAGTAGTGGCGGGGAGCGTGGTGTTCATAACATTATACCCTTTTTCCTTCGGTTCAGCCGAGTCCGATCAAAGACAAGACAGCCATGACCACAACAACGAGGCCCACGAGATAAATAATTCCGCCCATTTTCCAAATTCCTCCTACTGACCACGCGCACAATGCAGCAGTCTTCGGGATGACAACGTATATTGCGTTATTTTGTTCCCCCTCAGGGCTATAAATTAAGAATTATCGGCACCAATACCAACGTAACCGGCTGTAAATGCGCTGTTATTTTTCCTTTCGCATGTGCTTGAACTGGCCTAGTCAACACATCGTCAGACTTCCACTTCATGTCGAAGCAAGTACTATTGCCTGTGCCGCCCCAAGGAGCGACCGATCAGCATTTATGCTGTAGTTTGAACGCGCACATACATCTTGTATCAGAGTTGAAAACGAAATTGCATTCATCCGTCTGCGTGCGATCCTCGCGAAGCAGAAAATTTTCATTCTGGGCAGACTCATGGTTTTTACGGCCAAACCGGTCTGCCGCGATCGCGCGCCGAAACAGTTCCACCCCCGTCTCGCAACTGGACCATGACTGCTTGTAAAAACTTGGGTTGCGATGTTCAATGAGAGGCCAAGGATCAGCCTATGCCTTGAAGCAGACAGGGAATTGCATCTTTTGACAAGTTCACGAAACGGTTTTGGGTTTTGTCGCTCTTTGAGATCACGTTACAGGCCGACATCCTTGGTTAAGCCGACAGGCGGATGTTGGGTCCCACGAGCTATCATCGTGACACTGATGTGGCTCTTGGTTTTGGTGCCAGACGTTTCCTTTGCTCAATCCCTTCCCAGTTTAGTCGAAGGAAGCAAATCCGAAAGTGCACCCGAACCTAATATTATTGATATCGACGGTGCCGAAATTTCGCAGACCTACGATCGTTGGCTAAATGAAATAGCCGGAGTCGAGGCCCAGATTTCGGCCTTGGGTCGGGGATCGCGGACGGACGCAAGCAAAGTCGAAAGTCTCATAAATCAATTGCGCTCATTGACCGACGAGGCAGATCAAGTCGCGGCTGACGCGCAAAATCGACTTGCGGGGCCGACAGGCGCACTGGCAGCTATTGGGGCTCCTCCCAAGGCGGGAGAACCGCCCGAGGCGGACATTATTGCGAATGAACGAGAGCAGCATCAGAGCGCACTTGCCAAGTTAAATGCAGAGCTTGCATTTGTTCGCCTGATTAAGGCGCGTGTTGAGACCGCGACGGGCTTGCTTGGCGGCTATTGGCAAGATCGTTTGAAAAATTGGGTTCTCGCCAGAGACGACATAACAACTCTCTTGTCCAACCCACCGGCAACCGATGATGTCACCAACCTGTTACGCGATCTTAGGCCCGAGACGTTTCAATCAAGCATATCAGATTTTGGGTTATGGCTCCCAGTTCTGGCCCTGTTCATTGCTCTTGGCGCTCTCGCTGTGGCGGTTTGGTTGATCAAGGGCGTGCCCAAATTTAACGATGACGGCAAATGGGAAGACACATACGAAAAACGGGAACTTGCGTTCATCCGGTTTTCTGCTGCCTTAGGATATGGCGCACTTCCGGCGGTTGCGAGTGCCGCTCTTGCTACAATTGCGATCTATTACGCTCCAAGTCAGGGGCAGTGGCTTGGGTTAATTGCAGGTCTGCTATTGGGACTGGCGGTGTATATCTGGTTGTTCCGAATATTCGAGGTAGCGCTTGAACCCACCAACCAACAGGCCCGTTTCTTGCGGGGTTCAGATGACGAGGCCCACAGAATTTCCAAGCTATTACAGGGGCTTTGCGTTCTAAATGCCGTGTTCATTGCCGGCTATGTCGTGCTCAAATTGTCTGCTGGGATCAATGCTGAGATACTTTTGGCTCTAAAGCTGGCCACAGTGGCGTTTTTCTCTGGTTACGCTTTCTTTGCGGCACGGCAAAAGGTGTTTGGAGAAGCCGACCCGAACCGGCTCCCTCGCCTATACTACGCGTTACGGATTAGTGCCGCCCTAATCGGTACTATGGCAGTGATTGCTGCCTTGGCTGGCTTCGTCAATCTTGCGGTATTCGCGAGCGTCAATATCGCAGCATCAATTCTTCTAATAGCAGCGACTTATTTTATCCGACCGATATTACATGACGGCATCCGAGCGTTGGCCTCTAGCGATGAAGCAACGTTCAAGGAGCCTCAGAGCGGATTGATTAAGGCGCTCATCCACCTGCTCCTTGATCTTGCTATGATGATCATGTTCTCGGTTCTAATGCTGACCCTGTGGGGGATACCTCTCGACGGAATTTGGCTATGGGTCAAACAAACGGCCAACGTCCTGACCATTGGCGACTTTCGGGTGAAATTGCTCGATCTTGCTGCGGCGGCGGCAAGCTTTGTGATCGCGCTGATCATCCTCAAGATCGTCGTCCGCGTGATGCGCAATCAAATCCTGGATCGGGTCAATATCGACTTTGGGGTCAAAAATTCGATTACGACAATTCTAGGCTACGTAAGCGTCCTTTTGGCGTTTATTTTTGCAATCATCACCTTAGGATTTGACGTCACCAGCCTGGCGTTGGTTTTTGGTGCCTTGCTCTTTGGCATAGGCTTTGGGTTACAGAATGTCGTCGACAACCTGATCTCCGGGCTCATTATTCTTTTCCAGCGACCCATTAAGCCAGGCGATTGGATCACTGTAGGGAGCTATGAGGGCTTGGTCCAAAAAACAGGATTGTTGTCCACGGAAATAACCACATTCGACGACGCTTCGGTGGTGTTCCCGAACAGCGATATCGTCACAACCGCAGTTCTGAACCGAACGCTGGGCCGAATGCGAGGGCGCGTCGATGTGCCTGTTGGAGTAGCATATGGGAGCGACGTGGGTACCGTGCTTCAAATTTTGCGCGATTGTGCCGGTGCAAATGAATACGTCCTAAAAGAACCCGAGCCTACTGTCGTCCTTACGGACTTTAGTGATAGCTCATTAGATTTCGAGCTTCGCGCCTATATTCCGGACATAAGAAATGTCTTCGAACTAGCATCTGAAATTCGGATCGAAATCTTGAAACGGTTCCACGAAGAAAGTATCGAAATTCCGTTTCCTCAGCGTGATATTTGGGTAAAGAATCCCGAAACAATCTCGGAGGTGCTACCTGCGGAAGATGATGAAGGCGAAGAAGTCCAATGACAACGTTGTTGCATGTATGACGCTACGGGACGGGCAAGAAGGCCGCAGTATATAGGTATATCAGATGTCTGCTTTGCGGAGACTTAGCCGCCTTCAGAAACCGTCCGCAAAGCGTTTCTAAAACACGCCATACGTGATTGTTATTATACCATGGGATAGCTTTCAGCTCGCTTTTACAATTGCACTGACTACATGTCATATGCGATGCGCACCGATGAAACTTGAGAGAGAGAAGGTCTTGCACCTAAAATCAGGTCAGTTGGTGTGGCAATATCTTCCTACCGTTCGACGCCGAAGCCACTGGCATCGGTTCCACAGAAAGGTTCTGCTGTGCAAACGCCCTATTACCTAATCGATAAGTCCCGTCTGCTTCCCAACCTTGAGAAGATCGACAAGCTGCGCAAAGCATCCGGCGTCAAATGTCTGTTGGCACTCAAGTGCTTTGCAACGTGGTCTGTTTTTGACTTTATGGCAGACTATATGGACGGATCCACCTCATCCTCCCTGTACGAAGTCCGCTTGGGGCATGAGAAATTTCCTGGCGAAACCCATGCGTATTCGGTGGCCTATGCGGATCACGAAATTGCCCAGGTATTGGCCTGTTCCGACAAGATTATCTTCAACTCGATTGGCCAGCTGACAAAGTTTTCGCAGGCGTCCCAAGGGCATGTGCGCGGATTACGAGTAAACCCCGGTGTCTCGACGTCGGAATTTGATCTTGCCGACCCCGCCCGCCCCTTCAGCAGATTAGGAGAACATGACCCCGCCGCGATCGAAGCGATAGCCGATCAGATCAGCGGTCTGATGTTTCATAACAACTGTGAAAATGATAGCTTTGAGCGTTTCGACGAGATGCTGACGTTGATCGAAGACCGTTTTGGCACCGTGATCCATGACATGGACTGGATCAGTCTGGGAGGCGGCATTCATTTCACTGGTGACGGGTATCCGCTTGATCGCCTTGCTGTGCGGCTCAAGGCGTTTGCGCAAGCATTTGGCGTGCAAGTCTACCTTGAACCAGGCGAGGCGGCCATCACCGGGGCGGCAACGCTTGAGGTCACAGTACTGGATACGATGTTCAACGGTAAGAATCTTGCGATCGTCGACAGCTCAATTGAGGCGCATATGCTTGATCTGTTGATCTACCGTGAACCCGCTAAAATCGCCCCCAACAAGGGCGAGCATCAATGGATGATCTGCGGAAAATCCTGCCTTGCCGGTGATATCTTTGGCGAGTTTCGTTTTGACGCGCCGCTAAAGGCGGGGGATCGTGTTTCGTTTCAGGACGCCGCAGGATACACTATGGTCAAGAAGAACTGGTTTAACGGGGTGAAGATGCCAAGCATCGCGATCCGCGAACTGGATGGAACCATACGGCTGGTGCGCGATTTCGGCTATGAAGATTTTGCAGCTGCTCTGTCGTAAACACAGATAATAGAGGTCCCTTGGATATATGAAACGCAACGTTCTTATCATTGGCGCGGGCGGCGTCGCACAGGTCGTGGCACATAAGTGCGCGCAAAATAATGATGTTCTGGGTGACTTACATATTGCAAGTAGGACTGTCTCTAAATGCGAGGCGATCATCAAAAGCGTGCATGAAAAAGGCGCGATGAAACAGGACGGTACGTTCAAGGCCCATACAGTTGATGCGATGGACAGTGCGTCAGTTGCTGCGTTGATCACCAAGACAGGCGCGCAGATCATCATTAACGTCGGCTCGCCCTTTGTGAACATGACGGTTCTCGAGGCCTGCATCCAAACGGGTGTCGCCTATATCGATACAGCGATCCACGAAGATCCGGCCAAGATTTGCGAAACGCCACCTTGGTATGGCAATTACGAGTGGAAGCGCCGGGACGACTGCGCAGCCGCTGGCGTTACCGCGATCTTGGGTGCGGGTTTTGATCCGGGCATGGTTAACGCGTTTGCACGCTTTGCGGTAGACGAGTTCATGGACGAAGTGACCTCAATCGACATCGTCGACATTAACGCCGGAGACCACGGCAAATACTTCTCCACGAACTTTGACCCCGAGATCAATTTCCGTGAATTTACCGGCACCGTTTACAGCTGGCAGCAAGGCGCTTGGCAAGAAAACAAGATGTTCGAGGTCGGCCGTGAATGGGATCTTCCGGTCGTCGGTAAGCAAAAGGCCTATATGTCCGGTCACGACGAGGTCCATTCACTTGCGGCAAACTATCCAGAGGCCGACATTCGGTTCTGGATGGGCTTTGGTGATCATTACATCAACGTATTCACTGTTCTGCAAAATCTGGGTCTATTATCAGAACAACCTGTGACAACCGCAGAAGGTTTGGAAGTTGTTCCCCTCAAGCTGGTCAAGGCCGTGTTGCCAGACCCCTCCAGCCTTGCACCCAATTACACCGGAAAAACCTGCATTGGTGATCTGGTGAAGGGTATCAAGGATGGCAAAGAGGTTGAGGTCTTTGTCTACAATGTGGCGGATCACAAGGATGCATTTAACGAAGTCGGCAGCCAAGGCATTTCATACACTGCGGGCGTCCCACCCGTCGCCGTTGCGATGCTAATTGCCGATGGCACATATGACTTGGGCGTCATGATGAATGTCGAGGAACTGGACCCTAAACCACTTTTCTCATTGCTCGACACCATCGGACTGCCGACGCGTGTCAAAGATGCGGCTGGTGACCGCGAGTGGAGCCGCGCATAGGCAAGGATGTCGGCACATTCAGCCAGCAGCATCTAAGATATCGTTATGAGAGTTCCCAAAGCAGCTTTGAAGCTGAGATTTGCAAAACTGCAGTAGTCGCCACCTCATCGCTCAGCACATCGGAGGTGTGGGTGGCCATGATGCCGCGCCCTTCGCCTCCAGCCATGCCATGTCGTTGTCGACCCATTTGTGAATCCTAATATGCTTCTTCATGCGGATCACTTAGCGTCGGTCCCACCGCCGATCGGTAGGACATCAGGCATCCTGACCGACCTTCTGACGTTGCTGGCCTAATCCTTCAATGTTCAGCTCCATCACGTCGCCGACTTTCAAATAAACCGGTTCGGGTTTCATCCCCATGCCCACGCCCGGTGGGGTACCGGTCGAAATCACATCACCGGGGTGCAGGGTCATCAACCCGCTGAGGTGCTCGATGATCTCGGCCACGGTAAAGATCATCGTGGATGTGTTACCCGTTTGCATCCGCTTGCCGTTTACATCAAGCGACATGGCTAGGGCCTGCGGATCGGTGATTTCATCGCGGGTCACCAACCAGGGGCCTGTAGGCCCGAAGGTGTCGCAACTTTTCCCCTTGGTCCACTGGCCGGTCAGCTTGTTTTGGAAGTGACGCTCGCTGACATCATTGATGATGCAGTAACCTGCAACATAGTCCAGCGCATTAGCCTTGGAGACGTATTTGGCCGTCTTGCCGATTACCACGCCCAACTCGACTTCCCAATCGGTATGGGTCGATCCGCGTGGCATCATCACGTCATCGTTTGGCCCGACGACGGCAGAATTAGCTTTGAGAAACAGGATCGGATGTTCGGGGATCGCAGCGCCGGTTTCAGCGGCATGATCTGAATAATTCAGGCCAATGCACAAAAACTTGCCGATCTTACCAATGCAAGGCCCGATGCGGGGGCTGCCGGTGACCTCGGGAAGTGTTGAAGGATCAATGCTGCGCAACTTTTCAAGGGTGGCGTCATTCAGCATGTCGCCGGTTATGTCGGCCACATGGCCGGACAAATCCCGCAATGTGTCACCATCCATAAGGCCGGGTTTTTCGGCGCCAGTTTTGCCGTATCGAACAAGTTTCATATATTTTCCTAGTTTAGTGATTGTCGCGTGGCATATTCAAACGTGGATAAGCTATCA
>CBDTUA010000069.1:0-9017 GCA_965363735.1 uncultured Sulfitobacter sp. | reverse complement strand
GATTTTTCGACACTCAGCATTTGCTTGTGATCAAAAAAATGCCGTTAGTGATAAAAAACATCTTTGATGGATAAAAAAATATGCGTGGCAGGTTTCTGATATTCTCGCTTGCAGCCGCTTTAGCGGGATGCGTGGGCGGTGGCCCGAGCACTAAGGCGATATTACAAGACGAGAACGCCGTTGTTGTGAGGGCAGAGCAAGATACGCCCTTTGTTTTGTTGGGCGTGAACAGCGCCACGGCGAAGATGGCGTCGCAATGGCTCGAGCGCTCGCGCGACAGGTCCTTCATTGCCGACGCCGGAACCGGTCCGATCGTCATCGGGGCCGGCGACATACTTGATATCTCGATCGTGTCGACAAGTGAGAGTGGCTATATTGATCTGACCAACTCGACCCTTTCGCCGATCTCAACGACAGCCCTGCCGCAGCAGGAGGTCGGGACCGACGGTAGGGTCAGTGTCCCTCCAATTGGCCGCGTCAACGCGCGCGGGCTCTCTGCTCAGGGTCTGGAGCGAACTCTTGAACTACGCCTTGGTGAGGTGCTCGTGGCCCCCTCCGTCATCGTACGCATTGCCGAGAGGCGCAGCGCTAGGGTCTCCGTGCTCGGCGCGGTGGAGGAGCCCGGCACCTATGCAATCAACCAAACGAACATGCGCCTTGTGGAGATGATTGCCTTGGCGGGCGGTCCCTCCAGCCGAGCGGAGGACCTTCGCGTGTCCCTCAGCAGACGTGGTCGAACCGGCCGTACGGAGTTAAACCGGGTCTATGAAAACCCCGGCTTCAACGTACAGGTTCAGCCCGGAGACGTGATTTCGATTGAGCAGCCCGCAACCCAGCTGACGGTTCTCGGCGCTGGCGGCGTGAATGCCACGCTCAAATATGATGACCCGAAGATTTCACTTGCGGATGCGCTTGGCCGCAGTGGTGGCCTGCTGAACCGGCGCGCTGACCGGAGGGGTGTCTTTATATACCGCGAGGTTCCTGTTGCGGCGGTGCAGGCCTTCGGCGTTGATGTGACGGGGTTTAGCGGGCAGTCGGTGCCTGTGATTTTCAATCTGGATCTCTCGAAGCCACAGGCGCTGTTTGCGGCGAAGGATTTTACAATGGGTGACGATGATCTGATCTACATCTCGGACAGTGCGAACGAAGAGATTGCATCTGTCTTTGCCGTATTCGGCACGTTTGTTCCCTTGCCATCGGAGTTCGTAGCTGACGCGGCATTCAGCAACTAGTCGCCTTAAGTAACCTCTGACAAACCGCGACATGTCGGGGTGAGGGGATAGGCTTGGCTGAGACACTCCAGGAGTTTACTTCCGCCCAAGCAGGTGACGTTTGCCTCTCTCGTCCAAGCGACGCACAAGGCGACACGGTGTGAGACATTCTTTTCAGAAATGGAGATCGTCGTGCCATGGCGGCTTCCTGTCGTGCAGAGGCGCATCGCATTCTCCGAAATAGGGTGCCAAAGGCGGTCAACTGGCGACGCCGCTGGAGGTGATGCTGCGGATTTACTGTCTCCAGCAAAGGGATGCGCGCACCGGTCCGATGGCCGATTTCAGGCAAATCGGTTTCGGTCAAGCCTCGCCTAACTTTTTCGCCGTCAAAGATTTTTGTCGGGGCGCAGGTAAGTACCTCAGCACAGATTGTCTGTTCAGCGTTTTAACGTATCAAAGTGCTCAAAAAAGGCTGAAACCTAAAAAAATTCAAATATCAAACTATCGTGATGCGAATCATTGAAAGATTATATCCGTTCAATTACTGCTGTCTGGATACGACTAAAACGCACAATGCGTGATCAGACCAAACACATCATGAATCAGCTGGCGATTTCCTTCGCGCTTTAGGCTGCGTCAGCTGTTGTCTGGTCGCGAGAAAAGTCAATAATCGAGTGCCGATAGACATATAAATAATGATTTTATTAAATAATAATTTGATAATTTCGAAGTAGAAAAAATTATGCAACAGTATACTCAAAATAGTCAGATAGAGCAATATTCAACGTTTCGATCTGGCAGCCAAGCCCTGACGCTTGAATACTATGACCTCGATGATCTCATCGCCTCTGGCCTTCCTCAATGGAGTTTGAAGTTCAGGCTTTTCAAACTACTCATTGATACAACCTGCACTGTGATCGCTCTGTTGATTATTGCTATTTTGAGCCTTATTTTTCTTATCTTGAACCCTTTCCTCAACCCAGGACCTTTGTTTTTCACCCAGATGCGTACTGGCCTTCATGGGAAACCCTTCAGGATGTGGAAATTCCGCACCATGGTCGTATCGGTCGCTGAAGCCCGTAAGCCGAACACGCCTCTGGAGGAGGACCGGATTACGCGGTTGGGCGGATTCATGCGGAAAGCCCGTATAGACGAGCTGCCCAATTTTTTTAATGTCCTATGTGGCCAAATGAGTGTTGTGGGTCCGCGTCCCGATGCGTCGAGTCATGTGGAGCTTTATTCGAAAAGCGTCGCAGGTTATGCCCAACGTCACAGGGTCAGGCCCGGGATCACCGGGCTTGCGCAGGTAGAGCAGGGGTATGTTGAGGATGAAGATGCAACAGCCATAAAGGCAAAATATGACAATATTTATGTGCAGCGCAGCTGTGGGCGGTTGGACCTCTATATTATCTTGCGTACCTTTACAATTATGGCGCGGGGTTTCGGGGCGCGCTAGCTTGAACAGCCCTGGTCAACCTGTCATGGCGCACGGCAACTTTAACGACCGAGAGCAGGGCGTAGGACCTCTTACATGTCTGAATTTAGAGGCGCCCAATTGACATTTCAACGGCCTTTGCCTATCAACGCCGTTAACACGGGAGATGTGAGATGAACAGTTTAAAAACTATTTTGGCAGTAGGAGCTATTCTAATTTCTGTCGGCTTGCCCGCATCCGCCTATACTTTTGATGAAGTGAACACGGCGATGGAAAGTAGAATCATTAGTTTGAACGATGAGATTTCCGGATTGCAAGCGCAGCCGGGAAGCGGTCGAGGAAAACAGAACGCTGAAATTCGTAAACTTCGGGCGCGTGTAAAACAGATTGAAGCTCAGCAGCGGAACCTAGCAAAGAAAAGCGAAGCTCAACTGGATAAACTGGTAGACCGTTTTGATTTGGTGATTGTAGTAAGCCCAGCCTGATTTTTGAACTTTGGTTTTGCGCCCGTCACTTCCAGAGTGTGCGGGTGTTTAGCCTTTGGAATTTCCTGTATTCAGCTCGCTCAAGTATGGAAAACTTTCTTGGTAGTACGTAAAACTAGGTTTATCAAATCTAGACAGCGTTTCTGCTTCCATACTGATGGCTTCCCGATCGGTGGCTGAGAGGCTAACGACTTGAAACGCGGGGTCTGCCAAAAGCCCAACCAGATTCACCCGAGTGTCAGCAAGCACCCGATTATAGGGCGCAAGGCGCCATGATATGCGCAGTGCATGCAGCGCGTCTTCGTCTTCTGCAACGCGCGCCTTAGCCCAAGCCAGCTGAGCCCAGGCATGGGCGTTCGCGGGATCAAGGGACACGGCGGTATTCAGGGCAGATATGGCTTGTCGAGCGCGCATTTCAGCCACGTCGGCGGAGGCAATTTTGTCTCTTGTTTCAGTATCAGCTGAAATACTCATGTCCGCCATCAAAAATGCGTAGCCGCGCTGAAACGCATAGGCCCCCGGATCATACATGGCGTCAGTTGCAGGAATTCTCCAGCCTCCCATCAAAGTTTCAGCTCGGACGCTAGGATTGAATGCCGGAGTCTGACCCAGTGTCGTCCAGACCGAAAAGACGCCCATGACAAAAAGTAAGAGAGTGATGACACGCATGCTAATGTCCCACCGGGTTTATCTTTGGGTGAGTGGGTGATTCTTCCATGATCTCACGTCCCATAATAGTCGCGGTACTTACCCTTGTAGTAGCTGTATCCGTCGTATGAGTAGCGGCTTGCGCGATCTTCGTTGACCTGCGTCATGACTACGCCCGCGATGGGTGCGTTCACGGACCGCAACTCCTTGAGGCCCTCTAAGACGGCATCTCGAGGTGTCTTGTCCCACTGCACCGCATAGACCACGGTGTCTGCCAGCTTTGAAAGGATCCGCGCATCCGTCACCACTAGCGCTGGGGGCGTGTCTAGGATCACCAGTTCATACATCTCAGACAGCTTTCGGATCAGGTTTTCAAATTTTCGGGAGGACAAGACATCGGCCGCGTTTATGCTGCCGTGGCCGGCGCTGCCTCGGCTCATGAGGACGTGGAGGCCTGTGTCCGGGTCATGGAAAATCGCCTCTTCTATTGTGATCTGTTCGTCCAGAAGGGACATCAATCCGGGCTCTCCATCCGCTACGTTCAGAATGCGCGCCAAGGCAGGCAGCCTCAGATCGCAGTCCACGATGATCGCTGATTTCCCCATTTGTCGGCTCGTCATCGCCACGAGCATGGACGACGTCGATTTTCCTTCGCGTGGGACGGAGGAGCAAAACATCACCACTTTCGGTGGTTTGTCGATGTTGGAGAACAAAATACTCGTACGCAAATTCCGAACAGATTCAGCCAGTGAGGAGCCCGGCTTCTCCCGCAAGTGCTGGATAACGTCTCTTCGGGAAGCGCGCGCACCTATGGAGGGCAAAACACCGAGAACGGTTTCGCCACTCAACTCTTCAAGCTGGTTAGGGGATCGGAAGGTGTTGTTCAGGCGGTCGAGCAGAAAGACGATCCCAACGCCAAAGATACCACCCAAAATCGTGGCTAACAGGAGCGTGCGTCGCTTGGCCTGGCCCTCCGGGTAAAGTGGCTGCTCGGCGGGCGAGAGAACGCGCGCATCTGCTTCCTGGAGGTCTTCCTGCTCGGAAGTTTCCTGAAGTCGGCTGAGAAAATTTTCATATAAAACGCGGCTGGCCTCTGCCTCGCGATCTAACTGCCGCAATTGCACCTGATTGCCCGATTGTTCAAGGGCCTTTTGTTCCAGTCTACGTACTTCGGTCACCAAGGCGCCCTCCTGGGCCTTTGCAGCCTGAAGATCGATTTCTGCCGCCGAGACGATACGCTTTGCCTCCTCAGAGATGTTGCGCTTCACTTCGTCTATCTGCTGCTGCAGCCGCACCAAGCTGGGGTGGCCTTCCAAAACACTGCCCTCGAGAACAATCTTTTGCGACAGGTACTCGGCCTCCTGTTGGCGGTATCTCTGAATAATGTCCGACGCGCGGAACTCGGATATGGCACCGAGGTCGCGCCCGTTCTCAACTGCAGTTGTGAGGCGATCATAAAGGGACTGGAGCCGTGAGACTTCTGCCCGCGCTGTCGCAAGCGACCCGTTCAGCGCCTCGAGTTGCTGCTGTGTCACTTCAAGGGTTTGTCCCGTATCATTGGACAATTCTGATCGCGCGCTTTCAACGGCTTCTTCGGCCCGCTGAACCCTGAGCCTCAATTCATCAACCCTTGTGCTGAGCCAGGAGGTTGCGGCGCGGGTTGCTTCCAGCTTCGCCTCCAGTTGGTCAATAATGTACTGATCCGCGATCATATTGACGATCCTGGCGGAGGTTTTTGGACTGCCTGACACATAGGAAATCTCGATCACCCTGCTGCGTCCAACAGGTTTCAGGCTCAGGCCCGACAGCACATTATTGATCACCGAGAGCCGCTCCCTGCGGGCCGCCTCAACTGGATCCGGGGCAGGGGGCGGCGGTGCAAGCAGGCCAATGTTGCGTGCGAGGTCGATCAATTCCGGAGGTAGGGATACAAATTTGCTGATGCGGCTAACAAAAGTGACTTCCGGTTCGCGCAGGCTCGGATTGAAAGCGGGATCCCGATCAACGTTCAGCTCGGTAATGACCCTCTCAATCAGGTTGGTGGAGCGTAAAACTTCAATCTGGTCTTCAAGTTTGCTGGAGTCAAACTGCTGCTCGACAAGCACTTCCTGAATATTGACCACATTGCTCTGCTGAATGCCGAACATCACCTTGGCAGAGGCGCGATAGCTTGGCTCGAACTGGGACACTACCAAAAACCCCAGAACAGCGGCAATCAGTGTGCAGATTACGACGATCCATTTTCCACGCCATAGCGTATGCGCAAGTCCGCGCAGGTCAATTACATCATTATCCTCTTCGATAATTGGAGAAGATGCTTGCGGCGGGACTGAAAGATGCAGCCTGGAATTTTTTGACGCGGGCGCGGTCACTGGAAATCCTTTTGTCTCGCAACAATCTTAACGATGATTGTAACATTGGGTCGCCGCTCCGCAGCATGGAAGTATTAATTCACTGAAATTCGTACAGCAAGTCTGCCACATCAGCAATGCCGCCGAGAACCCCAGTGCCGCTTTTCAGTGACTTAAACCGACATTCCCAAAGTGGAGCGCCGGTCGCTTCAATTTGCTGCTATTTGCGATCCAATTACACCTTTTGGGGCCGCTGTTCCGTTTTTTGGGCAGATCACGCACGACCTGAGTGTGATTCTTGATCTCGACGCCGGGATCGATCCGGGTTTTGGCTGGACCGACACGGTCTTCCGACATCTGAGGGGATCACTCTGAACCTCGATCTTTTCGAGGTGGGAGGGCGTTCTCACGATCTTTGCGGGTAAAGCTCTGAGCAAAGCCCATTGCTAGGATTGCTGAATAGAGGGCCGCTGTCGCGGGCATCTGAAGGCTGAAATCAAACCCTGAATGGAATGCCACGGCGGCAGCACATCCCAGTGCAAAGCAGGAAAATGACCGGTGATTGCGGCGCTCTCGCGTTCCGCGCCAAATGCGCCAGACGATCATACCTTGCGAAATCAAAAACAGGGCTGCAGCGGGCAAGCCAAATCCGAAGGCTAACTCCAGATATGTGCTGTGTGCGCGTGACCACTCTGCAATGGCAGCTTCCGGCGGCACATAGGCGCGAAAAACGTCATGGAAGGCGCCGAGGCCGTGGCCCAGAAACGGGCGATCCAGAATTGCCGTGACGATTGCAGGATAAACCATAAAACGCGCATCGGAGGCGTCAGTTGATATCAGTCTCTCCAAAAGGCCCGTCGCGCTGGTCAGCCCTATAAACAGGAGTGTGCCGCCGATCAGCAGCAGCATGAAAGGGTTCCATCTCTGGTCGCGGCCGCGCCATGCAATCAGAAATACGGCCAGCCCGATTAGGCCCGCCCCCGCGCCGGCCCGCGATTGGGTCAGGGAGACCGCACCTATGCAAATCAGTGTCCCAAGCGCAAAAATCCAGGAACCCGAAAAAAACCTCTCCAAGCGCCCTCGTAGACCTTCTTGATCATTTTGTGCAAACTGAAGGTAGGCGGCGAGATTGGCGAGAGCGCCAAAAACTGCGTAGGTTGCATAACTGTTTCGATTGATAAAACTTGCCTGAACGACGCCGCGGTTTGCGCCATCTCCCAAGATGACATTCTCCCCGGCCGCAAAAGCATAAAGTCCGTATGTTCCGAGCGCGGTTGAGAATATGGCGATGATCTTCAGAGCGAGAGAGGCGCGCTCGGTTTTGGAGCAGGTCCACAACATCACCGCGAATATCATGGCATAGCAGATAAGGCGCATGACGGCGTGGCGTCCCTGTCCGGGGTCCGCGGATATAAAAGCGGGTGCGTCGGGCACAAGTGACCAGACGGGGTGAACCAGATTTTGCGGCATGCTCGGCAGGACCTGTACCCACGCCCAGGAAATAGCCGCCAGAAACAACAGGACTGGTAGCATAGCCTTCCGCACTGCGAGGGGGACCGGAAGCGCCATCGCAATGAGTACCTGGAGGCTGAAAATCACTAGCACACCGATGGACAGAAGCGACCAAGAGACCGGTCGGTTCGCGCCCAGTGCCAGCGCCGACAGCAAGAGCATGAACAAAATTGACATGCCTACAAAGGTCTGCACGCGGCCAAAACGATCTTCTTTCATCTGTGTAGCGCCTTTGGTTTTTTACGGTTCTTCAACCCATGAGGTCCGCTGCATCGACATGCAGAAAGGTCTCCGCATCGTCCAGGCGGACAGCTGTCAGTCGCCCTGAGTAATAGGCGCCCGTATCCACGCAAATCCTATCGGATGTTGTTACGGGTTCATAGCTTGCGTAGTGCCCGTGGACCATTCGATGCCCTTTCAATCCTGACTTCCTGCAGGAAGGGATGTCCCCCCAGAATGCCGCAGCATCGGGTTGGTCTTCCAGGGCAAACGCAGGGT
This sequence comes from uncultured Sulfitobacter sp., assembly GCA_965363735.1. Taxonomy (GTDB): domain Bacteria; phylum Pseudomonadota; class Alphaproteobacteria; order Rhodobacterales; family Rhodobacteraceae; genus Sulfitobacter. The sequence continues at coordinate 877 of CBDTUA010000069.1, read as the reverse complement.
CAATTCCCGCATGCACAAAGACGACTTCGCCGGACACGACGATTTTTGACAGGCTCTTCAGAAAGGGCAGATGCGATCTGAGCTTTGGTTCAAGCATATCGCGCATTGTAATCAGTTCATCGTCCTCTGGAGCGTTGGAGCGCGGCACGATCCCAAAGCTCGCGAGGGTCTGCCTGCCGCCCCAACCCAACCAAGCACTTCCGCGCACAGGGTCTTCCAGATACCTGAGTAACGCGACCTCGTGATTGCCTGCAAGGAAGTCAAAGCGTGTCGAGGTTTGGCGCTCAAGTTCGTCGCGAACGCTATAAATTTCACTCAGCCGTTCGAGAACCTCTCGGGACTGATCGCCGCGATCAATATAGTCGCCCATGAACACAATTCTGTTGCGCCGACCGTCTGAGCGCGCGCTGATATCGGCGCTGACCTGATCGAGCATCGCCGCCAGAAGATCATCGCGGCCGTGTATATCTCCAATCGCATAAATGCGCTCACTCGCGTCTACACCGCGCCCGTTCTCGCCAAGCGTCTTGAGCTTTCGTTGAAAAATCGCTTTGATCACTGCACGCTCGCATCCAGATTTGAACTGCAGTATTAGACTGGCGCGTCAGGAAAGAAAACAGTGAGGCGGCCCCGCCACCTCGGGCATTCCACGGCATTGACTGAGGTGCTCAGATCCCATTTTGGCACAGTGATGCTGTCGGGGGCTTTCATGTCATCAGAGCGAGGCCAAGTACCCGATAACGCTGCTTATCGTCTGTCTGCAATTTGAAAACTGCGTCGTCTGCATCTCTCGCATCTAAGGTTAAGCGTCCGTTTTGGGATATGTCCACATCTAGAGGCCGTTCTCTCCACCGCAGACGAGCGGTTTAGTGCGCTT
>CBDTUA010000068.1:0-9056 GCA_965363735.1 uncultured Sulfitobacter sp. | reverse complement strand
GCCGCGACATCACGTTGGATCACAGCATTTTCCAATAGCACAACTGACAGGCAGAACCCGTTGCAGCAGGTGCCAGTGGAAGCGTCGTCCTTAGCATCGGTCGTTGGGGTACCCTGTTTGGTATGCACGTCGATTGAGGGCATTTCACCGTGGTCGTGGCCACTCATGCTTTGATCGGAACCTGCCGCCACCACATGATGGTCGCTATGCATGCCAGACGCCGCATGTGACGCCGAGGGCGGGAAAAACACCAATGCAAATGCAAATGCCGTAAGCGCAATTGCTTTGATCCATGAAGATATGGTGTTTCGCAAAATCATTCCCGTTAACTGACCCACAACCCGCCACCTGTCAATTGTTCCAGCGCGGGAATGTTTCCAACTTTTTCGTGAGGGCGGCGCGATTTCCACCCTGCTGCCATCAAGGCCAAGATAGATGCGAAGCGCCTCATACCCCCGACCCGTCACCGTCGATGAAGATTTGCGGCGTTGTACTAACGTCATGTTCTTCTTTGAACGCTTGCGTCTGTTCGGGGGTTACAAGGTGATGGCCTTCGACATTGAACCCTTGTCGTTCCAGCAGTTCCTTGGATTTCAGACCATAGGGTCAAATGTGATCCGGCATCATCATCCGACAAAGTTTGGCCGACTTGGTGACTCGATTATCTACCGTGTCTGTCTCCTTTTATTTCCCGTCAATTTCCGGGGTTGCTGCAGGGCCACCTTCCAGGTCGACGATCAGCGCTTTCATCTCGGCAATCTCAAGGCGCTGTGCCTTGATGATGTCATCAGCCAGTTTGCGCACACGCGGGTCCGTTATATTCGCCCGCTCGGAGGTCAAGATCGCGATGGAATGGTGCGGGATCATCGCACTCATCCACGACGTATCATCCACAGTGGACTGGCTGCGCACCAGAAATAATGCAACCGCAAACACAACAGCACTGCCTGTGAATATCGCAATATTTGCCGCGCGGTTTGTGTACATGCCCAGCATAAAGGCCAGCATGATAACGGCCATCACAGCCCCCATGTAAATCGCCATATAGGTTCTGGTTTCACTGAAAAACACGTGATCCAGCGCGTAGGTGTTCAAATACATCAAGCCAAGCATCACTACGGTTGATGTGAGGATCATTGCAAAAAAGCGCCAATACGACATGGGGATTACCTCCTAAAAATCTGTTTCTACTAGTGAAACAAGTATCCCACGCTGGAATGTTCCCATTTTTTCTGTTTTTTGTTTCTGCAGGCATGCAGGGGTTGCGTGCTGGATGGGTAGCCTTAATTCCTTCCTGCAACTCGATGATGTCAACATTTGCGGCGCGGTGCCTGATTTTGTCGGCATCTTTTTGGACATTGCGACTGCAGGGGTAGTCCACATGCTGCCCGTTCTTGGTCTGATCGCTCTCTGATCATTCCAAATTTTCATCAAGATTTAATTAGTACGCCTGCGACCTTGGTTTCTTATCCGGATCAACAAGATTTCTGTAAACACGCTTAAAATAGGTCCCGACACTAGTACCAGCAGCGATCAACTCAGATCTTCGGCCAGCTAATATACCCAAACAAACAACGCATTCGCGTGTTGTAAGAACTTCCAGAACTTCAGGCCTGCCAGACAAGACTTTGCGTTCGAAATGCAGCAATGCAATCCGCCCCACCTGTCTTAAAATGTTCAGATCGGACTTATATGTGGCGCTTCCCTTTTGGTGGAAGTTCACGAACCGCCGCAAATCACCCGAAACACAAAGCAGAGGCGTGCGGGTACCACCATCCAGATATATCGCGACCAGCTTGCCCACTATTGCGGTTTGCCTAAAGTGGCCCGACATTAGGTAGGATGCTTGCCGCTCGTTGAGCGGCCGACATCGAGCCTTGAGCAATGCAATGGTTTCAACAGAGAAGCAGAACGCTTGTGCAAAGGTGTTTAATCCCAAACGCGCAAAGAAAAGATCGTTCGGGGTGGAGACCAGGGCACGGCTTCTCCCGAGGCCGCAAATCCTTGAATTTGAAATGCCCGATAGCGATCAAGAAAATATCGGCCGATGTACAGTCTGCAAGAGCAATACATCGGTTGCGAGGGTCGCTCAAACACGCGTCAAATTTTGATTATAGAAACTCTGCGCCGCCACATATCCCATACCTCTCATGTTTAATTATTGCTGAACTTTTCGCAGCGAAAGTCGCCTAAGAACTCAATACACAAGATCTTTGCGCTAAACTGGATGACCGCATATGCAGACCGTTAATCTTCTAAACAACCAGCAAATAAAACGGGATCAAAACAGTGCTCGAATTTCTTCGACGCTTAACACCTTGCCCGCAGAAACCAGCTTTTCGTTGATGACCAGGCCTGGTGTGGACATCACGCCATAGCCGGCAATCTCTGCGAAATCCGTTACTTTGACGATTTCGGCCTCGTCTCCCGCCGCCTCAGCCGCGGCTTTTGCATTATTGCCAAGTGCCACACATTTCTTGCAGCCCGAACCGAGAATTTTAATAATCATCATGTTGTCCTTTCAGATGAACCAGTCTGTGATTGTGTTAAAGAGAAAGCCAATCCCGAGGATCCCACCTGTCACGACCGTCAGGAAAAGAACCAAAAGCGGCAGCTTCACCACGCGCTTGAGCATGATGATCGATGGCAGTGAAAGGGCAGTCACAGCCATCATGAAGGCCAATACGGTACCCAACCCGACACCTTTCCCGATCAACGCTTCGGCAATTGGCAGTGTTCCGAAGATATCCGCATACATTGGAATACCGATCATTGTTGCGACGGGCACCGACCACCAATTATCTTGCCCCAAGAGTGTACTGATGATGGTTTCTGGAACCCAGTTGTGGATCGCCGCGCCAATTCCCACCCCGATCAAAACATAGAGCCATACCCTGTAAATAATCTCGGAGAGCTGATCGCGGGCATACCGAATGCGTTCAGCCCTGGTCATGGTGTCGTCAGTGTCATGCACAGGCGCATTTCGGACAAAATCGGCCACCTGATCCTCCATTCCGGCACGCCCGATCAGCGTCCCGCCGACGACCGCAACCACAAGTCCAACGAATACATAGGCCAATGCAATGGACCAGTTGAAAATCGAAGCCAGCAAGATCACTGAGGCCAAGTCCACCAGTGGTGAAGAGATCAGGAACGAAAACGTAATCGCCAGTGGCAACCGCGCAGCCGTGAACCCAATAAAAAGCGGTATCGATGAACATGAGCAAAAGGGCGTGATCGTGCCCAGCAGTGCTGCAAGCGTATTGGCCCAAACACCAGAACGCCCACCGAGAATCCGGCGCGTTCGTTCGGGCGGGAAATAGCTCTGCACTAGAGAAATTAGGAAGATCAAAACCGAGAGCAGGATGAAAATCTTGATGACATCATAGACGAAGAAGTGGATTGATCCGCCGACACGAGAAGCCGGATCAAGGCCAACGGCTGAAATACCCACTGACACCAACTCCGAAAGCCACTGCATCCGAAGAAGCTGATCGTTAATCCAACTGAAAATGTTCATATATTCTTACTCCTCGAATACCTGAACATATGAGGAAGTCATGATCCTTGATTTACATCATGATCCTTCGTCAAAGCTCCGCCTAACAGGCTCGGCATATTGAGGGGCCGTTGTTTCCGTCCCAACGGCTCGGCCCAATGACCGCCTCTGGGCTGGCTGTCATCTGTCGCAACGGCCAAAGGACAAATTCAAAGCGAGTGAGCCTCTGTCCGCCCGCAGGTCCAACTTGAGTTCATTGCGACCCACTTTCAATTTGAAGGCATTGAGTGCAATGTCTCAATTGCAATTGACAGGGGGCATGTCATGGGAGCTTGGAGTGCAGGAAGTTTTGGCAATGACAGCGCGCTAGATTTCGTATTCAGGTTGAATGGGACGCCTGATTTGGCCAGCGCAATTGAAATATTGGGTCCAAAAACCAACTGGATAGAAAGCGATTTGGCGAGCGAGGCGATTGCAGCTGCCGACATAATTGCCGCTCTGCTTGGTAGAGCTTCCACAGATCTGCCTGATGAATTTTCTGGCATCTTGAAGTTGTATGAATTCCCGAGCAGCGAACTTGTTGAATCTGCATCAAAGGCTGTTGAGCATGTTCGTTCAAACTCGGAATTGGCGGAACTTTGGGCAGAATCCGAAGACGACGACTGGATTAAAGCTCTAGACGATCTATTGGCACGCCTTGATTTGAGCGAAACCTATTTGGCACCCTTCAATAATATCCTCGACTCGAACGACTCTATCGTTGGTAGCATCGGTCTGTCGTGCGAGTTTTGCGGCGACGATGTTTTAGAACCTGAGGGAATAATGTTGGTTGTCGAAAGCGACGATGACGACATCGTTTGGTTCCGCTCCACCACCTACGCTCATCCTGGTTGCATCGAGCAGAACCTAAAGCCACCGCATTTCAATGTCGACGGCACTCCGCATCCTGAGGTCCTTTCCCAACTCAGAAAGCGGTTAACTGGCTCCTAGGCTCTGCAGAGGTTCTTTCCGCACACCGGACGGATGATGTCAGATTCATGCGGAACCCGTATCGAGCGGCGGCTTCGGATTGCGGAAATGCAGCGTGAACGCTTAGGACAAAGGTGAAAGCCCTAACTTTGAAGAGGGCTCTATCTGCGCATATTTGACTTTTGTGCCAAACGCCGCGCAAGTATGATCTTGGCTCAATGCGGTCACTCAGGCTGGCCACCGTCAGACACGCGTCAGCATTTTGGGCGGCCAACCATTGCTCGTTACTATTTCGCCAACCTAATAAAGGAAAACCAATGCCTGTAGTATCTGCTCACCCGGGGGCTCCTCACTACATCACGCGAAGCGGTTGGCTTCGCGCTGCAGTTCTCGGCGCGAACGACGGGGTTGTTTCAGTTTCTTCTTTGATTGTGGGGGTCGCGGCGGCCGATCCTGACCCAAGCGCTATTGTCATCGCAGGCATTGCGGGGCTATCGGCGGGTGCAATGTCGATGGCAGCAGGTGAATACGTATCCGTATCGTCGCAATCAGACACCGAACTGGCCGACATAGAACGCGAGACCACAGCGTTGCAGGAGCTTCCGGAAGAAGAGTTAGCCGAGCTCGCCGCAATTTATAGAGAAAAGGGACTGAGTGCTGAGACAGCCCTTTTGGTTGCGAAGGAACTGACCGAACATGATGCGCTTGGCACGCATGTTCGGGACGAACTTGAGCTTTCAGAGGCGCACGCGGCCAACCCGCTGCAGGCTGCGTTCACGTCAGGTTTGACCTTTAGCGTCGCCGCGGCGATCCCTTTGCTTGCAGCGATTGCGGCACCTGCGGGATTGATCATTCCCGTTGTCCTTGTTGTCACTGTTATCGCATTAGCCGTCCTTGGCGCGTTAGGTGCCAAAGCGGGGGCCGCCCCGATCTTGCGGGCGACCATACGGGTAGTGCTGTGGGGCATGTTCGCAATGGCGGTCACTGCGGGCGTGGGCTGGCTGTTCGGGGTAAGCGTATAATTAGGGCACATTGCTCAGGAAACGCCCGGAGGGTTAACAGAGTGGCCCGTAGCTTGGAAAAGCAGACATCGGTACCGTAAGCGACCCCAATCCAATCGGGTCCTTTTATCTGCCGTATCCGACGAAAGTTGAAGTGCTAGCCTTGCCTTGGTCAGTCTGGACTGCCCCGAATTGGCGGTGTCAAAGCCTTCGCTGATTGCGTTCACACAATGATTCAGATTTCCCCCATACAAAGGGTTTGGCTCGTCAAGACTGGCGGTGTTTCGCCATAAGCGCGTGCTTATTCATGGGTGCTTAAGCAGCCTGACTATGGCGTCATCGGATTTCAAAGCCCAGTTGGATGAGCAGCGGCAACACGAGTTGCTGACTTAATCCAAACTGAATCGAGGAAGAAATGCGTAAACTTGCACTTATCACAATGCTGGCTCTGGCCAGTCCTGCACTCGCAGAAGACCTTAGCTCGGACACGGTACTTGGCACCACGATCGAACAGGTCCAGGCGAAACTGACCGAAATGGGCTATGAAGTGCGCAAGGCCGAGATGGAAGATGGCAAGATCGAAGTATATTTCGTCAAGGACGGAAAGATGGGCGAAGTCTATGTGAACCCTGAAACCGGTGCAGTTACAAAACTTGACGTGAAGAACTGACCATGGCGGTGGTTCTTGATCCAGCAAGCGGGCGCGTAAGCGCCCGTGACGTGGCCGTGTGGGACCCGCTTGTCCGCCTCATCCACTGGTCACTTGCGCTGATGATCCTTCTCAATGGCGCGATCACTGACGGTGAAAGTAAGCTGCACGAATGGGTGGGGTATGCTGCTTTGGGGCTGGTTGGTTTGCGCATGATTTGGGCAATCATCGGCCCAAGGCACGCGCGGTTTTCAGCCTTCCCTCCTAGCGTACCGCGCGCGATCCGCTATGCTCGCTCTGTTCTCAGCGGTGACAGGTCCGTTCATCTGTCCCATAATCCGCTCGGTGCGTTGATGGTCTACAACCTTTGGCTGGCTGTGATTGCCCTTGGAATGACGGGCTATATGATGACGACCATCCGGTTTTTCGGAATCGGCTGGGTAGAGGATATGCACGAGTTGATTTTCAACTGGCTCGCTATATCAGTTGTGCTCCATGTTGCCGGAGTCGCCTTTGATACGTGGCGCTCCGGTGTCAATCTGGTCCGCGCGATGGTAATTGGTCGCAAGCGAATACCACAAGGAACGGAAGTGGAATGAAGCGACCTAGGCGGCATGTAAAAGCTAAGGAACGGCGTGCGACGGTGCTTGCTGGAATTATCATTCTGCAAGGTCTCTGTGCGCTGTTCTTCATTAGTGATGTGATCACCGACCTTCGCCAGGGCGAGCATCTTGACGACCTGCATCTGGCGCTCGAAAGCCTTGCTGCAATCGCCCTCGTCGGTGGGGTTGCGTTCATGATGGTAGAGTTGCGCCGCGTGCTTGCACGGATGACTGATATGGACGCTGGCTTGAAAATTGCGCAGGGCCAAATCGCTGAAGTCATGCACCGGTTTTTCAAGGAATGGAACCTTACGGATGCAGAGCGGGATATTGCGATGATGGTCCTCAAGGGGTTGGACAATGACGAGATCGCACAAGTCAGGAGCACAGCATCCGGCACCGTGCGGGCCCAGACCACCAGTATCTACTCTAAATCTGACACCCACAATCGCGTTCAATTCATCAGTCTCTTTATGGAAGAACTAATGTCAGGCGACTTCGGTACGGCTGAGGCACCTGAAGATGACTAATGTCCCTATAGGCAATATGGCTCGGGACCATAGTATCGCGACGCAAAAGCAATATCTGGGCCATGTCCGCAATGAGGGCAATGACTGCCTTCGGTGCTTCAGCGTCCCAACAAAGCCTCATCAAACGGATAACGCGTTAGGTTCTCATAGCCGTCCTCTGTAATGAGCACTTGGTCTTCAAGTTTAATGGTGAAATCTCCGCCAACTGCGCCCACTGCCGCCTCGACACACAGCACCATGCCCGCTTCGAGCGGGTAGTCAAAAGCCCCCGCTACGGCCTTGTCAGGGTAGGCGACCATTGGCCACTCATCGCACAGACCCACACCGTGCATTAGACACCCGTACTTTTGCGCTTGGAATTGGTCGTCCAATCTGTGGCAGTTGGCCGTCAGTTCAGGGACTGTCACGCCTGGGCGCAACATCTCCATGTTGGTCGTGATGTGTTCGACCGCGTGTTGCATCGCATAGATCATATCAGCGGGTGGTTTTTGGTCACCTATCCACCAAGACCGAGAGATATCGATGCAAATGCCGTAGCTGCCGATAAGGTCTGTGTCGAAGGAGATGATCTCGTTCTGCTGGCAAATCCGAGGACCGCATTCCTGAAACCACGGGTTAGTGCGCGGACCGGATGACAGAAGCCGCGTTTCAATCCATTCGCCTCCACGTTTGATGTTTTCTGCGTGCATGACGGCCCAAACGTCATCTTCGCAGGTCTTGCCGTCGCCGACGTTCGCGCGCGCGAAGTCCTCCATCGCTTTGACAGAGGTTTCGCAGGCGTGGTTTGCGCAGCGCATGGCATGAATTTCGTCGATAGATTTGACCGAGCGTGATTTCTCGGTAACCTCTTCTCCGTCTTTAATCTCGAACCCTTGGGCCTGCAAAGCGTGTGCCCCGTGCAGCATGATTTTGTCTACGGCGAGACGATTGTTCTTGCCTGAGTGCTCTTGTAGCACTTCGCGCACTTCGTTGGCGAAGACGTCCGCTTTTGCGGCAGTTCTGTCACCTGTTGCGAAGTAAAACATTGAGGCCCCGCCGCGCACCTCGCGCACGAGAGGATTGAACCCGCTGAGGAAGGGTGCGTTTTTGTAATCCCAGATCACCATATAGCCGTCTGCGCAAAGCAGTACCGCGCGAAAAGGGTTGTGGGTGTTCCAAAGTTGCATGTTGGTGCTGTCGGTGGCGTAGCGGATGTTGAGCGGGTCGAACATCAGCAGCCCTGCGTAGCCGCGATCGACGATGTGTTGGGTAAGCCGCCTGTGTCGGTAGCTGCGCATATCGGCCAGATTGGGGAGAGTGATGTTTGCAGCCTCCCATTCGCGCATAGCAAGCTGGGTCGGTCCGATCTCAATCCGATTTTGGTCGTTAGGAGAGCCATCACCAAGGGTCGCTCCGCGCGTCGGATCGATTTTGCGCGTGTCTCGGTGGTGCTTGTTCATGGCAACGCTCCCCTATCGCAAGCAGCCTTGCGCGGTTTTTTAAGTCCGTATTGCCTGTTTGCGACGCGCGGATGCCGTTTTAGGAGCGATAAGGCGTGGAAGCAGCGACTCTTTCGGTAGTTCGGTGAAAGAAGAAATGAGCCGATAAAGATTGGGAGTCTTATGAAACCAACCATGACAACCAAATCTACATCGAGACCGTGATCTTCACTAGATTCAGAAATTGGCAGCGCTGCGGAAATCGGTCTCTCTGAGCTCGGAGCGGGCCTTCGCCTCAGACTGAATAAACATCCAGTTTGCGGCCAGAGTGTTCTTTCGCTGCAAATGCACCAATGTCGACATTTAAAAGGCCCTTCAACAAACGGTC
>CBDTUA010000067.1:0-9059 GCA_965363735.1 uncultured Sulfitobacter sp. | reverse complement strand
TTCTCAGCTGAGATTGCGCGGTTGGCGCTGATCATCGCCGAATACCAGTGCGACGTGCGCTATCTGGGCCAGAAAGAGGCGCTGGCCGAGTTCTTGCCGCTAAACGCTCAGAACTGGATCACCTGCGGCAATGCCCTGCGGTTGGATCGGCTCAGCATCTGCCCGCTCACTGGGGCGGGGGTGAAATTTCAGTCCGACAATCTGTTTCACACACCACTGGATCTGGCGCGGATCGATTTCGAGAATGAGGGTCGCGAGACCCATATTTGCTAGAATCTGTCTGATTTGGGTAGCGCATGGCAGAGCAAGGAACAGAAAGACGATCTGAAACGCATTTTTAACGGGCGCACCAAAAGCTGGCGGTCATTGGACTACGTTGCAGGCTGGTTCATGACGGCTGCCGACTACGGATTGCATACGCCCACCATGTCAGCCTTCGTTTCCACCAACTCCATTTGTCAGGGAGAACAAGTTCCGATCCTCTGGCCGCTCATCCAAAAAACAGGCCATGACGTATCGTTCGCCCTTACCAGCTTCAAATGGGCAAATCCGGCGAGCCAGAATGGGGGTGTGACAGTAGTAATTGTTGGTATTTCCAGCCATATAGGCCAGTTGCGCACGCTCTACGCTGTAAGCGCCGCTGCCTGAAATGGGGCGATAGCATCAAAAACCATACGAAAAGCGGCTCAACAGGGCTGTCAAAACTACTGCGGATCGAGCCGAAAACCGGACCGAGCCGCAAGCCGGATCAAACCGGTCGCCGAAGTCAAAAGCCTAGCCAAGATTGAGCCAAAGCTGCTGGATTCACGACACGGCGAAGTCGAAAGGGCTTGATCGATGAGCAAAAAAGCGCCAACAGTCAGGAGAAGGCGTTCCATTTGGGGAATGCCGGGTTGACTTCGGTCAGAAACTCGAAGTCGCTTCGGTTTTTAGCCTCTTGTGGGAAACGCAATATGGATTTCATCAAGCTACAAGCCACTGCGGTGGTCCGTAAAAATTCGATTGCGTTCGTCGAGCAGCTGTTTGCGCTTTACGAGGCGCATCGGCCATTGGTGATGGTCACAAACGAAGCGCAGGCCGAGAACTTGTCAGGCATAGTGATTGACCGCTGCATCGTTCCTGCGGAGCAGTCGGGCTGGTTTGTCGCTCAACATTCCCTGATTCACGACGATACGCCCGCGCAGGTCAGCTACACATCAGGGACCGAAGGCCAGCCTAAAGGCATCCTTCTGACGCACGCAAACTTGGCCGACGCCGCCGAGCGAATCATCGAACAAATGCAGATGACCGCAGAGATACGTGAGTACGTGGGTGTACCGGCTACCTTCAGCTTCGGCTTGGCCCGCTACCGGGCAATAAGCGCCGTGGGTGGGCAGGCCTACCTGCCTCCACGCGGTTTTGATCCCCTTGAGCTTGCCCGTATGCTCGACGCCGGCCAGGTCAATGCGCTCTCAGTGGTGCCAACCTTGCTTCGCATCCTGTTGGCAGATCCCACTGTCATCGGTGAAGCGGGCAAATACCTGCGTTGGATGGAAATCGGGTCGCAGCAGATGACAGCGGATGAAAAGCGCCGCGTTCAAGAGCTTTTCCCAAATGCTCTGATCGTGCAGCACTACGGTCTTACCGAAGCCTCGCGCAGCACCTTCCTGCAGATTTCCGGCGCATCGAAGGACTTGCTGGAGTCCGTCGGTCAACCGGTTGGGCATACCGAAGTGCAACTCAGCGCTGACGGTCGTATCCGGATCCGCGGACCGCATGTCGCAAAGTCGCGCATTGACGCCGAAGGTTTGCATGACTTGCGGGACGCTGACGGCTGGCTGCAAACCAATGACCTTGGACACATGCGGGATGGCTATCTGTTTTTTGATGGCCGGGCCGACGATCTGATCAATTGCGGTGGCATGAAGGTCGTTCCCGACCAACTCGAAGAGCGTATTCGCTCCCGCCTAGAATCGGGTGCGCAGATTGCGGTTGCCAAAGTCCCTGATGCTCAGCGTGGCGATGGCGTGTTGGTCGCGGTCAAAACTGGTCCATCCGAAACCGGGCAGGTCCGAGATGCGGCTGCAGCCGCGCTGCGAGAGATGGGGATCGAGGCCGGCAGTTCGCTGCATATCATGGCGGTGGATGCCATACCCGTAACGGGCACCGGCAAGGTGCAAAGGGGTGTGCTCGCGGAGCAGTTTGTTTCGCAGCGGCCTACGGACCCTGCCGAGACGACCTTGCCGACAAGCAATATCAGCGACGTACTCTCTCTGTTTCGACACGAATTTCCCGGTCGAGCGGTTCGGCCAGAAGATACCTTCGAGTCTCTTGGCGGGGACTCCCTGCATTACATCCAGTTCTCACTGAGTTTCGAGAAGCGCTTTGGACAGCTGCCGATTAATTGGGAACAGCTCAGTGCAGCAGAGTTGCAGCGCCACGTTGGCGTGAACGTCAAGACCATCTGGCGTCGACTGGAGTCTGTTACACTGACGCGTGCATTTTTCATGGTCTGCATCGTTGCCCTGCACACGGGTGCGTTTGTCTACAGTCCGAATTGGGGAGCAGCCTATTTTCTGGTCATGCTCGCGGGTTACTCTGTTGCCCGCTTTCAATTGCCCGAGATCATCCGTACTGGCAGCGTCAGAACGCTGATCGGGACCATTAAGTATGTGGCAATACCGACGCTGATATTGGTCGTCTTGTTGCAGGTACTCACCCAAAATTTCGAAATAACGCCACTGTTCCTGGTCTCCAACTTTCTCGATCCTCATACGCTAAGGGGGTTTCACTTTTACTTCATTGAGTTCTATGTCCAGTTGCTGGTGTTCGCGGCATTGTTGTTTTCTTTCTCGACAGTGCGTGAGGCGTTCCGTGTGCGCCCGATGTTCAGTGCTCTTGCTTTGCTCTTGGCAGTGGTTGTTTTGGATCGGACCATCGAAGCGTTCTGGAATGGTGATTACAACTACCACCGGACTCCGTGGCATTATGCATGGGCTTTCGTCCTCGGCATGGTTCTGGCGGGTGCGAACGATCTGCGCACCCGGATTTTGGCTCTGGCCGTCTCGATCGTGGCAGCTTGGGCCGTGTGGGGGCTGACTTCTGCTGCGTTCTACGTGGGTGGTGGCTGTGCGATCGTGTTGTTCGTGCGAGCCCTTGTCGTGCCTGCGCCGGCGAAGGTGTTGGTGGCCGAAATCGCAGGTGCCTCGATGTTTATTTATCTCAGCCACTACGAGATGATTATCATCGTGAACAAGGTGTTCGGTGAGAACAAGCCGTGGGTGTCGCTGATTTTGGCAGTCGTTGTTGGTGTCTCTTTGACCCATATTTACGCCTTGTGTGAACGGAGAATTATGCAGTCAAGAAAGTTGCCCATTGATCGAAGTGCGTAAGGTCGTTTGCGTGTCGGCATTCAGCCACTGACCGGCAGTGCATCGCGCAGCGATGCCACGAGAGGGACGGTATCCCCGCCGGGCTTGCGCAGCATCAGGCCCTGCAGCTTGCGGAACGCCTCCGGCATCTCGACAAACGGCGCCCCGTTACGCAGCGCGCCCGGCTTGCGCTGGACCACGGCCAGATAAGGGCGCCAGTCATAGATGACGCGACCGGGTTGGCGGTACGACCTCTCAATGATGCGCTCACGCGTGCAGATTACGTGCCCCTCGGCGACGTTCACGCCAAAGGCGTGCTTCCAGCACGATGACCAGCCGTTCGGGGTAGATATGAAGGCTCACAGGTCGGTTCGCAAAGCTGGCGGGAACAGAGTCGCGATTGCGACCGAAGGTGATCAGGCCCTCTGTCGCGCATGCAAGCATGCGCTGCCAGGCAGCGAGTGGGCGACACCCGCGCGCGACGCTCCACAAAGCCATCAAGGGCCGTGGGCTGCGGCATCAGAGATGGCTTCTCAGCTTCCGAGATATTGGCAATGCGGCCATGTGCGGTCTCGGCCCGCTGCCCTCTCGCGGTTTGGACGCAAACCGCGAGAGGGGGAATGCCTTCGAACACACGGAACCCGTGCCGGTGCGCATCGAACAGTATCTCATGTGCCTGCAACAGATAGGCCCGCACCAGAAACGCACGGCTATGCGACAACTTGATATAGGCGACCTGTAATTTGATGCGCTCGCTACTGACATAGCCCCAGTCCTCGCTCCAGTCGAATAGGAACGCCTCACCCGGCTGAAAGACCGGCGGCACGAATGTCCCGCGATCCTTGGTTCGCTGCGCGCGCTGACGATCCCCCTTCCATGCCCGCACAAAGGCCGCGGCCCGTTCATACGACCCGTCAAAGCCAAGCTGCACCAGATCAGCATGCATCTGCCTTGCGGTGCGTCGTTCCTTGCGCGACTTGCGCTGCTCCGTCACCAGCCAGCCTGACAGTTTCTTCGCAGACGAATCCAGCTTGCTTGGCCGCGCTGGCGTCTGGAATTGGGCTCAACGATGCCAGCCCGCAGATATCTTCTGATTTTGTTGCGAGACAGCCCAGTCCGCCGTGAAATCTCGCGAATGGGCATCTGGTCTCGCAATGCCCAACGTCGAACGACGCTCAAAAACCCTATGTCTATCACTCCAATAACCCCTGACGAATCCCGTCAGGTGGAAGGTTGCATATGGATCATTTCTCAGTGAAAATTTTGACCTTTACCGGATCAGTTTTGGATGAAAATTGGCACAGCTGGACGTCTAGGTGACCGGTTCGAACTCAATAACCTGCAAATTAATGAGGCAGATCTGAAGGGGGCATTTTTATCAAGAACGCGGAACGGGTTCACAGGTACGGAAACGCGCCAAAGACTATCAATGACCTTCGAAACTCTACATCGGTTGAGAGATGACGGCTTGCTGGTGCTACGGCGGACAAAGAATGCGACCTCGCGGATGACCGATTTTCCCGTAACGCCGGACTCGCTGACGAAATTTGAAAAATGGCACTTTTCGCTTGGTATGTTGCGGAGCAGCGATGCAACATATCGAAATCTAAGGTTCATCGACCTTGATCGGTTGAAGCTGAAACCGATCTTGGATGATGTGGGTTTACGTAGAATTTACAGGTGGCGTGATCTGCCGAATGGTCCGACTAAGGAGTTGGAAGTACTCGAGGTTCATCGGAGAACCAATATTGTTCTGGCTGATTTGGATCTTGGATGCAGCAAAAAGCACGGGGGCTTTCCGAAAAGCGGACCATCGCAACAGGTAGTTTGAGAGTCCGCAGTGCGGGACCTTTTAGACATTCAGCAAGCAGTGTTGAACATCCGGCTTCTTAGCTAGAATAGACGGTGGCCCTCACAGGTGACGATGCTGACGCCAAAAACTTAGCCATGCTCACCCTTTGCCTGTCAGGTAGAGTGATTGAATGAACTATGGTTTCGGTGGGCAGTTTGTGACGGCCTGCTGCAGTTTCAGCATCGGCGTGCCGGAGCTAGACATATCCGATGATTGAAGCATGCATTCCAACGCTTCGTTGCCAGTGTAACCGGACCTCACCAATCTGAATAAGAGATGTCCAGAAGCACAGTAAGGCGACGCCATCGAGGTTCCGCTCATACTGCCATAGGCGCTCCGCGAGATTTGGCCAGTTGTGTCGAACGCTACAGCGCTAAAAATATTAACACCCGGGCATGAAATATGCCCTCCTGTATTCGAGAAGGGTGCGCGGTTTCCATTTGAATCATGGGCTTCAACAATGACACCACTGTTCGCAATGCCTTGTTCGCGGGCTTCCAGTGCGGCCCAATTGAATGGGCTGGCAAATCTAGCCCCAATCGGAGTTGCGAGTCCCGTACTGTCGTTGCCTGCTGCCGAGAAAATAACCCTGCCATTCCTATCTGCTAACTCAAGCAACGGAACAAGGATTGCGCCTTGTGAGGCGACCAAAGTCCGCCACTGGGCAGCTTCCGGTAAATCCGGGTTGATCCCAAAGTTACCTCGCCAGTTGTATCCCAGACTAATATTGAAAGTGAGAACTTCGTCTTGTTGGGAAACAAAGTTTTCGAGGGTCGCCAACACCTGACTAAAGAGGACGAAAAACTCCAAGACTTGACCACCCTCGTCGGCATTAAAAAATATGTCACCCGAACGGGCGCGGACAAAGCAATTTGGTAGGACCCCTTTAACACCAACTGCGTTGTCATGCCGACCGCAACCGATTGCGGCCACGTGGTTGCCGTGATCATCGACATCCGTTCTGGGTGATAAGCCCATGAAAACCAAATCCTCGTGTCGTGAAAAACCTACATCCATTACCCCAAAGAGGACGCCGTCGTGTGAATTGGCCAGCGGCCAAAGCTGATCGGCTTCTATATCTGCGATACCCCAGTCGATGATTTCCGTTGGGTTGGCTGCATCGGACAAAACAACATCGCTTGGAGTCAGTAGGTTAGTAATCGTAAGTTCTGCTGTGTGATTATCTTGATCGCGTAAAAACAAGTCTGGGGTAGCGTTCTTAATGCGAGGATCAGATTTAAAATCTTCAACAATATCAACCATACCTCGAAGCACAGCATCATTTGCACTGTTGTCAGACAGTTCAGGCCTGAAGTAGCTACTAAGATCACCTTCGGCCTGAACCGAGCGAATTGATGGGTACTTGCGAATAATTTCAAGTTGGCGCTCGGCAAGAAATGAACTAACTTCAGCTTCGGTGGTGCCGGGCTCAAATTGAATGATCACACTATTGGGTGCCGCTATCGGAACCTCTGTCACGCCGTCAGCATTGAACTGAAGCTTTGTTGGCGCCTCCGCAGGAAGCTGATCCGCGGTGACGCTGAATTGCAGGGTGTCTCGACTGTCAATATTCTCACCCTTAAGTGAGTCTTTTAAAAAGTCCGGCTCAAATATTTCCTTTGCGGGCAATGCTTGAATTGCTTGTTGGGTTACATCGGGAGGCAAATACAGGCGTCCTTGGGTAAGGGTGTCCTGAGCATGCAAGTCGGCACCAATCAAATTGCCGAACAAGGTCGCTGCAATCAAATATTGGCGGGGCATTGTTTTCTCCTAATGGTTTTCCTTTAAAATCAAATTTTTAACGACGCAAATGGTTGGCATACCTGGCCCGTCAAAGAGATTTTAAGTACTCTAAAAGGGCTTCTCGCTCGCCGACACTTAGGCTGCTTCCGTACTCGTGACCGCAACGGCTATTTCCTGAACCGACATCCGCACAGTCAGTTGTTTCAAGCACGTAGCCAAACTGACTTTGCTCTGTCGACAATCCTACACTTTCAATGTCGTAGTTCGGTCCCATCTTGAACGATACCGGGCGCTCTGATGCGGGTAGCAGCAGCGCCTCTAGCGTTGGTACCGACCCATTGTGCAAATAGGGGGCGGCAGCCCAAATACCCTGAAGGACCCGTGCTTCATAAGCACAGCCTGACCTGTTTGCTGACGTGGTTAATCCAGGAGGAGGTGGCACAATCTCTCGAAACGCACCCTTCAACTGGCTTAGCTCGGGAGGCAATTCGTTGGCCGTCAGGGCAGCGCTATCTGCCGATCCAAAGCTAGTAACCCGCTGAAAAATAGATCCAATTACGGCTGTCGACAGTAGATTGAATGACGTATCCACTGGCTTGAGTGGATCTGTCAGGAACGGGATCTTGGCGCCTTCCATTATCCCGGTCTTTACTGTGCGTTCGAGTATCTTGCACTCACGGTTGTCTGTGCCGACATCTTGAATTGGGGTTTCCCACGTGCCGCGTATGGTCCACCTGTTCGCGCCGGGACGCTGTCCATGACAATTGACACATCCTCCATCATCGGACGCTCGTTTGAAAATCTCCTCACCTGTTGCTGCAAGCGTGTCGTTGATTTCCCACGGCCATGCAGGCGGTCCGATCTTCCAGATGAGTTCCTCCAAATGTGACAAGCCTTCGAAGTTCGCGGAGTTGGCCCCCAAGTAGTCACGATTGAGAATGGAGAGACCGGTTGTTTTTGTTGGGTGCAAGACACCAAATACCCCGTAAACCTCACCCAGGTTCCGAGCGAGGCCCAGAAGGTCATTTCCATTATCTGCAAAGCCAGGCCATTGCGTCTTGTCCTGACGTGCAGCGTTCCAAAGAAATGGATATCGGGTTGGTGCATCTGCCGGATAGATATTTTCCGGAATGAGGTACGTTGGGGGAGGCCCGATATCAAGCCCAGCCAAGCGATTGAAAATCATAGATACCGCGTCAAGTCGCCCCGGACCCCAAGCAGGGTCGGGTAACGCGCGACTTGTCAAAGTATTGAATCGTAGATGCCACAACTCGACTGCCACTTTGAGTTGCGCTTTATCTTCGTCACTGGCCGCAGTTCCGATTGCCTGTCCTGCAAAGACGTCAAAGTTTGCATCTTCTGACAATACCAATGCCACTGCTGTATCAAGATCAGCAAGAAAAGACTGAAAGTCCACAATTCCAGGGCCGCCATCTATCCGATAGGGGGTGTTATTTACCTCTATCTGGCGAGTGTGGCATGCCGCGCAGGTCATCCCTATCGACGGCATCCCTTGGTATTGGGCGACGGAAAAGCCAACCGGCACATCTGATGTGGGGCTGTTCGGGTTCGCAAGATAGCCATAGCGCGTCAAGCTGTCGTTCAGAAACCCGGTGCCGTCAGGCAGTAGCAATGCACGCATCCAAGCCAGAGGCATGATCCGCGAGCCCTGATCTTGGGTATAGAATGCGCTCCTGTTGAAGGAATTCCATTCAGAGCCTTGCTCAACAAAAACGGTTTGAGCACTGATCGATAAGCTGCTGATTCCGACCATCAGGGTAGCAAGAACGGGGCAAACAAGCGCGGAAAAATTCTTTGAAATATATTGCATAATGGAAATCCCAGATACAACTAATAGGTGCATCCTAACTGATCAAACGATTCTGAGCAAACTTTCAGCGTAGCCAGTTCTCTGAGATTGCCAATGGGGTCAGGTGCAGCCGTGGTGATACCCTGAGCATCGAAGCAATATGAAGTTGCCTCGTAGCCATTTAAAACAGGGCGGCCATCATAAAAATTCAGACATTCGAAACAACCGCAACATTCGTCGAAGAGGGCTTATTCTGTTGAAAAACTCCGCAACGCTAAAATCGTATCGGAAACCTGGAACAGCG
>CBDTUA010000066.1:0-9449 GCA_965363735.1 uncultured Sulfitobacter sp. | reverse complement strand
CTTCCAGTTTGAACTGGTCACGCTCCATGCCAAGACGCTCTTTCTTGGTCAGGCCGGTAAAGCCGTTTTCGGACTGCTCGTCGATGGACTTCAGACGCTGGATCGACTTGGAAACAGTCTGCCAATTGGTCAATGTACCGCCCAACCAGCGGTGGTTCATGTAATACTGTGCGCATTTTTCAGCGGCATCGGCGATGGGCTGTGCGGCCTGACGCTTTGTACCAACGAAAAGAATGCTGCCGCCTTTGGCGACGGTGTCACGGATGACTTGCAGGGCCTGGTCCAGCATTGGAACAGTCTGTGTAAGGTCCATGATGTGGATGCCGTTGCGCGCGCCATAGATGTATGGACCCATACGTGGGTTCCAACGCTGCGTCTGGTGGCCGAAGTGTACGCCTGCTTCAAGCAGTTGGCGCATGGAGAACTCTGGAAGAGCCATGTCTTTATACCTTTCCGGTTTTGCCTCGTCGGGGGTCTCGATCCCATGCTGGGACCAACCGGCGGACATTCAAGGATTTCTCCCTCAAAGGCCCAACCCCGACTGCGGGTTTAAGTAGCGCGCGTATAGGACGAATTTTTGCCAAGTTCAAGGGGTGTTTCAAGACGGCAGTGTTTCCCGCGACGCGCCATTAATTTCTATATAGTTGGGGCTCACGGCTTCTAGTATAAATTGACGCATGTCAAATATTCCGGCTAATTGGCGCTTATATCAATGTCGTGTTCCGCAGGGTTGCGGATGAAATGACTGGTATCGGAGCGAAAACTTGGACAAAGACACCATGCCCCCCTTTCCCCAAAATGACCTGCCCATGGCGGACCGGATGATCGGGCCATTCGCCAGCAAGGTGCAGAATATCATCGGTGCCAAGGGCATATCGATCAATGATCGGTTGTTGATGCTGCTGTTTGCTGCCTGTGACACTTTGGGAATGGATCATGCGTGCATCACGCAGGTTAAAGGTGAGCAGCTGACGGTCGTTTGCGCAACATCATCGAATGTGTTCCCGCGGACTGTGGCGCTCACGGATATCGCAACGAAAACGACAGGGCATGTCCTCTCTCGAAAGTGCCTGATTGTGGTGAATGACACAGCCGCAACCCCGATTGTAAAGTCGGTCGATCTGACTGGGCAAATCCCCAGTCGCTACATCGGGGTGCCTATATTGTTTGACGGTGGTGTGTGGGGCACAGTCGAGCTGTCAGGCAAGTCACAGGCGGATACCTTTGACGCGGATGAGATCGCAGCGGCCTATGTCTTGGCCGCTGTTCTGGCCTTGCCGCTGGCGTTGCTGACCTGACCCTATTTGCCTGCCAGATCGGTTTGGTGCCCCTGCCGGACAAGGGTTTCACAGGCCAGCGCAAGCGCCTTGCGGTTCACAAATTCTGATACCTTCAGCGGAGGATGGTAACGGGTGATAACCTTGCCATGGTCTTTGGCTGCCAAAGTCGCCAACAGATGCGCCCCAAACGTCATGTCACCCCACCATCCGTAAAACCGATCATCGGATCCGTCGGGGGTGCTATAGGTGACACTGACGGGCTGTATCCAGATCACGTCACGCAATTCTGGTGTGACGAACGCCTGAAAGAGTGTGGTCTTGAACGGCAGTACCTGTTGGCCATCAGTGCTGGTGCCTTCGGGAAAGAACAGCAGCCGGTGATCTTGCAAAAGCCGCTGCTGAAAGATTTCAGTTTGTTCGCGGGCCCGTTTGGGGTTTCGTTCAATGAAAACGGTGCCAGTGGCACGGGCCAGCCAGCCAATTCCGGGCCAGCCGGCAACCTCGGACTTAGCAACGAAGTAGATGCGCTGACTGGCATTTAACGAAAAGATATCCAGCCAACTTGCGTGATTGGCTACTACGGCACCGGGGTGCTGCATGGCGGTGCCGACCTTGCGGCGGCGCAGCCCGATGATCCAAAAGGCGGTGCGGCAAACCGATTGGGTAATATGCGGTGTGACCGGCCTGCCCTGCCCGAACAGGGGCCGCTCGACCAGACGCAACAGCAGTAAAACGAACAATCCGGTAAAAATGACAAACACCAATGCCAACCCGCGCAGAACAACGCGCAGCCAGCCCATCGGGCCGATCCGGTGTGTCGGCAACGTTTCGGCGGCATCCCAACGCGGGTTCATTTCGCCACTCCGCTATAAATCCGGGCCTGCCGATCGCTTAGCTTGGTCGTGTCCATGATCAGGCACACATCGGTGGTGTTAAAATCATGGTCGATAAAGGCACCATCCCCCACGCACCCTCCAAGGCGCAGATATGCTTTGATCAGGCTTGGCACCTGTACCATCGCATGGCGTCGGTCCAGGTCTGTTGCGGGTACGATGTTCATATTCTGATATGCATCCTTGCGGGCCTTCACCCTAAGTTCGGGGGCTGCCAGATGGTTTTGATGGAGCAGCGACAAGGGGTGTGCCAAGGCCGATATATCGGTCCCGTGAAAGCTGGCCACACCAAACAGTATCTCGATCCGGTGTTGTGCGACATAGGACGCCAGCCCGGACCACAGATAATGCATGGCCGCCCCACCACGGTAATCGCGATGCAAGCAGGAGCGGCCCAATTCTAGGATCTGTCGCCCGGATTGTTTCAGCAGCGTCAGATCGTATTCGTTTTCAGAATAGAATCCGCCTGCCTTTTCGGCCGCATTGGCACGCAAAAGACGGTAGACGCCAACCACTTGGTTGGTGCGTTTGCACAGAAGTATCAGGTGATCGACAAAAGCGTCATAGCTATCTTTTTCAAGCTGTTGGTCATGGTCCACCAATGCCCCACGGGCACCCAGCTCAGTCACAAACACGTCATAGCGCAACCGCTGCGCGGCGCAAAGCTCGGATGCAGTTCGGGCCAGCCTGACCTCGAAATTTGCCGCGTTTACAATGGTCATTGGGGTCGTTCCTTGGTCGTGGGGCCACAAGTCCACCGGATATTCGAATAGCCTTTTACCTTGCGCATTGATATTAACTGTTTGCTAACGAAGACCTGTCATCAAAAACCGGAGTCAATCCGACCCGAAAGCTGTCTATGACCATTTTGCCCTCGCTACGAAAGTTTACAGTAAGCTTGCCATCGATGTTACTTTGGACTTGTCCGACACCCCAGTCAGGGTGCTGCGGATGCCGAACCAACATGCCTGGCGTCAATATCGCGTTAAGATCTTCCATGGGCAGTCCTTTAACAGGGTGGGCAAAAAATGCCTAATTCAGAGATCGAATTCGCAGCGCTGATTGGCAGCCGCATTTGCCATGATCTGATATCGCCCATTGGCGCGGTCAACAATGGTTTGGAACTTCTTTCTATGACCGGTGTCGCTGACAGCCCTGAAATGGCGCTGATCGGCGATAGTGTCAGCAATGCCAGCGCGCGCATCCGCTTTTTTCGCGTGGCATTCGGCGGGGCCGAAAATCAGTCAATGGGAACGGCAGAAATTATTGGAATTTTGCGGGATTACTATCGTGACACCCGATGGAATGTTGTTTGGACCCCCAGTGAACCGCAACAACGCGCGGATGTAAGACTGTGTTTCCTTGCGCTGTTATGTCTGGAGACCGGGATGCCTTATGGCGGGGCAATGCGGGTTGAGACATCGGACGACGCATGGGTTTTGACCGGTCAGGCGGAAAAGCTGAACATTGACGCGGATCTATGGGCGGTTCTGGCAACGCCGACACCCGCGATCAAACTACGGCCCGCGCAGGTGCAGTTTGGACTGCTGCCCACCATCGCGCGCTACGCCGGGCAGCAAATTACATCACAAATTATTGAAAACGAGATTACTATTTCGTTCTAGACCGGCCTATCCCCTGACAGTGCCATCCCCTCGAACGAGGTACTTAAAGCTGGTCAATTGTTCTGCACCGACAGGGCCGCGCGCGTGCATTTTACCTGTAGCGATCCCGATCTCGGCACCCATTCCAAACTCTCCGCCATCGGCGAATTGCGTGGATGCGTTGTGCATAAGAATAGCTGAATCCAGACGGGTCATAAATTTGGTTGCCGCTGCATCGTCTTCGGTAATGATACAATCCGTGTGGTTTGAACCGAACTCACGGATATGCGCGATGGCACCGTCGATATCCGGCACGGTTTTGGCGGCGATGATCATATCAAGGTATTCATGACCCCAATCATCTTCGCTCGCAGGAACGGTGCCTTCAATCTCGGACAAGGGGGCTGCGGCGCGAACTTCGACACCGGCATCGATCAAGGCCTTGATCACGCCCTTGCCGATGGTACGGGCAACTTTCTCGTGGATCAGCAGGCATTCGGCAGACCCGCAAATGCCGGTGCGGCGGGTTTTGGCGTTCAACACGACCTTGAGGACTTTCTCTGGATCGGCGTTTTCATCAATATAGATGTGCACAATTCCTTCTAGGTGAGCAAAGACTGGCACGCGGGCCTCGCGCTGGACAAGGCCTACCAGACCCTTGCCGCCACGGGGCACAATCACGTCAATCGTGTCGGTCATGGTCAGCATTTCGCTAACCGCTGCACGGTCACGGGTCGGCACAAGCTGGATCGCATCTTTGGGCAGGCCAGCCGCCTCAAGACCTGTTTGCAAGGCCGTGTGGATGGCGCGCGAGCTATGAAAGCTTTCGGAACCGCCGCGCAAAATCACCGCATTGCCCGCCTTGAGACACAAGGCACCGGCGTCTGCAGTAACATTCGGGCGCGATTCATAGATCACGCCAATCACACCCAAAGGCGTGCGCACGCGCTGAATGTGCAGACCCGAAGGTTGGTCCCATTCGGTCATTACCTCGCCCACAGGATCCTTTTGGGCCGCAATGCTGCGCAGACTGTCGGTGATCGCCTTGATCCGGCCCTCGTCTAGCAAAAGACGGTCCATCATCGCGTCGGACAGGCCTTTTTCACCGCCATAGTCCATGTCCTGAGCGTTCGCAGCCAGAATATCTGCGCGCGCGTCCCAAAGGGCGTTGGCGGCGTTTTCGAGGGCGGCTTGTTTTTGGTCTGCGCTGGCAAAGCCAAGGGTCGCGGCGGCAGCTTTGGCGCGGCGGCCAATGTCTGCCATCAACGCGGGAATGTCGGATGTCTGTGTCATGTCCAAAGTCATAGTCTCAGATCTGCTTCTATTCATTTCGGTTGAAGTACTACCTAGTGCCTTCGGCGAGGATTTAAAACCATTTGGGTCTTAAGACAGTGCCAGATCATCCCGATGGATCAGCGCAGCACGGCCTGGTGACCCCAATAGTGCTTCTATCTCAGTGCTTTGGTGGCCTTTGATTATTTCCGCCTCGCGTGAGGAATAGCGGGTCAGGCCATAGCCGATCGGATGGCCCGCCGGCGTGAGGATCGAAATACTGTCACCGCGTTCAAACGGGCCTTGCACGGCGGTAACACCGGCAGGCAATAGGGATTTACCGCGGGACATGGCCGCAACAGCACCCGCATCCAACGTAACACTGCCGCGCGGTTTCATCGCGGTGATCCAAAGTTTACGTGCGGTTTGTGGGTCGGAGTGCGCGGTAAACCACGTTGCATTTGCGCCGTTTTCCAGCGCGAAAAGGGGCCGCAACGGCGATCCTTCGGAGATCGCCATTGCGCAGCCTGCAGCGGTTGCGGTCTTGGCGGCCATTAGTTTGGTCTTCATGCCGCCCTTGGACAGCCCCGATCCGGCATCACCAGCCTGTGCTTCGATTTCCGGAGTAATGGTGGTGACGGTTTCATAGCGGATCGCATCGGGGTCGTCATGGGGGTTTGCGGAATAGAACCCGTCGACGTCAGAAAGGAGGATCAGCTGATCCGCGCCAACAGTCACCGCGATTTGCGCAGCAAGACGGTCGTTATCGCCAAAGCGGATTTCATCGGTGGCAACGGTATCGTTTTCATTGACGATGGGTACGGCACCAAGCGACAGCAATTGCTCCATCGTGGCGCGGCTGTTCAGGTACCGGCGGCGGTCGGCGCTGTCCTCGAGGGTGACCAACACCTGCGCTGTGGTAATGCCGTGGGGCTCAAGTGCCTCTTCATAAGCGCGGGCAAGGCGGATCTGGCCAACGGCTGCTGCAGCTTGGGACTGTTCCAGTGCTAAAGTGGTTGCAGGCAAGCCTAGCACGCCACGCCCCAACGCGATGGAGCCAGAGGACACAAGCACGACGTCTTTGCCCTGCCCTTTCAACCAAGCGACATCTTGCGCAAGAGAACGCAACCAATCCGCGCGCAGCTTGCCTGTTGCGCGGTCCACCAACAGGGCCGAGCCAATTTTAACAACGATACGTTTGCCGTCACTTAGGGTTGCCAAGGTGCTTCTTCCTCGACCGGGCGGAAGCGCAAACGGTCATCGTCGATCTGGCTGCGCAGGGCGCGCAGCACGTCGGTAACGCCTTCGCGGGCGACACCGGACATCATCATTACTTCGCCACCGCATGCTTTTTCCAATTCGGAACGGGCAGTTGCGCGCTCTTCTTCATCCAGTGCATCAATCTTGTTCAACACTGTCACACGAGGTTTGTCCGCAAGATCGCCGCCGTATTTTTCCAGCTCTGTGATGATTGTCTGGTAATCCTCGGCGATGGTATCGGACGTGCCGTCGATCAGATGCAGCAGGACGGCGCAGCGTTCTACGTGGCCCAAGAACAGATCGCCAAGGCCGCGCCCCTCGGACGCCCCTTCGATCAGGCCGGGGATGTCAGCGACGACGAATTCGGTGTTATCCACACCCACAACACCCAAGTTCGGGTGCAATGTTGTGAACGGATAGTCGGCGATTTTCGGACGCGCGTTGGATGTTGCGGCCAGGAATGTCGACTTGCCCGCGTTTGGCAGGCCCAAAAGCCCAACATCCGCGATCAATTTTAGACGCAGCCAGATTGTGCGTTCAACACCTTCTTGACCGGGGTTGGCGCGACGGGGTGCTTGGTTTGTGGCGGATTTGAAATGCAGGTTGCCCCAGCCGCCATTACCGCCGCGGGCCAGTTCGACGCGCTGGCCCAGTTCGGTCATGTCTGCCAGAACGGTTTCTTGGTCTTCGTCCAGCAATTCGGTGCCGACAGGAACGCGCAGGATAATATCGTCGCCATCCTTGCCGGTGCGCTGTTTGCCCATGCCAGGTTGACCGTTGCGGGCGAAAAAGTGCTGCTGATAGCGGAAATCGATCAACGTGTTCAGACCGTCGACAGCTTCGGCCCAAACCGAACCACCGCCGCCGCCATCACCGCCATCGGGACCACCATATTCGATGTATTTCTCGCGACGGAACGACACACAACCGCCCCCGCCTGCGCCAGAGCGGATATAGACTTTGCACAGGTCGAGAAACTTCATTTCAGGGGCCTTTCCGGGGCGCAGGTGGTTACAGCTTGATGCTATATGTCCACGTAGGTACGCAGGTCTCGCGTGCCAGACAATAGGTTTCGGCAGTGCCAAGATAGCGGAAGCCCGCATTGGTTAGTACCTTGGCCGAGGCGGGGTTATCGCGGAATACAGAGGCGTACATGTTCGTGTTGCCCAACGGATTGGCGTGAACCAACGCTTGCACGGCTTCGGATGCCAGATGGGTATTCCAGAACGCAGGTGCAACCCAATAGCCGACTTCGGATTGGTCGCGGTCCATCTTGACGAGCGATATCACGCCCATTACTTCGGAACCGCCGGTCTTGAGGCCATCCATGACCCAGACATCTTCGGCGCGCACATCTGCGGTTGCACGGGCGATATAGGCCTCTATCACGCCGGGAGGCAGCGGATGGGCAATCGACACAGTATTCAAGGCGACGCGCGGGTCGCTTGCATATAGTTCGATCAACCCCTGATCCGAGCGGCGCACGGGGCGCAGGTCAAACCGTTCCGTTTCGATCACGGGCTGCATCGGTATTTTCAAATTTTCCACCGTCATGTTCCTCCTCCGAACAATACGAATAGGACTGATGCGACCGTCAGGCCAGCCAATGTCCACATTAGGTACTTTTCCCAAATGGTGTCAGCGACAGTCTTGGCAATTGCTGCCCCTGCAAGCGTCCAAAGCGGGTGTAAGATGATCTGACAGCCAAGCAGTACTGCCGCCACTGTCGCAGTCGCAACTAAGGTTGGCGTGCCGGGGGCCACAAACGCGGTAAAGCTGCCTACAATCATCGCCCACGCCTTGGGGTTAAGCGGATGCACAATCAGACCGGCGGCAAATCCGGGGGCGTTTTCGGTCTCGCGCCCCTGCCCTAACCGCAGGTTTGCAACCTTCCACGCGAGCCAGATAATATAGGCCGCCGAGGCGAATTTAAGCAGGATAAACAGCAACGGCGCACGTTCTGCGATCTGCATCAGGCCAAAACCGATTGGCCAAATAATCAACTGTTTGCCAAGGGCCACACCAGCCACAAATGGCAACGCAGCACGAAAGCCGAACCGCGCACCAGTTGCCATCAACGCCATATTGGCGGGACCCGGCGTGCCGATCTGGCTGGCCGCGAAAATTACGAAAGGGGTCAAGGCAAAGCTCATGCCTGGACCTTTGTTCTAGGCTTGGCAGCTTTGCGCGTTTTCGGTGCGTCATAGACTGGTGGCACATGGTCGGGCCTGATCAGCCCCAACAGAATATCATCGTACCAAGCGCCCCCAATATGGGAAGACTGCCGTTCGCGGCCTTCTTCGACAAAGCCGACCTTGCGGTAGCACGCAGTGGCGCGGGTGTTGAAATCAAGCACCCGGACGGACAAACGATGCAAGGCGAGCGGGCCAAAAGCATGGGCGGCGATCAAATGCGTGGCACGGGTGCCCAAGCCTTTGCCCAACATTGTCGGGTCAAGAATTCCGATCGCATAGCTGGCCCGCGCGTCCCACGAATTTACACTGTGCAACCGTAGGGCACCTATCATGCGGCGTTTGTGTTCGATCACCCATGCGAGCGGTTCAATCGCCTGCGCCTCGTACCAATTCTGGGCGTGGTCCTTGGTGATGTCGGGCACATGCTTGGGATCTGCCCCGAACATATGGTGAATTTCTGGGTTATTGCCCAGCTTGTACCGCGCAGTCGCGTCACTGGGCTTGGGCGCGCGCAAACGCACAACACCATCCGAAAGATCGGGGCGCATCGGTACTGTCATGATCGTCCCTCCCTACTAGAATGGCTGCCCGGACTGGTTGTGTTGAATAACAGAAAAAGGACCGACGTTTCCGCCGGTCCCTGAATTTCAACTTCTTAGGTTACGGCTTACTCTGCGGCTTCTGCCACCGGCAGAACCGAAATAAACGTACGGTTTTTCAGGCCCTTGTGGAACTGTACCTTGCCGTCAACCTTAGCAAAGATCGTGTGATCCTTGCCCATGCCAACGCCTTCAGCTGGCCAGAATTTTGTGCCGCGCTGACGCACCAGAATGTTGCCTGGGATAACAGCTTCGCCGCCATACTTTTTAACGCCGAGACGACGTCCAGCGGAGTCGCGACCGTTACGGGATGAACCGCCTGCTTTTTTATGTGCCATTGGTGTCT
>CBDTUA010000065.1:0-9642 GCA_965363735.1 uncultured Sulfitobacter sp. | reverse complement strand
GGTGCGGCCGGTCGATGCGCTCGCCCGTGCGGCGGCATGGGCGGATGATGCCTTGATTGACGCAGGTCCGCGCGGGGTCGTGCGGCCGGTCGATGCGCTCGCCCGTGCGGCGGCATGGGCGGATGATGCCTTGGTTGACGCAGGTCCACGCGGAGTCGCGACCTTGGGCCGCAAATGCGCGACTCTGATTGCCGAAACGGACAACCGCGTCGTCGATAAAGGGATCCGCAGCACTGCGGCGTTTGGCGACTGGCTTGCCTATGTCAGTGATCGTTTCGGAGAGGCGATGTCCGACGGTATCCCCGAAGGCAGCGCACGTCTGACCGGTATGTTAGGCCGCGATCTGCGCCGCCTGCAAACAGGCCTGTCCCACCATTATTACGCATACATCATCGGCGGTGTTATCGCCATAATCGCTATTCTCGCCGCAGGAGCATGACATGCTGACACTCGCCATCCTGATCCCGATGCTGGGCGCTTTGGCGCTGACCCTTCTTCCCGGCGTCGGCCATGCCACGGCGCGCATCATCGCGGTGGCCACCTCAACCTTATCGTTCTTGGCTCTGCTAATCGTTTGGTACCAGTT
The DNA here is from genome assembly GCA_965363735.1 of uncultured Sulfitobacter sp. GTDB lineage: Bacteria > Pseudomonadota > Alphaproteobacteria > Rhodobacterales > Rhodobacteraceae > Sulfitobacter. The sequence continues at coordinate 9,056 of CBDTUA010000065.1, read as the reverse complement.
TGACACCAGCGCGGGGGCACCCGCCTTTCAGGCCTATGCCGAGGCCCCGTGGATCCCCTCGCTTGGGGTGTTCTGGCGCGTGGGCGTAGATGGCATGTCGCTGTCTTTGTCCCTGATGAGCGGCGTCCTCTTTATTGCCTGCATCGCATGGCCGATGGAAAACCCCGAACGACCGCGTGCCTATTATGCGTGGTTCCTGTTTTTGGAAGCGGCGTCGCTTGGTCTGTTCATGGTGCTTGATCTGCTGATTTTCTATGTATTTTTCGATCTCAGCCTTGTCGGGATGTTCTTTCTGATCGGGCGCTGGGGCCACGGCGATGCCCAAGGGGCCGCGCTGAAGTTCTTTATCTACACGCTCGCGGGCTCCCTCGCGATTTTGCTGGCAATCATCGGGTTGGTGCTGACGCTTGACCCGATCACCTTCGACATGCGCGCCCTGATCGCCGCGCAGCCATTGGCGGGAATGGACCTGCGCGGCGGTTTGATCCTGTTGGGGTTCATTCTTGGGTTCGCCGTCAAAGCCCCACTGTTTCCTGTGCATACGTGGTTGCCGCCCGCGCACGTCATGGCCCCCGGTCCCGTCTCGGCCATCCTCGCGGGGGTGTTGCTGAAGATGGGAACCTACGGGCTGGTACGGATCCCGTTACAGATGATGCGCGAAACGTTCGCCGAATATGCCCTCCCGCTGGCTATATTGGCACTGATTTCTATCCTATGGGGGGCCATCGTCGCCTTGGGGCAGACCAACCTGAAACGCCGCATTGCTTATACCTCGGTCAACCACATGGGTTATACCGTCTTAGGCATCGCGGCGGCTGGGGCTTTGTTGAACGGGGCAGAAGGTGCCCGCGAAATGGCGTTGACCGGCGCGGTGGTCGAGATGGTGGCGCACGGCTTAATCACTGGCGCATTGTTCCTGATCGCTGGCGGCTTTTGGACGCGCAGCGGGACCTATGACATGGACGCCTATGGCGGCCTGGCCAAAGTGGCTCCGCGCCTAACCGTCGCAGCCGTGATCGCAGCCTTTGCCAGCCTCGGGTTGCCGGGATTGGCGGGCTTTGTCGCCGAGGTGCAAATCTTCGTCGGTGCCTTCGCCGTCTTTCCGGTGATCGCCGCAATTGGCCTGTTAGGCATCCTGATCACCGCCGCGCTATTTCTGAGACTGTTGCAACAGGTGTTTTTTGGCGATCTGCCAAAAGCGCGTGAGGGCTTTGCCGACGTCAGCTTGCGAGAGGGCAGTATCCTTGCCGCACTTCTGGCGCTAGTCATTCTGATAGGCATTTATCCGCGCTGGCTTCTTGATCTGATTGGCAGCGCCTCCTCTGCCATCATAGGGGGCTGACCCGGTGCCGATTGGCGACGTATCTCCAGAAATAACCATCATCATTGCAGCGGTGCTTGCCTTGCTCTTCGCAGCGTTCGCGCCGCGTCGGATGCAGGCTGGGTCGGCGCTTATCGCCCTCGCAGGCATCGCGGTCGCCGCTATCCTTGTCCTTGAACAACTAGGCGAAACCCGTTTCACCTTTTCGGGAACTTGGGCGCTGGACGGGGCGAGCCTTTGGGCGCGGTTGATGATCCTGCTTGGCACAGCATTTTGTATTTTGATGTCTCCGGGCTGGCTCCGCACGGACCCGAGGCATGGGGAATACTACACCATCCTGCTGCTCGGCGCGCTGGGGGCAATGGCAATGGCAGGGGCCGGAGACTTATTACAGCTCACGATCGCAGTGCTGCTGTCGTCGGTTACGGGCTACACGCTTGCTGCATGGCACCGCGACTGGGCGCTTTCCGTTGAAGCTGGCATGAAGTATTTTCTGATGGGGGCCTTGGCGAATGCACTGCTGATTACCGGGGTCACGCTGATGCTGGGGCTCTTGGGGAGTACCGGATACGCTGACATCGCCGCGTCTTTGAAGCTGGGCACAGGGCTTTCGCCGCTGCTGTTCGTCGGCTTCGCGCTGACCATCACCGGCGTCGCGTTCAAACTGGGTGCGGTGCCCGCCCATGCCTGGCTGCCCGACGTGGCTGAAGGCGCACCGGTTCCGTCAGCTGCATTCCTGACCGTGGTGCCCAAGATCGGCGCGGCGATCGCACTGGCCCGCCTGGTCCAGCTTGTGCCGCCTGAATTCCTTGGCTTGCGACCCCTGATCGCGATCTTGGCAGCGGCGACGATGACGCTCGGCAATCTTGCGGCGTTTTGGCAGGAAGATATCCGCCGCTTGATCGGCTGGTCCTCGGTTGCGCAGGCGGGCTATCTGCTGATGGCAGTTACCGTTCTGGGGCTTAGTCCAGATGCTCTCACGGCTTTGCTGGCCTTCATCGCAGGCTACGTCGTCAGCAACCTTGCAGCCTTTGCAGTCGTTGCCTACCTGCGGGGCCGCACTGCAATTGCAGATTACGACGGTCTGGCTAAACGACACCCGATTGTGGCGACGGTGCTGGTGATCTCTTTCCTGTCTTTGGTCGGCATCCCGCCAACGGTCGGGTTTCTGGGTAAACTGGCCTTGTTTATGACGACGATTGACGGCGGCTATACATGGCTCGCCGTGGTGGCCGCCGCGAATACCGTTGCCTCGTTGTTCTACTATGCGCGGGTCATGGGTCGCGTCTATTTCAACGCGCCGCCTGATGACATCGCTGTGCTTGACCGCTCAAGCGGTCTGGCAATGCTGATCGGTGGCGTTTTGGTGATCGGCGGAGCCATCCTGGCAGGGAGTGCCTTCACCGCCTTTCAGATCAGCCAGCTTTTGCCGTGATGGCTGCTCTGGCTGACGGTTTGAACAGGTGAAGCGCGTTGCTTCCGTTTCCCCCAAACAAAAGAGAATGATGTGGACGCAATAAGACCTAAAGGTTCTGTCACAAAGTTTTCGTGACTTGAGTGCTTCTTGCGGTGGCTTTACTTTTGATGCTGGATAACGAGCGGCGGAGGTTATGATGGTCAATTTCAAGTGAAACCAGTTTCCGAAGGATGTGATCTTGTATGCGGTCTGGTTCTATGTCCGTTTTCCGGTGTCGTATCGTGATCTTGAAGAGATCATTGCTGAACGGGCAGTAGAGGTCGAAAATGCTACGTTGAACCGGTGGGTCGAGAAATACGCTGAACAGATGGCCACCGAGGCGCAGAAACGAAAAGCACAGCCCGCGCGATCTTGGCGGATGGATGAGATCTATATCAAGGTGAAGGGCCGCCGGTGCTACCCGTATCGGGCGGTCGACAAATTCGGGAATACGCTTGATTTCATTTTGTCGGAAACACGCGATGAAGCAGCAGCTACCCGGTTTTTCGCGCGCACCGTCCGCAACAACGGCTGGCCGGATCGGTTCATCAAGCGGATCACTCGGCAGATGAAGGGCTTCAAATCCCTTGCTTCTGCGCAAGCGACCCTTGCCGAGATCGAAACCGCGCACATGATCCGAAAAGGTCAACTCGCCGGGAAAGACCAATCCGCCGTTCAGCAGTTCAAGGCGCGCGCAGGATAAGTTTGTCCAGAGAACGGCCATTCTCAATAGTCAAAAAAGTCTGCGACAGAACCCAGCCATTTGTCTTTCCGAAAGCGGGAAAGGGCGATGCAAGGATATCGGTCGGCGGGGAGTTTGCAGCGGTTAGTATCGATCCACTCCTCGATCCGAAATTGTTTCACCGTTCCAGCCCGCCGTCGCTCCGAACTAACACTTCGATATCACCGCCTCGAAGCATTTGACGCTTGGAATAGGGCGACTGATTCCGCTTGATAACTAAAGCTTGATCTCTTTCACCCAACTTCGGTTAATGTGGTGACACCCTCTTGGGCGACCAAATCATTAGAAATTGAAAATTCAGAACAATGTTTGCTGGCAGCGCGCGCTAACCAATACTTAGAAGCGTATCCGTGAGGAAAGTATATGGTGGGAGATCAAGGTTCCGCGGGGCAGGACCTTTGCGAATGCGTCCTGCGGTATCATAATGTGAGCCGTGACAAGGGCAGAACCAGCCTTTCCAATTCCCACGTGGGTCACTGGCGTCTTGGCCAAGCGGAATGCACCCTAGATGGGTACAAACTCCGATAACGATCAACCATTCCGGCCGCTCTGCACGATCCGCATCAAGCGCAGGGTCAATGAGGTCTGCCGCGTCGTCAGCTTTGGCAAGCGCGATCTCTTCTTGGGTTCGTCGGTCAATGAAGACAGGTTTTCCGCGCCACTTTACAGTGATGCGAGAGCCAACCTGCACGCCTTCTATATCAACCCGAATTGATGACAGCGCCGTGACATCCGCGCTTGGGTTCATCGAATTGATCAAAGGCCATATGGCAGCACCGGTTGCGACAGTTGCTGTGCCAGCGGTTGCGTAGTAGAGAAAGTCGCGTCGTGCAGCTGCCGGATTTTTTTCCGCATCAGGTAGCGTGGCCTCAGCAGTAGAATTTTGCTCCGTCATGTCATGCTCCATACTTCCAGATCATCGGATCAGTCAATTTCCTAGATACCCCAGGCATAGTTTGGGATCCGACCCAATTGCACCGATACTTGGCCCAGACCGTCAATCGCTTCCAACGCGACTTTGGCAGCGGTTTCCTCATCGTTGGAATTGACAATGCCCCAGACGTCGACGCGATTGTCTGCGACAATCACACTCAGATGGACTGGGTTCAACCCTGGCACCTGCGCAAGGGCTCCCAAGACGATGTTTCGCTTCTCGTCATTGGTCGCCTTTGATTCAACTTGAACAACGGGTTGCGCAGCCATTGCCTGCAATAAATTGGCACGGCTCACAATTCCGACAAGCTGTCCGTCGTCAAGAACCGGAACTCGTTTGATGTGTTTCTCTTCAAGCAATCTGGCGATCTTGCCAACGGGAACGTCTGGTGTGACGGTGACTACACCTGTGGTCATGATATCTTTGAGATACCTGCCATGTTCCATTACGAAGCCCTTCGCATTATTTTGATCGCTGGAAAAGAGCGATAGCCACCAGGATCGGGTTTGCTCATGGGCTCCTTCCACGCGGCGCATCAAGTCCCCCTCACTCACGATGCCAGCCAGTACACCATCCTTATCGAGAACAGGAACCGCACTTATTCGGTGCTGCGACATGAGTTCGGCCCCTTGTTTCACGGTCGTGTTCGGCTCTGCAGTAACCACATTTTTGGTCATGACATCAGAAGCATTCATTTTGGATTCTCCTCCTGCTCGGTTGTCCGAAGCCACGGCGAGTTTAGTGGCGGCTTCAGCCAACTCTGATCGTAGTTTCTGTATTTATTGACGCAGCGCTTGGACGAACATTACAGCCGTGAGCGCTTGAACCAGCTTGTAAAGTTTCCGCGAGTGCGTTGAGGGCCGCGGGCTTTTGCTCCAACCAACCCGACCGCGCGGTAAATGGCGACTAGGAAAGCCCTCAATCACGGGTATTTGGATTTAGTCTGTGCAGGTACCATAGAACCAAAAGCGGCACAAAAATCCATTGCAGGATTGGAGCGAGACCTGTGCCAATGACCGGTAGGAGCGGCATTGCCCCGTCGTAGGCCCAACGAGCCGTGATCTCGGTATGGACGTACTCCAAACCGATGGTCAGCAGCAGCCCTACCGCGAAAAAGACGACCGGAGCACGCCTGCCTGGGAGCGTGAACCACCTGCGACTTCGGCCCAAGATGGCTGCACACCAGAACGCCGCGAGTGCGATTGCCAGGTCGCCCAACGTTGCCTTCAGACAAATGTATATGCCGGCAAAGTGATCCAATTGACTCAGGCTTGAGAACAAGGGTGCCTGCAGTATCTCCCACGCAAAGTGGCCCAGTAAGGACAATACCAGAAGATCAAACTCCGAAGGTAGTCGGCGAATAGGTGCAACAGGCGATGACATGGCAATCCTACTTATCTTTTTGAGTTTCAGCCATTGTGCCAATTCGTTGGCCTTTGCCCGATACTGCAAACAAGCACGTTGATCGCACTATTGTAAGCGGCACCCAATGTGATTGCCGAGATTGATCTAAGTCAAGGCGAGCAATGAAAGGAAGGGCTAGAAAAAGTACATCGGATTCGGGAAAATTATGCGTATGTGCAGACTGAAGCTAGCAAAGTGGACCGCTTGGGCGCACGCGGTGACTGTCACCGCAGCGATCTTGACGCTTCTTTTAGCTTCTTTAACTGTGGACCTTGGCATTGACCATCGCATTGAGCCCGTGCAGTCCGCCAACGAATTGGTCACCGACGCAGGAATTGTAGGCGCTCATTCAGGGCAAACTACATCTAACACCGATTGCCATTTTGGGCATAGCTGTCTTGCCCTGATTGCGCCGAGCAGCGGCTTAGTATTGCTGGGGTTGGTGGAAGCATCAGTACGCCCGATCGACCCACACTTCAATCCATTTGGAGTAGGGTACCTGTCCTTCCAACCGCCACGAATCCTTTCACAGGTCTGACTGCCAGCATCGGTTTTCCGTGCTGCACAAAACCATTTGAAAGGAGCAAAAAATGTTTGCTGAACAAAATAGCCATGTAACAGGAGTGTCGCGCCAAGACGTCGAGGCAAAACTCGTCGAATTCCGCAATCGGTTTCTCGGCTTTCTTCGTCGGCGACTGAGCAGGCCACAGGATGCCGAGGATGTCTTTCAAGACTTCTGCGTCAAAGTGCTGCGCCACCATTCACAGATCCGGAATCATAAGCGCCTTGATGCTTGGCTCGGCATCACTTTAAGGCACGCTTTGACAGATCACTACCGACGGCACGCAACGCGAAATCGCGGCGCAGCAGCCTATGCGATCGAGACCAAAGTACTCCAGCAAGAGGCGACGGATCTTGATGAACCTGCCTGCACCTGCATCGTCGCAGCGATGAAGATGTTAAATCCTTCTCAGGCCGAATTACTGACACGGATTGATTTAAGAGAGGAGCCACGCAAGTCAGTCGCTGCTGATCTTGGGCTGAGCTTGAACTCTTTGGGAGTTCGAGTGCATCGTACCAGAGCGGCGTTAAAGAAAAAAATAGCGGAGGTCTGCCCGGTCTGTGGGGAAGGCGATTTCTTGATTTGTGACTGCGACCATTCTTCTGACAAGCGGCCTTTATCGACTGCTCGCGAGTCTGAAATGCTGACGCCTGTGTAATGGCCAGGCCTGTAGCACGTCTTCTGATCTGAAAGGCTGGAAAATATGGGAGGTGCCAATGACAGGTCAGAGTCTAAGACTCCTAAGAAGGCCGCCTGGCAATCGGCTGAACTCCATTTGAGCTATCGTAATGCGCAACAATTCGACGCCCACCAGGGAATGAGTTCGTGAAAGGTCAGACTGGCTCTGATCCGGCAAGTGACCCTGAACTCGACGAATTGATATGCGAATGCATCGACATTTTTCTGTCCACGCTTCCGCCTGAACAGGCGACTATTCTTCGACGTGTCGATATCGACGGAGAGCGGCCGGAGGACGTCGCGCACAGCTTGGGGCTCAGCGCGAAAATGATAGCCGATCAACTAGGATGTGGACGCCAGGCATTGAAGGAGCGCTTCGCAGAGATGTCCCGGATCTGCCCGGAACATGGCTTGGACGGGTGCGATTGCGATCTGGCGAACCGGCCAAATCACTGACGGTGTATGTGCCTGTGTAATGTAGGGACGCCTCGGGCGTCTATACTTTGCATGAGACTCTTAGTGATGGAGAAAACGAAAATGCCGTCAAAGATCAACCCACTCAGGGCAGTGCCTGATCAACCGTCAAAAGGCTGCTGTTGCGGATCCTCTTCCAAGAGGCAAGAGGCCAATGCTGCAGAACCGCTCAGTGGAGACGCGTCTGTCGCAACCAGTGTTGAAAGTGACAGTGCCATCGACACCCGGACCGGCGGGTGCTGTGGCGCATGCTGATCCGTCACATCCCAGCGTCTGTCGCTGGGTTTCGTTCCATGAGGAGAAATAAAAATGACACTCATCCTATTCGCCTTTGCATGCGGCCTGCCGCTCATACTTGCGGCCCGCGTGCAACGACGGCGTTCCGAAATCGTTGCGTTTGCCTTCGCTGAAAGCGGTGTCCGCAAATCACCAGACACATCAGAGGGAATATCGCGATGTTCAAACTGAATTTTGCCGTGACAGCCGCATTGATGCTTTCGACATCAATCGCGGTAGCGGAGCCTGTCGTTTTTGTGCCCGAGGGTAGCGCCAATACCGTGCTCATGGTCAATGCTGAAACCGGTGAAACGGTAAAGACGATCACGGGACTTGAGGCGGTGCATGGGCTGTCGGGCGCGCCTGGTGTGCCGTATTTGGCTGCGGGCAGCTATTCCGAGACCGACCGCGCGGCGATATCGGATCTGACCCAACCCAAGGGCGTTTCCGAGGATGAGCATGCTGCGCATCATTCAGCGGCCGAAGATGCACCGATCGGACCCTCGGATGCAGGCATAAGCATTCTCAGCATTTTGGATGCGACGTCTGGTGAAATTATGCGGCGGATCGAAGTCCCCGGTGCCGTGCATCACACCGCCGTTTCCCCCGATGGGCACTATGCCGTCGCGACCCACCCGTCTGGCGACGGAATCTCGGTGATCGACCTGACGAGTATGACGCTAACGGCATACATTCCGACCGGCAGTATGCCAAATTACGTGGCCTTCGGGTCTGATCCCAATGTTGTCTATGTGTCGAACACAGGCAACGGAACGATCAGCGAAGTTGACCTCGGACGAGGGATCGTGCGACGTAATATGGTCGTCGGCACAGGGCCGGAACATATCGTCATCGACCCCGACACAGCGGTGCTCTATGCGGCGGACGCAGACGCTGGCGACGTGATCGAACTGTCGTTGTCCGACGGAACGGTCTTGCAGAGCTTTGCCGTTGGCGGCGAGCTGCACGCAATAGATCTATCTGATGACCGCGCAACGCTTTTTATTGCCGTCCGCGGTGAAGACAAGATCGCGGCAATCACCCTTGCCGACGGCAAAATACAATATGCAGACCTATCCCCGGAACCGTACCATTTGACGAATATACCGGGCACCGGCACGCTCTTTGTTTCGTCACGTGCCGAGCCAAAGATCTGGATTATTGATCAGGCGACGATGACGGCCCGAAGCGAATTCCAGATCGAAGGTG
>CBDTUA010000064.1:0-9672 GCA_965363735.1 uncultured Sulfitobacter sp. | reverse complement strand
TCAGCTCCGTCCGTCCCGTCTAGCGCCCCGCATCCGCATCTCTGCGTCTCCGGTAAGGGGCCTTCTAAGGTTTGTTTCAGACGCCTGCAACCCCTTTTTTGCATCTGCGTCCCTTTTTTCTGTGTTCTAGGTTTGAAATTACTTTGATTGGAACTTTTGGTGCTGATGTTGGTGTGACTACCATCGAACCATCGATATACGGACGCGCTCATCCGGGACGCCATTACCAAGTTTGCTGACCTTGGCAATGCAGCAAGGGTAGCGACTGAAGCAGCCCCGAGCCCGCGCAAAATTTCTTCGTATATAGAAGTCACAGTTTGCGAAGCCTACCAAGACTCAAGGCACTGAGATAGGAGCGACGTCAAATGCACAAGCTATGTCTTAGACAATTTGGATGGCAATCAATGTCCAAATGGGCATCAGCCAAATCAGATAGGTTTCAATCGTTCGATGCGAGCTCATTAATTATATGTTCTGGCTCTGCTTAGCCAGCCACGTGCATTACAGCGGCTTGCGTGTGGTCGCCGCTGATGTTGAGCTTTGGCCCCATTGGCAACGCGTTGAGCCCAAGGCGGTTCATCCAGCGCTGGAAAACAGCTGGCACTATACCAATAACATGCGTGGCCCCCTGTTCTGTGGCAGCACGCGCCATTGCTTTAATCAGTTTGGTCTGAATGATCAGCCGGCGCTCGGCCGGTTCGCTTTTAGTCAGGAAAAGCCGTGTCGCCTCCCAGACGTGGGACATTACTGGAGCACGTTCATAAAGCACATAATCAGGAATATCCGGCAACATACCAAGTTGGGCATCCCGGAGCATATAGGAGTAACACCCGCAGCGCGCTGTTGTAGGCAAAAGCCGGACGCCTGCCAAAACGCGGCCATATTCGTGAATCACAACCGAACGGCTTTGGGGAGTGTCGTATTGGTCAAATTCCATGCCATCGGCTTGGGGAAGATCCCAAGCTTTCTGGTCGATAAAGACCTCTTTGCGGGCCTTTAGGTTATCTGCATAAAGTTGGCCGTAGCGGTGTTGGTTCGAGATAGAAAGGACTGTTTCTTCAATCCTTGAGGCAAAGCCGGAAATCGCCGGTATCACCTTTTGAGGGTTTGAATTTTGCTGTGATGAGGCCTTAACTTGAACAGTCTGTGCGTCTTGAGACGTCTTTACTTTGTGGAAACCCATCTACTATCGCCTAACACCCTGGTCACTAAAAAGAAAAAAGTTAACAAATCGTATACAGCCACGGTTCTGCCATCATAGCAACAAATTTTCCACCCATAGTAGTACAGCGATTAACCTTTTTTAACACATGCCCAAACAGGGCTGATGGGACGTCCTTGTATGATAAAGTCGAGAAACATCATAGCAGCACCCAGCATCAATCCGTCTGAGCAACGTTCGATTCAGAAACGGTTGCAGGACTATGCGGCGATTGGACTGAAGCTTTTTGTGCAGCGGGCTATCATCTATCTTTCAGCCGTCGGCCTTGCCGGATTTTACTACGACGCCACAATTGCGGGCTTTTTTCTTGCGGCGATTGCCCTGTGCGAGGCCTATGATACCGTCTTGCTGCGCCACGTCCTGGCAACCGGCAAGGCCAAGACAATCAAACCTCGCAAGATGCTTTATCACATCTATGCCATCACAATCGTGAGCGCGATAACAATATCGCTGTTCTGCGTCTCGATCGCAGTGCAGCAGGGAACCGACGGTGGTCACTTCCTGCCGTTGTTTCTGTTGATCTCGGCCTCGATCTTCGCGGCAATGAACAACCATCAGTTTATTCCTGTGTTGGGCATGCGCCTGTCGATCTACGTGGTCGCCATATTATTTATCGCCGTTCGGGATGTCTGGATCGTCCGGCCCCCGCTAACGTCAGAGATTTGGCTAAATCTATTTACCGTCATGTTTGTTCTGGCGTTTATACTTGAACTCGCGCGAACCTTTCTTACTGGATACTCTGTGCTTCTGAAGAACCGACTTGCGCTGCAAATCGAACATAAGAACGCGCTGGCGGCGAGTGAAGCAAAAACGCGGTTCCTGTCTACTGTCAGCCACGAGTTGCGGACACCTTTGACATCGATCAAGGGCGCTCTCGATCTTATTGAAATCGGCTCTGTCGGGGAAGTGCCCCATAAGATGACCCGCCTGCTGGGAATTGCACGCAGTAACAGCAGCCGGCTGATTGATCTGGTCGGGGATCTGCTTTTGCTGCAATCGTCAGACGCAGGCAAGTTCACCTTGAATCTGTCGGTGGTGGATTTGGGGTCGATTGTGAACAGCACGATCGACAATTTCCAACCCTATGCCAAAACATTGGGTGTCGAGGTCGAAGCTGATATTCCAGCTGATACATTCTTTGTGAAAGGCGACAAAAAGCGCTTGGGCCAAGTCATCACCAACCTGCTGTCCAACGCTGCCAAATTCTCTGACACCGGTGGAACTGTGCAGGTGTCCCTGTTTAGCGATGCTGGGAATTTGGTCATCTCCGTCCAAGATCAAGGCATCGGAATTCCAGATGGCAGCGAAGGCCAGATCTTTGAGGAATTCGGTCAGATCGATTCAAGCGACCAGCGCAAGTTCCAAGGAACCGGGCTGGGGTTGTCCATCTCGAAACGTATTGTCGAAGGGCATGGCGGTAGCATCGGTTACGATAGCGAATTTGGTATCGGAACAACCTTCAAAGTCATTTTGGAATCAGCAGGCGAGGGTCTGGCGCCAAAAGAAGCGCCAGCGACCTATCACTCAGCGGCTTGATACATTGGCAGTTCAGATCTGATAGATCTGTAAGACTTGCCAACCTGCATTTCAACGCATTCTGCTGAACGGTTGTTGTGACGCTGCCGTAAGACGCCCGCTGCAAAGCGAGTCAGAATAGGCGTCACCAGACCCGCATCAATGGTGATACGATCAATCCAAACCGATCCTGTTGGTGTCGACTTGATCTGAATGTGATGATGCCAAGACCGGATGAGTGCGCTGGTCTGCGTAGTCTCTAGCACGCGCGCACATTGGCACAGCCTATCAATCCTGATCTGGAAATCACGCTGTTTGATAAAACCTAATGCAGAGAGTTCGGCGGTGTAGGTCGTCCCCTCCTCCATCTGAACCGCTGGCAAACCCTTGAAGGTCAGTGTGCCTGTGGACCCGTCTATGAGGTCTGAAAAATGGCTGGCCCGCTCAAACAGCGCATCGGCTTGGTCACGGTAGAACCCTTTTATCAATAACTCTATCAGCATATTTGACCTTGTCCCTAGTAAGATCAATGGGCCGGTCCGCCTAAACGCGTTGCCGGGCCAATGATCATTTTGAAAGTTTCGCTAGGGAAAAATACTTGGCCTTTAAGGCAGCAAAACGGCTGCTTTCAGTCTAGGAAACGACAAGCGAGCGCACGTGGTTTCCTGTCGGTGATCAGTGCAATCGACTGCCCTCGTGAAATTCACGGGGAACCGCATGGGAATACGATTAAAATATATAAAAATCAGCTAGTTAGATACACCAATCGGACGATGCCAGCCAATACTCGCTATTAACGATTGGAAACACTAACCGCGAACGGATCCAGACCTCAAAATCAGCGGGCCGCTTGGGCGCATTGTGAATGTCAGATTCGGTGGCGCGACGGGATGGTCGGTCATCGCGAAAGATGAGCGGCGCAAGACCGAGCTGAGCAGGACCATAATCTCGGTCTCGGCATATTGTGCGCCGATACAAATGCGCGGGCCGTCGCCAAAGGGAATATACTGCCCGCGTGGATATTTGCGGTCGATAAAACGGTCGGCCTGATATTCTGCCGCATTCTCCCAAAGCAATTCATTGCGGTGCAACGAATACACAGGAAACATAATCACATCGCCCTTCTTAAAGGTGACACCTTTAATCTCTGTCTCGCTCAAGGCGTCACGGGCAAAAAGCGCACCCGCAGGATACATGCGCAGTGTTTCGCGGACATGGGCCTGAAGACGCGGCATTTTTGGCAGCGCTTCAAAGGTGATCGGCCCCTCCGGACACGCTGCCATGACTTCTGCGCGCAGGCTTTCTTGTACTTCGGGGTACATAGCCAAAAGATAAAGTCCCCATGCCACCGTATTCGCGGATGTCTCGTATCCTGCTGCTACAAATGTCAGCAGGTTATCGACTGTTGTTTCAATGTCTTCCCGGTCGGTATCAAGGGCTTCGATCAGCAGGTCCAGAAAATCTTCGGGCACGTCATGGCGCGCGGCCTGCCGATTGGCGATTACGTCGCGCGTCAATTTCCGCAGGTCTGTAATGGCCTTCTTGCTGCGCAACCATTTCAGTCTGGGCACCCATTTGGGCAATCCCATCAGATCGAAAAGCGACATGTAACTGATGTAGTCTGTAAACCGCCGCATTCCCTGCCGGACGTCCTGTTTTGCAACAGCTTCGTTCCCCGAAAACATCACCCGCGAGATATTGGTGAGCGTTGCCTCTTGCGCAGCATCCGAGACATCAACCTCGCCATTCGCATGAGCGAAAAAGTCAGCAAGGTCATCCCCGGTCTTTGCAAAATGGCTGGTCAGTACTGGCAAGTTCCGCGCCGCGAAAAGCGGGGCGTAACGGTGCCGCTGTTCACGCCATTCTTCGCCCTCCGCCAAAATCATGCCTTTGCCTACGGCTGGGCCAATTACGTTGTGGGTAAACTGGGACTTGGGAAATTTGCGCCCTACACCAGCAAGCAGCTCGGTGATCATCTCGGGGTCGCAGACGTAATGAATATTGGCGGGGCCCTTTAGGTAGGTTTGCGTCCTGGACGCATCCGGGATCACCGAAAAGATGTTTGCGCCCGCTTTTTTGGCAAATGCGATCAGACCGATATCTTCTATCGCAAGCTCGGCCTCAACTGGGCGCTGTTGGTTTTTATCCATTCGCAGCGAGATACCTGATGTGTCATTTAACCTCAATGGCTGGTCCCCCAATGGACGTTATTTTGGCACCGGACCCGCCAGACGGACCCGCGCCACATCGTCAGCGCTGGATCCGATGTTGGATAGGCGCAGCTTGTTTCGCAATCAGATATTGATGTTTGATCTGAGTGCTGGTTGGCTCGTATTAGCGTGAAATTCTGGTATTATCGGTTCGGCTCATGGTCGTTTCGCGCACATCTGCAATTCAATGATGCCCGCGAATAGTCCATGGATGCTACGCAGCCGCCCCCATTATGTCACCCAGAAAAAGAGGTTCCCAAAGAGCAGCCCAACCGCTCACCTAGTGCTACTCCTTTGCGTCAGCACGCCAAGCGTTTCAAAACCATGGGTTCGGGCGGCCCTCGCGATGTTCTGCGCAACCCAGAAGTTTTTCTCTAGTAAGCTATTGTGCTGGCCTGCATCTGCTAATCTGGAGAAGGCATTTTCCAACCTTTGGTGGCGTTTGGGCAGTTCGACTAGAAGCGATACGCGCAACATTTCCAAATCAGCAAACAGACCGCTGTTGAATTGGCACCTTGTGTCACACTTAATACGCCGGCTTCACAGGCTGATTAATCTCGACCAGCGCATTTGACGTCGACAGCGCTTTCTTCACTGCGTTTTCGACCGCCTCGAACAGCGCGTTAATCGAACCACGCGGTGACGGCCAATTCAAATGGATCGGATCGCTTACAGCAAGATCGATCACCAACGGCCGTCCGTCAAAATGATACAGCTCCATTTCTCGCCGTGCTTGCCCGACTGACAAATCGAATCCATCAGGGTCGAATTGACGAACTGCACCCTCGATACCGCCCCCCCAAACCCCGATCTGCACGATGAAAAATCGATAAGGTTTCAAGCCTTCCGTCAAAGCCTCAGCCTCATCCGTGAAACCTGCGTGGAACTTGTACGCAGTCAGTCCATGAAAAGATACTTTGACCCTTTGATCGCAATACCAAATGCGCAATTCCCGATAAGAGAGAGACGCGACAGTAGAAGCTGATAATTCTCGAGCGACAGATAGTCGATCATGCTATCGACACTCTAAATATGTAGCCTCTCGCTTGTTTCAGCCAATGCAGTCGTCGGGGCCTTGCCCTGTCCGGCGCAATCTTGCCACTGTGGGCCGCCCCTGCCAAAAATCCGCCTTCCGGCTATGGTCGCTTAGTTTTCAGGGCTGTAGGACTAGGGCTGAAACCGACACAAAGATCAGGAGAACGCGATGCAAAAGGCCAGTTTCACGGCGCTAACTGCACTTGTTATTGGGGCGATGCTGGGTGCTGAACCTGTGGTGGCAGAATCTTTGGGGCGCTACGAGGTGTTCGGCGTCGAAGACGACGACATGTTGAAAATGCGCAAGGGGCCCGGCACCGGCTATCGCGTTGTCTTGGGCCTTCCAAACGGAACGGTTCTTCGGGTGAAAAGCTGCCAGCAGACCGGTGGTACCCGTTGGTGCAGTGTCGCCTTGGATGAAGCACGCGGAATGAAGGGCTATGTTTCATGGGCTTATCTGCGAGAAAACTGATAGGACGATAGCCAACCCAAGTTTTCGCACAGCGGCCTAGATGCTCCCCCCTTCCCCGGTCTGGCAGCCCAAGTGGTGGCTGGCGGATCGTTTGCTGTTCATTGCCGCTCAACCGGCGGCAAGGTCGACGCGCAGGCAAAAAAGGTAGAGCGTGCTGCCCGTTGGGAACAGCGTTGACGCCGCGCATAGGTCATAGTGTGTCGGTGATCGTCACCGCACAATCATAGGCGCTGACCTTGTCTCGAGACGATTGCATTGCGATCGCCCATTTAGCCCGACACTTCTGACACGTGCCCCACCCCAAGCCTGATCTCATCCAACATTGAGTTCAATTTTTTGCCCGCTAACACGCGGGCCCTCAGGCTTTGAGCCAGTTCTCGACAGACGAATGTGACGCTGTGCCCTTGTCGAATGAAATTCATACTGGCATGAAACACGATCGTCGCTAATTTCTTTGGGCGCCAGAGCAGACCCTAATGCCCGACATGAAGGAATGACCGAAGTACCACACCTCATCGATCTGCGAGGCATTAAGGGACTAAGCCGCATCACCGTCATCGGCAGCGTCGTGGACATCGGCGCGATGACGACACAGTACGAGGTGATCGCCTCCGCTACGTTGACAGACGGTGCTCAGATCATGAAAAAGGACGCCTTGTAGGTAACCGACCCTCAGGTCCTCTATATGGGCAACGTTGGCGACAATGTCGCGAATGACGAACCTGAGTGATGCGTCGGTCTGGTCCTAAGTCGCCGCAGATACGCTGGTCGGGTCCGCGTACGATGAAGCTGCGGTACAGGCCGCAGTGACCGCCATGCTTGGCGATATTGATATGGCAGATGACAACCGTGGCCCAGTCGCATTCAAGTATCACGCCGCGGGCATCCTCCATGTATGTAGGCAGTGCCCAAAAGTTGGCAGTCCCGTTTTGAGAACTGATCGCCGCGGGCGGAACGGAAGCCCAGATTGCAGCTGCCCGAGCGCCTGCAGGTCTGAACATCGAAGCGGGCACCCCTTTTCGAAAACGCCCTGTCGATCCTGACAAGGCTTACCCAAATAAAGCGGAGCCTTTTGGTGCTTGCCACACATAAGAATTGTGTCGGGGCAATCATTCAGACGGCGGGTCTTTTCTCAACGACATAGATTCACCCGCCCCCTTTTCGGCGTTCGAACGGATGACACCCCAGGGGACGACCAATCGCGGTTCAGCGGTGACGTCCAGATGGATAAAGCGGCATGCCTGATGCCCTTTCCTTCACGGGACAGGGCAACGGCGGCGCGGCTGGGCATGCAAAAGGTGGGGCCGATGTCACGCTTGCCGCAGCGGTGACGCGAAACCCCTGACTTACGGCACCATGGCTCAAATCGGTGCTAAGCTCGCTCGGTTGGGCAGCCGCCTGACCCAGAGCACCTCCAAAAAGTCTGCCGCTAATTCCTTCTGCTTAATAAGCATTCCTCTCCGAATAGACGCAGGTTTTGGCTTGGTCGGGACGGCGACTCCCAGTAGGAACTTGGCCCTTAGGCGATCAACCAAAAGCGACGCGCGAGCCTTTTCGTCCGTATCTTCAAACCGGCCATTCGTGCGTCGTGCAGCATTTGTCGGCAATTCGGTCGAAAACATTGGATCGTCATAAAAACTCTCAGAAGAGCCAACCACTTGATCTGCGAATGCATATCGGCAACCTTGCAATGTCGCCTGGAACTTTGCGGGCTGCTGCTTGCAAGGAGACGTGGACGTGAGAAACATTCTTTGGCTTTTGGGAGCGGTGATCCTCTGCCTAGTTGCTTATCTTGCCTTATGGCCTGTATCGGTCCGACCCGTAGCCTGGGAAGCGCCCGAAATGACGGGATATGCTGGAGATTTCGCACAGAACGATAGCCTTGCAACGCTTGAGTTGATTGACCTGAACGGTCGGATCGGACCCGAAGATGCCGACATTGGGCCAGATGGCCTTATCTATGTCGCGACCCAAGACGGGGAGGTTTTGCGCATTGAAAAAAATGGCGCTGTTACATCATTTGCGCAGACACAGGGCCGCCCTCTCGGGCTTGAATTTGATGCTGATGGCACGCTTTACGTCGCGGATGCCTATCGCGGTTTGCTGGCAGTCGACGGCACGGGTGAGGTCACGTTGCTTAGCGACCAAGCCGAAGATGGGAGCCCTGTTCTCTTTGCTGACGACGTCGACATAGCAGCAGATGGCACTGTCTACTTTTCAGATGCCTCAACCCGCTTTGGGGCCCAAGCAAATGGCGGAACCCTAGCTGCTTCGGTTTTGGACCTAGTTGAGCATTCTGCCAGCGGCCGTATTCTGAAATATGATCCTTTCTCTGGCAAGACGACAGTCTTTGCGGATGGGTTGAATTTTGCCAATGGCGTTGCTGTGAACGATGCGAGCGATGCTGTGTTTGTGGTTGAGACAGGCGCGTATCGCATCTGGCGCTTTCCCATAGATGGCAGCCCCGGGCGGGTCATCATAGATAATTTGCCAGGCTTTCCAGATAATATAAACAACGCTGCGGATGGCACATTCTGGGTGGGCCTCGTGAGTCCACGTAATGCGATAATGGACAAGCTGGCCGGCCTTCCATCCTTGAGGCGCGTCATCATGCGACTGCCCGATGCGATGAAGCCTGCACCGACGCGCTACGGTTTTATCCTGCGCATCGACGCCGAGGGCCGTGTGATCGAGACGCTTCAAGATCCGACAGGAAGCTATGCGCTAACGACCGGAGCAGTCACGCTGTCAGATGGGCGTATCGCGGTGACATCATTGACCGAACTACATTTAGGTCTGCTGCATTTTGCGTCTGACGACTGACCACAATCTGCGGAATTTTGAGAGGGACCCCGGCGAGAGTTCAGTCCGTTCTGATACAGGCGTTTTCTGCATCGTTGTAGGCGCGTCGCAGATTCAATCAAACCTATGATCCGTGAGCGCTAGCACTTTACGAGGCCATTGGTGCCTTAAGTGCTGGCGACGGACAATTGCCGTGGCAACATACCTAGAACTTAGACGGACCGCAGACAGAACAGATGCAATCGAACTGGTGCAAGTTGAGCGGTCACGGCATGACATACGCCACGTCTTTCACAAATAGTGCCGTCTCACGCTGGAATTCGTCGCTGTAAACTTTTTCCGTAATTGCTGGTTTCCAATTTCGCAAATACCATACCACGGTATTCACGAAACCGGCGGCAGCCCATCTATCTTCA
>CBDTUA010000063.1:0-10115 GCA_965363735.1 uncultured Sulfitobacter sp. | reverse complement strand
CCCACAGATGATGGCATCGTTTCGGGAACGGCAGGTGATGATACAATCGACGCCTCATACACCGGCGATCCAGACGGAGAAGTGGTTGATGGCAATGATGCCGTTGGTGTTGCGCCCCCAAGCGCAGCTGAATTCAACTGGACTGACTACACAGACGAGCAGGATCTTCGCGGGGGTGTCGTGCAAGACACCGGCAACGTCAGTGTCACCGTTACATATACGGATATACAGACAGACGAGAATTTCTC
The DNA here is from genome assembly GCA_965363735.1 of uncultured Sulfitobacter sp. Classification (GTDB taxonomy): domain Bacteria; phylum Pseudomonadota; class Alphaproteobacteria; order Rhodobacterales; family Rhodobacteraceae; genus Sulfitobacter. The sequence continues at coordinate 9,867 of CBDTUA010000063.1, read as the reverse complement.
GGCGGAAACCAGCGGCGGCAACGATGCTATTTACGTGGCAGCTGGCGAAACGTTCAACACTACCTCAGCAGGGTATCTTTTTGCGAATGGCAGCGCAAATAATACAACGATCGAGTTTGATTTCGCAGCAAACACCGGATCAGGCTTTGAAGATGCTGTTGAAAACGTTCGTTTCCGGATCAGCGACATCGACGGGCTCAATGACGGCTCAAACAATTTCCAAGATATCGTAACAGTCCGCGCCTACGACATTGATGGCAACGAAATTCTGGTCAATATCACTCCTGGCAGCAATCACACACTGGTCGGCAACACGATTACGGCGGGCTTGTCGAATGGGTCTGCTGCCGATGCAAGCGGCTCCGCATTGTATGAGATTGCAGGGCCGGTTTCGCGGATAGAGGTCGTTTATGACAATGGCGGCACAACACAACAGGCAGTATATTTTTCAGATATCCAATTTGATGCGGTTCCGCTTGGTTCAAATGATGACAGCATCGAAGCAGGTGATGGCAACGACGTCGTTTTGGCAGGTTATGGCAACGATACCGTCGATGGCGGCACGGGTAACGATACCCTGTCCGGTGAAAGTGGTAACGACAGCCTAATTGGCGGCATCGGCAACGACTCGGTTTCTGGCGGTGAGGGCAACGACACACTTCTTGGCGGAACCGGCAATGATACCCTTTCGGGTCAGGCTGGCGATGACATCCTTACTGGCGGCGATGGCAATGATGTTTTCATCTTTGATCTTGGCAACGACACCATTACCGATTTCAACTTTGGCAACTCAGGTGCCATCGGTGACAGTGACGCGACGAACAACGATTTCATTGACTTGTCTGGGTATTACGGCAGTTTGCACGTCTTGCGTGCTGACCAAGCCGACGACGGAATCCTGAACCAGTCGAACGCCTTCGACGACCTTGGGAACGCCGTAGACTACTCTGGCTACACGCAATTTGGCTCGAATTCACTTACATTCTCTGGCGCGACCGCACCGGACTTTACATATGACAATACGGGTATAGTTTGCTTCGTCGAAGGTACGCGCATTAGAACTCCGAATGGTGATGTAAGCATCGAGAAACTGAACGAAGGTGATTTGGTCTGTACGCTAGACAACGGCCCACAGCCCATAGCTTGGATTGGCCGCCGCACAGTATCGGAGGCTGAACTTTCTGCCCATCCTGAATTGCGCCCTGTCTGCATCCAGAAGGGCGCCCTTGGCGCGCAGCGTGACATCTTCGTTTCGCGTCAACATGGCATGTTGATCAATGACGACAACCTCGTAAGAGCAATTCATCTTGTCGATCAACTTCCCGGCGTCCGAGTTGCGCATGGTAAAAAGACGGTGACTTACATCCATATGATGTTCGACGCGCACCAGATTGTCTTCGCGGAAGATATTCCCAGCGAGAGCTTTTTCCCAGGCCCTCAAGGGCTGAAGATGACGACATTACCAGAATTCCAAAGGCTGGTTTCACGCTTTCCAAAATTGAAATACATTGGCTGTCTGGAAGCGGCTATCGAGCACTACGGAGAGTTGGCGAGACCATTTCTAAAACGCAAAGAGGTGGATCAGGTATGTCGCAATCTGAAGGCAAAGAAGCGGCACTTGGGCAGGGTAGTGAACGAAAACCGCAAGCCCCGACTTCAACCATCAACGCGTCGCCTCAACCGAATTACACATCCTGTCAGAGAGGCGTTGTACGCCTAATTAGCTGCTGCGCGACACAAAGCTGTAAGGAAACCCCCAGAGAACGCAACGGTACTGTCACTGGAGTTTTGGTGAGTGATCAACCAGTATGACTTGGATAATTTATAGGTGCCGTTTTGAAGGCTATCGACAGACGGAGAAACGCCATCCAATGCAATGAATGTAGGAGTCAGTCTCTCGCCTGCTGTCTGGGATAGGGTCACCGTGCCGAGCGATCCGTCAATTTAGGAAAGAAGTTCGACTTTCTCTTGATAAACGTACACTGTCGGCCCCCCGACTTTCATGCGCTGCGCTTCATTTGCGTCACTTAGCCCATCTGCGAAGCTAACAAGCAATTTGCTATCGGTTTCTGACGACGCGCGCATAACAAAACGGATCGGATCACCCGCAGGCCAATGGATCGTCTCCTGTCGGTAGATCGATAAGATGTCGGCTTGGCTAAGGTTATCGATGCCCACATCATTGAACGTTACCAGCGCCAATGGCGAGCGACCGTAGTAAAGCTCTGACAACGTGCCATCATCTTCCGCATCTTTCAGCGGGCGGGCACTTACTGCAATGGCTATCAATAGCCTTCGTTGAAGACTGCAGCTCTTATCAGCGGACTATTTGCCAATAGATTATTGGCTAATAATTGGTCTGAACTGAGTTTGAGCTTTGTCTATAATTTGGTGCTGCGGCGCAACTTCTCTGATGTGGACTATGATGGAGATCGGCGTGCCTTGGCGAGGCAGATGGCGGTCTCGTGGTCAAATTTGCCCTAATACTTTTCTATGTGGCTCGTTGAGAACTTGGGTTTTATGGCTGGTACCCAACAACCACGGCACCCAAGACCATATCAACAACGCGTCGGCGCAACCTCTTTTGACCTTCATCTGTAAAAAGGCTGTTGCCGAATGAAGTTGAGAACGTTGCCATGTTGGAGACATTGTAGAAACTCGCTGAACTGGTCATCCAGTGGAGCTCAAGTGGGTCAGCATCCATGCGTAGCACGCCGCTCGCTTTGCCTCTGTCACAAACGTCAGTGAGTTTGTCGATGATGGCCTTGTTTAATTTTGGAATGATTTCAGATTTCTTGATGTACTCAGCGTTGTGGATATTCTCGATCATAACCAGACGGATGAACTGTGGATTGTTCACATGTGAATCGAACGTCGCTTCGGTCAGCCGGCGCAGGGCCGCTACAGGTTCAAGGCCAGCGACATTCAACGCCTGTTCTATATCGCGTAATGATGAGTACACTCGCTCAAGGACGTGCTGGTACAGCCCCTCCTTGTCGCCAAAATAGTAATAAATCATCCGCTTCGAGGTCGCCGTTCTCTTTGCTATTTCGTTGATATTCGCACCAGAAAGCCCCTGCGCTGCAAATTCCTCTGTGGCGATTGTCAGAATGTTCTCTTTGACGGCCTCGGGGTTCTTTTTCCACGAAGTTTTACGGTTTCCGGATGCCTCATCGCTGCTGCTATCCATCGTAAAGCCCCCCTGTTTTTTTGATTCCTGTAATCGAATAGCACAGAATTAACTCTGAGGTACATTCTAATTTACAAATTAACCACGAGGTACATAAGGGGAGCCATGACAGCGATGCGAGGAGCGAATCGTTGGCAAAAGAACACTTAGGGAGGACATATATGTCTCGTAAACTGATTGGCGCACTTGTTGCGTTTGGGCTGAGCACAAGCGTTGCAATGGCTCAGGAATACCCGGCCAAGGAAATCCAAGGTATCATCCAATGGGGGGCCGGTGGATCGACTGACACCGTGATGCGCTCTGTGACGCCCCACGCCGAAGCAGCACTTGGCGGGACTGTTGTTATGCAGAACATGACCGGCGCTGTCGGTGCGATCGCGCTGAACTATGTCGCGGACGCAAAAGCGGATGGATACACGCTGCTTATGGGCGCGGAAAACCCGCTGCTGTACAAGATCATGGGCCTTGGCGACAAAGATTATTCGGAATTCACGCCAATCAACATCCTTGCACGCGGCACGCCGATCCTTGTGGCTAACAACGACGCGCCATTCGACGATTACGCAGGTATGATGGACTACATTCGCGAAAACCCAGGCGCGTTGAAGATGGGCGCAACGGGTCCAGGCGGTCTGCCATCCGTTATCACCGCGATGATGGACACAGTCGAAGGTAAGCTCGACGTGATCTCCGTGCCTTACGATGGTGACGGCCCTGCGTTGACCGCCTTGCAAGGTGGTGCCATCGAAGTAATGCCAGCTGTTTTGGGTGCCGCAATCGAAAGCATCCGCGCTGGTGTGATCAAACCAATCGCGATCTTTGATGTTGAAACTAACGCAAAACTGCCAGACGTGCCAATCGTCACCTCGTTCAACGACGGCTATAGCACATACCTGCCTTGGGGCCCGTTCTTTGGTGTTTTCGCGCCAAAAGGGACACCTGATGATGTCGTTGCCAAGCTTAGCGCGGCCTATACCGAAGGCTCTGCACACCCTGATTTCGTAAAGCTGATGGACGATCGTGGCTTTACCATGATGGGCATCAGTGGCGAAGATGCGACTGCATTCCTGTTGAAGTGGCAGCAAGGTACAGCATGGCTCCTTCAAGACGCTGGTTTGGCCAAGACGTCCCCAGAAGAGTTCGGCATCGTCCGTCCTTAATATGAATCCCGACATTGTCGGACGGCCTGCCTTCGGGCCTGCCAAACTTGGTGCCGCCCGCACCTGATAATGCTGGGCGGCGCTTTGCGTTCCGGGGGAGGAAGCCCGGTTCAAATCCAGGGAGGAGAGGATCATGGATCCGGAGTTTAGAGGCGACATAGATCACCACGACGGCACATCCGACGCGACCCCAGGCGGATATGTCGAAAAAAGGCGACCCGGCGAATTGGCATTTGCTCTGTTCTTGACGGTGGCCAGCCTGTTCCTGCTTTATAGCGCTTACGGCATTTCCGGTTTCGATGCATTGTCCGCGCCGGGGGCCATTCCCATGGCGACCACGCTCGTGATGGTGATTGCAGCGGCTGTTGTCGTCCTGCGTACCGCGCGTTTGCCCATAGTAGCAACCGAAACGATCTCCAAAGATATCCTGCCAGGCACCGTGATCCTTTTTGTAGGTTTTCTGATCGTGTTCGGCTTGCTCTTGCAACCGCTCGGGTTTGTTCTGACGGCGGCCTTGTTTTTGATCATCACGATTAAGGTGCTGGCCAAGCGAGGTTGGGGCTATACGCTGACCGTCGCCATGGGCTCGCTGGTTGTGATCTGGATTGTCTTTCGTGTGGTTTTCACGGTTCTTTTGCCCGCTGGTATTCTGCCTGAGGCCGAATTTATCCAATATTTCCGCAATCTCATGTCTGCAGGAGCGTCCTAATGGAAACGTTTCTCGCTATGCTTACGGTTTTCACCCAGCCTGAACTGCTTTTGCTTGTCGGCGTTGGCACCTTCGCAGGCATCTATATCGGAGCTATCCCCGGTCTTTCCGTCACCATGGCGGTGTCGATCCTGATTTCCTTTACCTTTTCATGGGATGTTTATCCTGCGATTTCACTGATGGTCGGCATCTACATGGGTGGTGTTTACGGTGGGTCCCGAACGGCGATCCTGCTGAACATCCCCGGTGCCCCTTCAGCCATCGCAACCGCGATGGACGGTTACCCCATGGCGCAACGTGGCGAGGCCGGCCAAGCTATCGGCGTCACCACAGTCATGTCGTTTTTCGGCGGTCTGATCGGCATTCTGGTGCTGGCGCTTGCTGCGCCCTTCGTCTCTGAATTCGCTCTTAGCTTTCAACCACGTGACTACATGTTGCTGGCGGTCTTGGGGATCCTCTTGGTCGGATCGCTATCCAGCGGGTCGATGGTCAAGGGTATCTTCGCGGGTGCTTTTGGCATCGCCATTGGTGCGGTGGGCCGCGACCCGCTGACCTTCACGGAACGCTTCACCTTTGACTTCCAGATCATGGAGGGCGGGATTTCCTTTATTGCCGTGATGATCGGCATGTTCGGTGTGTCCGAGGCGCTGATGCAGCTGCAGAACGTTAACATGAAGTCCGTGCGGCAGAAGATCGACAAAATTGTCCCCTCGTTTGGAACCATTCGTAAATATTTGCCGCTGTCGCTGCAAACTTCGACCATCGGGGTGGTGATCGGGGCGCTGCCCGGCACGGGTGGCGATATCGCGGCTCTGATGGCCTATGACCACGCAAAACGGGTCACAAAAAACCCCGAAGTTCCCTTTGGTAAAGGCGCGATGGAAGGGTTGGTCGCCCCCGAGACCGCCAATAACGCGGCAGTCGGCGGGGCGTTCATTCCTATGATGACCTTGGGCATCCCCGGCGATGCGGTGACCGCCATCATGATCGGCGCGCTGTTTATCCACGGGCTCAATCCCGGTCCTATGCTGATGGTCGATCAGCCCGATATGTTCTGGTTCATTGTCGGTGCCTTGTTCACCGCCAACATTTTCATGCTGATCTTCGGCCTGACCGGTATCAAAATCTTCACCAAAATCGTTGAGATGCCGCGTTCAGTGATTATTCCACTAATCCTGCTGTTGTCGATTGTGGGTGCCTATGCTGTGAACAACTCGATCACCGACGTGTACTGGATGCTTGGCTTTGGTGTGTTTGGCTATTTCATGCGCCATTACGGTTATCCTTTGGGGCCGGTCATTCTGGGCGTGATCCTGTCACGCCTGTTGGATGATAACTGGCGCCGCGCGATAATCTCGGACCGTGAAGAACTGGGCCGCTTTTTCGAGGGCATCTTCACCAGCCCCCTGTCTTTAGTTCTATTCGTTTCAGTGATCCTGATTTTCATGAGCCAGACACCGCTTTGGACAGCCATGAAAAAGCGCTTGTTTAGAAAGACATCATGATGACTACAACTACGGCAACGACTATCAAACTTGGCTTGATCGGGGATAACATAACCCGATCAAAATCACCGCATTTGCACCGCACTGCGGGGCAACTGACCGGGCTGGACGTCACTTACGACAGGCTGATCCCCAAGGACATAGGACTAAGTTTTAAGGACGTCTTTGCGCAAGCGCAGACTGGTGGGTTTCGCGGCATTAACGTGACTTACCCTTACAAAGAGTTGGTGACCACAATGGTCACCGTAACCGATCCGCTGGTGCGTGCAATCGGAGCGGTCAATACCGTGGTCTTCGAGGCGGGCGGGCCAAAGGGCTTCAACACGGATTACACTGGTTTCATGAAGGCCTACCGCGATGTGCGCGGGGCGCAGAAACCGGGCACTGTCTGTCTGATTGGCACCGGTGGCGTTGGCAAAGCGGTAGCGTTCGGTCTGGTCGCGCTGAAAGCACATACGATCCGCTGCGTTGATCTGGACCCAGTCAAAGCCGATGCTTTGGCCCATGCTTTGCGCGCCCTCGGGACCGAGACAGTGATTGAAATATCAACCGATGCGGAAGAAGCTGCCAAAGGGGCTGACGGTCTGATCAACTGCACCCCCATGGGTATGGTCGGCATCGGTGGATCAGCGTTGCCTGCTGAAGCGATGCAAGGCGCAAGTTGGGCATTCGATGCGGTCTATACGCCGGTTGATACGCAATTTCTGCAAGACGCGAAGCACGCCAATTTGACAATAATCTCTGGGTATGAGCTGTTCTTCGGGCAAGGTCTGGATGCATGGAACATCTTCACGGGCTTTGATGTGAACCCTTCGGAACTGCGCTCAGCTATTCAAGGGGAAGAACTATGAAGACCTCCATCGCAACGGTCTCTATTTCGGGCAATTTGCCAGAAAAACTTGAAGCTATTGCCGCCGCTGGTTTTGATGGTATCGAGATCTTTGAGCAGGATTTCATCGCGCATGACGGCAACCCGCGCGAGGTTGGTGAGCTAATCCGGTCTATGGGTCTTGAGATCACGCTGTTCCAACCGTTCAGGGACTTTGAAGGCCTGCCAGAGCCCCTGCGCGCAAAAGCCTTCGACCGCGCCGAACGCAAGTTCGACCTGATGCAGGAATTGGGTACTGACTTGGTGTTGGTTTGCTCGTCGTGCCACCCAGAGGCACTCGGCGGTATCGACCGTGCAGCGGCGGATTTTCACGAGCTTGGCGACCGTGCAGCGAAACGTGATCTGCGCGTGGGTTTCGAGGCGTTGGCCTGGGGCCGTCACGTAAATGATCACCGGGATGCATGGGAGATTGTGCGGCGGGCAGACCACAAGAATGTGGGCTTGATCCTTGATAGCTTCCACACGTTAGCCCGGAAGATTGATCCCGAAACGATCCGGCGTATTCCGGGCGACAAGATATTTTTTGTTCAATTGGCTGACGCACCATTGATTGAAATGGATTTGCTCTATTGGTCCCGTCACTTCCGGAACATGCCCGGCGAAGGCGATCTACCAGTCTTAGACTTTATGAAAGCGGTGATGGCAACGGGATATTCCGGTCCAATTTCGCTGGAGATTTTTAACGACCAATTTCGTGGTGGACGCCCCAAGACAATTGCGAAGGATGGGCACCGCTCTCTTGTCGCTTTGATGGATGACGTGCGACGGGAAGAACAGCCTACGATCCCAAACCCGAATATGATCCCCGAGCGTTCCAATGTTCACGGGATCGCATTTGTTGAATTCGCAACACGAGGTGAAGAAGCGAAAACTATGGAAACCATTTTGAAGACCCTTGGTTTTCAATACTCAGGCAATCACATCGCAAAGAAGCTTTCACTTTGGACGCAGGGTGAAATTCGAATAGTCATCAACCGGGAAACCACCGGATTTGCCAGTAGTGCCTACACGATGCACGGCACGACCGTATGTGACATCGGAATATCGGTAGAGTCGGCAGCAGAGACAGTTTCCAGAGCGAAGTCCCTGGGCGCTGATCCATTCCAACAACCAATTGGACCAGGAGAGTTAAACATTCCCGCGATCCGCGGCCAAAGCGGCAGCGTGCTGCACTTCATCGATAAAAGGAGCGGTTTAAATAACGTCTGGTCAGCTGAATTCGCCAATACATCCACCGATAAAGCCGGCGCAGGCCTAAAACGGATTGATCACCTTGCACAGACTATGAGCTATGATGAAATGCTCAGCTGGTCGTTATTTTACACGACACTCTTCCAGATGCAGAAGTCAGCAATGGTAGATGTGGTCGATCCGGACGGATTGGTGCGCAGTCAGGCTTTAGAGACAAAAAATGGTTCGTTTCGAATAACGCTCAATGGTGCGGAAACTCATCGCACCATGGCGGGAAACTTTCTGGCCGACAGCTTTGGTGCTTCTGTTCAGCACATCGCCCTTTCGACAGGTGATATCTTTGCGAGCGCTGCCGCGATGGGAAAGCTGGGCTTCAAACCGATGCCCATGTCAGAGAACTACTATGCTGATTTGGTCGCACGTTTTGACCTCAACGTGGACATGCTGGCCGCTTTGAGGGCTGCCAACATTCTCTATGACGAAGACGCACACGGTTCATTTTTTCAGTTCTATTCCAGGCCATACGCGGGTGGGATGTTTTTCGAAATCGTAGAGCGGCGTGGTAACTACAAAGGCTACGGCGCGCCGAATGCGCCGTTCCGAATTGCAGCTCAGAAGCGGCTAATGCGCCCCAAAGGGATGCCAAGGCTCTGACCAAAGACACTTGATCTAGTTAGTCCGCCTGTCCCTCTATATTTCGGACCGTGACAAAAGAGATGGATATGGATCAACGGCAGCGCAATCAAATACTCCCCGCCGCCCGAGGGGGATCAGTAAAGAGTTATCGTGCGGTGCACGACCTCTACATTGCAAACGCTGCGCTACGGAACGAAGAATTGGGGCTTCGGGGTTGGGTGATCAATGCATATGGCAGATTCTGTCACTTCGTCGACTTTAGTGCGTATTACCTCGCCCAGTTAAAAGGGCATTTCGCGGTCATTCCCGGATGCTATCAGGAACTCAGTTTTAGACACCCTTGGATGTCAGCTTACAATACTGGTGCAAGGTTGGCTCGCGCACGTAGCGAAGTGCCAATTTCCTCTCTTTGTAGAGGTCGTGCCAATGAAGGCAGTCAGCACGTCGACCTACGACTTAAGGCTGGGTGCCGTCATTGGACGAGTTTCCCACGAACGGCCAGCTAAGGGCTGTTTGTATTCCTCGACACAAGGGGCGGAAAGCATGCGTAATTGGGCTGACCCTGCACTTTGGTCGAGCTCCCGATA
>CBDTUA010000062.1:0-10139 GCA_965363735.1 uncultured Sulfitobacter sp. | reverse complement strand
GCAAATAGTAGCGATCCTTGTGTCTGAGTTTGCTTGACATGGAGCTACCCGATCCCAAGTATCGGTGGGTTGATTTTGTATGGCTGGCCGCAATCCTGATTCTCGCAACTGTCGTGCGCCTGATCGGGATTGATGCGCCACTTTGGTTTGACGAGATCGCCACAATCAGTACGCATATCAGTCTTTCATGGAGTGATATGATCCGCGACTATTCGATGAATCATCATTATTTCTTCAGTCTGCAAGCAAAGCTGTCAGCGGCTATTTTCGGAGACGAGATCTGGGCGTACCGCTTGCCGGCAATGGCTTTTGGTGTCGCCACTGTTGCAGCGATCTGGTGGCTGGCGAAAGATATAGCGGGGTCGGCGGTTGCGCATAGTTCCGCATTGCTGACGGCGCTTTCCTATCACCAGGTTTGGTTCTCTCAGAATGCGCGCGGATATACAGAACTGGCATTCTGGAGCACGCTTGGCCTGATCTTCTTTCTGCGGGGTATGAAAACCCCAACATGGCGCGTCTGGATTGCCTTTGGTCTGTCACTTGCAGCGGCAGTGTTCACGCATCTGACAGGCGCGTTCTTTTTTGCAGCTTTGGGGCTGGTCTGGATCATCGCGGTGCTAATGCCCGGCACCCATAAGAGGACAGCGTCACATGTCGGCCTGCCGCTATTTGGTGCATTGTTGGGGGTGGGGCTGCTCGTTGTGCTCTATCTACCGATCCTGCCAAGCGTTCTAGAAACGGTAGGGTCAGTGTCCGGAACATCGGCGGTCGATCCGATGCAGGAATATCAAAATCCGCTCTGGACCGTACTGGAAGGGGTGCGTACCGGGCTTGGAAGCTCAGGGGTGCTGACATCAATCGTGGCCATTTTGGTCCTAATCATCATGACCTTTGGCGCGGTTAGGACGCACCGTACCGCACCATTATTTGGACCGGCAGTACTGGCCCATATAGCGCTGACCGTTGGCGCGCTTCTGTTTCTGGGCATGAGGATATGGCCACGGTTTTTCTTTGTGGATATCGGGTTTTTCTTGGTGTTGATCGTTATAGGCAGCCGTGTGGTCGCCAGCGTGGTTGCGCAGGCCTTCAACAAGCCAAAAGGTGAGGGCGCGCTATTTACCATAGCGGTCGTCCTAATGGTTTTGGCGTCGCTCGGACTTTTACAGCGCAATTACGTCGCCCCAAAGCAGGATCTGGCCGCAGCTTTCGTTTTGGCCGAGGCAACGCGCCTGCGTGACGAGCCTGTGTATTCATTGGGGCCAAGCGGGCCTATCTATCAGGATTTCTTTGATGCGGATTGGAGAAACATCAGAACGCCGGAAGAGTATGAGCAAGCGATGGCCCAGCCCGGGCCGCTGATACTGGTCGTGGCGTTTCCGACGCGTATGTTCAGAACCATACCAAAGATGAAAAAGGATATCGGAGAGACATTAAAGCTTGTTCACCGTTTTCCAGGAACGCTTGGTGATGGGGATGTGTTGGTCATCAGGCGCAATTGATGCCGGGGGCCGACCCGGTTATCCGGGATCAACCGACCCCAAGGTGTTTATGTGCCATCTGCCGTGCGACACGCAATGTGCGCCGCGCCGTCAAATATGCCGCGCCGCGGCCCGCAAGATGCGCCTGCCAGCGGGAAATTCCCGTGTAGTAAAACATTTCGAGCCGGGGCAGATCATGAATATCTGAGTTCGGGGTTGCCACGCCCAGCCGTGTGCCCACGGATGTTGCATAATGACGGGCAGTGCAGCGGCGCACAGCGCCAGAGGATGACCCGTAGGGGGGAGCAAAATGGTGGATCGGCTGGCCAAGACGCGCCGTAATGTCGAGACCTGAGCGGGCGACCTCATGTTCCAGTGCGTCTGAATCCAGAGATGTAAGATCAGGGTGGGTGATACTGTGGGCGCCAAACTCAACCCCCTCAGCCGCCAGAGATTCGACCCTGTTCCAGTCCATAATTGGCCGAACCGGAGTGTTGCAGCCGACCCAATTTTCAACTCCGCCAATGCATCCCGTGGGCAAATAGACAATCGGTCGGAAGTTATAGTCGCGCAGGATTGGCCAAGCGACCTGATCGAAGTCGGTAAACCCGTCGTCAAAAGTAATTACGACCGAACGCTCGGCAAGGCGGCCCGGATCAGCCAGCGCATCAAGTGACACCACCGGCAGGCCCGATGCGGCCAGCGCCTGCATCTGCGCGGCAAAGATGTCGGGCGCGATCGAGGTCGGCCCACCCGCATCCGAGATCGAGTGATACATCAAGATATCGATCTGGGGTGCGGCGGGCATCGCTTAGTCCTCTACGATATGGGTGGCGAAGACCTCGCGGTAGCGACTCCATTTTTCGCGGTCGACCTGACCTTTTGCATCAATGCAATCGGCAGCGCCGTAAGCCATGGCAAAGGCATGATGGGTATTGTCGTGGGCAAACAGCCCTTGGCGGCCAAACACAAGCAACCCATCAAGGCCCAAGAGCCAGTCATCGACAACATCAACCCGCGCCTGAAATTCGATATCGTAGACCGGATAGGCATGGCTAAGCCGCCGGGTTTCACAGCGACGCACCGGCACAGTAACAGGCAGATTCAATTGCCCCAGCCAGCCGGTAAATTCGCGACCCAGTTCCTCGTCGGACATATCCCACCATTTTTCGCCAGGATCGCAGGGCAATTCCGCGCAAAGTACAGTAATGCCTTTGGGCTCGACGCTGGCGGAATAGTTCTTGGGCTCTGACATCCGGCTGATGGGGATTGAGGTCTCGGGAAAGTAATGTGCGTCAAACTCAGTAAACTGGTCCGTTTCCAGCACTAAATAGAGCAAGATCATACCGCGAAAGCGGATCGCGCGGGCGGCCTCTACCACCTTGGCGGGGGGCTGATCAATAAGGCGCGTGAGGCCGGTCAGCGGGATGGTCGACAGGATCAGATCGCCAGTCAGTTGTTTTTCGCTATCGCCATCGCGAATGGTTACCCCGGTGATGCGGGTCCCATCACGGGTGATCTTGGTGATTTCGGTGTTGAACAGAAATTCGGCACCGTTGGTGCGCGCGCTCTCCTGCATCGCGGCTGAAATTTGCCCAAAGCCCTTACGTGGATAGAAAAAGCGCCCGCCTGTTTCGCTACGCAATCCCGGCATCAGGCGCAGCATCTTCATCACAATCTTGCCGACCGAGCCGCTACCGACCCGCCGTTCGGCAAGGGTGACGGCCAACTTTTCAGGCTCAAGCCCCCAGAGCTTGCGCACGTAAGGAAAGTAGAAATGGTTCGAGATCGTCGGCCCGAGCCCGCTATAAAGCACTGTTGAAAATGTTTCTGGCCCCGTGGGTTTTTTGCGGAACGGCTTTAGGACCATGTCGCCAATCAGCGACAAGGCAAAGGGCTTTGGCAGGCGCATCAGCGCATCAGTCAACTTGAGCGGGAAATGTATCCACTTTCCACCTAATCGAATGCGCCCATGCCTGGGCCTGAGCAGCAGGTCATCACCTAACAATTCCTTGACGTCGGCCAGCACCTTTGGTTCAGCCGCCGGGTGAAACCGGTGCGAGCCAAAATCGCAGTTGACACCCTCTACCGGGAAAGAGGCTGAGTTGCCGCCAGCTTGGGCAGCGCGCTCAATCACTGTCACTTCGGCCTGGCCCGAACGGGTAAGAGTATGGGCCGCCGCCAGCCCGGCCGGGCCAGCGCCCAGTATTATAATGCGGGGTTTGCCAGTTTTGGATTGGGTTGGGTTAGTCACATGTGTTCTCCCTTTGCGGGGCGTTTTCGGGTTTTACGCTTCAAGCCGGACATGGCCAGAACCAACGCCCCGATCCCGCCTGCGGCAAACAAGATCGCCTGCCACATTAACCCGGCGGCAACGATCACTGCCGCCTCGGCCCCGAAGGGGGTCAGTAATGCCGCCAACGTTGCCTCGCGCAGACCGAGACCGTTCAGCGATACAGGCAAGATGGCGATGATTTTGGCGAGTGGCCAAGCAAACATCCAATGCCCGATTGTTACCTCGGCGCCTGCGGCGATGGCCAACCACCAAGCCAAAGAGACCAGTAGTGCCTGAATCGCGACGGACGCTGCAAAAGCGGCAGCTAATATTGAAGGTTTACGGCCCAGGGCACCAAAGGCTGTGGTGAGCCGTTCAGCAAAGCCGCGACCGGGCAGGGCAGGAAAAATCCGCCATAGAAGCGGTAAAAGCCGCGGCAACGCGATGATCCCAGCCAGGGTGGCAGCAATCACCAGTGCAGCCTGAACTACAAGCCCGCTATCCATGTCGCCGCGTGCAGATAGCACAAGCCCAAGCACCGTGATTGTCAAAAGAGCAATCATATCAATCAACCGATCCGCAGTGCCGGCCGCCACCACTCGTGCGCCGTCTTTCATCTCGGCTTGGGCCATGCCAGCGCGCACTGCATCACCCCCGATTGCACCGGGAAGGCAGAGATTGGCAGCAAGCCCCGCAAAATGCGCCTGAATTGCCAGAAATGGCGAAATTGCGCGATCCAGCAACAGCCACCATTTCAGGGAGGCGGCAACGTGGCCCGCCAGAAACAGCACGAGCACAAGAATGAAAACCCCCGGCGGGATAGATCGCAATGCACCGCCAACCTTGTCGAGCGGCAAGAGCCAGAACAGTCCACCCAGCAAGATAGTCGAGCCAGCAACCCGGATAATCCAGCGACGCTTGGCCGACGAGGCGACAGCTGTTTGAGGCGTTACATCGGCCATGATCAGGGTCTAAGGTGCAGTCTTGAGATCATATCGGCGATCAGACCAAGTGACCAAATCATGATCGCGGCCAGAAACGAAAAGATCGCGGATTCGCTGAGGTTCCATTGAGTCACGTCATAGGCCAGCTTCAGAGCTCCCAAGATAAAGAATGCCAGCCCTAGCGGGATAAAGACGCGAAGCGGATTGAATAGCGTGCTGATGCGCAGGATGAGGATGATGAAGTTGAGGAAATCGATCGGACGAATCTTTGATTTACCCACCCGTTTTCCGTATTCGATCGGTGTATAGATCATTCGCTTGCCGTTTGAGCTCATACACAGGGTGATCGTTGTGGTAAACGAGAAGTTCTGCGGCAAGAGTGGCAGGAATGGGATTAGTTCAGACCGGCGAAACACCCGCAGGCCGGAATTGAGATCCTTAAGTTTACGCTCGGCCAAGAACGATGCAAAGGCAAACAGGAACTTCTTGGCTGGCTTCCGCAGGAAGGGCACGTTTTTCATCGCTGCCCCCCGGTCGCCGACAACCATGTCCTGATCGCGGCACATTGCCAGCATCTCGGGAAGGTAACGCGCGGGATAGGTGCTGTCGGCATCCAGTATCGCGACATATTCGTATTGCGTCATTCTCACCCCGCGCTTTAGGCTGGCCCCGTAGCCGGAATTCACGTCATTATAGGTGACAGTGGCACCGCTGGCGCGGGCCTCGGCGCGGGTATTATCCTGAGAGCAATCGTCAACGACAATGATCTCATATGGAATACCAAGCGGCTCAAGGTGGCGGCGGACATCCTCGACCGTGCCACGCACGGCGTTTTCCTCATTAAAGGCGGGGATAACCACACTGAGCGCCATACCAGTCGTATCTGGCACATGCGTTCCGCTGGGTGTGGAGGTTTCCAATTCGGCTGGCTCGGTGGCAGTATCCATAGAGGCGAAATTCCCTTGTCTATCCTGTCTTCTCAAGCTGCTTTGGCTTGATGCCCAATTCCATGCGCATGTTATGCGATCATATGGGTCGGACTATAGATGTTAAATCTGTTTAAATTCGATCATAATAGTGTCAAGTTCCGTATTTTTTAACTTATAATAGTGGTCGACCCAGACGCCATGTTAACACCGTTCCATCCTCTCCAATGTCGGGGATGGTCAGGATAACCACGTTGCTGCTTTCATCGGCGCGCAGCGCTAAGACCGATTTGAGAACATCGCCGGCCTGATTGAGTACGATGTTTTTGACGGGCCCACTTCCAAGCTGAACAGTAGCGTTTTGGGGGCCTTTGATGTTGATCTGGAACCGCAGGTCGATCTCGTTACCTGCCCGCAATTCGCCGCGGGTCCAAAGCCGTGCATCGTATGCCGGGTTTAGGTGCGTCTGGCCTATCCATCGTTCAGAAGGTATTCCAAATCGGTAAGTTCCTACCGCGGCAACCCCCGCCAACGTCAGAACCAGAAGCCATTTTAACGGGCTCATTCCCTGCCAGATTCGGTGGATGGCGCTGGAGCGGACGGCTGTGTCCGCTGAGATGGGCAGAACACGTGCGGCATAGATCATCACGCCGAACAGGGACACAAAGGTCGCGAGCGCGCCAAAGATTAACCACAGCAGGCGTGATACAAAGCCACCCCACAGACCGTAATGCAGCGGCTCAATTGCAGAGCCTATCCGCGTCATAAGTCCAAGATCCTGGGCGTCAAATCCCCCCAGCAGTTCGAATGTTACTGGATCCACCTCCACCGAACTTGCCTTTTCATCGGCTAGGATAGCATCAGTATGTCCTTTAAACTTAATGCCCTTCGAGGCTTTGTCCGGCATCACCACCGCAGTGATGTCAAAGCCTGGCAGCCTCTTGGTTGCGACTGCGGTGGCGCGGTCCAGATCAGCACCGCTGAACCCGGTGGGAAGGCGATGTGCGCGCTCCGTCGCTTTGGCTGTGGGGGGATAGTGGACAGGCCATGCGCCGGCAGCGTTGATAAAGTAATAGAATCCCGTCAGGCAGATCACGATCAGGAACGGCAGGCTCCAGAGTGCTGCTAACCGATGCAATCCGGCCCACCATGCGCGCGGTCCCAAGTGGCGGGGTGGGGCGCGGAAAAATCCACGCCAGAACCGGCGATATGTGACCAGCCCCGTGACAATAAAGGCCAGTAGAAGTAAGGATGTTGCCGTTACGGCCAACAAGCCCAATCGATGCCCGGTGAAAAGGCTGTCGTGAAATGTACGCACGATTTCTTTTAGACTGTTTGTTCGACTGGTGGTTCCAAGAACCTCGGCCGTCTCGGGATTGGTCCAGACAAATACCTCTTCGCCCCAGTTCGTAAATACAACTGTTGCGTCTCCGATCCACGAGGCCTTGTCCCGTTCAATCCAAGCCGGAAACACATCCGGATAGGTTCTTTGCACCGAGTCATAGATTTCACCAATGGTCGCGCTGCGCTGCGTTTCGGCTGCGGGCGTACGCATACCCTTGTGCAGGACTCCTTCGATTTCAGTGAAAAAGACCAAGATTGTCCCGGTCGCGAATAGCAACAGCAATAGGATCGACAGATTTAGTCCGATCCAGCCATGAATGCGGAACAGGACTTTGCGCGTGGCCCGAGCAGTCATGGCGAAGACTTCGGTGATTTTGGCAAGCATAGAGCTTGCAACCGTTCCGCTATCCAGTTGGACTTAAGCTCGTCGATCCGGCAACAGTTTTCCTCAAATCCGGCGTCTGTCAGCACCGCTGCCACCTTGTCGCGCTTGCCAATGCGGTAATCAATACCGATCACCGGGCAGTTCTGGCTAAGTGCAAATATGGCAGCGTGGAACCGCATAGCGATGACAATATCCATACGCCGTATCAAGGCGACAACTCCGTCGAGCGACGCGTCGGCTTGCCAGATCCGAAAATCAATCCCCGGTTCCAGATGCTGAATGATCCGCCAAGCGCTGCGCAAATCCGACATACCAAACTGGATTGAATTCATCGGGAAAAATACAAAACAAGGGTTGGTGCCGGTCTGGCGGGCATACTCCATCAAACCCTGCGCCAGCTCGCGTTCGCATTGATCCTCAATCGCGCGGGTGTGTGCCGCAGGATCGCGGCCCGGTTCAGCCGGGGTGAAAAGATGCCCGATGGGGCGTATATTGATGCCCACAACCGGGCGGCCTTTGGTACCTGCAAGCAGCGTTTCGATCTCGGCGGATTCATGGGCGGGCAGGCGCGTCAACGCGTTTGCGCGGGTTTCCAGATAGTCAAAGGCCGGATCGCGACCAACTTCGATATTGCAGCCTTTGATGATCTCGCGCTTGGCATCGTCGCGCACCCGGATCGTAATTCGGTCGGCCAGTTTCACCAATCGTCGGGCCGTTAATTCTGAGGGTTTTCGCACAAAGGTTCCCGGGCCAATCCCCTCCATTACAAAGGGCAGTCCGCGGCGTTTGGCACGTGTGGCGGTTTCCAAGTGGCGCACCAGTTGCTTTGGCAGATCGGTCAACGGCCCACCCGCGAAAACCACACCGTCAACTTGCGCGACAGCGGAGCGGATATTGGCGGGTGTATATTCTTGCACGTCAACTTTGACTGGCACATCCAGCATAGGGATCAGATGGCGCGTATGATAGGGCCGCTGTGTCATCAGAATGGCCCGGACGGTGCCGTGAAGCGCGTGGATACGGTGAAGCACCCCCCCTAGAATGGCTGCATCTCCGATATGTTCGCCGCCATATGCACCTATCAGCAGCACAAAGGGCATTTTTGGATTACCCTCACCGGACCTCCCATCGGGGATAAGGCGGGCGCGCAGATGTCCCGATACGCCGCAACCCAGAACGTCCGCCATATCGGCAATCTTCTCTTTCAGCATCTCGCCAGATGTCCGCCCGTAAGGCCCACCAGAGATGGGCTGTAGCAAGGCGGCCCCAAGATCGCCGTGGGTTCGCGGGCCTTCAGAATACCCTGTTGTGCTATCCAAAACGCCCCAGATGGCATGGACCTCGTGGGAGGGCGCATCGGACAGGAGGCGCTGGAGCCGCCGGATGGGTCCGATGCGGCGGCGAGCAAGTTGATCAAGGTCTTCGCCCAGCATTCGATAAGAAACGAAATCCCAAGCAAACAGCTGGTCATCACCCCCCAGGTCGATACTCTTTATGTTCAATGCTGAGGCCGGCAAAAGCACTGGGATAGCATCGCTTTGAGCGGCCAGAGAGGCCAGAAACTCAAGCTGGTAAATCAGATCAATTGTCAGCGGGATCAACCAGCGCACCTGATAACCTGCGTCGCGTAGGGCGGCGGTGGCTGTGGTGATCCGGTGCAGTCGACCGCTGCTATTGAGAACGAAACCCGGTACGTCCTCGTTGCCTGAAAACAAGAAATCAATAGAGAGAACAACGCCCTGCTCTTTGCAATGAGCGGCCAACGGGGTGAAATCCGCAAATGGATCAATTCCGTCACTCAGCCGAAGTGTCACACTGTCTAGATCAGAACGGGACGCAAGCACGCGCACGAGTGCTGCGATATCAAGCTCGGCGTTTGGCACGATATTCAGCGCCAGCCTGCTTTCTGGATGCACCTCGCGCAGCTGCGCCGCGATGTCTTGAGCCAGCCAGCCGTCATTCAAAATGAGATCTACAGGAAACGCAGTCATCGTGATCCTTGCCTCATGGCTTTAAGTGGATTTCGGCTTAGCTTCAACATAGCCGATGAACTCACCGGTCGACCAGCAGATCAGCAAGAACAATGTTAGCGGCGAAGCGGCGATATACTTGCCCACATGCTGACCCTTTTCCACCTGACGGCGGAAGTGGCGGATGAACAGGATGAAAGGCAAGATCGGCATTCCCAGACATAGCTTCACCCGCTGACCACGTGTAATTTCGCGGCCACGGACTTGGCCGAACATGCGGGCCCAATGCACGCGTTCGCTCACCATGGTGCGGACGCTTACGTTTGGCCTGTGCTGCTCGGTAATCGCTTCATCGGTCAACAGAAGGCCCGCGCCTGCATCGCGCAGTGTCCAGTTTACTTGGGCTTCCTGATACTTGACCTCCCAAAGGTGGCGGACCGACATTATTGTATCTGCTTTGTAAACAATGTTCGTATCAGTCACGTATTCTGGATTTTCTGCGGACAATGGCGGCTGGTAGCGCCCGAAGTCGCAAAAGAAAATCGCCCAGTTCCATAACCGGTTCACGCCATTGGTCACAGCACCGCCGATTACGCCGTGAGGATGCTCATCGTGCAGCCTGATCATTGTTTCGGCCCAATGTGGATCAGGGATGCCACGATCTTCAATGATGCCAATGAGGCGGCCTTGCGCGCATTTCATCGCTTCGGACCGGCGGGTGTCATAAAAAGCGTGCATCTCGAATGGGTTCTTCGGCACGAGCCCGTCCAAGATCTGACCTAGATCAATAAATTTGAATTGCGGATAGCGCGGGGCC
>CBDTUA010000061.1:0-10257 GCA_965363735.1 uncultured Sulfitobacter sp. | reverse complement strand
GGCGTTGGAAGTGTCATTTAAAGATCAGTCGAAGCGTTCAGCCAACCCCAATCGCCAGTTTCAAAATTCATCTGCCCATCGTCAATGAGGTCGAGGAGATCGGAGAGAAGCAGCGGAAGCTACAATAGCTGCACGACGAGTTGGCACATGTAGTTGCATCATGCCGTGGGGACCACATGTCTGACTGTCCGATTATCAACTACATTGTTTGAAGTTCGCGGCCCTAAATTTCCCAGAAGCCGACGTTCGTTGCGCGACAGAATAGTGTAGGTATGGGCTCATTGCGGCCGTTCGCTGCACAAGACAGTAAGGGTGGGAACCGGCCATTTGCCGCAGGTGCGCCCTATACATGCTGAGGCGGGGGAAGCCCGACATACATCCCAGAATTGCAGGGGAACTCTCGCTGCATCGCCGCAATGCGGTTTTGATGCCCAAACTGGCCACGCTATTGAACCTCTCATTGCACTCGCAATGGACCCAAGGGTCTACTCCGGTGATTGATGACACGCGCCGTAACGCGAACGGACGATTCTAGTCCATGGTCCGCTGCGTAGGCCGCGCTCTTCAATTGGATTTAATGGCAGGGGGCAGCAGTGGAACCTTGAAGTTGAAGGTAGTGGTTCCGCTTTCGCATGTTACTTCAATCAGGCCATTGTGCGCTGTGGCAATCGACGAAACGATGTAGAGACCAAGCCCCAGCCCCTCTCCATCTGCATCTGCATGCGCGCCGCGCCTAAACGGGTGAAATAGGTCCTGACGCAGTTCATCTGGCACGGCCGCGCCGTCATTTGCTACACTGATTTCGATGCCGCAATCGTCTATTAAGCCTCCCACACGGATGCAAGTTCCGGGTGTCCCGTAGCGAATGGCGTTCGATAAAAGGTTCGAAATCGCCTGCGCGATGCGCGGGGCATCGCACCTCACGGGCCGATCAAATTTAAGATCAAGTGTGATCTCATGCTCCGGAGATGTCGCTCGGACTTCCTCGACGACTTGCGTAATGGCCGCCGTCAAAGGAGCGTCGCACGCAACAGAAATGCGAATGCCTCCGCCCAACCGCGCTTTAGCGTGCAGCATAATATTTTCAATTAGATCCGTCATGCGGCGCAGCGAGGACCGCATTAATGGAAGGATCATTTGCGCCCTATCTGTCAATGGCTCTCTGCTCAGCTGCCTGTAGCCGGCATCAAGCGCCGCCACTGGGTTGCGCAGGTCATGTCCGAGGACAGCGACGAACTCCTCCTGAATACGGCTCAGCTCGCGTTCATGGGCGACCATGAGTTCATGTGCGTCCAAACGCTCCTCTGTCTCAACGCTTCGACCAATAATGTCGGCAAACATCTCGAGCATCGCCACTGAGCGTGGGTGCTTCACGTTGCGCGGCTCTGTGTCGATCGCGCAAAGTGTGCCAAAGAAGGTCCCATCACTGCGATGGATGGGGATTGAAGCGTAGCTAACGATGCCGAACTTAGCCGCGATTGGATGGCCACCATACACGTCATCGGTTGCCACATCGTTGAATATGACCTTTTGGGAGGTTTCCCGAACCGACTGGCAGAAAGTTGATTGGATCTCGATCTCATCGCCCGCTTCCAAGCCAAAATTGACTTCATCAACGGTGCGGCACGCTACCCAGCGATTAGCGGTAACCCGCGCAACCGCAGCAAATCGCATATTTGTGGCAAACATAACCGTTTCAAGAATTGTGCCGATCAGAGTACTGTTTGCCACAATCTCAATGTCCGCTTGGAAGTTGTGCGTTCCCTCCAAAAAAGCAGCATGGTCCTGTATAATTGCCTGCCGCGGTGTCTTGTCACTCATTCTGATCTCCTGGCGGTGGGTCCTGCGGTAATATTCGCGTCCGTTCTACAAAGAAATTACGGTGGCCGGACCCCTAATTTCCGGAGTCAATATTTGACACCAGTCGAGTGAGCAACACTTTATCCCACCGCCTTTTCGACCTTAGTGAAAGTCAAGCCTTTGTCGAGCGTTTTGGAAATATCGTCGGCGAGCTATGATCAATCAGACGTAGAAAAGGGCAGTTCTGTCCATTGACCGACGTTTCACCCAGCAAATTGCTGCGCGATGCACAAATTGCCGTTGGACGGGCTGCGCCGCAGCATCGTGTCAGCGCGTCAAGGTCCGCTCAGGGCCGAAACCGCTGCATCAGGCAGTATCGGCGGAAAGGGTGATTTGGATACACGTACTCGGGTCATACCTCAGCAAGGCGAGAGTGGAAAATTTGGTTTCTTGCCTAATTAGAATGATGTGCGTCTGACATCGGCTTTGATGAAATAAAAATTCCAAACTGCCCCTGCACGAGAGACGTTGTGAAGGCTGGCGTCATCGATCGAGAATAGATCTCGGTAGCTCGGTCTGTATGCCCGTTCGTGAGCGATGCGATAGATCGATCAACCCAATTTTTGAAAAGTGCCGCTCCATCCATCGCCGTCGAATTGCGATGGATGAATCGCCTGCACAACCTCAGACGTGAAGTCGAGCGCGCGGGGCCGTTGCCCAGCACGTGCGCAAGCCTCTTGGCAATAGCTACTACGCGACGACCTTCACGCTGGCCGGGGGTCTGCGGCATTGGCCCGCCATGCTATCAAGATCGGCAGCGCGCACAAAATTGCCCCGATAGTGAACGACAGCGCGTATCCGAGATCAGCCAGCTTATTTTGCGGCATCGCGATCAGCACGCCACCAAAGAAGAGCAGGACTCGAAGCGGCAGGCCAGCGCGCCCCTCAAGCGGCCCGACAAGGCTGATGTAGCCCTGCAAGGCGGAGGATATCATCGCGACGCCGATCAGCGCACAACTGAGCGCGACCGTGATTTCCCAAGCGGGTGCCTGACCGATCAGCGCGGGGTTCAGCACGAAAAAGAACGGCGCGATATAGATGACGCCCCCCAAACGCATCGCCTCGAACCCGGTTGCAATGGGGTTTGAGCCGGCCATTGTAGAGGCGGCAAACGCCCCAAGTGCCACGGGGGGCGTGATGTAGCTGACCATCCCCCAGTAAAGAATGAAAAGGTGAACGGCGAGTTGGTTCAGACCGCCCGCCTCAAGCGCCGGTGCCAGAACGACCGCGAGGAAGATGTAGCAGGCCGTGACGGTCATCCCCATGCCAAAGATGAACGCCGTGATCGCGCCCATCAGCAACAAGACCAGCGTGTTGTCGCCAGCCAGGAATACCAATTCATTCACCAGCGTACCGGCAAGCCCCGTGGCCGAGAACGAGCCGACGATCAGGCCAACCCCCAGCAAGATCGCCGTGAGTTCCGCCAGCCCCATGCCAACGCCCACCACCATATTGCCAAGCCGCTGAAGGTTGAGCCGGTGGCTTTTGCGAAACTGGTTCACCACCAGCAAAAGCGCAGTGGCATAAAACGGGGCCGAGGATTCCTGCCGCAGGCCGATCATCATGTAGAGCAGCAGCGCAAAAACAAAGATGTAGGGCCAGCCTACCACCATGACTTCCTTGAGGCGCGGCAAGTCAGGCTTTGGCAGGCCGCGCAGGCCGCGCTTGGCGGAATATGCGTCGATCTGAGTAAACAAACCCCAGTAGAACAGCAGGCTCGGGATGGCTGCGGCCAATGCGATTTCGACATAGGGACGCGACAGAAACGATGCCATCACGAATGCCGTGGCCCCCATGATCGGCGGCATCAAAACACCACCTGTCGAGGCGCAAGCCTCTGTCGCCGCCGCGGTCTTGGCAGAGAATCCGGTCTTGCGCATCGCGGGAATAGACACGGCCCCCGTCGTCAACACGTTCGAGATGACGGAACCCGACATCGACCCCATGAACCCGCTCGCAAAAATCGATACTTTGGCAGCGCCCCCGCGATAGCCACCGACCAGCCCCAACGCCAAATCGTTGAAGAACTGCCCGCCACCCGTCCGCTGCAACACGGCACCAAACAGAATGAAACCGATGACCACCCCGCCAAAGGCCTTCATCGGGATACCGAAAGAACTTTCGGCAGAATAGATGTGATAGGGCACCGTTTGCATGAACGTGCTTTGAAACCCCGAAAAAGGGTCAGGAACGTGGCCCGCAAAGGTCGGGTAGAATGCAAAGACCGTGACGATACAAAACAGCACAAGACCGCCCGCGCGGCGCGTCGCCTCGAGGATCAGGAAGAAGAAAACGACAGATACATATTGCGCCATCTGAGGTGCTGCATATTCCCAGCCCTGCGATAGGTTTTGCTGCGCCGTTTGTACCAAATAGCCCGTGCAAGCGATGGCCAAGGCAAAAAGCACCCAATCCAGCAGCGATGGCTTGCCGCCTCTACCACCGCGCATCTGAAAGATCAGAAAGCTCAGTGCCAGAAAAAGACCCCCAAGGACATAAAGGTACCGCCCCTCGATCAAGACCACGCCCAGAAGCTGTATGTTGAACAACTGATTGATCACCAAAACAAGAGACAGCAACGTGCCGATCACGACGACCCAGCGGGCTGGCCCGGCAATCAACTCGGCAGGTGTGGCCCCGTCGATTGCGACCTGTTCCAAACCTTTGGTGGCGGAGGAGGGGGGCTCTTGATCAGTCATTGGCTCACTCGTGTTTGGGATGAACATGGCAAACCTGCCGGTTCGAAAACCGGCAGGTCAAATCATTTAATGGCGATCAGAATACGACCGAAAAGCCGCCGTCTGTCAGCGCCTTGCGACGCGCTTCGAACCACGCGGCCTCCCAATCGGCGGGGGCAGCCGCTTTGGTCGCTTCCCATGCTGCGGCCAGTGCTTCCTGGCGCGCGATCAGCTTGTCGTTGTGCGCTTGCGCCGTATCGTTCCACGCACCGACTTCCGTGAAATAGCGGATCGCACCTTCGTGGTATGGTACGACCCATTCCATGTTCTGCTTGTCGATCGCCCAGCCACCGATGCCAGGGGAATTGCCGTCATATTTTGGAAACAGTTCAACCATGGCTTTGGTCATGTTGTAGACAAGGTTTTCATCCGACGCGGCCATCGCTGTCAGAACAGGATAGGCATACCCCGCCCCCTGATAGCCATCGGTCCCGTCAATTGTGGCACCGACGCTTGCTTTGTTGATGTTAAAGAACGGCGCAATCTCTTGCATCCGGGCGAACCCTTCGGTGTTTGCCGGGTCAATCGGTGGCCAGAACAACCCGCGCGGGCCTGCCTCGGCCTCGTAGGCCTTGCCCGAGTTGGTGGAGGCGAAGGCCGCATCGACCTGACCTTCGATCAGACCGGTCCAACTGGCCCCGAAGCCGCCGAAATCGACACGCTCGACATCATCCCAGGTCAACCCTCCGTAGGCCATATAGGCTTCGGTGTTTACGTTCAGCGCTGGGGCACCGACGATATACGCAACCCGCTTGCCTTTCAGATCGGCATAGGTCTCGATCCCCAGATCGCCCGCCACACCGACGGCAAGGTTGATGGCACCACCGTTGTTGGCCATCAGCACGCGGATCGGCTGTGGCCCCCAGTTTTCAGCGCCGAAGTCAAACACGCCCTCCTGCGCCATAAAGCTGCCGCCGACACCGGTTGCCGAAAATTCGACCCGTCCTTGGCGCAAGGGTTCGGTGCGCGACACGTCGTTCTTGCCGGGCAGCACGCGCAGATTTACGCCCGTTGCATCCTGCAACGCCGCGCCGATTGCCACGGCCTGGTTATAACCCGCTGATCCGGTATCATACGCAGTCCAATTCAATTGCTTTGGCAAATCAATGTCCTGAGCGGCCGCCATCGAGGCCGTCATGCCGAAAGCTACAAGCGTAGTCGCAAGGTAATTCATAGTTTCCTCCCTAATAATCCTTTCATGCGAGGTATTCGCATGTCGGACAGTCATTGGCGGGCCGGTTTTTTGTGAAACGCAGTTCCGCTGTGTGGAAAGAATAGGAATCTTCGTTTTGATCTGTCAATGAAACTTCGCGACAGATCTGGATTGATTTTAGCGCGGCATGTCAATTCGTCGGTTCGACAAATTCAGCTTAGATGCATCCCGGCGTCTACCAGTAACAATTCCCCGGTCACATGCCGAGACGCGTCTGACAGGAAAAACAGCGCAGCGTCCGCGATATCATCGGGGCCAGAGGCGACGCCAAGCGGGGTTGCTGTCTCGATCCTTTGCACCGTTTTCTCGAATGCCTGCTCATCCATCGTGTCCTTGAACCAGCGCGTGCCGATAAACCCGGGGCAAATCGCATTTACGCGGATTGCCGGAGCGAGTGCGCGCGCCAGTGACAGCGTCATCGTATTAAGCGCACCTTTGGATGCG
Organism: uncultured Sulfitobacter sp.; assembly: GCA_965363735.1. Taxonomy (GTDB): domain Bacteria; phylum Pseudomonadota; class Alphaproteobacteria; order Rhodobacterales; family Rhodobacteraceae; genus Sulfitobacter. The sequence continues at coordinate 4,002 of CBDTUA010000061.1, read as the reverse complement.
GCATAGGCAACAGATGATCCAATGCCCTTAATACCCGCGATGGACGACGTGTTGAGCACTGTGCTGGATCTTTGTGTCGTTTTATATGCCGTCTCAAGAAGGTCTTTCGTTGCCTGCATCATCAGGTACGGCCCGACGACATTGACCTCGTAAATATTCATGAAGTCGGCCTTTGACAAAGCGTCAAGATCGGAATGATCGCGCGCATGTCGGGTGATGCCGGCGTTATTGACCAGAATGTCCAACCGCCCACGCCGCCGCGCCGCGTCGGCCAGGGTTTGACACCCACCAGGGTCTGAAACATCTGCTTGCACCACCTCTACCTGTGATCCCGCAGCACGGCACAGATCGGCCGCTTCTTCGGCCTCAGCGGCAGAGCGGGCGTAGTTGATGATCACATCTGCACCCCGTTCTGCCAGCTTAACCGCGATGGAACGGCCTAGCCCTGTGGCTGACCCCGTTACCAGCGCTATGCGCCCATCCAGATCATTCATGTAGTGTCCCATCACCTGATGTTTCGTCGGGTTATTCGATCCCCCAAGTGCCCGACGCTAAAGCGCTTGCTCACCGCAAGCAATCTTTGCCAACGTCTAGGATGGTGATTATCCATACGGTTGCGAGACGTTGGAAATACGTTCAGGCACACGATGCTTGCGGTGGCCGACCTCAGCAAACCGCGCACCGGTGATACCAGACTGACCTGCACACCTGAAACGTCCACGATTTAGAGTAGCCTGTTCTCTACCCAAAATGCTGCTCTAATGGCTGCTTCGAAGAAGCTGCACCGCAGCGAAAGAACCCTTGGTCAATGTCGGCTAAAGGCCGTGTGCGAAGTTCGGAAAATAAGGGCGCGGAGTTGCCGTTATCTGCGCTAAGCATCGATGTGTGCTCTGCGCAGCCAAGCGGTCGCACAATCAAGCCCGATATTTGCGGAAATATTCTTTTAGCTGGACCTGCTTCCAACCGTGCGTCTGTGTTACGTATCTAAGATAGCGATCATAGCCACTTTTATAGGAGATTGAGATGACGGCCCCTGATGAAAGAACTGAGAAGCTTCACAATCTGAAAGACAAAATGCGGGAAATGGAGGTGCTATTTGAGGAGATAGAAACCGCTTTCGGGGATTTGACTGACGAAGAAAAGAGATCACTGAAAGGTTTGGCAAGCGCGATTGAATACCACGCCAGCAAATTGAAGAGTTAGACGTTGGCAACTGGACACCTTGTAGTTGAAAACTGCATTAAGCACCTTTCAACTTTAGGGCGGGGGCCGATCGTTCGCTGCATTACGCATCAAGCTCTGCTGGGCGGGCATAGTAAATAGAGCATTCTAAGCTTCGGACGAGGCCAACAACTCTCCGCCATAGGCATCCATCATCTCTGCACCGAACTCCTCTGCGCCTTCAATGCGAAGGGCTGAGACATGCGCGATGGCACCATCGCGCACCTCACGGCTTGGATAAACCGTTACGATGGCGAAACGGTCCAACTCAACGTCCACGAGCATTGAATGCTTTGCGCCCAAAGCTAACAGCCCAGGGAAGTATTTTCGCTGCATCAGGTCTGTCACATGCTGAAGGCTCTCAGTTTCGCTTATCATTCGCCAAGTCGTGATTGATACAAAGCTCATTTGATCTTCCTCCGCTACATACAAGCATAGCACATTTCGACTAAGCCCTGTTACCTTCGGTGTTATCAACTTGGTTGCTGGCTGCATTGCTACATGTCAACGGTAAGTGCGTCGGTCAAAGTGGTGCCGATGCTACGTGATCGAGCAATGCATGTTTTGGGGAAGCTGCGGCGCAGTGATCCCCAAAGCTGGACAGAAACTTCGGGCCGTTTGTGTACCGGTATTTTCGTGGTCGTGCCAGACTCCTCAACGTCGACTTCTTACTGCGCTTAGCTGCCGTTGGAACTCGGCGCAGCATCTTCCATCGTGGGTCACTGCGGCCATTCGCTGCGGGCTCTTTATAGGTCCGCTAAGGGCCGTCTAGTCCCTGAGCATCCAACGACCCTCGGGGTGGAAGGCGTGAAACGCGAAAGCGAAGGGGATGTCATGCGCCACATCCCGGCCCTGGGCATCGCGGACACGGACATTACCCACCTCGCGCCCCTGTCCGATGTTTCCGGTATCGAGCGCGGACGCCTGCCCCTCGGCCCAACTCAATGTCAGCCCCCCCCCCTCTTTGATTGTGCGTTCACGGGACAGGCGCGTCAGCGGCCATGCCCGGTTACCGACCCGGACCACACGTTCCAGAGGTGGAATGCCGTGCGGCGGGTCCTCGCCCGAATAGAGGAAAGGCCGGGTTGTATCGTAGTTGCGATAAGGGTTCGTGCCATAGGCCCTGCGCCAGTCCGGCTCGTCGAGCACAAGCCCGTTTGGATGCGCGTCGCGGAACGCCGCCCAGCTTTCCATCCAGGCTGGAAGCTGATTCAAAGTGCGTCCCGTCATCTCACCTGCGATACCTTCTCCCAGTGCCTGCTGCCACCAGCTTTCTGTCTGTTGGTCGTACATGATCATGTCCGAATGGCGTAGCAGGCCGGAGACGCCGAAGGTCAGCGTGCGTCCGCCCAGCCGCCCGTCGAAAACCATTCCAGTGTTACAGAGCGGGCAGAAGGTGACGGTGATCGGTTGACCATCCACCACGTCGTTCACGATCTCGTGCCACATCAAGTAGCGGATTGGATAGGCACGGGCCGCGCCGTCGTCGGGCATGTAGGTCATCACAGGTTCGCGGTCATCGAGCCGCGTCTCCTCGGAAGCTCGGATGAAGCTGGGGTCGAGGATCGCCGGGATACCATCGCGTGGCGGCCCGCCAGAGACGACCTCGCCGAGGTCAATGGCGAGGCGGGAGAAATCCGTGTTGGGCCACGCGGCGTCAAAAGGGTTCGCCTGTGCCGTGGCTGGTGCGGCGGCCAGCAGGGGCAGCGCGGCAAGCGCCTGCAAGAAGGAGCGCCACCGTCCAAAGGAGCGCCTGGGCGGGAAGAGATTTCGGGTCATAGCAGAAGCTCCGGATAAGAAAGTACCGCCAGCATAGAACATCTCGTGATCACGCCTTGCACACAATTGCGTCAGCTGGCCGCACCGAAACGCATCGGCGGCGGCTGTGTCAGAAGATCACGGGATTAGCCCGCCGTCGGCCCCGCGAAGAAAGCTTTTGACTCGCAGCTTGCCACAAGCGGCCCGTCTGCGAGCACGGCGATATCGTTAGACATCTGGCGCACGACGCGAGATCACCCACCGATAGTACCACGCGACGCACGAATGACTGCAGAGCGAAAGCTGCAGCGCAGCGCTGAAAAGACCAACCAGAGGCGGCTTTGGGCCGGAAATAGACTACACTTCCATTTGGCCCAAATGGCAGACAGCGTGTGAATGAACACCGCCCTCAGCCCAGCTTGGATCTGTCATGCTGTACAATCTGATATAAGATTGCTATCCGGCCATTTCCTGCAAATCATTGCAACTTCAACTAGAGAGGTGGTGTAAACCACATGCAGGTCAGTGTTCGAGACAACAACGTCGATCAGGCTCTCAGAGCTTTGAAAAAGAAGCTACAACGCGAAGGCGTTTTTCGTGAAATGAAGCTCAAGCAACATTTCGAGAAGCCGTCCGAGAAAAAAGCACGTCAGAAAGCTGAAGCGATCCGCCGTGCCCGTAAGCTAGCGCGCAAGAAATTGGAGCGGGAAGGATAATGTAACCCGTCCCTCGACGCAGAAAATACAGAACCCCCGTTGATTGATAGCAGCGGGGGTTTCACATACCATCAGACCGTTTTGCAAATGGTCAGCCTAAACACCGCGTTCCTTTGTCGGCCATTCGCTACAAGTGGTTTAAAAGCCAACAAAATGCTGCAAGATGCACGAACGTCAGAAATGCGAAAGCTGCGCTGCGGCAACAGCGTGCGAGATGAGTGGCTGCATGGGCCGTCCGTGTCAATCGACAATAAGGGCGGAAAGCATGCGTAATTGGGCTGACCCTGCACTTTGGTCGAGCTCCCGA
>CBDTUA010000060.1:0-10751 GCA_965363735.1 uncultured Sulfitobacter sp. | reverse complement strand
ATGATCTCTGGGCTCGTCTTGAAGTAGCGAAAGGGGCTACGTTTTGTCATCCCGCAACGCTAATTGCTCGCCCTGCCCGCCTCAATAAGTTTTCTTCTGACAGTGCCACCAAAAGAATTTTCTAATTCAGTGTTAGAGGAACCAATCATGACCGATCCAAAGCGCGTTGCCCCCTTAGCACTGTCCCAAGCCATGGTTAGGTATTTCTTGGTTTCGGCAACTTGGTCTCTCCGGTATTTTGGTCAGCAGAGGCACTTCGTTTCACCAAGGGGAATTCATGACGACCGAAACAATAGACACCCTCGTCGTCGGTGGTGGGCAGGCTGGCCTCGCCATGAGCGAGCATCTGAGCAGCCATGGCATCGCTCATATTGTGTTGGAACGCAGCCGTATCGCCGAACGTTGGCGGGTTGAGCGGTGGTCATCCTTGGTCGCAAATGGCCCCGCGTGGCACGACCGCTTTCCAAGCAAGGAATTCGCCGATTGTGGTCCCGACGACTTCCCGACCAAGGCTAACGTTGTGTCCTACTTCGAGGAATTCGTAGACGAGATGGACGTGCCAATCCGCTGCGGAGTAACGGTGGAAAAAGTCACCAAAGCAGTTGGTGGCAACGGTTTTGACGTAACCACATCCCAAGGCCTAATCTATGCGCGCAATATTGTGGCGGCGACCGGCCCGTTTCAAAAACCGGCCATACCGCCTGTAGTTCCTAACCAAGATGGCCTGACCCAAATCCATTCTACCGCCTATCAGCGACCAGATGGCCTTCCTGAGGGGGCTGTTCTGGTGGTGGGCGCGGGATCGTCCGGCAGCCAGATCGCCGAAGAACTGCGCGACAGCGGGCGAGAGGTTTATCTGTCGGTTGGCGCACATGATCGCCCGCCGCGCCGGTATCGCGGCAAAGATTTCGTTTGGTGGCTTGGCGTGCTGGGCAAATGGCAAATGAAATCGCCACCAGTTGGTGCCGAGCATGTGACGATCGCTGTCAGTGGAGCGAATGGCGGGCAAACCGTTGATTTCAGGAGATTTGCCGCAAAAGGGATCACGTTACTTGGCATGACCAAAGCGTTTGACAGCAACACGCTGACCTTCGCGACTGACCTTGGCCGTAACATTGCGGACGGTGACGCAAATTACCTGTCCGTGCTGGACGAGGCCGACGCCTATGTGACCCAAGAAGGGATCGATCTGCCGCTTGACCCAACCGCGCGCGACATCGGGCCTGATCCTGATTGTGTGGCCAACCCTATCCTTCAACTTGACCTTGGAGCGAAGGGGATCAAAACGATTGTCTGGGCAACCGGGTTTACACAAGACTTTAGCTGGTTGGACGTCAACGCCTTTGACGATGCGGGCAAGCCGAGCCATGAGGACGGCGTGACCCGCGAACCGGGCATCTATTTTCTCGGGCTTCCATGGCTGTCTATGCGGGGATCATCGTTCATCTGGGGGGTTTGGGTGGATGCGAAAAACCTTGCCGCTCATATTTCTCAGACGGGCCGCCGCGGTGAGTGAAGCTTGGACCACCAAGTCCCTGCTGGCCAAACTGATCTCCTATCCAACGGTCAGCGCTGATTCCAACCTCGGGCTGATCACGTTTTGCGCAGAACTGCTGGAGATGGCAGGCGCGCAGGTCACTTTGATACACGATGAAACGGGCAAGAAGGCGAACCTGTTTGCCACCATCGGGCCAAAGAGTCGCGCTGGTGTTTTGCTGTCGGGGCATACGGATGTTGTGCCTGTCGCAGGCCAAAACTGGACCGTGCCACCGTTCGAGATGATCGAAAACGACGGCAAGCTTTTTGGCCGTGGCACGACCGATATGAAAGGCTTTGTCGCGAGTGCGATGATCTGTGCTCTCAGGGCGAGCGAGATGGAGTTGCAAACCCCGCTGCATCTTGCGTTGTCATACGATGAGGAAATCGGCTGTATTGGCGTCAGATCGTTAGTCGACATGTTGGCCACGGCCCCGTTCCGCCCGCAGTTTTGTATCGTTGGCGAACCGACTTTGATGGAGGTGGCGACGGGCCACAAAGGCAAGACTGCTGCACGGGTCACGACCACGGGTCACGCCGCGCACTCTGCACTTGCGCCCACGGCGTTGAACGCGATCCACATGGCCTGCGATGTGATCGGGTTCTTGCGCAAGCTGCAGGACACGCTGGCCGTCGACGGGACACAAGATGCGGACTATGACATCCCGTATAGCACCGTGCATGTCGGCACGATCAACGGCGGTACGGCCTTGAATATCGTGCCTGACCACGCTGAATTCATGTTCGAAATTCGACATCTTGCGGCGGATGACCCCGACGCGATCATCGCGCAGATTGAAGCGCACTGCGATCAGTATTTGGCCGAGATCAAACCCCGTTTCGCAAACGCCAATGTGACAACAGAGATCACCAATAGTTACCCATCGCTGTCAACCGATGCGAACAGTGACGTGGTCGGGATCGTCCAATCGCTTTTGAAATCCAACCATACGATCAAGGTTGCCTTTGGCACCGAGGGGGGCCTTTTTTCATCACGCCTCGACATTCCAACGGTGGTCTGTGGGCCGGGGTCAATGGATCAAGGGCACAAGCCGGACGAGTTCATTGAAACCACCCAATTGGACGCATGTGACACGATGTTGGACGCGTTGCTAACGCGTCTTGTCACTGGGCTTTAGTGGCGGGCAACCCTTCGGTTTCAATGGCTATACGCACGTGGTCTTCGAATGCGAGCACAATGGCCGATTTGGGTGCGACTTGCTTTGTCGCCAGCCCCAAATTCACAGGAGCAACGTCTTCGCGAATAGGCAAGATAACAAGCGGTTGCCCGTCTGGCGCATAGGCGATGTTTGTTCCGATGTTCAGCAAGCTATAGCCAAATCCGTTGGCCACAAGGCTGCGCACCACCGATAAATCATCGGCGCGATCTGCGATGTTTGGCGTGATATCAAGGTTGCGAAAGGTCGCCAGAAAGTAGTCTCGGCTCAGCGGAAGATCGAGCAGTATCATTGGGTCTTGTGCGATTTCTCGCAGGGAAACGTCGTCTTGACCGGCCATCGGATGACCGGGATGAAGCATCACAAACGGGCGCAACGAGATCAGGCTTTTGAAGTGAGTGTCTTGGGGAATTTCCATGTCATAGGTGATGGCGATGTCGATTTCAGCACGGGAGAGTTTTTGAAACAGCTCGGACTGATTGCCGGCAATCAGTGTCACATTCGCCTCTGGATAGTTTTCCTCAAACGACTTTCGAAAACGCGCACTCAGCAGTGGAGCTATCGTGGACAATGCGCCAATTGATATAGGGCCGACGGGCCGCTTGGCGACGTCCTCCGCGATGTCATTCAGGGCCGCGGCGTCCCCCAACATGCGTTTGGCCTCGTTAAAGACCCGCCGTCCGCCGGGTGTCAGCGAAAGCCCTTGCGCATGGTGGCGCACAAACAATTGCACGCCGAAATGCGCCTCAAGCTGGTTGATGGCGGTGGAAATGGACGGCGACGACACATTCAACTGCACAGAGGCCTGCGCAATCGTGCCGGCATCGCCAACGGCGACGAGGTATTCCAGCTGCCGAAATGTGAACCGAACTGCCATAAGACTGCATCGCCTATCTCGCCGTTCAGATCAAGCCGCGACCTGCTTCGCTAACCAAAGCAAAAAGTCGCGCACTGTGCCCTCATAATCGTCCTCGGCCAGCGGTCCGCCCGTTGCAAAGACCGATCCCAAGGCGGACTGCATCGCTTCCAGCTTTTCGCGGTCTTCACGGTTCACGTCTTCCCATAGGGCGATGCGTGCATCAATTGTGTCGCCATCCAAACTGTCTCCGTAAACCGACATGGTCCAACGCACGTCGATGGATGTCGACGTCAAGGGTCGGATGCTAAGCGAGACAAGAAGAGAGGCCGCAACGCTGACGACTTGGCAGGGGAACGCGGCGAAAAGGGTGGAGCGGTGGCGTTCTTCTTTGGTCAGGTCCGCAGCGCCTTCGCCGCGTGGCGGGATATTGTCGGGGTAATTGGCGAAATAGCTGGTGAAGCCTGCCCCATTCGGCCCTTTGCGGCTAAGCCCTGTAGGGGTGTAACCATGCAAGGTCTGTGGGTGAACGACAGACAGGTGATAGCCTTCCATGAAGTTTTCAACCAGGGTTTTCCAATTGCAGTTCCAAACCTCACTCGCGCTATGCACAACGGCGTATTTTTCGGGCTCATAGCGCCCGATCACATCGCTAAGTCCAGCGAGATCTGCGTCAATATCCGGTGGATCTTCTGCGAGACTGACGTAGATAAATCCGAACCGTTGCACACAGCTAAACGTACCCAACTTGCAGGTCTTAGGGTCAAATCCGGCGTTCTTCATCCGAGGTGCGCGCAGCAACGCGCCGTCAGTGCCATAGGCCCAAGCGTGATAGCGGCATACGAACCGGTTCGCGTTGCCCTGACCCTCGGCCAAGGGCATGCCACGGTGGCGGCACACGTTGGATAACGCCTTGATATCATCGCCATCGCGCACAATGATCAACGGCTCACCCAGCAAGCTCAGTGCGAGGTAATCGCCCGGTGCCGCAAATTCATCTACACGACCAACGCAGTGCCAGCCACGGCGCAAAACGGTTTGGCATTCGAAGGAATAGAAAGACGGGTCGGTGTAGAAATACCCCGGCAATCCGATCGGGGCATCGTCGGGCGCAGCTGCGCATTCGGCAAATATCTGGCGCATTCGCTCGACGCGGGCAGTTTCAAGTGCGCTTTGTGCGACGTGCTCATTCATCTCCGGGCACTCCATAGCTGGGGGCTTCGCTCGGGTCGAGGGCGCGTTGCACGTAGGCCTCAAGCTGGGGTTTGTAGACATCCCAAGCGGTGGCGATTGCGTCAATCGGACAGTCCTCGGACCAGTCGCAGCGCAGGTCGGCCACGGGCCACGCGACTTTGTCACACATCTGTAGGCCTGCAGAATGTATCGGGCCTGCTTCGCCACCTGCCGCCAATCCGGCGCGCATTGCGGCGATCAGGCGGTCGCCAAGGTGGCCCTTGGCCTGTTCAAACCCCGTGACGATGGCCTGCGGCACGCCGTCATTTGCCAGCAGGTTGCCCGCAGAAAGCACATCTCGCCCTGCCGCATCGGTCCAAACCCCCAATGAATTCGGGCCGGAATGGATTGCTGTTGTGCCGCTGGCGTCAATCGCAAGTACTTGGCGGTAAGCGGTATGCTGTGCTTGGTCACGCACGCCAGCAATCGCCTCACCCGCAGACATCCCGCCTTGCATCAAGTCCAATGCGAAGGGGCCAAGGCGCGGGTCGGTGATGTTCTGGCTGGCCACAGCGCCAACGCCGGCACGCGTATAGACGCAACGCGCGGCCACTGCAGGCGAAGACGATGCAATCGCAATCCCGAACATGCCCGTTTCAGCGCAGCGGGCGACCAGCGAAAACGTCATGCGCCGTATCCATCAGGGATTACCGCTGTGCCGTCGATTTCGACGAGCCATTCGGGGCGGGCCAAGGCCTGAACCACCAGACCTGTCGATACCGGATGCACCCCGTGCAGGTATGCGCCCATGGTTCGGTAGATCGCCTCGCGGTGGCGCACGTCGGTGATGTAGACGACGACTTTGACCAGATGCCCCATCTCGCCGCCCGCTTCTTCGATCAACTGTTTGATGTTCTGCATGACTTTATGGGTCTGCTCGATGGGATCATGGCTGTCGATATTCTTGGCATCATCCAAATTCTGCGGACACTGCCCACGTAGCCAAACGGTCTTGCCGCCCGACGTCACAACGGCCTGACACAGATCGTTATCAAGCGCCTGTTCGGGGTAGGTGTCTTTGGTGTTGAACTTGCGGATGCGGATGTGGGTCATTGGTGGTCCTAAGCCTCGTTCGCTTGAATACGCCCGTTTATGTACTGCGCGAAATCATAGTTTGGCCGTTCTAAATGCGACAAATGTCCGGGTTTCGCCCCGTGGGATGAGAGGCCCTTGTACACCTTCTCGGTGCAGCCCTTGTCCTCGACGTTTACATCATCAAGTAGGTTTTTCAGCTTGGCGAAATTCGCGTGGGCATCGGGATCGTTGGCATAGTCGTTCGACATGCCACCACCAAAGCCGATCCGAACATGGTCCACGCCTTCAGGATGCAGACTTAGGTACCAAAAGTATCCGGGCGTCAGGGTGATCATAAGGCTGGGGTAGATCGCGAGCAGATAGGTTGTGCGGCGACGGTCACCCTCCATCCGTGTATTTGATGGATGGGCCATCGCAATGGACAAGGATTCATCCTTGAGGATCGTGTGGTAGTTGAACGCATCTTCCCCCGGTGGGCAGATCATTTCGTCCAGCTTTGAAAGCCCCCCAATCGTGCCGGCGTGACAGACCGGCAAGTGATAGCTTTCCATGAAATTCTCGGCTAGAACCTTCCAATTGGTGTTCCACGTGTGGGTCTCAAAGAAGCTTTGCGTGTAGTCGGTCATGTTGTAGTCGCCGACGAGTTCTTCAACTTTTGCCAATTGAATTGCCACATCGGGGGTGCCCGCATTAAGCGTAACGAACACCCAGCCAAGCCATTCTTGGCAGCGCACATCGGGCAGCTGGTAGTCGGATTTGCAGAAACCTTCGTTCTGGGTCATCGCGGGCGCGCCGCGCAATGTTCCGTCAAGGTTATAGGTCCACGCGTGATAAGGGCACACGATGCTGCGGGCATTGCCGCTGCCCTCTAACAAGGTCGACATGCGGTGGCGACACACATTCGACATCGCCTTGAGAGTGCCCTCTACGTCCCGCAAAACGATAATTGGCTGCCCCGCGAGTTCGAGCGTGGTGTAATCACCTGACTTGGCCAACGCATCCGCCCGTCCGACGCAGAACCAGTCTTTTTCAAAGATACTATCCAACTCGCGTTGTAGAAAATCCCCTGACGTATAGACCGACGGAGGCATCGCCCGCGCGTGTTCGAACGCAAGCGCTACGTTTTCCCGAAGCTCGTCAACCGCATCTTTCATCGCATCGCTCCTCGTGGCGTATGCTTGTGACATTGCGGGCGAATTGGATGTAAATAAAGTCCCGTCTTCGAAAGGCTTGCTTCGGGCGGGGCTAAGCAGTCCCGATCTGCTTGCCACCCAAAATCTCACCAAACAGTGCGCGACCGCGCTGAATTTTGCGTGACTAAGCTTTGTCAGAGTGCATCAAATCTTGAAAGGTGCTCGAGGTAAGCAGGACAAGCTGCCGCCCCAGACGGATGAACGATGCTCGCTTTGGGCCTCAGTTTTTCTGTGAAGATTTTGGAATAGCTTCAACATGCATCAATGGCTGGTTTCATCAACGTTTTGCGGACTTAAACCTGATCAAATGCAACATATTCAGCGCTGCGAGCGCACGCGGCGAGATTTTGATACTTCCGCAATGGGCTCAAACCTGCCGTTCGCTGCATCATGTACGAAGATCCGGTAGGGCCGATAGTGACAGATGCTGCGCCATGCACATTTCTACATGAAGGTCGGTAGTGAGCCCACTTTACCGATTCTCTGTAGTGCAGCTAAAGTCCGCTTTCGGGAATTGGACGACATAGTCCCCGAAATCATGACCCAAAGCGGCCTTACGCGAAGGTTCGTTTCGAGACCTTGCCTTCAGACACTGGAGCATTCGGTGTCTGCGCCTAAATTAAACTCCATTCGCCACAAAATGCCCCTTGGCTCCATTTGAATTGACAGACCTGCGGCCCGCCGCCTAGCGTTCCCCATTTCAGGTAACGTCGCCCCGTATTAGGATCCCAACATGCTCGAAGAAGCCAAAAAACGCACAGCCGCCTTACAGCAACGCATGAAGGATCAAGGCATCGAGTGTGCCGTCTTCACTGATGAAAGCTCAATGGCCTATTTGGCGGGATTTTGGGGATACCTTGGGATCGAATTTGGCAGGCCGTCCATGGTTGTAGTCAAGGCGCAAGACGCGCCAATCGTCATCACGCCGTTGATGGAATCCGAGATGGTGGGTGAAATGACTTGGATCGAGGATGTCCGCGTTTGGGAAGACTTTGGCGCGCGTACATGGGGGGCTGCACTTGGCGGTGCCTTGGGCGACAAGCCGTCCGCGATTTGGGTCGAGCGGAACACCATACCTGCCATCGTGCGCAACTACTTCGACGATACCTATGGCGGTGTGCCGATTAAAGACATCTCGCCCGTGTTGGGTGCCTTGCGCATGATCAAATCACCATTCGAGATCGCAGTGATGAAAGAAGCAGGCCAGATCGCAGGTGCCATGATGGCCGCAGCCCACGGCAGTCTGCGCGTCGGCGTTCCAGAATATGAAAGCGCGTTGGCAGTGATCGAGGCCGGATCGCGCAAGGCGGCGACCTTCCTGACGGACAAGGGTTGGGACCGCTTTGTCTCTCCCATGATCCACAACTTGCAGATTTTGCAAAGTGGCAAGGACACGTCGATGGTTCACCGTCGCGCCTCGGTAAAACAATATGAATTGGCGGACCCCGTCTATTTCTGCTTCTGCAACATGGCGCAGTTCAAACAATACAAGCTCGGCTTTGACCGCATGTTCCATGTGGGCGAGGTCAAAGACGATGCCGCCCGCGTGCAGGAAGCCGCGATTGAAGCGCAGCAGGCCGCCATTGCGGCGATCCGCCCCGGCGTGCTGGCCCAAGACGTGGCCGCTGCTGCCAACGCGGTTTATGACGCGCGGGGATATGAGACGGGCTACCGCACAGGCCGTTCTATCGGTGTGGCCTATCTTGAAGCGCCAGAGCTGAAGGCGGGCGATATGACAGTGTTGCAGGCTGGCATGACCTTCGCGGTCGATGGGGGTATCTCAATTGACGGCGTGACAGCAGGGCGCATCGGCGACTCAATCGTCGTGACGGAGGCGGGGTTTGAATACATCACCAACTATCCCCGCGAATTGCTGGTCACGGAAGGCTAGAAGTGGACGATACCTTTCGCCTCGCCGTAGGTCAGTCTCCTGCAGAGCTTGCCACCCCCAGGGCCCGTCTTGAGTGGCTGCGCGGCGTATTGCCTGAGGTTGTCACCATGCAAACTGACTTGCTCCTGCTGCCAGAGCTATTTGCGACAGGCTACAACATCGGCGACCAGATCGCAGCGCGGTCAGAGCCTGCGGACGGGCCAACAGCGCAAACGATTGCCGCACTGGCCAAGGCTCATGGCGTGGCAATCCACTACGGTTTTGCCGAAGCCTGTGGGGATGACATATTCAACTCAGCACAGTGTTTCGGGCCGGATGGTACGCGCCTTGGGGGACATCGCAAACTAGTTATCCCGCCGGGGTTTGAAACAAATCATTTCAAGCGCGGAGAAGGTTGCAGCTTGTTCAGCTATCGGGGCCTACGGATCGCCACTCTTATTTGCTACGACGCGGAGTTCCCAGAAACCGCCCGCCATTTGGCCGTCATGGGCGCTGAACTGATCTTGGTGCCCACAGCCCTCGGAGCACAGTGGGGCTGGGTCTCTCAAACAATGATCCCAACGCGCGCCTATGAAAATGGCGTCTTCCTCGCCTATGCCAACAGTGCGGGCACCGAGAACGGCATGCACTTTTTAGGACAAAGCTTCATCGCCGCGCCGAATGGGGAAGAGCTTGCCCGCGCAGACACCTCACCAGAGCTCATTTATGCGGCAATAGAGCACCGACGGGTGGCAGCCGCCCAGACCCGCCTGCCATATTTGAACGATCTGAAAATGCTTAAAACGGCCATTCGCTAATTTTCTAATATAGTCAGTTTGTCTCGCAGTGCCGCCGCTCGCCCTCCGGTTTGACGCTGATTTCGTATGCAAGTGCAGCGAAGGTCGGCAGTGAGCCCAACCTTGCTATATTCTGCGTCGCGGCCAATGTCTGCTTCTGGCAACGCCTTCGCTCGGTTCGGTCCTTAGACGCCGACATCGACCACCTCCGCCTCAAGGTGGGCACGGCGGATGTCGATGCCGCTTTGCCACAGAACGATCAATCCAATACCTACGACAAGAAGGATCGCCATGATATAGTTGAACAAGATCATTAGCAGCGCCGTTTCTGGTGGCACGCCCAACATCTGTAAGGCAAAACCAGCGCCAAAAATGAAGCTGCCGGGTATCCGCACGAAACGACCCAACACCATGATGAACCCAGAAAACACCATTAAGAAGACGTAGTCCCAAGGGGCCAGAACGATACCAACCGCAAGGCCCGCCCAGACAAAATGGGTGGCCGCTATCAGTTTGGCGGCTATCGCCCCAACAAACACTGCCATGCGCCGCATCGCAGTGCGCGGCCAGACCACGCCGTCGCAGAGTGCTTTGCGTAGCCCCCTGCCATCCGCGCGCATCTGCTTGGCACACCAATCGAACAGACGACAAATTATCGGCCCGTCGCTTGCAAAAAATGCGCGGAACCGGAACATCGCCCAAAGCAGCCCGCCGAACAACGCAATGTTGAGCGCGCCCGCGATACTGAGGCCCAGTTCCAAATTGCCTTCGACCTGTGGCACCTGTCTCACCAGCGCCAGGACACCAGCAAAGAGCGCAAAAACCACACCGTCGATAAATCGCGAGATGATCGTGGTTGTCAGAACTGTCGCCATCTTCAACTGCTCAAGCCGCGCGATAATCCACGCACGCACTAGTGGACTGATCCCAAGCGGCACCAGCACATTGGCCCCATATCCGGCCAGGGTGCTGTCAGACGAATGCGAACCAGTCTCTGCAAGGACAACGAAGCTACTTTTTATGCCGCGCCGAGACCGCGCCACTCGGCAAGAG
>CBDTUA010000059.1:0-10791 GCA_965363735.1 uncultured Sulfitobacter sp. | reverse complement strand
GCCTGCGCGACCTGCCAGACAAGGAGCAGATGCAGGACGCGGGGATGGCGGAATGAGTAGAATAGGTCTGCCGTGGTATCATGCATGCATGGCTGCTAGTCCTGCTATTCAAACGAGGTAGGGCAGGCAAAAGATGACAGACAGAACCGCGATCGAAACTGGTCGCACGCGGCAGGCGATCCTGACAATATGCGCCGGTGTCGCCTTCCTTTCCATGAATGATGCCATCGCGAAATTGCTGGTCGAGCGCTACGACCCGGTACAGATCGTGTTTCTGCGCAACCTCATTGCCCTGCCCATGGTGGGTGCCGTGGTGATGTATAAAATCGGCGCATCTGGTTTTTTCTCAAGCCACCTGCGTGTCCATGCAATACGTGGCTTGCTGATGCTGGCAGGGGCCTACTCGTTCTTCAAAGGTCTCGAGGCTTTGGCCCTGGCTGAAGCCACTGCGCTGGTCTTTTCGGCCCCTATCTTTATCACCGCTCTCTCGGTTCCACTGCTGGGGGAGACGGTCGGCTGGCGGCGGTGGGTCGCGGTGCTGATCGGGTTCATCGGTGTCCTAATCATCGTGCGGCCCGGTGGTGCTACTTTTCAACCAGCATCACTTTACGTGATCGGCACAGCCGCCCTTTATGCGCTCTTTATGCTCAGCGCGCGGTTTCTTGGCCCCCGCGAGAGTATGTGGACGATGATGTTCTTCGTGATGCTCTTTCCCATGCTTTATGCGGCACCCTTTGCCGTCGCGGTATGGGTACCAGTGCCTGTCAGTGATCTGCCCTTCCTTGTAGCGCTGGCTGTGTTCGGCACGCTTGGGATCACGTTGATCGGGCAAGCCTTCCGATTTGCGCCCGCGGCGGTGGTAGCCCCTTTCGACTATACGGCGCTGATCTGGGCGTCCCTATTTGGTTGGCTGATCTGGGGGGACACCCCGGAAATGTGGACGCTCGTGGGGGCGGCTGTGATTGTGGTGAGCGGTATATTCATCGTTATTCGGGAAAGCCGACAGACAGCATAAGAAAAGTGCATGAAGCGTCGTATCCTGATGCTGACTTAGTTTCGGAGGCAAGACCAAGTTGGCCCTGTGAGTACCTATATCTGTTCTAACTCTGGTCCAACCGCAACTGCATTGCGGAAGCGATAAGTCCGCCGCACAGGAGCACGGACTTTGCCAATGCGCCCTCATCAAAGTCGAAATGTGGCGTGTGATGGTCGTCGGCCAGATCGGCACCAAGAACGAATATACCAGCAGTCCCGCCCCGCTGGGTCACTTGGTGAGCAAGCGTTGCAGCGTCCTCGCTCGCGCCAAAAAAGAAGTCTGGCATGATGTTCCCGAACGCGCCCGTTGTCGTGTTGACACCTTCGGCCCATTCCGCAATCGACGCAGGGTTTGAATGCCCGGCGGCTCCCCCACCGGGTGACAGGACGCATTCAACCCCATGAGCCTGCGCAGTTGCCTGAATAAACGCGCAGCAGCGGACCTCTAATGCTTCAAGATCCTCAGTTTCTTGCGCCCGCATTTCAAACGTGAACCTTGCTTCTTCCGGAACGATGTTTACGGCTGTCCCCGCTTGCATAAGCCCCACATTCACGCGAATGCCCGGCTTGCTGGATTGCGCCAAAGTATGCAGTCCGAGTACCGCCTGACACGCTGCGACCAGTGCACTCCGCCCGCCTTCCGGTGTCTTTCCGGCATGCGACGCGCGACCTTTCAAAAGGACGTCATAGCGGGCGTTGGCCAAAATCCCGTGGACCGCAAATGCGGCGCTGTCCGATGGCACGCCAAGCCCCAGATGGATCGCAAAGAAGAGATCGACATCATCCATCCATCCCGCCTCGGCAACCGCTCTACCGCCGCGCCCGCCTTCTTCTGCGGGTTGGAACAGGAGTTTCAATCGTCCGATACCTGTCTTGAGATAGGGGCGTAACAACCGTGCAGTTGCCAGGCCAATGGCGGCATGTCCGTCATGGCCACACGCATGCATGATGCCCTTGTTTTTTGAAGCAAAGCCTTGGGCCGCTGGTGCGTGATTGCCCCCGGCTTCTGAAATCGGCAACGCGTCAATATCCACCCGCATACAAACAGTTGGGCCGAGTCGCCCAGTATCAAAAAGCGCCACACACCCTGTGTCACCCTCGCCGGGAATCGGATTATCGCTCATTCCGAGCCGAACGACTTGGCCCAGAAACTCAGGGCCAGAGACGACTTCGTATCCCGCTTCGGTCAAATCGGAGACAATGGCTGCGGTTGTCTGTACCTCCTGCCAGCCAAGCTCCGGCAAGGCGTGGAAGGTGCGTCGCTGCTCAATCAGTTTCACGTTCTGCGCGGCTGAAGCGCGCCTCAGGCTGCTAGTGTTGTCCGGGTTTAGGTTTAGGAGATTTGAAGGTTTGCGCATGAGAAGACGCTAGTGCCGCGTCAGTTCCGTATCAACAGATATATTGGCACCGTAAAGTAAGTGCATGGGCTGCGTTGATGTCGGATGGGCAGGCCCGGGTTAAACGGGGTCCGTTACGCCGCCGACTGCCTCAGACCTTGCAGCCAAGCACAATCAGGCGCTCAGGACTCTCGATCTTCCTTATCTGCTTCCAGCGGGAAGACCGCAGGCGATGCCGCCGAGGATGGCGCGAAATGCACTTTACTCGTGCGGCGCACGCCGGTGTCGATGATCAGCCGGAAGACCGCGAATATCCCCAGTGCGAACAGCACCAGACCGATGAACAAAAACAAGCCCCCAGCGTTGCCGCCCTCCATAAAGAACGACGCCGTGAGCGGCCCGATGGTGGCCCCAATGCTAAACGCCAGCAGCAGGCCGCCGCTGGTTTCGACCATGCGCGAATTGGGGACGTTGTCGTTGGCATGGGAAATACACAGCGCATAAATCGGGATCATCAGTGCCCCGTGCGCCACCGCCAAGGCAAGCGTCGGTGAGCCTCTTGGCACCATATCAAATCCGATCATCAAACCCGACACGACCGTCCCGAAGGACACCGCCGCAATGACGATGCGTCTGTCGATCTTGTCGGAGACCCAGCCGAGTGGCCATTGCGACAGCGTGCCGCCGAACACAAACGCGGCCATCAACAGCGCGATATCGGCGGTGATCATGCCGCGCCCTTGGGCAAAAACCGGACCCAGCGACCAGAACGCGCCCTCGGCCATGCCCGCCAACAGGCATCCCACGACCCCCGCAGGTGATACGCGATACAGCTTTCGCAAATTCAGCCGTGCAGAGGGGATCGGCGTCGGTGTCGGGGTGGGCGTCAGGCTCAGCGGAACAATCGACAAACAGATTAGGATCGCCACGACCAGAAACAGCATCGGCCCCTTGGTGTCGGACGAATTGACCAGCAACTGTCCCGCCATCGTCACGATATTCGAGACGATAATATAGGCCGATAAAACCCGCCCGCGGTTTGCATTGGACGAGGTGTCGTTCAGCCAACTTTCCACGACCACATAAAGCACCGCAAGGCATACACCACTGATCATGCGCATCACGCCCCAGAACAGCGGATCGACAAACAGCGGGAACGCCAGCAGCGTCGCTGTCAGCAGGGCCGTCAATCCGGCAAAGGCGCGCACATGCCCCACGGTCATGATCAGACGCGGCCCGACAAAACAGCCAATGGTGAAGCCGCCGAAATAGGCGGTGCCCAAGACGCCGATCAAAGTGGTCGAATAGCCCTCTTGCCCGGCGCGGATCGGTAAAAGGGTTTGGAATAACCCGTTGCCTGCGAACAGCAGCGCTGCGCAGATCAGGATCGTAACGATTGCCACAAAGGACGAGGTTTGGCGGATCTCGGTCACCGCTGATAGATGACCGCAAACTGACCCTCGCGCAAGGCGGTGGACAGTTCCACCGCCGGCATCGTCAACTTGTTGACCACATCAGCGACTGTCGGTAGCGGAGGGCCTTTTTGGTGTGGATACCCTCCTCTTTGCTTGGTGATACTTCACCATTTTGGCGCAAAACGATGCCGTTGAGCGGGGGTATCCACACCATCGGTTCTGTCGCAAACTTTTTGGAATATGGGCCTGGTCGCCAAGCTGTGATAGACGCCGCCTTTTGAATTGGCGGGCGGGGATCAGATCGTGACAATTAACTTCAAAGGCAGCCACTATCCCAAATCCGTCATCCTATACGCTGTGTTTTTCTATGTGCGATATGCTGTTTCCTATCGTGATCTGGAGGAAATCATGGTCGAGCGCGGGGTCGAGGTGGACCATGCTACCCTGAACCGTTGGGTAGTAAAGTATGCGCCGTTGATCGCCGCGACTGCCCAAGCGCGAAAGCGGCCGACTGCCGTATCTTGGCGCATGGATGAAACGTACTTTAAGGGGCACCTCGATTTTTGACTGTTTTCGCGACGACAGAGCGATTGAGTACCCTGAAACGCGTCTTAAGACCGTCAGCTGACGGATTATTGCACCGGGCTCTTGAAGACCACTAGCGAGCTTTGCTCTCTTTCGCATGCGCTTTACCGCGATCACCATAAGGGCTTTCGCCGAAACGATCTTTGTAATGGCGTGAAAAAACGCCACTTGAGTTGAAACCAGCAGCCATGGCGACCTCAATAATGGTTAGGTTCGTTTCCATGAGAAGGGTTCTTGCACGATCCAGTCTTATGTTTCGATACGTCAGTGCGGGTGCCTCATCCAGCAATTGCTTGAACTGACGTTCTATTTGGCGTCGTGAAATTCCCGCTTGGCCTGCCAATTCATCCAGCGTCAGCGGGAATTCAATATTGTCATACATGGCGCGTAAAACGGCCAATACGCGAGGGTTTCGCGAACTGATCGCTTTGGCGATGGATGATCTTTGTTCGTTTCGTGTCAAAATGTCTGGTCCGTTCAGGCACATGTCGGACACGGCGATGGCAAAGTCTTCGCCATAATCCTGTGCGATGACCGAGATCATCATTTCAGTCGCCGCAGAACCACCACCACAGGTGAGAAGGTCACCATCTCGCTCGAACCTTTGTTGTGTTGGTACCAGTTCGGGGAATACTTCGTTAAACCCGGGCTGATTTTCCCAATGAAGGGTAAATTTCTTTTTAGTCAAAAGACCCGCGCGTGCAAGCGTTGCAGCACCCGTGCAAACACCACCAACTTTCCCGCCAAAGCGTACATGACGGCGGATGTGCCCTAGCACGCTATCGGAGGCTGCGTTGCTGCCATTATTTCCCGAGCAGGCAAACAAATACATGTCGGGTTTAAGATCAGTCAAACTTGCATGCACACCGATATCGATGCCGGAGGACGAGGATACAGCCTCGCCATTTTCTGACAAAACCAGCCACCCATAAAGTGGCTTCTGCGCCAGCTGGTTGGCAATGCGCAGCGGATCAAGGGCGGCGCTGAACGCGAGCAGTGTAAACTCGGGTAGCAGCAGGAACCCGAACCAACGGGTGTCCTGCGGGTTCTTCACAGGATAGCTGAACGCGCCCGTTGGCACGAGGTCTGGCCGGAATGAATGCCGCTCTGCGTCGCTATCCAAATCGTTATCCTTAGCTATCGTTGCCTAACAACATTGGGAACCAATCTGTCCGGAGGCGTTGGCCGGCAGTCATGTTGTGGCCGGGGTAGGGAGGGGACGTCGGGCCCGGGCGATCGACATAGCGCGCGTCATCGCCCAAAAGGCGCAAAGAAAACGCACGACGCCGTGTGCCAGCCTCGTTGCCGCGGGCTCCGTGAAGCGTTCTGTAATTAAATGCGACCGCATCCCCCGGTTCCATATCATATTCGCGAATGTCCATGCCTTCGGCGTCTGGATCAGGTACTTGCATGTAATCGTCATCGTTTGGGTAAAAGCTGGTTTCGGCCAGCCAGCGCGTTGGCAAAACTGGCTTTTCCCACCCGTGCGATCCCGCAACGCACCGCAAAGAAGCGTTGCGCACTGGGTCAAGCGGGGACCAGAAGCTGACCGTCTGCTCTCCTTCAACGAAGTAATAAGGGCTATCTTGATGCCAAGGCGTTGGCTTGGATGTGCCCGGTTCTTTGACCAGCACATGATCGTGGAACATCTGAACGGTCTTGGAACTCATCAGGTCAGCTGCAACCGCGGCAGCGGGGGAGGCCTTGATGGCTGCTTCAAATTCTGGGATGCGAGTCCAGTTGCAATAGTCGTCAAAGAAACGCCCACCTTCGCCTGCGTTCAGGTTTTCGGCGGCATATGGGCCGGGCTCTGCCATGTTCCGCTCAACGCCGTCACGCAGTTGTGCGACTTGATCTTTGAACAACCCTTTTACAAGGACAACGCCGTCGCGTTGGTAGTCGTCAATATGCTGTTGGGTGATCAGGGGATGTGTCATGTTTGTGTCCTTTGATACGTTAAAAATGCGCTTTCGATTTGGCCTTTTCACGAATTCAGGAAAGGGAAGAATGGCGTGATCAGGCAATGGAGGCTGCCGAATCTCGCCGCGTTTCCAACATTGACGTTACAGTGTTCTTTGAGGTTGAAAACCCAAAAATACGTCTATTTCTACATATAAAGCGCTGAAATGGCTTTCGTAAAGGCAGCAGGGTCTAGCCCATGCGGTGGGTGTCCCGCATGGGTTTAGCGTATTCGCGCAAGACCATTTGAACCAATCGATCCTATTCGGCCATCTGTTGATCGACCTGCTGTTCTTCGTTGATCATGGCTTGCAATTGCCGCCGGAACCGAAGCTGGCCACCATCAATGGGCAGGTCAATATGCGGGGAAGACTTGTTGGACATCCCCTTTTGCACCTCATTGAGGACATCACGGTCTTCTTCAAAGGCATGCTGTACATCCTCGGACATCATTTCGGACAACGCTTCATCATCGGGCCGAATATTGCGCAGTTGGAACCAATAGTAGCGAGTCTGCCCTTCGGTTGTTGGGGTCATGAAGTTGTAGCTGTCCATGATGAAGGTGTTTTCATGAAGGGGGCCATCGGGACCACCCGTGCCAGCGGGTGTGAACACAGCTTTGATTAGGGCATGGGACGGGTAGCGGACTTCGTAGTGTTGCAGGCGGTCACAATTGCCCTCGAACTCCACGACCTTTTTGTAAAATGGCGCGGGTTCATGATCCATCATCCAGCGGTGGACGATGACTCCATCATCGGTCTTCTTGATCCGCATCGGTGTATCCTTGGTCGCGTCGGTGGCAAAGCTGTTTTGGTGAACCCACGCGACATGGGTCGGGTCGAGCAGATTGTCGCACATCAGCAGATAGTAGCAGTTTAACTCCATTGCCGCGCCACGGTTCATGCCCCACGCGGGGTCGTCATAATTGTCGATCTCAAAAATATCCGTAGGGTCAGCTAGTGCGGGGTTCCCCATCCAAATCCACACCAACCCGTACTTCTCGCTGCAAACTCTTATGGGCCGTCCACGTCGATCGACGCTGGGTGCGGATTTCTGACGTTCTTCTTCGTCATCTCGACCTCGTAATCGATGAGATGAACCAGAAACCATCCCTTGTTCAAATTCTCAAATCTGTCCATCAGGCGCTGAGATTAGACACATGTCGGCCTAACTCCTACTGAAAATATTTTGTTTGATTTTGCCAATATTTACTGGCAATTCGCATGAAACAAATTTGGTAAAATAGTGGGACTCAAATGCAAGTAAGCGTTCGTGACAATAACGTTGATCAGGCGCTTCGTGCGCTCAAGAAAAAGCTACAGCGTGAAGGCGTGTTCCGCGAAATGAGACTCAAAGAGCATTTTGAAAAGCCGTCCGTTAGGAAAGCTCGCGAGAAAAAAGAAGCCATTAGCCGTCAGCGCAAGCTGGCACGTAAAAAGGCCGAACGTGAAGGTTGAAGCCACACTGGAGTGCCCCCGTCAGGTGATCCAATTTGGATGTTAGTGCATGGCGGTGTCGTCACGAGGCTTGTTCGTAGGGTTAGGGCCGCTTGTGTCATCAGTCGATCGAGGTCTTTTTTGTGGATATGAGTTGTCGAGATGACTGACGAAGTCTGGGCGGGGAAAATATTGCGAGCCTGTGAGCTGGAGAACGTCGGGTCTGAGCCCGCGATATTACGATACTAGACGCCAAAAGAAGACGGCACTCATCGTAAACCCTACTAGGGCTATCACCCCACGAACAACCGATTTTGGCAGTACTCGCGCGATAGGCGCACCTGCGTATCCACCTACCGTGGAAGCGACCATCATTCCGAATGCATGCTGCCATTCGACAAGTCCGCCAACGGCAAAAACAGCGACAGATATCGCAGATAGAGCGAACGACAGACCAGACTTGAGGCCGTTCATTTCGTGAATATTGACCATGCCCCAAAGCGCAAAAAGCGCTAAAAGAACGATACCGAGGCCTCCGTTGAAATATCCGCCATAGATGCTGACCATAAGCAGGCCTAGCGTTCCAAACGGGGTCACGGCGCGACTTTTGTTGGCAGCCCATGTGCGGATTTGATCGCCAAAAAGAAAAGCGAGTGTTGCCGCCAAAAGCAGAAACGGAACAACAATTGTGAATGCTTCGTTGGAGGACACCAGCAAGAGAAGCGATCCGACCAAACCGCCAATAAACGTCACGGCAAGCAGCTTAAGCATTTGCCTTTTGTCAAACCGAAGTAGCTCGTTTCGAAAGCCTATAGCTCCACCCAAGTAGCCCGGGAAAACAGCCACGGCACTTGTCGCATTCGCCACCACAGGCGGCACGCCTATGAATACAAGGGCTGGAAAGGTCAGAAATGTCCCCCCTCCGGCAATTGTATTTAAAACGCCCGCGCAAAATGCGGCTATTAAGACAAGTAAGATTTCCATGTTGTCATCCACCGACGAGAGAATGGACATTCTTTGCCAGCCGGACCGCGCAATTGCAACGGCTCCAAGGCCTCGGGCGAGAAAGTCGGAGCTGCTGAGGTCCAAAACAATGCAATGCCACGTAGCCGGCGAATGTCTTATCTCAGCAAACTAACGCAATGTGGTGTTGCCGAGCAAAGGATCGTCTCAGACCAATGTGGGAACAGCCAGCAACTGCTCCGTTGGTGCTATTCGCAAATCGTCTCGTCGATAAAGCAATTGGAACCGATGCAACCGTCCCAACCTTCGGCTTTGATGGATTGAGATTTCTCTTCAAACGCGCCTTCGACAAGGTCAACAGACTTGATTTTGTCAAACCTGAAAATGCGCTCAGAGGCGTAGTCCCGTCCCTTGGTGCATCCGCGCGTCTGCCAACCGTGAAGATAGAGCTGTCCATTGTTGCCAAGTGCCACTTGATGCACATCTACAATTCGCGGCAGACATCCTTTACTGACATCCGCGTCGTAAACTAACTCTACAATGCGGTTTGTTTTTGCGGCCTCACATAGCTGGGTTTCATGCTCAGACTGGGCATGTGCCGGCACGAAGGGGACAGCAGAAACGATGCAGGCCATTGCGAGGTGCTTAGGTTTAATTGTCTGTTCCTTTGGTGCTAGTTCTTAGCGGTGTGCTGCCGATTTCAGGTTCACCCTAACGTCCTTTGTCTGACCCGCGCAATCTGATGTCTGGCCGGGCTTGTGAATTTGGAACAGGCCTGCATGAATCCCCCCACACCAAACGGCAGGGGCATTGGTTGCAAACCTGGTGGATTTCTGACCAGTATTGATCGTTGGTTTTTGGAGTATTTTAACGTTGGCACTATTTAATTGGCTGCTACGCCGCGATCCGCAAGCCCCGGGTGTCCCTGCGTCCCAAAAGCAGTCTTTGCGCGACCTGTCGTCAAGATACCAAGCTACAAATACCGCTGAGCGTAGCACATTTGGCCATGCCCAAACTGTTCCGACAGGTGATTTCAGGTTCATTGCATTGGATGTTGAGACGGCATGTGGTGCGGCTTCAAGCATCTGCCAGATCGGCCTGGCTTGTGTTGCCGCTGACAACGCAATCCAGACGTTTTCGATGTTGGTGGATCCCGACACGCATTTTGATGCGTTTAACGTCCAATTGCACGGGATAGGGCCAGAGCATGTTGTGGGTGCGCCGTGTTTTACGGAAGCATTGTCGACACTTTTGCCGTTGTTGTCCAAGCACCATCTTATTCAGCATAGTAGCTTTGACAAAAGAGCGATTGCGGCCGCTTGTCAGTCATGTGGCATCGCCACACCTGACCTGCAATGGAGCGACAGTGTCGTGATTGCGCGGCGCGCATGGCCAGAATTGAAGGGCAATGGCGGACACGGTCTTGCCAGCCTCAAGCGCACATTGGACCTTGCGTTCCATCATCACGATGCGGGCGAGGACGCGCGGGCAGCGGCGCTGGTTGTGCTGCATGCGGAAGCCCGTCTTCAGGTGAGTTTCGAAGAGTTGACCCAACCGGCCTCAAAAAAAACCTATCCTGCAAAAACCACCCGCACACCAAATCCTGACGGTCGGTTTGTTGGATCTGTGGTGGTTTTTACCGGCAATCTGACCATGTCACGCGACGCGGCGGCAGACATGGCCGCAGCGATGGGCTTGGCTGTTAAATCAAATGTCACTCAAAAAACCACGTATCTGGTTGTGGGCGATCAAGATCTAGCGGTGCTCGCAGGACATTCGAAAAGCAGCAAACATCGCAAAGCGGAAGATTTGTGCAAGGCAGGGCATGCCATTGAGATTATTGCTGAGACAGAATTCCTTGGCCTTATGGGATCCTGACGCGATACCACCAATGGGAGACGGCGGCTAAACCTTCCCCAATTTTGCCAACGCATTGGTCACCTTGAAGGCTGAAAAACCTGTCTTCGCAAGCGGAGGCCTTGTTGCACGGAGCCCCACTCGGCTGATATCGGTCACGGCTTATTCTCTTGAGGATGCTGTATATGCCGCACAAGTTCAACG
>CBDTUA010000058.1:0-11478 GCA_965363735.1 uncultured Sulfitobacter sp. | reverse complement strand
CCCTACGGGCTGCCACTTGTTTCCCAACTTGCTGAGTTTCGTCGGTTTCCCAGTATTTTCGCGGGTGCTCCCACCTTATTACGTTCAGGCTAAATGCACACGGGTTTCTTGGTCGCGTCTCGCGTATCCCCTAGGAACTTTGTGCAGTCTGGAAGGTTATCTTTGGATTACAGGGGGCAAATCTCCATCTTTGTTCAGCGGAGGGTATACCTGCCAGGTATTCTGTGCGCAGCGGGTTTTCCAAAGCCATCCGAACAGGGATTGAATGCCACATCCCCCATTTGGCTGAATTAGGATACCCGACTATGAAATGCCCCCAGAAGATCGCGATAATTGGTGCCGGGCCGATGGCCATTTACACAACCAAGGGGTTGCTGGCTGGCGATATTCCGATTGATCTGACAATTTTCGATGCCGCCGATCAAGTGGGGTGTGGAATGCCTTACCGTGCTGGGATGAACGCAGATTACATGTACTGCAACGCATTCAGCCGGGAAATTCCGTCTATTACTCAGCCACTTGTGAAGTGGCTGCATGAACAGGACGATGCATTCCTGTCGTCTTGGGACCTAGCGCGCGAAGACATCGATGCGCGCGATTTCTATCCCAGAGTTCTGCTAGGGGAGTATATGAAATCGGAATTCACAGGTTTGTGCGACGCCGGTCGCAATGCTGGCCACATTGTGCGCGTTTTACCGAACCACGAGGTCATCGACGTAATGCCAGACGGCAGTGACTTCCAGCTTGCTGTAATAACGCCAGATGGAAAGTCATTGTTTTCGTTTGATCACGTCATTTTAGCCACCGGGCACAGCTGGCCATCCTCGCCAAAACTGGGCAATGCCGATCTTGTCTCGCCTTGGCCCTATACAGAAATTACGGATCAGCCAGCGGGTAACATCGGGGTGCTGGGATCATCCTTGTCGGCCATTGATGTGATTGTTGCGTTGGGACAAGAACATGGCACCTTTATTGAAGACGGGGCCAATACCAGCTGGTTTGCCGCTGAAGGCCGCGAAGTGCTTTCAGTTACGATGGTGTCGCATAAGGGGATCATTCCCGAGCCCGATTTCTATTATCCCTACCCCTACGAAAGGCTGATCCATATCAATGCCGAAGCCGTTGCTGCCGAGGTCGCAAAGGGCAGCGATATGCTTCTTGCGCGGGTCTTTAAGTTGTTGCTGGCAGAGCTGAACGAAGTCGCGCCAGACTACATGAATGAGCTTGGCCCTGAGGCCCAATCGATCGACGGTTTTGCCGATGCGTACTTCCGCCACCGCGAAACAGTTGGCGGGCTGCGCGCACTACGTGAGACGTTGAATGCGGCGATCAAGTCCAAAGACAGCAAAGAAACGCAGCACCATAGATATGCGCTTTTGCGGGGGCACGAACATTTCGAACTGATCCTAGAGCACTTGAATGACGAGGGCTGGGAAACGTTCAATGAAAAGTTAATGCCAGTGTTTGGGGATTGCTATGCAGCGATTCCGCATATTTCTGTGCGTCGGGTGCTGGCGCTTTATGACGCAGGGGTGCTGCGGATCATTCCAACCGGACCGGATTCATCATTTGAGAACAATGTCTCGGGCGGTGTTTCGGTTGAGACGGTCGATGGCACCATCGACTTTGACGCCTTGATAGATGCTCGGGGACAAGCCGCCCATCCCCTGTCCGCCCTACCCTTTCCTACGCTAGTGGATGCGCTGGCTGCCCCCGAATCTGACCTGTTCGGCCCCTTCAAGC
Organism: uncultured Sulfitobacter sp.; assembly: GCA_965363735.1. Lineage (GTDB taxonomy): Bacteria > Pseudomonadota > Alphaproteobacteria > Rhodobacterales > Rhodobacteraceae > Sulfitobacter. Next base: position 9,735 of record CBDTUA010000058.1, on the reverse strand, counting down.
TTGAGCTGTCTGCTAGGACCAACGGCACTGTTTACTGCCTTTCAATGCCGCAGATTTTGAACCGGCATCCCTTTTCGCAAGGTTTGCCGAACTGTGACGACCTTGGCAGGATCGTATCAAGGGACATCCTAGAGGCGATCGAAGTGTGATTGATCAGCGTCTTCGTTGATGGTGATTTCTTTCAGGTTCGGCAAAACTTTGTGTATGAAGCGGACAAGCGCAGGCCGGTCTTGAACTCGCCGCAAAGGGCCGTTTGACGGGAGGTTCTTTGCATGCTTTGGCGCAACAGCACCTATTTAGCGCTACAATTCATCAAGGCCGGGGCAAATGTGAATGCGGTTTGTGGTATGTTTGAAACCCCGCTGCATGTCGCGTTTCGGGAGAATAAGCTTGCTGCACTAGAGACGATTTAAAGAGCGGGTGCCGACGTATCCCTTCTCTTTAAACTTAAGCAGTTACCAAGAGGCATCGCGAAACAGGTTTATGGTGAAATCTGGGCGCGTTTCCAGAACCGACAATGCCAACATCTTTTTACTCCAAAAATGGCAAATCTATCCAATACTCTCAATACTTGGCAGTCCGGTTTTCATTCATTGTCGCCCCATCATAGCAACGCGCGGCACTTCTGGCTTTCTGACGATCTGCAAAATCTAACTGGCCACGGTCCACTTGGCCTCTCAGCGTTTAAGGTCGGTTGGCGTAGATTTTTCTCGCATGTCGATGCTTCGGAATAGGGTTTGACGCGAACGGCCAGCATTCTTTGATTGATACAAGGCCACGTCAGCATCGGATAGAATATCCTTGGCTTCCATATTGTGGTCTTCCCTCATCCAAACAGTACCGATACTGGCAGAAATCTTACAGGCCTGACCTTGGTAAAAGATTGGTTTCTCAAGCCGCTTGATCACCCGGTCGCCTATGGACACTAGCATTTTCTCGGTTGCGACATCAGGCAGGATCAATGTAAATTCATCGCCCCCAACCCTTGCAACGGTATCAGCGTTGCGGGTTTCCTCGACCATGATTTCGGCCACCGCTTGCAAGACATGATCTCCTGCGGCGTGCCCCAATGTGTCGTTGACCGCCTTGAAGAAATCCAGATCGATCTGCATGACGGCGAAACTCTCGCGTTTGCTGATCAGACGTGAAAGCACATGATCCATCGCACGCCGGTTTTTCAGACCTGTCAGCGTATCGGTAAATGCCTGTTCTTCGGCGGCAATTTTGGCACCTTGCAGGCGCAAGTTCAGTTGTCGTGAGGCATCCATCGCGGCTGATTTCGCCTCGATCAGGTACAGCATTTCAATGGCAAGGTCGGTCGCGGCAAAATCAGCGTTGCTGAGCGCATAGTTCCGAACGCCATCCAGGATCGAAATCCCAAAGGATAAGTTGATCACCATGCTGCCAGTTTCCTGGTCATGAGGGACCATCACGGCTTTCAGATCGCTGGCCGGATTATTACGCAATGAAATGTGTAGCTTGCTGCCTGCCCTGCGCCGCAGGGCGTCGACGGTGCGAACCCCTTTGGGACGTTTGACAGCGAACGTTTCGAAAAACTTTGTCCCGACCAGGGTTCCAGTATGGCAAATCTTTTGTGCAGTTGGGCCTGCATGACTAATCGTTCCGTCTTTTTCCAGCAACACATGCATCGGGCAAAGCACGTCCAACATCTTGGTTTGTTCTAGGCCAATCATCCTAAGCTAGCCCCAAGGTCGAATTGCCGCCCTTGGGCGAAGTCCTTGTCTACCAATGTAATGAATACCTTTTCCTCACCATTTTTGCCTGTCTCGTGATCCAGCAGTACCAGCGCGCCATAATCATCGGCGATCACCCGCAGCATGCCTACGAACACATATCCAAACCCGGCAACCGCCCCCCGGCACAGCAGTTCAAAACACCCGTTGGCGCGTTCGTCCATTTCCAGATCCGGCAGATCAAGATCAGAGACTGCCAACCGTGCCCTGTCGGGCAAATCGTCAAGGGAGAGCAAGAACTCCTCGAATGTGACACCACCAAACCGAAGCAGACGCCGTACCCCTTCCAGTTTTGGCGTCGAGACCAAATAGGTTCCGATGTCCTCAAGTAAATCATGTTTCGGCCGGGCGGTGACCAGCGACAATGCATCGATTAGCCGTGTTGTTACATTGTCTTCATAGGTCATCATCGCCTCGAACTCGACAAAACCCAAGTCGGCACTGCCTGCCACCTGCCCCCAGACATCTCTGCCAAATGTATCGCAGACATAATTTTGGACACTTCGATTGATAAGGCCGTGCATGTCATCCCTTCCCGTTGATCAGGGGTGAGCATGGGAAAAGACCATTAACATATGGCAAAAACCGTACCGGCCAGCGGACATTCCACCCACAAAACTGCACGGCAATTAAGAAGAAGTTTCATAGAAACCTCACGGACTCCACGGTCTAGAAGTCCGTCGGTGCGCCGCCTTCGGATTTGCGGCGGGCCACGAAATCTGCAAGCTCGTCGCGGATCGCGTCGTCCATTGGTGGCGCTTCAAAGCTGGCGACGATCTCCTTGAACATTATGTGCGCGCGTTCCGGGGTCCAGATCGCACCCGCCGCCTCCCAGCCTTCGTAATTTTTCCAATCACTCAAGAACGGCTGATAGAATGCCTCGGTATAGCGGTCTTGGGTGTGCTGGATGCCAAAGAAATGACCCTGATTGCCGACAGATTTGATAGCGTCCAAGGCGATTTCATCCGGGCCTGTCGCGCAGATCACCGGATCCATATAGCGCTGTATTTGCTGAAGAACCTCGCAATCCATAATGAACTTCTCAGGCGATGCGATCAGCCCCCCCTCAAGCCAGCCCGCCGCGTGATAGACCATGTTCGTACCCGACTGCACGGCGGCCCACAGGCTGTTGGAGGTTTCCCACATGGCTTGGCCATCTGGCACGTTGGCCGCACAGACACCCGAGGACCGCATTGGCAAGTTATAGAAACGGCACAACTGCCCCGTCATCTGGGTCGCGCGCATATATTCAGGGGTGCCAAACGCGGGCGCGCCGGTTTTCATATCGACGTTCGATGTAAACGTGCCGATGGCGCAAGGGCAGCCGGGGTTGATGATCTGCGCTAAGACAACGGCGCACAGCGCCTCGGCCAGCGATTGTGCGACGGCACCCGCCATCGTTACAGGTGCCATCGCACCGGCCAGCGTGAACGGTGTCACGACCAGCCCTTGGCCGCGTCGTGCAAGACGCATCCAGCCGTCCAGCATCGGGATGTCGTGTTTAAGCGGAGAGGTCGAGTTGATGTTGGTGTACATGTGCGGGGTGGCGTCGAATTCCTCGTGGGTCAATCCGCCCGCGATCCGCACCATTTCCATTACGTCTTCGACACGTTCCTTCCCCAGACTATAGGCGTGCATGACTTTGTCTGTCAGGGTCAGCTTGTCATAAAGCACATCCAGATGGCGGACAGAGGCGTGGATATCGACGGGTTCCACAGGATAGCCGCCCGCGAAGTGGATGCAGTTGAAATACTGTGTCAATTTCAGCAAGTCCTGACACATAGCGCGGGTGCCGGGGACCTTGGTGCCAATAGACATGTCCCAATAGTTTGGCGGTGATGATACGTTGCCGAACACCAGATGCTTGCCGCCGATGGTGATCTGCCGATCGGGATTGCGCGGGGTCAGGGTGAATTGCGATGGCGCTTTCCCTATCCATTCCATCACAAAATCACGGCCCATCCGGACGTTTTCACCGTTCACCGTACAGCCCGCTTTGCGCAAAATCTCAAGCGCTTCGTGGTTCAGGAATTCAATCCCGATCTCTTCGAGAATGCGCATTGCACCGTCATGGATCGCCTCGACGCCCTCGGGGGGCAGCGGTTCGGTTGGACGGTCGATGTTAATGGGTGGGTTCCATGGCATCTGTTCGATCACAGATGTGCCGCGCCGCGTCTTGGCACCGGCACGTCCGCCGCCACGTGTTCTGCGTTTCGGATCGGTGTCTGGCATGTGAACCTCCTGAAAATCTATTTCAGAAGGCCTGATCCTGACCGCAGGATCGTTTCCGTTACCGACGAGAAGTGTCGCTTTTCGTGCCTGCCTCGACTAGCTGCGCTGCGCATTCCACTGTTCAAGCCAATCCGGCAGATGGCTGATGTCTGGCAAAACCACGTCGGCAAAGGGTGCAAGGTCATCAGATGACGCCATCCCGGTCAGCACCGCAACACGTATCATCCCCGCAGCTTTTGCAGCCAGAAGATCATGGGTACTGTCCCCGATCATTGCGATTGTCTTGGGGTCCAGCCCGACTTGGCGGGCAAATCCATTCAACTGGCCCGGTTCGGGCTTCCCGCCATATCCGCTGTCAAATCCGGCAACAAAGTCGAACAGATGGGTGACACCCGCCTTGTCCAGATGTGCAAGGGCTGGTTCCTCCGCATCATTGGTGGCCACCCCCAGCTTGAACCCCCGCGCCCTGAGCGCCGTCAAGAACGGGGCCAAGGGGGTCACTTCACTTTGGGGGGCCATCGCGGCTTCTTGGTTGATAATGTCGATTAACGCTTCTTGCGAATGTTCGGGAACGTGTTGTTCCAGCACGCCTGCGACATCACCGGGGGTGCCGGCTATCACTATGCTATCGGTGGAAAAATGTCTGGTGCCATAGTCAAACCCGACGGCTGCGCCAATTGCCGTGGCGCGTTCGGTATCATTTTTGCTCAGGCGGGTGAGAAACGCATGGGCCCATGCCTCCCACGTTTTGGCAAAGTCGAACAGCGTGCCGTCCTTGTCGAAAAGGATACCTTTGATCATCGTCATGTCCAATTTACCTGTTCGCCGCCGGGCAGGGACTGCCGGGCGTGCATGACCCTTTCATAGGGTGCCTTTATCGTATCGCAAAACGCGATGACCCAAGCATCATCCATCATAACGAAATCTAGCACAGCCCCTAGGAAATCCGGATCGGTCGCCTGGGCGCGCAGATCGTCGGCACCGGCCCCGCTTGCATCCATAAAAACCGGCAGCAAATCTTCGTTCGCGACCAGCCAGGCCAATGCTTGCAATCCTATGGCTTCGGCGGCTTCCTGCTTAATCATGTGGTTTTCCCTAACGTCAATGTTCCTGGCAATACTTTGTTAACCAATTGGGTCAACAACAGAGGACATATTCTGATAATTTTTGCGGGGAAGGAAAACAAGTGCAGGGTAAGATCCTCATCGTTGATCCGATCGCTACCAACAGAATCATGCTAAAAACCAAGCTAAGGTCGGCATACTACGACGTGCGGCAGGCCACCTCTGTTGCAGAGGCATTGGTTCAAGCGGAAAAAGATTCGCCAGATCTGATCATTACAGCATTTCAACTGTGTGACGCCGATGCGACCGCGTTGTTGGACGGGCTGGCCCCGCAGCCAAATGGCCGCCGCATTCCCGTGATTGCAATCGGTGAGGACGAGAATGCAGCGTTGCGCCAGCTTTTCCTGTCGCGCGGTGCTCAGGATGTCTTGGTCAAACCGATTGCTGATACCTTATTGCTCAGCCGCGTGCGTAGTTTGATCCGGCTGTATTATTCGACCGAAGAATGGCACATGCGCGCAGAAACAAGCCGCGCCTTTGGGTTAGCCGACCCACCGGCCAGGTTTCGCACGCCGGGGCATATCCAGCTGGTGGGGTCCGACAAAAGTCTGAATCATATTTGGGCTGCACAGTTGCGTCAGGACAATTCCAACAAGGTTTCGGTTTGCAGCACTACCGAAGCCATGCAGTGCTTTTCCGACGACGGAATGCCCGAAGTTTTCGTGCTGGTGCTGACCCCGAACCCCGTCTGTATCACCAAACATATGCACCTGATTTCGTCGATCCGCGCCAACGCTGGCACCCGCCATTGTGGAATCATTGTGGTGCAAACCAGTCCAAATTCCGAGGTCGCAGCCCATGCACTTGATCTGGGCGCAGACGATCTGATGCCTCAAGGGTTTAACGTAAAGGAATTGCATCTGCGCCTTTCGGCATTGCTAGAACGCAAACGGCAGATGGACCGCATCCGGGAAAGCGTTGATCTGGGCCTGCGCGAGGCAATCTTTGACCCGCTGACCGGGCTTTATAACCGTCGTTATGGACTGGCCGAGATTGCCCGCCAAACTAAGAAGACGAAACCGGACAATCTACCTTTTGCTGTTATGATGGCAGATATTGACCATTTCAAACGCGTCAATGACCAGTATGGTCATGCCGCTGGCGATGCTGTGCTTGTTGAAAGTGCACGCCGATTGCGCACCCAGTTGCGCCCCACAGATATGGCCGCACGGATCGGGGGCGAAGAATTCTTGTTGTTGTTGGCTGCCACCCCTGAGGGCCACGCCACGGCGGTGGCCAAACGGCTTTGCAACACGTTCGAGCAAACCCCCTTTGTCATCCCGGGACATGCCAAAACACTGACAATTACGATCAGCATCGGGTTGTCCATCATATCGTCCAAAGATTTGCTGAGCTTCGATATAACGAACAACGCGATAAATCGGGCGGACAAGGCGTTGTATGCAGCAAAGAACAAAGGCCGGAACCGTGTACTGATGAGCCGCCCGGCCGCCTAATCATTGGTCATTGAAAAGTTTACTGGCTCTTCGCAGATTATTTATTTTGCATTTCCCCAAAAGGCTGCCATCATGCAATCTATAGTTGTTTTAAATAAAGTTTAATCTCTCTATGATACATGCCGACCGACCGTTATTTGGCATCATGTTGATGCTTGGCTTTTGCATTGTAGCCCCAATTGGGGATGCCGTGGCCAAGCTCTTGGGGACATCGGTGCCGCTGGCCCAAGTCGTTCTGGTACGGTTTGCAGTTCAGCTGATCCTGTTGATGCCAGTCGTCTATCTGACCAAACGCAAATGGCGCATGACCAACATGGCGTTGTGGCTGACTTTCCTGCGGACCTTGCTGCATATTCTGGGGATCGCCGCGATGTTCACTGCATTGACCTATCTGCCACTTGCCGATGCCGTGGCAATCGTATTCGTGATGCCCTTTTTTATGTTGATCTTGGGCAAATATTTTCTGAACGAAGAAGTGGGCAGCAAGCGGTTGATGGCGTGCATTGTCGGGTTCGTCGGCACATTGCTGGTGGTACAACCCAGCTTTGCTGAGGTAGGTTGGCCTGCCCTATTGCCGGTTTTCGTCGCGGCCAATTTTTCCGTATTTATGCTGGTCACCCGCAAGATCGCAAAGCAGATTGATCCCATATCCTTGCAGACTGTAAGTGGCTTTATGGCCGTTGTTCTGATGCTGCCGTTGGTCTGGCTGGGGCCAAAATTGAACATCGACGTCCTTGAAATGATCTCGCCAAGTTCTTTGGAATGGACGCTTTTGCTGTCAATTGGCGTTCTGGGCAGCGTGGCGCATCTTTTGATGACGTGGTCGCTTCGCTATGCACCTTCGGCAACTCTGGCCCCCATGCAGTATCTCGAAATTCCGATTGCGACACTTATTGGTCTGGTGGTTTTTGGCGATTTTCCAAACCCCCTTGCCACCCTGGGCATCACGATCACGATGGCGGCTGGGCTTTATATTGTCGTCCGCGAGGGGGCCATCCAACGGCATGAGCAGACACAAGTGCCTGCGCAACCGGCTGAATAAGGCGGCGTGGCATCATAATCACGGCGTTGGGCGATGACATCTCAAGGGACACCTCTCCTATGGCGCGGTTCGACGTGCCTATCTTGGACAAAGTGTCAAAAGCGATCCCGTCAATCGGCCATTTAAGCCCTCGGCTGCGCCCGGTCACAGGCCCCAACGGAAAGATCGAGATGACGTCGCCCGGTTCTGCCGGCACACAGATAGTGGGCGGCGCGACAAACAAAATCTCGGTCTGTGCGATCAGAATACAAGGGCGATGCGCCTGTACTGCCAAAATGTGCAACGCGGCCAATTGGTGGTCTAGCCGCCCCCCCAGAAAACCGACACCAATAACCAACGGCGCGTCGATATGGCGAAGGGCCTTGTCAAAATCGGTTGTTTCCTGTTCACTTATCTTAATTTGCCGGTCTGGGGGGATCTGCGAAAGAGTGTCTGCTGAAATAGAATCCATATCACCGATAATGGCCCTAAGCGGTATGTTGGCGCGTCGTGCCAATTCCGCCCCGCCATCAGCAGCAATACAAACGGGTGCAATCTTTAGCGCATCCGAAAGCTGTGAAATTTCCGCTTCGCCACCCCCGATCAGGGTGACTGGTTCGGAACTCGCTACAATGCGCTCTTTCAACGTGTTTACCCCTGCTTTTGGAAACCGACCACAATGATGACACTAAATGATACCCCCTGCGGCACAGATTCGAGCCGCTTTGGTCTAGAACACCATGGTAAACAGTAAGCTGCAAAAAGGCAGAGGACGAGCATCCGATGATGAATAACAACAAAATTCTAACGGTCTCATACGGCACGTTCTCGTGTACGTTGGAAGGCTTTGACGATTCATTCGGGACCATGAAGGCAATTGCCGAGTATTTCCGCGATCTTGCATCAGAGGATCGGTATTTTGGTGCCGAACCCCCACAGCCGGATGCCGAAATGCTGGCACACATCGCGCAGAAAGAAATCTCGCGTCAGGTTGTAGCCCATCAGCAGGACGGTCAGATCGTTCTGAAGGCCCGCGAGGATGCGGCACCTGCTAGCGCGCCTGTCAGCAAGGCGTTGTCCCCCGTTACCGGGAATACGTCCGTCGTCTCGACGTCCTTTGCGCCACGCCGCCCGAGCGAGCTCTCGGGATACTATGACGCCTTTAGAATGAACGCCCTGCATGGTATCGCCACACCGGCAACAGACGCCGTAGCAACGGTCAAGGCTGACGCACCTCCCGCCCCGGAAGCAGCCCCTGCCCCGGAAGCAGCCTCGCCCGCCGCAGCAGTAACGGCCCCCGCAGCAAAGGCTGACGCGAAACCTACGGATGACTTGCAATCCGTTGAGCCAAAAGCGGATGAAACACCGGCAGCAATTGTGCCTGAAGCCGAGCCCGAAACCGACCAGCCCGAAATTGACCTAAGCACGGTCGACATCGTTCCCGGTCAAGCGGACGAAGACATCAAAGCGTTCTTTGACGAAAACGCTGATATATCCGCGCCCGACCAAATTACACCGCGCGTGCAATCCGAAACACCGGTCAACAGCAGCATCGCCGCAAAACTGCAGCGCATCCGGTCTGTTGTATCCCGTCAGGAAGTTGATGCCGCCGAGAGTGACTATATTGAAGACGAGCACGCGGAAGAAAAACCCACCCGCATTGTCACAAATCAAGAAAATCAAGAAGTTGTAGCCGATGCCGTCAAGGACATTGAAACGGCACTTGATGCGGATGATGCTGTTGAAAACGTCACTGCGGACCAAGACGTTACAGATGTCGCCGCAGAAAACGTTACTGTCAGCGAGGAAGACGAAGACGATGTCGCCGCTCTGTTGAACCGTCTTGATGCGGAAAACGAACCCGATGAAACGCACCAAGATAGCATTATAGCCGATGATGGCGAATTGATCGAAGATGATCTGGCGACGGAGAACCTTTTCGAAAGTGACGCGACCCCAGAGGCCGAAGCGTCCGCAGCCCCGCGTGGACGTGTGATCAAGGTTAAACGTGCGGATTTGGACAGCGCAATCGCCAAGGGTGATCTGGAAGAATACTCGCAAGACCAAGATGAAATCTCCGCTCAGGACGATGTCGCTGAAGACGTTGAAGCCGTTGAAGCCGTTGAAGCCGTTGAAGCCGTTGAAGC
>CBDTUA010000057.1:0-12408 GCA_965363735.1 uncultured Sulfitobacter sp. | reverse complement strand
CGGGATGCTAATTTCTCGCCCTGCCCGCCTCAACCGATTTTGCTCTGACAGTGCCTGACAATCAAAGGCGCAAGATGCCTGCGCTGATCACCCCAGCCGCATGAGCAAACCAGCCATCAATCTTGCCCGTTCAACAAGGCTGTCAACGTAGATATGTTCGTTCAGTGTATGCAGTCCCTGCCCGCGCACACCCAGTGAATCGAGCGTGGCTATGCCCATCGCACCGGTAAAATTACCATCTGACCCGCCGCCTTGGCTGCGGCCTATCATGTCGAATCCCAGTTCTTTCGCGATGTCCTTTGCGATGTCGAAAATCATTTGCGTGCCCGGGGTGTCAGGGTGCCAGACAGGGCGCGTCACGCCGCGTGTGACCTGAAATTTGACCCCGTTTGCCGTGCCTTGCAGCGCCAGCATCCGGGCCACGCCATCGTCCAGATCTTCTTGCCTTTTTGCCATGCTCAGCGCCTGGGCATCGCAAAAGGACGAAACGCAATTGACCCATTGGCCGGCGTGAATGACCCCGACGCTAAAGGTGCAATCCGGGCCGGTCATATCCTCAATCTCAATGATCTTGCGGGCCATGGCAGCGATGGCGGATTTCCCATCCGACAGACGTGCGCCCGCATGGCTGGGCTGGCCAACGGTGCGCAGGTTAAACCGCGCAATAGCAAAGCGCCCGGTGGTGACGCCCCCATCATCGTGGCCCGGTTCGGGCACCAGAACGTATTTGTTGCGCGCGGCCTCCGCCTCGATCAGGTCGCGGGTCGACGGCGTGCCGACTTCCTCGTCGGGGGTGAAAAGCACCGTGACGGGCAGCGGTGTTTCCAAGCCTGCGCGGATTATCTGGCGTATCGCTTCCAGACTGATGTAATTGCCACCCTTCATGTCCATCAGGCCGGGACCGTAGCACAGGTCACCCTCGCGCCGGAACGGCAGCACGTCCAGCGTCCCGATGGGGTGCACCGTGTCCATATGCCCGGCAATCAAGATGCCCGGCACGCGCCCGTGATCGGGGTGAGGAAAGCGCGCGCGCACGGACCCGCCAAACCCCATCCTCCCTGGAATGCGCTCCACCTGCGCGCCAAGGGTGGCCATGTCATAGGCCGCGATATCCATCATGCGGTTGACGGCGGCGGCATCATAGGTCGGGCTTTCGCATTCGATCCAAGGTTTTAGGCCAGCGATCATAGCATCGGTGTCAAAGGGCAGATCAAGCGGGTTCATGGCAGGGCTCCTTCATGCGGCCAAGCGGCGTTCAACAATGCGCGCCATGATCGACGCGCCCACCGGCAGGATTTCGGGGTCCAGAAAGAAGCTGGGGTTGTGCAGGCCGGTCGTACCGGAGTGCCCGACACGGCAATAGGCACCGGGAATGACCTTCAGCATGTCGGCAAAATCTTCGGACCCAGTCGCAGGTTGATCGTTTTCCGATATGTTATCCAAGCCCACGATATCTGCCGCCGCTTCCGTGTACGCGTCGGACAGCGCGTCGTTGTTGACCAGCACATCGAAGATGTTGCGCAGATCAATGTGAATCTCGACGCCGTAAGCAAGAGCAAAGCCTGCGCACAGCTCCCGCATGCGGGTTTCGGCCAGGTCGCAAACCTCGTCTTTGAAATAGCGGATGGTGCCTGCCAGCGTCGCAGTATCGGGCACGATGTTATAGGCCGATCCAGAATGCAACTGGGTCACCGACAAAACGCAGGTGTCCAAGGGGGCCACGTTGCGCGACAGGATCGTTTGCAGACTGCCCACAAGCGCCGACGCTATAATCAGGGGATCGCGCGACTGCTGTGGCATGGCGGCATGGCTGCCCTTGCCCTGAACGGTGATGTCAAAGAATGACGCACCCGCCATCGCCGCCCCTTTGCAAATGCCAAAGGTGCCCGGTTGACCGTTGGGCGCATTGTGCATGCCGTAGACTTCGTCGCAGGGAAAGCGGTCAAACAGCCCGTCCGCAATCATGCCACGCGCGCCGCCCAGACCTTCTTCAGCGGGTTGGAAAATCAGCACGGCAGTGCCCGCAAAATCGCGGGTCTGTGCCAGATGTTTCGCAGCACCAAGCAGCATCGTGGTGTGGCCGTCATGGCCGCAGGCATGCATCACGCCGGGGTTGGTGGATCCGTAGGGAAGGTTGGTTTCCTCGTGGATCGGCAACGCGTCCATGTCGGCGCGCAAACCAATGCGGCGGCGGCCCTCGCGGTTGCCTTTGATCAATCCCACAACGCCCGTGCCTGCGATCCCGGTATGGACCTCGTCCACGCCGTATGATTTCAGCTTTTCTGCAACCACCGCGGCGGTGCGGGTTTCCCGAAATCCGATTTCGGGATGAGCGTGCAGGTCTTTGAAGATTGCCGTCAGTTCGTCTGTGCTGTCGGCGATGATGGGTAGAATTGACATTGAGTATCCTTCGTTAGTGTTATTCGGCCGCTTCAGCGAAGGGTCGGAAATTGGCAAAATCCCAGTGCCGCCCCGGTGCGGCGGCTATCAACGCTTTGGTATAGTCCTGTTTCGGGGCCCCCAGCACCTGGGCTGCGGGGCCATATTCGACCACAAGCCCGTATTGCATCACCATCACCTCGTCGCAGATCTGCGCCGCGACCCCCAGATCATGGGTGATGAACAAGATACCAAGCCCGAGCCGTTCTTGCAGTTCGGCCAGCAGATCCAGCACTTGCGCCTGCACAGACACGTCCAACGCCGACACGGCCTCGTCTGCGACCAGAACGTCGGGATCCATCGCCAAAGCGCGCGCAATCGCGATCCGCTGGCGTTGCCCGCCCGAAAACTGGTGCGGGAAACGGTCCACGGCGCTGGCGGGCAGCCCGACCAGTTCCAGCAGTTCGCGCGCCCCTTTCATCGCCTCAGCGCGGGGTACGCCGAAATTCAGCGGTCCTTCGATGATGGATTGCCCAACCTCAATGCGCGGGTTTAGCGACCGCATCGGGTCCTGAAACACGATCTGGATGTTCTTGCGCTGTGGTTTCAGTTCTTTTTGGCTCAGAGTTGCGATGTCCTTGCCGCCCACCATGATGCTGCCCGACGTCGGATCGATCAGCCGCATGATGCAGCGTGCGACGGTCGATTTGCCTGACCCGCTTTCGCCCACGATCCCCAAGGTGCGCCCTTTCATCAGGCTGATGCTGACATCCTGGGCCGCTTTGACTTCGCGGGATTTAATGAACAGTCCGGTCCCGCCATAGGTTTTGCACAAATTACCCGTCGCCAGCACGATCTTGTCGGATTGTTCAACACGTGCCAGGCGCGGGATCTGGCTGGGAACGGACCGCAGAAGATCGCGGGTGTAGTCGGTCTTTGGGTGGCGCAGCAGGTTGTCGACGCTTTGCGTCTCCATCACCTCGCCCAGCTTCAGAACGGTCACGTCGTCGGCGATTTCAGACACGACGCCCATGTCGTGGGTGATGAACAATACGGCAGCCCCCTGATCTTCGCGCAGTTCGCGGATCAGGCTGAGGATTTGTGCCTGTGTCGTCACATCCAGCGCCGTCGTTGGTTCATCAGCAATCAGAAGTTGCGGCCCCATGATCAGGGCCATCGCGATCATGATACGTTGGCGTTGCCCGCCTGACAGCTGATGCGGAAAGCTGCTGTACATCTTGGCGACATCTGGCAGGTGCACCGCCTCCATCATCTCCATCACGCGACGGCGGCGTGCGGATTTGGACAGGTCGGAATGGAACTCCAACACCTCTTCGATCTGCTGGCCGACCCGCGCCACCGGGTTCAGTGCGGTCATAGGTTCCTGAAAGATCATCGACATCGACGTCGCCCGCAAAGCACGCATCCGCGCCGGGCTTGCGTCAAGCAGGCTTTCGCCCTTCAACGTGATGGATCCCGCAATCGGCGACAGAGCACTGGGCAGCAGCCCCATCGTCGCCAGCGCACTTAGCGATTTGCCGGACCCGGATTCCCCTACCAGACACATCGTCTGACCCGGTTCGATCTTCAGGTCGAGACCCTTGACCACCTGCTTGTCATCATCGCCATTCAGCGCAATGCGCAGGCCTGAAATTTCTAAAAGGCTCATCTGTCGATCCCCCGCTTTGCCATACGCGGATCCAGCGCATCACGCACCGCATCCCCCAGAAGATTGATCGATAAAATCGCGACCGATACCACAAGCCCTGGCCACAGCACGATACCGGGGTTGATCTGGAAATAAATCCGTCCTTCGGCCATGATATTGCCCCAGCTTGGCGTTTCAGGGCTGATCCCCGCCCCCAGGAACGACAGGATCGCCTCTGTCAGGATGGCGCTGGCGCAGATGTATGTGCCTTGGATGATCAGCGGCGCGATGGTGTTGGGCACCAGATGACGACGCATGATCAGCCATGTGGGGGATCCTGCAGCAATCGCCGCCTCGACATAGGGTTCTTCACGCGCTGACAGCACCAGCGACCGGACCAGCCGCACAACGCGCGGCACTTCGGGGATGGTGATGGCAACCAGAACCGTCCAAAGGCTGGCCCCCCAAAGCGATACAATCGCAATCGCCAGCAGGATGCTTGGGATCGCCATCAGACCGTCGACCATCCGCATCAGCACTGCGTCAATCCAACGGATGTATCCGGCCAGCAACCCAAACAGCAGGCCAAACGCGACCGCAAAGATCGCCGCGGCCACCCCCACCACAAGCGAGATTTGCCCGCCGGTGATGATCCGCGAAAACAGGTCGCGCCCATAGGCATCGGTGCCGAGCCAATACGTCTCGCTTGGCGGTTTCAGGCGAACGGACGGTGTCAGACGCACCGGATCATGGGGCACGACCCAAGGCGCGAAAATTGCCGACAGAACGATGATGCCCAGGATCAGCGACGCAATCGTCACGAGAGGACTTGAGAATACGATGTCACGGGTGCGCGTTAGCGGCGAAATGCGGTCCGGCGGGGCGACAGAGGCCATTTGGTCAGTCATGCGTAACGGATCCTTGGGTCAAGCAGTACATACGCGATGTCGATCAGCAGATTGATCACCACGTAGATGAGAGAGGCGAGAAGTATAACGGCCTGAATAACGGGATAGTCCCGCGACAACACCGCATCGACGGTCAGACGCCCCAAGCCAGGCAGGTTGAACACGCTTTCAGTGACAACAACGCCCGAAATGATCAGCGCAAACCCGATGCCGATCACCGTGATGATCGGCACGGAACAATTGCGCAGCGCGTGGCGCATCAGCACCCGGCTTTCGGGCAGCCCCTTGGCGCGGGCGGTGCGCACGTAATCATCGCCCAGAATTTCCAGCATAGACGTCCGGGTGATCCGCGCAATCAGCGCTATATACAGCAGCGTCAGCGTGAATGTCGGCAGGGCAATGCGGTGAAAGAAATCACCCAACCCCTCGCCGATGGGCCTAAACCCCTGAACCGGAAACCAGCCAAGCTGCATCGAAAATAGCGAAATCATCAGATAGCCGATCACGAAAACCGGTATCGAAAACCCCAGGACGGACAGCATCATCACGAAGCGGTCAATCAGCGTGCCCTGCTTCCATGCGGCAATCACGCCCAGTGGCACAGCTATGATGACCGACAGGATAATGGTCGTCAGGGCCAGACTGATCGTCGGCTCCATCCGGTCGACGATCAGTTCGATCACCGGTTTGCCAGACAGGATCGAGGTACCAAAGTCGCCCTGCAACAGTTGCGTGATCCAGTTGTAGAACTGGACAAACATCGGGTCATTCAGCCCAAGGGACTCTCGGATCGCATCAAGCTGTTCGGGAGTGGCGGTATCACCGGCGATAATTGCAGCCGGATCGCCCGGCGTCAGGCGCAGCAACAGAAAAACGAACAAGGCGACAAACCCCATCACGGGGATCGCGGCAAGGATGCGCTTCACGATATAGACGACCATCAGGCGGACCTTTCGGAGGAATGAATTTTGGAATGAGGTGGCTCCGCGCGTGTCCGCGCGGAGCCGGGGTTCTTATCAGTTCTTGGTGATGTTCCAGAAGAATGGTGCCGGACCGTCCAGCACGCCCTCCAGCCTGTTGGACCACGAAGCGGGCACGAAATACTGGCCAATCGGCGCGTACATGCCTTCTTCATAGGCGATCTTCTGGATTTCCTCGGCTATCTCCTTTTGTTCATCCAAGGATTGCGACGTGGCATATGCCGTGCGCAGTTCTTCGATCTTTGGGACGTCGGGCCAGCCAAACCAGCCGCCGTCTTTACCCTTGCCGTTCACCATGTTGTTGACCAACGGGTTGAACACATCTGCGCCCACCCAGTTGGTGATGAACATGTGCCAGCCACCGTCGGCGATAGACGCCTGGCTTGCCCGCTTACCCACAAGGGTCTGCCAGTCCATCGCTTGCAGATCGACCACAAAGCCCACGTCGCGCATCGCTTGCGCCACAACAACAGGTTGCGACCGCAAAGATGCCACGTCCGTTGGGTGCATCAGAACGATAGGCGTTCCATCATACCCAGCGTCGGCCAAAAGGGCCTTGGCTTTTTCCATGCCGTTGCCTGCCGTCAAGGTTTCGGACCCGATATCGGTGGCCAGCGGTGTGTCACAGACGAACATCGCACCGCAGATATTGTACAGTTCCGGTGTCCCGACCAGCGCATCCAGAACGTTCTTCTGGTTGACTGCCGCAATCGCTGCGTTGCGAATACGGGCGTCATCCATTGGCGCGTTCAGCGTGTTGGGGCGCATGATGGTCTGAAAGCCCAGAGCATTCAGGTTCTTGACGGTGATGTCTGGGTTCGCTTCCAGAATCGGCAACAGATCGGCAGGAGGCTGTTCCCAATAGTCGATTTCATCGGCTTGAAGGGCGTTCAATGCCGTCTGGTCATCGGCCATGACGATCCATTCGACACGGTCGATATTGACGACCTTGCCGCCCGATGCCCAGCTGGCGGGTTCATCGCGTGGCACGTAATCTTCGAACTTTTCGTAAACCACCCTTACGCCGGGCTGGAACTCATCCGCCATCCACTTGAACGGACCGGACCCGATCTGTTCGGGGATCGGCTCTGTCGATGGTGTTTCGGCCAAACGTTTTGGCATGATAAACGGCACATTTGACGATGGCTTGGACAAGCTGTCAATCACAAGGCCATAAGGCTGCTTCAGGTTGATGACAAAAACGTTGTCGCCGTCCGACCCCATGCTTTCGACAAAGGACATAAGAACCTGTCCCATGCCGTCACGTTCGCCCCACCGCGCAATAGAAGCCGCGACATCGTCGCCGGTCACAGGCGCGCCGTCGTGGAACTTCAGGCCCTCACGCAAGGTGAATTTATAGACCAGACCATCATCCGATACCGTGTGGCTTTCGACCATCTGCGGCTGCGGGACAAGGTTGCTATCAAGCGCGTAAAGCGTGTCAAAGATCATGTAACCGTGGTTACGGCTCATGTAGGCGGTGGTCATGATAGGGTCGAGAACCCGCAAGGCCGAATGCATGACGGCACGCAATGTCTCGGCGCTGACCGGACCCGCCATCAAGGCAATACTTGCCAGTGTCGCGCTGAACAGGGAACTGCGTAACTTATTGCGCAGTCCCGTAGGTTTTGTTTCTAAATTCATAGACATGTTCATTTTGAACTCCCATTGGTTGCTTACTTTATGCCGGGCTCAATCACCCTTTTGCGGCTTGGTGTCTTATCTGAAGGTGGTATGCGGCTCCTTTGATTGAAGGTTGTTCATGTTTTGGATCACGCAGCATTTTGCGGATCAAAGGCGCGGCCAAGCGGTTCCAACCGCATGCCTCGCGCCAATTTGGTGAAAGGAAGGCTGGCGGGGCTGACCGGCATCGGGCCGGGTGCCGTGCAGGTCAGGATCGCTTCCGCAATTGGGTCGAAATCGGCACGAAAATGAACAGAGCTCTTGTTGACCAGGATTGCCTGTTCAGTGGGTTCTATCCCGACGAAACGGTACATTTCCTGATCAGCCATCTGCGCCTTGTGCGTGGTGACGACAACCCGCACATCTCCAATCCGCAGGCAGGCTGATGGGCCCATATCCAGATGCGCGCCACCATAGAAAGGCCCAGACGCGATCAACTTGCCATCCGACAGGGTTTGCACAACAAAACGCGCCTCATACGGGGCGTCGCCGCGGATGCCAGAAAAGCCGCCCAAGGCAATATCAATCTCGGCACCGAGTCCGGCAGCATGCGCAGCCGCCGCGGCCTTTGGATCGACCATGTTGCCCAAGGCCGCACGTGTCGCCCCCTGACGCACCAAGGCGCGCAGCATACCGGTTGTATTTGAATCGCCACCCGCACCCGGATTGTCCTGGGTGTCGGCCAACACAACGGGGCGCGTGGCGGTTTGTGCGATGCGCATCGCCTCGATCACCCCGGCATCAGGGTCATAGGTTTGACCCGCGAAAGCGGGTTCAGCCAGCAGAACTGACTTTTCGATTCCATCAGCGGCGGCATCCGCAGCCGCCTGCGTGTCACCATAGCAAATAACCGTCGGACCACAGCCTTCGAAATCTGCCGCCGGGAACCCAAAGAAGAAAGAGGCGCTAGTAATGTCACCGCCTTCTGTTTCAGCGACCAGATCATAGATCGCGCGCCCTGGTTCTGCCCGCGTGCTTTGCCACGCGATGGGCACTAGAAACGGCAAGCGGCGAAACGCCTTGGCAAAGGATGTGCCGCGCGCCATCAGATCATCTAGCTGCTGCGCGGCCCGCGTGCCCGTATCGGCCATATCCACATGCGGATAGGTGCGAAACCCGACCAGCACGTCGGCAGCGTCAACCATCTCTTGAGTAATATTCCCGTGCAAATCCAACGCTGCCGCCATTGGAACATCCCGCCCAACGGCCTTGCGCACCCGCTGCAGCAATCGGCCTTCGCCGTCATCCTCATGCTCTGCGACCATTGCGCCGTGCAGGTCCAGAAACACACCATCCAGCGGACCCGCGGCAAGGATGCCTGAAATGATATCGTCGGTGATGCTTTCGTAGGCATCCTTGCTGACATGTGCAGACGGAATTGCGCCAGCCCAAAGGATCGGCACCATATCCCAGCCGACTGATTCCCCAAACGTCAACGCGCCTGATATACCAAGATTGATGCCCCTGCTCTGCGCAATCATCGCGGTCCCGTGCGACAGTGGCATGTAGCCACCGCCCTGCACGAAATCAGACATCAGCGCCCTTGTTGGCGCAAATGTGTTTGTTTCATGCAAAAATCCAGCAAGCGCGACGCGCTTTGACATTTCATTCCCCCTGTTGGCCGTATTGGTGTTTTTCAACACTCCAGCACAACTTATTGCAAAACTGTATTGCCAAACGATACAGTAAGATCGCATAATGATCGTAGGGGCCGTGTTGACGCAAAGTCAATGGACTAGCGTCGGAGAGCAACAAAATGCCTAGAAATACCACCCGCGCTGAACCAGGTTTGCGCAATTTAAGTGCAACAGACCGCGACGGATCGCTTTTCGTACAATCTGTGGAAAAGGCATTGATGGTCATGTCGGCGTTTCACCATGCCGACGGGCCGCTGAGCCTGTCAGAACTTGCAAGCCGCGCGGGCATCGACCGCAGTGCGGCACAGCGGATGGTACATACTTTGCGCACCCTTGGATATGTGCGGCGCGACCCGGGTGGTCATGGGTTTATCCCCGGCATTCGCATTCTGGATCATACGCTTGATTGCCTGCGACTGGATCCCTTGGTGCGCCGGGCCACGCCCGTTTTGCAGGAATTGCGGAAATCTGTGCGGGAACGCGTGGACCTGTCGCTATTTGATGATGTGCGCGTCGTCTATGCCGTGCGCCTGCAGACCAAGCGGCAGACGTTCAACACGTCCCTTGTGGGCCACAGCGTGCCCACGTTTTGCAGTTCAGGCGGTTGGGCAATCCTGTCCAAACTCCCGGACGCCCAGGCACGCGACATCGTCGAGCGGTCTGATCGCCGCCCCTTTACGCCAGATACCGTGACCACAGTTTCGCAGGTGATGGACCACGTCGCGCAGACCCGCAACAAAGGGTATGCGCTGACCATCAATCAGATCTTATCGGGTGAAATTGCCGTCGCCTTTCCAGTGCTGAACAATAAGGGCGCGCCTGTTGCCGCGATTCACATCGCAGGGTCGCTGGCTGAATGGACGGAGGAGGATTACGTCCAGCAAGTCGTTCCTCTGGGCCAACAGGCCGCCCGCGCCATCAGCCATTATTAGCGCATCCACGCCAGTCATCAGGCGCGATGACGACTGCGCAATTTGCCCCCGCCGACATAGTCCAAGCGCCGGGCTGCTCTTTGAAAACAAATTCAGCACTGCGGTCTGAGCGGTTCATTCCGCGGCTTCGTGTACCCATGAAATGGTGCTGTCAGACAAATGCGAACCAATCTCAGTGGGCCGCAAAACGTCGGAACCTATGCTGAACAAGGTTGACGCCACTCGGCCAGAGCAGCGGCGCGGTTCAGCTTGAAATTTGATCGGTTGTAGAGATGGCGCTGCGCGCTGAAATGGTTGTGGACTGAGCCGTGTACTGCGACGAATTTCAGCGGTAAATATTGGACCAAATCTGTTCCACCAAAATCGAACCGTCTCGTGGCTGATATCGATACCGCGTTCGTAAAAAAGATCCTCAACATTTCGAAGCGACAGCGGAAACCGAACATACATCATAACGGCCAGACGGATGATCTCGGGGCGCGTCTTGAAGTAGCGGAAGGGGGAACGCTTTGTCATCCATAAAAGCTAGGTGGTCGCCCTGCCCGCCTCAACTAATTTTGTTTGCTATGAACGAGCCAAGAGTCTGCTTCCGACACCATCTAGATTGCGTCAGAAACTTCGATAATTGGTCCGGTTCGCTCGATATCTGCACCTGCGGCAAGCAGAATATCCTCTCTAAAACGACCTGCGATAAGTTGCACACCTACGGATATCTTGCCGACAAACCCCGTTGTCACCGTCAGGCCCGGCAACCCCATCGCAGGCAAAGCGCGCTGAGTGAGCTGTGCTTCCATGATCGCCTCAAACGCGGCTTCTGACTGAACATCCTGCTGCTGAGAAAACGGGAGCTGTCCGGAAACCGGACAGATCAGAATAGGGTATTTATGCATGAATTCTTCCCATTCGCGCACGATACCCGCACGCGCCTGCAAAGCCCCCAACAGCCCTTCGACATCCAACGGATCAACTCTGTTTTTCATTTGCTGGTAGACGAACTGAGAGTCTTCTTCTCCTTCTCTTTGAACCATTTCATCTGCACCGATGCGCATCTCTGTCATCCAGAGCTGCTCGTTGATTTTGGCTGCCGGACGCATTGGCGGACAAATCACTTCTTCCACGATCCAGCCAGCGTCTTTGAGGCGATTTGCGGCATCCCGCAAGGCGTGCTCGACCTCTTTTTCGACCGGCATCCCGTCTGGCGCAACGGTAAGAGCTACGCGTTTGGGAAACGCCCCTTGATCGTGCTGCACAGGCACCCACCACGGATCGCGGGTGTCCTTTGCCGACATCGCGATCAAAGCAAGGTGGATATCCGAAATGGTCCTCGCAATGGGACCCGAAACTGCCATGAGCTGCGCGCCAATATGACGATCCGGACCGGATGCATTATAGGCAGCGACACGGCCCACGGTCGGGCGAATACCATGCAGACCACAAGCGTATGCGGGATAGCGGATTGAGCCTGCAATATCGGTTCCGTGCCCAAGCGCGCACATGCCGCTGGCGACCGCCGCTGCCGCACCGCCAGAGGATCCACCGGGGGTAATAGTTTTGTCGCGAGGGTTGAGTGTTTGGCCATGCAGGTTGTTCTTGGTGAACCAGCGTAAAGAAAAAGCAGGGGTGTTGGTGCGCCCGACGATAACACCCCCGGCAGCGCGGATGTTTGACACGACCGGGCTATCGCTTTGCGCGACTAGGTTTTTTTGAAGTTGCAGCCCGTTTGTTGTGGCATAGCCCTTCTGATCCACATTCACTTTTATCGTGACGGGGACACCGCACAAGACACCTGGATCTTTACCCTGCGCGACAAGCGCATCCACTGCGCGTGCCGATTCAAGGGCCTCATCAGGCAACTCCTGGACCACGGCATTGATCGCTAAATTAACATTACTGATCCTTGCCAAATGTGCCTCGGTAACCTCCAAAGCGGAAAGTCGTTTGGATCGGACCGCGTTCGCAATTTCTGTTGCAGACATTCGAAATAGATCAGACACTTGCGCTCTCCTCGTTTCAAAACCGGTACTCAGAGTATGCCAACTTTGTCTTTGGCCGTACAATCCCTTTGTTGCAACGCTAACTTCTCACCCTGCCCGCCTCACTGATTTTGCTCTGAAAGTGCCAAATGGGGGCTGTCAGACAAATGCGAACCAGTCTCTGTTGCTTCAGCAACCTCAAACTGTTAGTCTGCGCAGAGACCGCGCCACTCGGTCAGAGCGGCGGCGCGGTTCAGCTTGAAATTTG
>CBDTUA010000056.1:0-13505 GCA_965363735.1 uncultured Sulfitobacter sp. | reverse complement strand
AGCAAACTACAAATCGCAGCTTACGTCAGTGTCCGATGTTCGGGGGGTAGCTCAGCAAGCCCGCGATTTGCTCGGGCTACGAATAATTACCGCGTAACCAGACCTAGGTGCATATTGCAGTATCCGGTAGTTTGGGCTCGGAGCCGCCGTTAGCTGCAACAAACTCTGAGGTCTGCTGTGCGGGACGGAGCCCCAATTCGCTGCGATTGCATCGTATGTCTGCTTTGCTTCGCTTTGCCGACCTTCAATTTGGGTTGTGCAGGATTTGCGTGCATCAAGTCGTTGCCATTTTGAACCATCGCGACAACCGCCCCTCTCTTCCATCGGTAAGAAGCTATAGAATGGGTTACACCCATTTGTTCAACGAAGTTGAAATGCCTTTCGTTCCGCAAAGAAGTGTCACCAAGGGCGTGGACGCAGTAAGAGTTGGCAGCCTTGACTTTTGCTGCCGCAGACTACGAACGCCCGAATGATATCGTCTATGTCTAGAAACGTCGTGGTAACACATCGTCTCAGGCTAGGCCGACAAACAGAGCAAGCTTTTTTGCCGCGTTTAGCCAATGACTCGTTCTGGCGTGATGTTAATCCTCCAGCATATCTTTCGTCTTTGGATCGATCGCGACTGCCAGTCCAGAAAATTCGGCCAACTCCCCACGCCAGATCTGCTGATCAAAACAAAATGGCCGGCCGTTTTGATCATAGGTGATTTGCTCAAGTTCAATCCCGGCATTGTAGGATGCAAGCCCGAGCAACTTGGCTTCGAGCTCTTGAATCGAGCGCATGCGTATCACGATTTCACCAGTGCGACCGCTGATGTTATAATGCTGGTCGAACAACATCATCGTGGATTGCTGAAGATCAAAGTCCAAAAAGCCGGGGAACAGCCCAGCGATGGCATATTCAACTTCGATAAATGTCGGATGCCCACGGATCAGAAAGAGCCGCGTATATTTGAATAGGTCGGTTCCCAACTCGACGGCCAAGGTTGCCGCAAGTGTCGAATCGGCCTGCACGACGCCCGCATCAATCAGCTTGATCGTCATGCCGATTGCCTCCGCTTCAGCAGCTGCCGAGAAGCTCACCATGCTGCCGATGTCATACCTGAGCCGCTTGGGTGAAACAAACCTGCCTTTCCGGCCGGAGCTATAGGCAAGCCCTTCAATCTCGATGGCCACCAACGCGCGACGCGCTGTCATCCTACTGACTCCAAAGAGTTCTCCGATTGTCCGCTCTGATGGCAAAGCTGCATGTTCTGCCAGTACGCCACTCCGAATTCTCCGCCGGATGTCATCGGTGATCCTCTGAAAGTGCGGGACGCTGTCACTCGAATTTTGCGCGGAATCAGTCATTGGAAGCCATCATATCATTTTTCTTTCCCTTACGTCATGGTTGGTATATACCAGCCTAATTGGTATATACCAACCCGACTGGAAGATGCCATCACCGACAGGCATTTCGTACAGACGCGGGAGTGTTAGGCGCAAGGGGGCATCGTGAAACAAATAACTGAATCTTACGCCCGAATAGCGGCGCAGAAGCGTGCTTCGCGGGTACGGAACCGTGCGGCGTTAAGCACAAGCCCAAACAGATTTGGCGAGGATGGTCGGCCATGAACGACCAGACACATATCCAGAGCTTGCCCTTTGAGGTTGATAATGGGCTGGGTGCGCGCGCCAAAATTGGGTTGGTTGTTCTCCAGACGGATCAGACCATCGAGCATGAATTTGCCTCAATTTTGCGACGCGATGACGTAGCGCTTTATCATGCGCGTATTCCCAACGCGATGGAAGTGACGCCAGAGACCCTCAGACAGATGGAAGCGGATATGCCGGTCGCGGCGGCACTGCTTCCGGCGCAGTTTGATTTTGACGTCATTGGCTATTGCTGTACGTCCGGTGCCACGATGATCGGCGAAAGCCGCGTCGATCAGATCCTGCGCGGCGTACATCCCAAGGCGATGACCAGCAATCCGCTGACCGCCTGCAAAGCCGCCTTGCGAGCGCTTGGACTAAACCGGATTGCCCTGGTGACGCCCTATGCAGCGGATGTCACGTCGGAAATGCGCGAGAATCTGAAGGCAGCGGGCATTGCCATTAATGCAGTCGCATCCTTCAACCAAACCGATGATTTCAAAGTCGCCCGCATCTCATCGCAAAGCATCTTGGAGGCTGTCGAGCAAATCGGCGCGCGTGAAGATTGTGATGGGGTGTTTGTCTCCTGCACCAGCCTGCGCACTTTGCCAATTATTGGCGCCGCCGAAACGCGTTTGGGTAAACCCGTCATTTCCAGCAATCAAGCGCTTGCTTGGCATCTGATGCGGTTGGCGGGCATGGATGGCGGCCCCGAGGCCTCAGGACAACTTTTTCATCACCCCTTAGCTGAAGTGAA
Source organism: uncultured Sulfitobacter sp. (assembly GCA_965363735.1). Taxonomy (GTDB): domain Bacteria; phylum Pseudomonadota; class Alphaproteobacteria; order Rhodobacterales; family Rhodobacteraceae; genus Sulfitobacter. Next base: position 11,117 of record CBDTUA010000056.1, on the reverse strand, counting down.
CTGATATCATGACGCACTCTCACCCAAAAGCCGATCGTGGCTTCCCCACTGGCGAGTTTGAACAGCGGACCGCTGCCGCACAAAAGATCATGGCGCGTCTTGGCTTGGGTGCGCTGTTGCTAACAACAGAACCCGAAGTTCGATATTTTACAGGCTTTGACACAATCTTCTGGCTGAGCCCCACCCGGCCTTGGTTCGTGGTGATCCCGGCCAAGGGCGCGCCCATCGCCGTGATCCCCGAAATTGGCGGGCCGAGCATGTCGCAAACCTGGTTGAGTGATGTCCGCACATGGCTGGCACCACAGCCCGAGGATGATGGCATCTCACTGCTGGCCGATACGCTGCGCGAGGTTCTGCCAGTGGGCGGAGTGCTGGGCATTCCCATGGGGCACGAAACCCATATCCGCATGCCGGCCGCCGATTTTGCGGCCCTGAGCCAGCGCCTTGATGGCGTGCAGATTGCCGATGGAACCGAAGTGATCCGCAGCCTGCGCATGGTGAAATCCCAAGCGGAAATTGTTAAGATCGCAAGGATTTGCAGCATCGCCTCTTCTGCTTTCGAAAACCTGCCGAACCACATCAAGGCTGGTGATACCGAACGACAGGCTTTTGCCAAATTCAAAATCGACTTGCTTCAACATGGTGCCGACGACGTGCCCTATCTTGTGGGCAGTTCGGGGCCGAATGGAATTGTAGATGTCATAAACCGCCCCTCTGATCGGGTGATTGAAGACGGTGACCTTCTGCTTCTGGACACTGGATCATTGTATGATGGGTATAGCTGCGATTTTGATCGCAACTTTGCCTTTGGCCATGCCTCGGACGAGGCGAAGGTTGCTTATGACCTTGCCTTTCGGGCCACCGAAGCGGGCCTGCAAGCCGCACGCCCCGGCATCACCACATCGCAACTCTGGTCAGCGATGGCCAAGGTTCTGGAAGACGGAGGATGCAGCGCCCATCAGATCGGCCGCATGGGCCACGGGCTTGGCATGCAAGTGACTGAATGGCCATCAAACATGCCAGCGGACCACACGCCCATTCAGGCAGGCATGGTTCTGACGCTGGAGCCGGGTTTCGCCTTTGGCGACGGCAAGATGATGTTGCACGAGGAAAATATCGTCATCCGAGAGGATGGTGCCGAATTGTTAAGCCGCCGCGCCGCGCCCGAACTTCCCATTATCACTTAGAGCGACAGGACAATCCCGACATGAAAAAGCAGCTGCCTTCCCATGCACAAGTCGTCATCATTGGCGGTGGTATTCACGGTTGTTCTGTTGCCTATCATCTGGCCAAACAGGGAATGACCGACGTTGTTTTGCTGGAACGCAAGCAGCTGACCTGCGGCACCACATGGCATGCCGCCGGACTGGTTGGCCAATTGCAGGGTAGCCACGCCACCACGGCATTTGCCAAATACGGCATTGAATTGCTGCAGGAAATCGAAGCTGAAACCGGCCAGAATCCCGGCTATCGTCGCTCGGGGTCAATCTCCATTGCAGCGAACGATGAACGCCACGCGGAGTTGAAGCGCAAGGCCGACTTTGCCTCATTGTTCGGAATAGAAGCCCACGCGATCAGCACAGATGAAATCAAGGAACGCTGGCCTTTGATGAACCCCGAAGGGGTGCTTGGCGGTATCTACATGCCCAGCGATGGCTCTGCCAATCCGATTGATCTGACCCAAGCATTGGCCAAGGGCGCAAGACTACATGGCGCAAAGATATTCGAGCACATCAAAGTCGAACAGGTTTTAACACATGAGGGTAAAGCCAGCGGTGTGCGCACGGATCAGGGAACCATAACAGCTGATGTCGTGGTCAACTGTGCCGGAATGTGGGCGCGGGAACTGGGTCAACAAAACGGTGTTGGCGTCCCGCTACATGCCTGCGAGCATTACTATCTGGTGACTGAAGCCATTGATAATTTACCCAATGATCTGCCGGTTCTGCGATCCTATTGTGATGGTACGTATTTCAAGGAAGACGCCGGAAAACTGTTGTTCGGGTTTGCCCATAATCACGCCAAGCCTTGGGGCATGCAGGGGATTTCCGAAGACTTCTGTTTCGATTCACTTCCCTTCGTTGAAGACGACGTGATGGACGTGCTGGAAATGGCCATGAACCGGGTGCCGTTGCTGATGGAAACTGGCATTCGCACCTTCTTTAATGGTCCTGAAAGCTATTCCTATGACGGGCGTTTCATTCTGGGAGAAGCGCCTGACATCAAAGGGTACTTCGTCTTGGGTGGCGTGAATTCGACCGGCATTCAGTCCGGCTCTGGCGCGGGGCGGGCGCTGGCGCAATGGATCATCGACGGGCATCCTCCGATTGATCTGAGCGAAATGGATCCCAAACGTTGCGAGGAGTTTCAGGCGCGAGACCTTTACCTGCGTGAACGCTGTCCCGAAACATTGGTGCAGACCTATGCGATGCACTGGCCGAACTACCAACGCACGACCGCCCGTAATCTGCGCAAAACGCCGTTTTACCACGCACTCAAGGCCAATGGTGCCTGCTTTGCCGAAGTGCAGGGCTGGGAACGCCCTGCCTGGTTCGCGCCAAAAGGGGTAGAGCCGAAAAACGAATACAGCTTTGGCCGCCAAAACTGGTTTGACTATGTGCAGGAAGAACAAAAAGCCGCCCGCGAGGACGTGGCGATGATCGACTATACGATGCTGGGTAAGCTCATGGTCGAAGGTGCGGACGCCGAAAACTTTTTGCAGCGTATCTGCACCAACAACATGGCGATGGCGAACGGACGCGTGGCCTACACATTGTTGCTCAATGAACGCGGCGGGATCGAAAGCGATGTCACCGTCGCGCGGTACGGCGATGACTCTTTCATGATGATGAGCTCGATCTCGCATACGCGGCGCGACTATTTGCACCTGCGGGACCATATAGAGACAGGTGAAGATGTTCGCCTGCGCGACGTTACCGCGTCATATGGGGTTTTGGCCATCATGGGCCCCAAAAGCCGCGAGTTGTTGGCCGCCGTCAGCGATGCCGATCTGTCGCAAGGGGCATTCCCCTTCAACAGCCACCGCACGTTCCATATTGGCCATGCGCGTGTCACCGCGCAGCGCTTGTCCTACTCCGGCGAACTCGGTTGGGAGATTTTCGTCACTCCGGATTTCGCCGAACATGTCTTTGACGTGCTGATGGACGCGGGCAAGGCATTCGGCCTGCGTCTAATCGGCGGCGAAGCCTTGAATGCGCTCCGGCTTGAAAAAGGCTTCGTTCATTGGGGCCATGATATGGCTTACACTGAAGCCCCCCACCAACTTGGGTTGGAATTTGCCTGCAAAACCAAAAAGCCGATCCCGTTCATCGGACGCGATGCCTATTTAGCGCGAAAGGCCGAAAACATAGGGCCATTCCTGTGTTCGATCATGCTGAAAGATCCTGAACCCCTATTGCACCATAATGAGCCCGTTCTGCGGGACGGGAAAGTTGTGGGCTATGTCACTGCTGGGGCCGTTGGCAGGACAGTAGGGGCGTCAGTAGGGCTTTGCTTCGTGAACCTGCCTGAGGGTGCAACCGACAAGCAATCTTTGAATGCCGGCGCTTACACCGTGATGGTCGAAGGCGTGGCCATCGCCGCAGAGGTCAGCGTGACCCCGTTTTATGACCCCAAGAGCCAACGCATGTTGGCAGATGTGACAGCGCCATGATTCAGCAAGGTCTGCGGACACCGACAAACGTTCACCCTCGTCAGGCCGTGTGCCGCGACGAGTCCTAAGCTCCAAATTGGGGCACACCAAAATGGATCGCATTGATCCATGACCATCGACCACACAACAGGGAGTAGAATATGACATTGAATTTTCTGAAGCTCGCAAGCGCTGCGGCCATTGCGACGATCATAGCCGCAGCACCAGCCTTGGCGGGTCCTTTGCAAGACCGCATCGACGCAGGTGAGCCCATTCGGATCGGGTTTTCCAATATTCCTAACTTTGGTTTCCCCGGCGCCGATGGCAACGCCGAAGGCTTTATGAATGATATTGCCGTCAACACGCTGAAATCCATGGGTTACACAAACATCGAAACGGTCGTGACAGAATGGGGCGGTTTGATCCCTGGTCTTCAGGCGGGCCGTTACGACCTTATCACCGGCGGTCTGTACATCACCGGCGCCCGGTGTGAGAACATCGCTTTTTCGGAACCTGCCGGGGCATTTGGTGACGCATTTCTGGTTGAAGCCGGAAACCCAAAGAACATCAACACCTATGACGATATCCTCAACTCTGAATACGTTTTGACGCTGGGCGCAGGCTACAACACTGTGGAAGCAGCGCGAAAAGTTGGCATTCCGGATGCACAATTGATGCAAGTTCCTGGTCCAACCGAAATGTTCGCAGCGCTCAATGCTGGGCGTGCGGATGCGGCGGTTCTGACTTATTTCGAGGCAGATAGCCTTGTTCAAGCCTCAGAAGGTAAATTGGAATTGGGTGATGCTGCCCAACTGCCAGAGTGGACCAAGAACTGGGCTGGTATGGGCTTTCGGTCTGACGACAGCGATTTTGTGGCCGATTATAATGCTGCGCAAGCGGCCTATCTTGGCAGCGCAGAGATGCTCGAGACTGTTGCAGTGCATGGCTATACCGACGTTCATTTGCCCGGCGATGTGACAATGGATTGGGCCTGCGAAAACCGCTAGGAACTGCGTGGGGCAGACAATTCAGGTCTGCCCCTTTTCATTGACGTCGGTAGATGGACCAACACCATGACATTCATTGAATTTTTCGGCCAGTATTGGCCCCGCCTTTTGTCAGGTACGGGCATCACAATTGCACAGTTTTTTCTTGCCGCCATTCTGGGTATCGCAATTTCGCTCGCTATGGCTTTGCTGAAACTGTCGAACAATCGAATTCTGCGCGGCTCTGCGATCACCTATATCGAAGTATTTCGTGGCACCTCTCTTCTGGTGCAGCTTTATTGGATTTTCTTTGTCCTGCCGCTCTTTGGAATCACCATCGAAAAGTTCACAGCAGGATATATTGCCGTTGGGATGAACATCGGTGCCTATGGCGCGGAACTTGTTCGCGGCGGCATCCTGTCAGTCCCGAAAGGGCAATGGGAAGCCGCGTTGGCCATCAACATGAGCCCGGCCAAACGCATGCGCCGGATTATTCTGCCTCAGGCTTTGGTCAACATGTTGCCGCCTTGGGGGAACCTGATGATCGAACTGTTAAAAGGGACAGCGCTGGTGTCGCTGATTTCAGTGACAGACCTGATGTTTGAGGCCAAACAGATCAACGCTTCAACGTTCCTGTCCGCGCAGATCTTTGGAACTGCACTTGTAATCTACTACATCTTGGCCCGGTTTTTCGTCACGCCCTTCATGCGCTGGCTGGAACGCTTCATGGCCCGCAAAATGGGGAGGGCTTGATCCATGGTTGACTGGCGATGGGACTTTGTCTGGGAAATCCTCCCCCGGTTGTTGCAGGCAACTGGCAATACACTGATCGCGGCAATCGCAGGCTATGGGATTGCCTTGGTTTTGGGATTGTTTCTGGCACTTGGACAGCGCACACCTTACCGAATTGTCACGCTGATCATACGTGAGGTCGTTGAGTTTATCCGTTCAACGCCCCTCATTTTGCAAATCTTCTTCATTTTTTATGTCGGGCCGCAATTCGGCATACGCCTCAGCCCATGGATGTCAGGCATGATTGCGATCGGTCTGCATTACGCCTGTTATCTGTCCGAAGTGTATCGTGGCGGCATTGAAAGCGTGCCGCGCGGACAGTGGGAGGCGGCAACCGCGCTTAACATGTCAACACTGCAAAAATATCGCCGCGTTATCATTCCACAGGCCATCCCGTCTGCCTTGGCCGGAATGGGCAATTATCTGGTCGGTATTTTCAAAGACACGCCGATGCTTTCGGTCATTGGTGTTGCCGAACTCATTCATACTGCCAATGCCATCGGGTCAGAGAACTATCGTTTCCTCGAACCCTACACGATGGTTGGTTTGATTTTTCTGGCCATTTCATTGCCGACAGCAGGCCTGATCCGGGCTTTCGAAGGCTACGTGCGCCGCAAACTAGGAATGTAAGGTCATGGAAAATATGTCCCAATACCCACTTGAAATCACCGGCGATCCCCGACCAATGGTCAGTTTCAGAAAAGTCCGCAAGGCCTACGGCTCTTTGGTCGTCCTCGATGATCTGGATCTTGATGTTGCAGCAGGCGAGATGGTGTCCATCATCGGTCCGTCAGGATCGGGGAAAACCACCGTTTTGCGCATGCTCATGACGTTGGAGACGATCAACAGCGGGGTCATTTACGTAGATGGTAAACCGCTGACTCACATGCCGAAAAACGGCAAACTCATTCCTGCCAATCAACGCCATCTGCGAGAGCGGCGTGCGGACATTGGCATGTGCTTTCAACACTTCAATCTGTTCCCGCATATGACAGCGTTGGAAAACTGCATGGAAGGTCCGGTTCAAGTTTTGGGGATGCCAAAGGCCGAAGCCCGCGACCGTTCTGAAGAATTGCTCGAACTGGTTGGCATGATCGGCAAAAAGGACCAGCATCCCTCGCGTCTTTCCGGTGGACAACAACAGCGTGTGGCGATTGCGCGCGCTCTGGCGATGCGCCCCAAGGTCATGTTGTTTGATGAGGTCACCTCCGCGCTAGATCCCGAAGTCATCGGCGAGGTCACAAATGTCATTCGCAAACTGGTGTCAGAACACAATCTGACCATGTTGATGGTGACCCACCAGATGGGATTTGCGCGCGATATTTCAGATCGTGTGTGCTTTTTCTACGGTGGCAAGATCGAGGAGCAAGGCCCACCCGCGGAGCTGTTCGGGAACCCGAAAAAAGAACGCACCCAAAAGTTCCTGAGCGCCGTCAAAGAGGCCATCTAGGTTTTCTTGTTGACCCAACCTTAATCACGACAATTACGAAGGTGAGATCAAAATGGACTGGCGCACAAAGCTGTTGAACCCGACCCCCCTTGCACGTCCCGGTTACAAATCTCTGGCAACCCCAACGTATCGCGGCTCAACAGTTGTTTTTGAGAAGCAAGCGGATGTCACGGACGATTGGCAGCAATCTGAAAACGGATATTCCTACGGCCTTTATGGCACGCCGACATCTTTGGAGCTGGCCGCGCGCCTCGCTGATCTTGAGGGCGCCCAGCATACCTTTATCGTGCCTGGAGGGCAGGCCGCCATTGCGCTGGTTTATCTGTCCTATTGTAAGGCTGGAAGCCACGCACTGGTGCCATTTTCTGCATATGGGCCGAACCGTGAAATGGCAGAAGGGCTGTTGAAGGGCCTGTCGGTGACAGTCGAAGCCTATGATCCGATGATCGGTGCCGATATCGCTGGCCTGATCCGCGACAATACCAGCCTTATCTGGTGCGAAAGCCCTGGGTCGGTCACGATGGAAGTGCAGGATGTCCCAGCAATTGTAGCGGCTGCTCATGCGCGAAATGTTCCCGTAGCGCTTGATAACACCTATTCGGCTGGCGTCATGTTTGACGCATTCGCGCATGGCGTCGATATCAGCATTCAGGCGCTTACAAAATATGTCGGCGGACACAGCGATCTGTTGCTTGGCTCGGTTTCTGCGCGCGATGACCAGGCATATGCCGCTTTGGGACCAATTTACCGCCAATTGGGGCTCGCTGTTTCACCAGATGATTGCAGCCTTGCGCTGCGGGGTTTGCAAACACTTGATGTCCGTCTTGATCGCCTTGAAACTTCAACGCTGGCCATTGCCAATTGGCTATCCGAACGCCCCGAGGTCGAAGTCGTATTTCATCCCGCACTCCCCTCCTGTCCCGGACATGACATCTGGAAACGGGACTTCTTGGGATCAACTAGCGTGTTTTCGTTCCGCTTTGGCCCAGAGTTTACTGCCCAACAGGTCATAGACTTCGTCGATGCGCTGCAAGTCTTTAAGATCGGACTTAGCTGGGGCGGAGTAACAAGCCTCGCTATCGTGTATCCCGCCCTCGACAGGCCAACGGATGATCACGGGTCTAGGTTGGTCCGGCTTAATGTCGGATTGGAAGCAACCACAGATTTGATCACCGATCTTGACGCCGCGTTCGCGCATATCGTGCAACGTAAATGAAATGCACTGCACCCCAAATATAGCAGCTCACTAAGGTGAGATTGGACCCGAAAAAGAGATGAATATGACTGACATTTTCAGCACATTGAAAACGCTGCGCCATGATTTTCACAGTGATCCAGAACTTGGTTTTCAAGAAATGCGCACCAAGACCCGAGTTGCCGAATTCCTTCGCAATCTTGGACTTGAAGTTCATCAGGGCGTTGGTGTTGTCGGCGTTCTAAGGAACGGCGGCGGAAACCGTGTGATCGGGTTACGTGCGGATATGGACGCGTTGCCACTTACCGAACTGAATGAATTTGACCACGTGTCTCAAAATGCCGGGGTGATGCACGCCTGCGGCCACGACGGCCATATGTCCATGTTACTTGGCGCCGCGATGACACTCAGCCAAGAACCCAACTTTGACGGCACGGTTGTTTTTATTTTCCAGCCCAACGAAGAGAACGGGTTGGGTGCGCAGGCTATGATTGACGAAGGGTTGTTCGAAACATTCCCGATGGATGAGATTTATGCCATTCATAATCTTCCAGGCGCACCGGTCGGGCAGGTTTCGACCCGTGTGGGTCAGATATGCGCCAGTGAAAGCCTGTTTGACATCAAGATAACCGGACAGGGCGGCCATGCGTCCATGCCGCAGGTCGGTGTTGACGCAATCACCGTTGGCGCAGAAATGGTGCTGGCACTCCAGACAATCGTTTCACGCAAAATGGCACCGGGTGCCGGGGTGGTTGTATCGGTCACTGAATTCCTCACAGACGGTCAGCGCAATGTTCTGCCCGGCTCCGCGCGGCTAAAAGGCGATGTTCGTGCGCGGTTTCCTCAGGACCGGTCGGCCGTAGAACGCTTCATGCGGCAGATCACAAATGGCGTAGCGGCGGCGCACGATGTCGCTGTTGAAATGACATTCAACGCTGACTTCATCGAAACAATCAATGCGCCCGAACAAACCGAAGCCGTCATTCGCGTCGCTGGATCTGCTGGACTGGATGTGATCGGCGATCGCCCCCCGATGAGCTTTTCCGAAGATTTTGCCTACTTCTCTACCGTCGTTCCTGGTTGTTTGTTGCTTTTGGGCAATGGTGAATCCGGATCGCATGGCCAACCACTGCATGCGGCAGATTATGACTTTAACGATGCACTTTTGCCGATAGGCGCAGACCTCTGGGCCAGCTTAGTGCGTGACCGACTTCCAGCCAGACAGGACATATGATGATCAACGAATTTCCAATCGTCGAACTGCAACACTTTGCAGCGAAACCAACAACTGGTGATGCGGTTGAACGCGTTTTGAGCCGCGAGGCCTTTGCGGACGCTCAGTCCGAAATCATGCAATGGGACGGCTATTCTGCGACACCGCTTGAAACTCTGTCAGCACTGGCCGCAGCGGTTGGGGTTGAGGAAATCCTCTACAAACACGAAGGCCCGAGGTTTGGCCTTGGCAGTTTCAAAGCATTGGGTGGGTCTTATGCGGCGCAACGGGTTTTGCAGCGGGAGATCTCGTCTCGGATCGGCAACCCCGTAACCCTAAAGGACGTCCGATGCGGAAAATACAAAGCTGAATGTGCAGATATTACGCTTGTGTCCGCCACCGATGGTAACCACGGACGGTCATTGGCTTGGGGGTGCCAGCGATTTGGTGCGCCGTGCCGGATCTATATTCACGCTGAGGTCAGCCAAGGCCGTGCGGAGGCGATGCGCGATCTGGGCGCAGAGGTTATTCGCATCAAAGGTGACTATGACGCCTCGGTTGTTCTGGCCAAAAGCGAAGCGGCCGAAAACGGCTGGTTTGTTGTCTCTGATACGTCTTGGCCTGAATATTCATTGCCGCCCTGTGATGTCATGTCTGGCTATGGCGTGATGACGCAGGAAATATGTTTGTCGCTTGACCGTGCCCCAACCCATGTATTCCTGCAAGGCGGTGTTGGCGGGCTTGCGGCGGGCGTGGCTGCGGGTTTGCGCCAGTATTGGGGCGACGATTCCCCACGCGTCGTCATCGTTGAACCTGAACTCGCCGCGTGCCTGTTTGAAAGCGCTAGGACCGGCAAGGTGACAAACGTTGCGCTGAAAGAAGAAACGTTGATGGCAGGATTGTCGTGCGGCGAACCGTCCCCGATCGCATGGGAAATCCTGGCTGAAGAAGCGAGCGATTTTCTGACAATCCCAGACGCTATTGTGGCACCTACGGTGCGCCTATTGGCGAAACCGCTTCACGGCGATCCGGCTATCCAAGCCGGAGAAAGCGCGGTCGCAGGTCTCGCCGCGCTGATAGCTGCTCGTCAGGATGATGCATTGTCGGCAAAGCTAAACCTTGGCGAAGGTGCGCGGGTTTTGCTGATCGGTTCAGAAGGCGTAACCGACCCGGCCATTTTTGCCCGGATCATGAAGGGATTCGATACGATCTAAAAGAAGACACCAAATTTCTCGTGTCACCTTGCCGCGAATAGTGACTTCATACAGAGGCAGCACGTGAACTTCGGATGCCAATCCTGACTCACTAACTTTACAGTCGTACATGCAATGCTCCTCTTCACTGGAAGTGTTGCAGTGGATCGCAGAAAATGCTGAGTGATCAGAGGTCATTTAGGCTTTTTTATGATGCGGCGAGAGGCATCTTATTCGTCCCAATCGAGCCATTCCAATGTAATCGAGCCATTCCAATGTATAGTGCGTTGCTCACTAGAACCCATTGCTGAATCGTGATCGTTCGTCGATCTCTACTGGGCAATGATTGCTTGGATCTGACCAAACCCATGCAGCAACCAAACACCCGATCGGACGAATTAGTCCAATTTTATGCTGTACTCATCATGTAAAAATTTCCATTCAGACTATTGGATTTATCATTAGAAACCCAAATCCATCACCGGTCGCAATAGCACTTTTCCGTGGACGGCAGCTTTGGAACGGTTTTAGGACCTCGGTTCGAAGTGCAGCATTCGGTCATTGTGGGCTCAAACTGGACGTTCGCTGCGATTTTGACCAATGACCGCTTTCGGTCAATGCTCGTATCGAGATATG
>CBDTUA010000055.1:0-13679 GCA_965363735.1 uncultured Sulfitobacter sp. | reverse complement strand
GCCACAGGTTTTCGCCTGGGACCATGCGCCAAATCCACGGCGTGCTTGCGGACAAGCTCGGGGCGCTCGCATTGGGATCATCCGGCGTCGCCAAGTTCTTGCACCCGCAGCGAACTGCAGGTTTGACGGGCCGCACTGCAGCGACATAAGTTGGTGACGACCGGCGGCTTAGGGCCGTTCGTGTTCCTCCGACACAAGGGGCGTAAAGTTTGCATTCGCTGCAGGCGGGAGGTCTCTTGCTCTTGGGATGAAAGCCGACCTTAGCGTCCCGCTTCTTTGAAAAACCAGTCGGTTAGATATCCTCACAATTACCGACTGCGGATCACGCCACCGCTGATCGCGCGAGCGGCTTCGGCCGGGCGGGTCTATTTTCGACTGATGGCCCCAACCGTCAGGATGTTGGAACCGAGAACGCCTCAAGAAAACGGTCAACCGTCCGTTCAATTGCAGGGCCTGAGTTTTCTGGGCAGGGCATCCGATAAATGTGCTGCCGGATGCCGATATAGACGATGCCACCGTGTAGGTTCCAGAGGTCTTCCATGTCGGGCGTGATCGCCTGAGATGAGGCTATACGCACTTCTTCCAGCAAAGGATGCAGGATCATTTGGTGCATGTGTTCAAGGTATCGCTTGTTCAACTCTGCCCCGGCCAGCCCGGAAAACATAAAGATGCGCATCCATTCATGTTCGAAAATCAGCTTGCTGTAATCTGAGTAGAAGGCCAGCAGTCGGCTTCGCAAAGGCACGTTTCGATCTGCCAAACGGACAGGCCAATCGGGCGAAAGGCTTTCCAGATATACCTGAGCATATACCGCCTCAATCAGGGCGTCCTTTGATTCGAAGTACTTGAAAAGCAAGGACTGTGTGATGCCGAGGTCCTTGGCGAGATCGCGGGTTTTCCCCTCCAGCCCGACCTTCGCAAAGAACGCAACCGCTCCGTCAACTATTTGTTGGCGACGTTCATCTGCAGGCAAACGCTGCCGCTTGGCCTTGCGTGGAGCATCCTTTGGGGTGCCCGTATTCTTGCTCATGTCCATGCCCTGACTTTTGCTCAGAAAAGATTCTTCTTGCAATGATATTCGCTTTATAGATCATATGATCAATAGTTGGCTGGGAGGATTGCCAACTATCAGGGAGAACAGCGTATGAAAGCTTCGGCGGGCGGATATGCTCGGGCAAATGACCTGAGTCACGCGATCGAAATGCTTGACTCGGCTGATGGCATGGGGCGCGTTCTTGCCGGTGGGCAAAGCCTTGTGGCGGCCATGAACATGCGGCTGACGACCGGGGATCTGCTGGTCGATATCTCGCGCATTTCAGAGCTGTCGGGCATCACCGAAGAGGGAGGCAGCTTGCGCATCGGCGCGCTGACACGTCATGCCGAGATCGGAACCGACCCGCTGGTCAGGACCCATGCGCCGCTTTTGCGCGATGCGGTCGACTGTATCGCCCATGCGGCAATCCGCAATCGCGGCACCATCGGCGGTGCGCTGGCCCATGCGGACCCCGCGGCAGAGTTCCCGGCGTGTGTTCTGGCGCTTGACGCCACGATTCATGTGACGGGTCGAGACGGAGAACGCGCAATTCCCGCTGACGACTTTTTCCGCGAGGTTTTTGAAACCGCGCTCCAACCGGATGAAATCCTGACCGCGATCACTTTTCCCAAGGCCGAACAGGACGAGCGGCAAGTCCTGCAGGAGGTCACCCGACGGTCTGGTGACTATGCCCTGGCCGGGCTTTGCCTTGTGCGCTGCAGTGCCGGGCATCGGGTCTCGCTGCTTTCGGTGGGGCCAAGGCCTGTGCTGGCCCGCAACGCAATGATGCACCTGGATGAAGGCGATATCGACGGCGCAGTTGCGGCGCTGCGCGCTGAAATCGATCCGCCTTCGGACACACAGGCAAGCGCCGGCTATCGTCGCCATATCGCCGGCGTACTTTTGCGCCGCGGGATGGCGAACCTAACAGGAGAGACGGCATGAGCGAGTTTTTTCGCGCCAAGGTCGACATCGACCTGAGCGTCAATGGCGAACAGGTGGAGGCACGCGTGCCCGCTGGTCAGCATGTCATCGACTTCCTGCGCCAGGAACTGGGCCTGACCGGGGCGCATGCGAGCTGTGAACATGGCGTTTGCGGGGCTTGCACGATCCGGGTGAACGGACAGGCCATTCGGGGCTGTCTGATGTTGGCGGCGCAGTTGGACGGTGCCGATGTCTGGACGGTCGAGGGGCTGTCTGACAACAACACGATCCGCGATTTGCAGGACGCCTTTGTCGCCCGCAACGCTTTGCAGTGCGGCTTTTGTACCCCCGGCATGCTGGTCTCGGCAGAAGAGCTTCTGGCACAAGGTGGCATTCCGGAACGCGGGAAGATCCGTGAACACATCTCAGGCAACTATTGCCGGTGTACGGGATACGAAGCCATCGTCGATGCGATTGAAACCGTCGCTCGACAGCGCGCTGGAAAGCCAAGTTCATGACCGTCAAGTTTGGTAACCCCGACCGCCCCAATTCCTACATCGGCAAGACTGTCCCGCGCCCAAATGCCAGGCGGCTGGTCGAAGGACGCGGCAAATACGTGGACGACATCGCGCTGCCGCGCATGGTGCATGTCGTCTTTGTCAGGTCTCCTTTTGCCCATGCCCGGATCAACGGAATCGATACCTCCGGGGCGAAATCGGTCAAAGGCGTGGTGCGGGTTTTTACCGGCGCGGATCTGGCCGAAGTGTGCACCCCTTGGGTCGCTGTGCTCGCGCATCTCAAGGGGCTGAAATCGCCACCCCAACACCCCATGGCTATCGATCGTGCATGCTGGGTCGGAGAGCCGGTTGTCGCGGTTGTCGCGACCTCCCGAGCGGCAGCTGAAGATGCGGCAGACCTGGTTGAAGTGGACTACGATCCGCTGCCGGTAGTTGGCGACATGATGACCGCGCTCGACAAGGATACCCCGGTGCTCCATCCCGAGATGGGTGACAACTTAGCGTTTCAGCGCCTGCACGAAGAAGGTAATGTCGAAAGCGCCTTTGCCTCTGCGCACAAGGTCGTCTCGGCGCGGTTCAGCACCGCACGCCACACGGGCGTCACCCTTGAACCACGCTCGATCCTTGTGGATTGGAACCCAGCAGAGCGTCAGCTGACCGCCTGGCACTCCACGCAGGCACCGCACATGATGCAATCCGTATTGGCCGAGCATTTGGATATCCCTGAATCTCGCGTGCGGGTGATTTGCGGCGACGTGGGGGGGTCTTACGGCATCAAGGTGCACGTTTATCCCGATGAGATGGCGACCGCGGCGATTGCCAAGATCTTGGGGCGGCCGGTCAAATTCATCGCGGACCGACTGGAAAGCTTCAGCACTGATATTCATGCCCGAGACCATGACATCGAGGCCAGAATCGCGGTGGATGAAGCTGGCAAGATCCTCGCCTTCGACGTCGATGACTGGACCGCGATCGGGGCTTATTCAGTCTATCCCCGCACCTCGGCGATCGAGGGCAATCAGGTGGTCAACCTGTGCGGCGGACCATATGATTTTGCCAACTACCGCGCCAAGACAACAGTAGTTTTCCAGAACAAGACCCCGACCTGCCAGTATCGCGCTGTCGGACACCCCATCGCTGTTGCGATCACCGAAGGGCTGGTGGACATGGCCGCGGCAGAGTTGGGCATCGACCCGGTTGAGATCCGTCGGCGCAACATGTACGGCGATGACGTCTACCCGGTGAGATCGCCTGCCAATATGCGGTTCGAGGGCCTGTCGCATCATCAAAGCATGGACAAGCTCATGCAGCTGATGGATTACGATGCGCTGCGGGCTGATCAGGCCGAGGCCCGCAGCCGCGGCGTGCATCGCGGCATCGGTATCGCCAGTTTTATCGAACTGACCAACCCCTCGCCCTTTATGTACGGCATCGGCGGCGCGCGCATCTCTGCGCAGGACGGCTGCACGGTGCGGATGGATCCGGACGGGTCGATCGTGGCGCTATCGGGCGTGACTGAACAAGGGCAAGGCACCGAGGCGATGCTCAGCCAGATCGTCGCCGAAGGTGTCGGAGTGCCACCGTCTAATGTGCGGGTCATCACCGGCGATACGCAGGTCACGCCTTATGGCGGCGGCACATGGGCCTCGCGCGGGGCAGGAATCGGCGGCGAAGCGGCGCTTTTGTCCGCCCGTGCGCTGCGCGACTCAATCCTTGAGATTGCGGCGGCGATGCTTCAGGCGGATCAGGCAAGCCTCGACATTCGCGATGGCGAAGTGGTCGACAACGATACCGGGGCTGCGCGTATGCCGCTGGAGGAGTTGGGCCGGATCGTCTACTTCCGGGGTGACACACTGCCCGAAGGTCTGCCGCGTGAATTGGTTCAGACCCGGCACTACATCACCACCGAATATCCTTTTGCCTTCACCAACGGCGTGCAGGCCAGCTATCTCGAAGTCGATACGGAGACCGGCGTCGTGACCTTGCTAAAACACTGGTGTGTCGAGGATTGCGGGCGCATCATAAACCCGCAGTTGGTCGATGAACAAATCCGCGGCGGGATTGTTCAGGGGCTGGGCGGGGCACTGTTCGAGGAAATTCACTATGACGAGGACGGTCAGTTGCTGAACGGGTCCATGGCCGACTACCTTGTGCCGATGGCTGCAGAGATGCCCGACATGGTGATTGGCCACGTCGAAACCCCGACAAAGGAAAGCACACTCGGGGCAAAGGGTGC
Source organism: uncultured Sulfitobacter sp. (assembly GCA_965363735.1). Lineage (GTDB taxonomy): Bacteria > Pseudomonadota > Alphaproteobacteria > Rhodobacterales > Rhodobacteraceae > Sulfitobacter. Next base: position 8,968 of record CBDTUA010000055.1, on the reverse strand, counting down.
CGGAGAGGCCGGTACCGCCGGGGCCCCTGCTGCAGTGATGAATGCGATCAATGACGCTTTGCGCCCGGTGGGCGCACAGGTGACCGAAATGCCCTTCACGCCGGAACGCATTCTGCGGGCGCTTGGGGTAATTGACGACTGAAACAACAAGAAGATCCGAGGAGGGATCTTCGCCAAGGGAGGAAAAATCATGAAATTTACGACATTCAGCGCTGTTGCGGCGCTAAGCATTTCCGCAGCGGGTTGGGCCTCGGCCCAAGAACAGGTCACTGTCAACATCGGCTCTTCGCATCCAGAGGCCAATATCTGGGTCTACGCGATGAAGAATACCTTTCAGCCCGAGGTAAACCGGATCCTGCAAGAGGCCGGCAACGCCTATCAAGTGAATTGGGTCGAGGCCTACGCCGGCACGTTGTATAAATTCACCGACACCCGCGAAGCGGTCATGGACGGCATCGTGGATGTAGGCATGGTCGGCACCGTCTGGGAAGGGGCCAACATGCCCTTGCAGAACGTCACCTATTTCACACCGTTCGCGACCTCGGATCACAAGATGATCATCGAGATTTTTGACGATCTGAGCCAGAATCTGCCCGAGCTGGCCAACAGCTGGTCCGAGAACGGAATGGTGCACCTGTCTTCGTTGATAACCGACAGCTATGATATTTACGCGACCTTTCCGGTCAACACGATGGCGGACCTGCAAAACCGCAAGCTGAACGCGCCGGGCACCTCGGCGAACTGGCTGCAAGGCACAGGTGCCACACCCGTCGATGGGGCGCTGACCACCTACTACACCAACATCCAGACCGGCGTGACCGAGGGCACCTTGTCCTTTGCATCCGGCATCCTACCGACTCGTGTCTACGAAGTGGCACCGGAGCTGACCCGCGTTGGCATCGGGTCGATGTATTTTGGCGGAATCGCAGCCAACGAAGACTTCTTCAACGGTCTGCCCGAAGCCGTGCAGCAAGCATTCCGGGAAGCTGCCAAGGCGACATCCGTGGCCCACGGTGACTACGTTTCCGATCTGGCCGCCAGGGCGATGACCGAAATGCAGGCTGCCGGCCTGACAGTGCGCGACCTGCCCGAGGCGGAAAAGGCGGCCTGGGTCGATGGTCTGCCGGACATCGTTGCCCCGTGGCTTGAGCAGACCGGTGAGTCCGGCAAGGTTGTGCTGAAGGCCTATTTCGACGCGCTGCGCGCACATGGTGCGACACCGCTGCGCAATTGGGACGAAGGACGCTGATCCTAGGCGTATCGAAAAACAGCACCCGTCTGGACAGCGTCCAGACGGGTGTATTCTTGACATCTCCAACCGATGAGTGAGCGCGGATGAGCCAGGACAACCCCATCGACACCAACGAAACCCTTGTGCCCAAATTCGCTGATGCACCTGTCGGCGCAATCTTGGGAAGCGTGGCGGCTCTCATGTCCTCTGTTGGCACACTGTGTATCGGCGGCCTTATGGCGCTGGTCGTGGCGGATGTTCTGGGACGAAACTTCTTCAATGCGCCAATCACCGGCGTGTCTGAAATCGCTGGCCGCACTGTCGTGGCAATTGTTTTCCTGCAGGTCGCCGCCGCCATTCAGCAAAAGCGTCTGACGCGGGCGGACTTTCTTGTTCGGCGGCTCTATCGCGCCTCACCGCGTATGGTCTTCTTACTTGAGGCGTTCTTTGCCCTCATCGGTGCCGTGGTTTTTGCGCTGATCTTCTGGGCGTCTTGGCCCAAGATGATCGACGCCTGGAATGGGGCCGAGTATTTTGGTGTGCAAGGAGTCTTTACCATCCCGACAATGCCCTTCCGCGCCATCACTGTTCTGGGGTCTACGGTGGCCGCACTATCCGCGCTGTACCGGTTCTCCGAGGAACTGCGCAATTTTCGGGGTTATCACTCATGACCACACTCACCATTGGATTCATTCTGATTGCCGTCCTGATCGGACTGGTGCTGCTGGGCTTGCAGATCGCCTATGCGCTGTTTGCCGTGGCCTTTGCAGGGATCTGGATCATCCGCGACAACATGGGCCTCGCTTTCAAGATGCTGGAGCTGACCGCCTATAGCGGCATTGCGGACTATCTGTTCGCGACCATCCCGCTGTTTGTCCTGATGGGGCTATTGGTCAGTGTATCGAATGTCGGTCGCGATACCTTCGAGGTCGCGGAGGTACTGCTGCGACGCATGATCTGCGGGCTGGGAGTTGCCACCGTTGCGGCCAACACGATCTTTGCGGCTGTGACCGGCGTCTCGATTGCCTCTGCTGCGGTGTTCACGCGTGTCGCCGTACCCGAGATGACGCGTCACGGGTATCGACCGGAATTTGCCGCCGGAACGGTTGCCGGCTCATCAGTACTGGGCATGCTCATTCCGCCCAGCCTGTTGCTGATCATCTATGGTGTCTTGGCTGAGGTTTCGATTGGCGGCATGTTTATTGCGGGAATTTTCCCCGGTATCATGCTGGCTGGCGGCTTCGTGGTCATGCTAATCGGCGTGACTTACTTGTTCCCGGGGTTTGTCCTAACCGATCCCGAGGCATCAAAGGCCCGCCGTCTGGACGCAGAGGGCATAAAGATGTCGCTGCCGACCATGGCGGCCAAGCTTTTCCCAATCGTGATGCTGGTCGTGCTGGTTCTAGGCGGGCTTTACACGGGGTATTTCACCCCGACCGAAGCGGGTGGTATCGGGGCTTTCGGTGCCCTTCTGGTAGCAATATCGCGACGGTCGCTGAACCGGCACAAGCTGTGGGAAGTGATGAAGCAGACCGGCGTTATTTCGGTGTCGATTCTGCTCTTGCTCATTGCGGCAAGTTTCTATTCCAGGATGTTGTCTATTGCCGGCCTGCCCAATGCGATTGCCGCATTGGTACAGGGATCTGGTTTCGGCCCAATGGGTTTTTTGTTTTTCTACGCTTTTATAATTCTTTTGATGGGAATGATCCTCGACAGCACTTCAATCCTCCTGATCATGGTTCCGATTGCCGCCCCGATTGCGCAAAGTATGGGCATTGACCTGAGCCATTTCGGGATCGTGACTGTTCTGGCAGTCGAGATCGGGCTGCTCACTCCACCCTTCGGAATATCGGTTTTCACTGTGCATAACACGCTCAATGATCCGAACGTCTCGGTCGAGCAAATCTTTGCGGCGACCATGCCGTTCATCGGTGTGATGTTGGTCGTGTTGGCTATGGTTGCGCTCTTTCCGATTATATCCACGATTTTTCTATAGGCGGATAGCGCGGGGGGCGGTGGTCCCCAACGACTGGTTAAGGGCCGGAAGCGTTCCTGAAAGGCGCGGCTCTTCAGATGGCAGCCGTTTGCCAAGCACCCTGACGCCAAGCCGTACTCCTATCGAGTACTGAGTTGAAACGCCCTTAAACCAGCCAGCGCACCAACAGCGGTACGATCAGGCTTGTGAGCAGAGCGTTTAGTGCCATGGCGATGCCAGCATAGGCCCCTGCCACAGGGTTTACTTGAAATGCGCGGGCTGTCCCGATTCCATGTGCGGCAACACCGACAGCGAAACCTCGCGCCTGCCAGTCGGTGATCCGCAATAAATTCATCAAAGGCGTTACCGTCACAGCCCCGATGATCCCCGTCATAATGACCAACACTGCTGTTAGTGCCGGAATCCCTCCAATTGATTCAGAGATACCGAGAGCCACGGGCGCGGTAGTAGACTTTGGTGCCAACGACAACAGGACCTCCATCGGTAGACCAAAGGCACGCGCCAGCAGAATAGCCGAGCCTGCCGCGACAATCGAGCCTGCAAGCAAAGCCAGCAAGATCGGCGCTACCGAGGTTCGGATTGTCTGTCGATTGTCCCAAAGCGGTAAGGCCAATGCCACCGTCGCGGGGCCGAGCAGGAAGTGGACGAATTGGGCACCCTCGAAATAGGTCGTGTAGTTTGTCTGTGTCAGCCAGAGGACTGGTGCGATCAGAAGGACCGACAGAAGCACGGGATTGGCCCAAGGTGGGTTACCCAACTGCCGCGCCAACCCATCTGCAACCAGATAAGCGAGGATCGTTGTGGTGAGCCAAATCAGCGGTGTAGTCGCCAGATAGCTCCAGAGGCTTGCGACGTCTGTCATGTCACCCAGCGTTCAGTTGCGCGCCGAACGCCAATAAACGTCCCAACAGCAGCCAGCATGGAGAGCACAGTCGAAAGGGTCAGGATAACCAGCAGTGCAATCCCGTCTTCCGATAAAACCTCAAAGTTGCCAATCACACCGACACCCGCAGGCACGAATAGGAAAGACAGGTTCGCCAAGATGATCGTAGTCGTCGGCCTGAGCCGTTCAGCGAGTGTGGGCATTGCGCCAAGTATCAGCACGAGCAGGGTAAGACCCAGAACCGGGCCGGGCATCGCGAGGCCAAAGCCCCGCACAGTTATTTCTCCCAGCAACTGGCAGCCCAAGAGAAGTCCGAGTGTCTGGAGCATAGGTTTTCTCTCCTGAAAATTATGATCTAAGGCATTCTGACGCCAAACACGTATCAGAACCAATGGAAAAATTCTGCTCTGAGGCATCACGAGAACGACGCGCCCGTGCAAATGTTGTCCAGCGTCATCAGTCCAACGGTGGCAGCGGGCTCGAACTATGCCGCTGAAATTCATCCTAACAGACTGCTATGGGGAGGCTGCGCTGCGGCATCAGATAGGATGACCAAGGGCAGCTATGGGCCGTGAGCACCCCGCTCAAAACTTTTACGATAGGTGGCCCAACGGTCACACTAGTGAATCTGCTCCGGCTGCTTCCACAGTGCTTCCACAGCTTGTATTCCCAGAATGCATAAAGCGCCCCAAAGGGCGCTATGCCACTAAGCCGTTGTTTTATTTGGTTGCGGGAGGACGCAACCAGCGTTGTCGAACTAAGCTCACTTGTAGGCTTATCTAATTGCGAGAACTGCGGGTCGAACTGGGATCTGTCGACCACTTCATTCATTCGACGATATGCTACGAGCAATCAACGTCATGCCTACATCAAGGGCGGAAACCATACATTCGCCGCACCCGCAAACTAAATTGGGCAACTTGTAGAAAGCGGACGCTCGGGGCTGCGACCCGTTTTTTATGTCGTGCAAACGCAGCGAAGGTCGGCAGTGAGCCCAAGATAGCACTTTTGGCATAGGTGGACTGACGCAACACTAGAGTCCCAATTCTTTCTGCAGGAACGCTGTAAATCTCACAGGCCCTTCGACAGTATGAACATCGCTGGCCTCCGAGAAGAAGAAGCACTCAGGGTCTTCTTCGGAGGAGGTAAGATCAAACCAGGCGGCCATATATCCTTGGTGCATGAAAAAACAGAAAGGTTCAGAAATCTCTTCAAGGGATAGATCGTTCTCCGCCAAATAATCCTTGAGCGAAGCATTGTTCAAGCTCAAATCACTTAAAAACCAATCGCTCCCTTTAAGAAAACCTTGTTTGTCTCTGCCCATCCAGAGGAGTAATTCTCGGTATGCACCGGGAAGCTGTCGACCCATTGTTCTCTGAACTTGCTGCAGCTCGCCCTTTGAACACCCCACGGGTTGGCTGAATTGGCTGCCATGTTTCTTGAAGAACGCGTTCTTGATCGGCCTAAGAAAAGTCGCTTCCATCTCTTTTGCATTCCTAAAATAGGCTGATGCCGGTTTCATCATCCGAACTGTAGATATTTCGACTTTAGTGGCCAAGATACGGTTACACAAATGGCAGAAAAGTCCGCTCTACCGACATTGGTCCGGGGTGCAGCGAAGGTCCGCTCCGAGCCCACTTTGACCGATGCTGCAAAGCGCACGAAGGTCTACTACCGCGAGAAAGACACGAATCTTCAGCAACCGCTTTGGCTTTGAATGGGATTTTGGGTGCCATCAATCGGGGTTGTATCTGCGTGTTCCAAAAAATGAGGGTTTTAGAACGCTCCCGAATGTCCTGAGCTTATTTTCCCCTGTCCTTTTTGCCTGTTTCAGATAGTTGTTGCTGGGAGGCTTGGGTTGCAGCGGCCGAAATGGCGGCAGTGTCTTCAGCTGTCAGTTCATGGGCATGCTCCATCGAGGGCAGGGCCACGCGCACTTCGCGGCGGGCAAATTCGATGCCGTTCTCTTCAAAGGCGACATTCACGCGGTTGAAGATTTCCTTTCGGATCATGAACTGCTTGCCAGGTTTGGCCATAAATTTGCCCCGGATCACCATGCCGACGTCGTCAATCTCCAACACACCCTGCGATTTGAAGGGTTGCAGGAAGTCTTCGGTCAATTCGGGTATCTCCAGCATGTCCTGACCGATTTTCTTGAAGATCTTGCGGATTTTCTCAGGGTCGCTGCCGAAGGGCACGGTAAAGCGCAGCTTCATGATTACCCAGTCGCGCGAGAAATTGGTGACCTTGGGAATTTCGCCGTAAGGAATGGTATGCACCGGCCCCTTGTGGTGGCGCAATTGCATGGAGCGGATTGAGATTTTTTCGACTGTGCCCATGGTGCCTTCGACCTCGACATATTCACCATTGCGAAAGGCATCATCGACCAAAAAGAAGATGCCGGACACGACATCGGTCACCAGCTTTTGCGCGCCAAAGCCGATGGCCAGACCGACAATGGAGGCACCGGCGAGAAGGGGTGTGGTGTCCACCCCGATGTTGCTGAGGCCCAAGAGCAGGAACAGCACGACGATGAAAGAACGTGAGACCAGGAGGATCAAGGGCAACACGGTGGAGAGGCGCGAGCCGCCCGCTCCGCCGCCATCGCCGCCGATTTCCTCTTCATCCGGATTATAGCCTGCGGCGGTTTGTTCGGCGGCCAGCTTGCGGTTGATATAGAGCGATACCGCCTCATAGAGCAGATAGCCGATCGACATGATGATCAGGAATTCGATGATACTTGCCGCGAATTGCGCACCGACGCTTGCCGCTGCGATTGAGGTTGCGCTCATGCCCCAGAAATCGGCAATCGACAGGATAACAACGGCAAAGATCACCACGCGGCCAATGCGGATATAGGAGCGTTTGGTGGCGTAATAGGCGCGTTCAGCCACGGGGCCTTCGCCGGTCATAGCGGGGGTTAGATGGCGCACCAGCCCGCGGATCAGCGTGTCCATGGCAGGCGCGAACATCAAAAGCAGCATGGTCTTGTAGTGCGGCGCGCTGGCCAGCAGTTCCAGATTACCGTAGCTTATGATGATCCTGCTGACCCACCATAAGGTAACGAAAATCAAGATATTTGCATAAGGATAAAGCTGGGCTGCGCGCTCTTCCATGGGCGTTACGTCCGGGTCGGCACCGCGCATCATCGAAACGCCGCCTTCGCGGTAGCGCCAGAATATAGCAATGAGGTAGATGTAGAGTGCCAAGTTCAGCCAAAAACCGAGGCCGCTTAAGCTCATAGGCAAGCCGTTGTTGGTGTTGAACGCGATAATGGCACCAGAAAAGCCGATCAAGAAGGCAATCCAGAACTGGTGAAAACAAAAGGCACGCGCATGTTTGGTGTCGACGCTCAACAAGCGGTACTCGGGATTCATCGGGGCAAACAGGAAAAACGCGATGGCCAGCATGAAGCGCGGAAAACCGATGAGGAAAAGGCCGACAAGCTGCACCGTGGGGACAAGCATTTCGGGCAGGATCAGCATGCCTGTCGCGCGTGAGGCTAAAACGAAGATGATCACGGCTACGACTTGGGTGGTTAGACGCTGGGCGAGCAACTGTACAGTTTCGCGCAGGGTGGTGTTTTCGGGATCAGCAGGCGGCAGAATGCGCCAGTTGCGGGTAAGGCGGCGAAAGATCAGCTCAACACCAGCTGCGACGCCGAATACCATGGCCATATAACCCAGCAGGCCCAGTAGCCCTGCAAGGCCACCAATGCTGTCATAGAAGTTTGAGAATGCACGGGCTTGATCCGTGAACAAATCCGGCAGGCGCTGCACCGAGATCACCACGGATTGCCATGCGCCCGTGGTGGCGTGGTAGAGGAATTCCGAAGAGCCGCCAGAGTCCTGCGCCGTTGCCGCAGCCTGCGTGTTCAACTGATCTAACAGCAGTGCGCGCACTTCGGTATCCGACAGCCGCGAGATCAGCGCATTTGCTGCCTCGGCCGTCAGCGGGTTCGGCAAAGTCGGAGTCTCCTGAACGGTTATTGAACTGCCAAGGTTGAACTGGGCCTGCACAGGCTGGGTTGTGCAGATAAGGGCAAACAAAATGGCACATGCTTGCGCCAGCCGAACGCGATACTTCATGAAATTTCCCAGATCTATTCCCGCTCTCAGCAAAACTATTAAATCAACATCTTGAGCGCAGGCTGTTCCTGTCGCCGACACCCGCACTGTTGCCCATCGCCAGATCAAAATTGTTTTCTGTCTTGCCGTCAAGCTTTCGTAACAAATAACGAAATTGGCTTTCGTTGCCACGACTAACAGGGAGCCGCGCCTGTCGAGATGGCTCACAGCCGACCTTCACTGCAATTGCATAGGTCAATGCTGCGCGGCTGAACGAAGTTATCCTATCTAATCTGACATTCTATGAAGAGCCCTCTGCTGGGCATTTTTCTATCCTGCCGGTCTTTCCAAAATACACATCGGATGAGGTGCTGCTGGTGCTGTCAGACCAATGCGAACCAGTCTCACTTCTCCAGCAACCTCAATCTTTTAGGCTGCGCAGAGACCGCGCCACTCGGTAAGGGCGGTGGCGCGGTTCAGCTTGAAATTTGATCGGTTGTAAAGGTGGCGCTCCGCGTTGAAATGGTTGTGGACTGAAGCGTGGACGGCGATGAATTTTTGCAAGGTTCCCATCCGTCTAAAGCAAAGCATAGCCCGCTCTCTTCGTCTGAATGGCTGGTGTGAATTATCGGCTCGATTGTTGAGCCAGTGGCCGGCTTCCTGTTTGTCGACACTTCCGATGACCTTCAGCGCCGCGCCGTAGGAACGTAGTTTGTCGGTGACGAAGATATGTGGTCGACCATGACGTTTCATGGTTTTCCTGAGATGCCGTAACAGGGCGGGTCTCGAAT
>CBDTUA010000054.1:0-13740 GCA_965363735.1 uncultured Sulfitobacter sp. | reverse complement strand
AACAGATTGCCGATACCGGAAAACTGAGACGAATTCGCATTCGTCTGACACCACCCCGTCCCGCGATCGGCTTGGAGCGTCGCAAACCCAGTGACCTCATTTGCAAATCCAGGGAGGTTAACCATGCACTAACATTCAAACTGGACCACCCGATGGGGGCGCTCCAACTTACTAAAATTCAGACGACCGACCCAATCGCTTCAACTTACCCACGATCTTGGCGCTATCAGTCTTGAAGCTTCGACAATAGCCTGACAAGCTGAGCTGCGTCCTTGGTCGTCAGCTTTGCTCCGATCTCTTGTGACAAAACGCGGGCATAGACGGGCCACATTGCCTGCCTGACAGACTGTCCTTTGTTAGAGATGCGCACGATTTGCCCACGCCCATCGTCGTCGCAGTCCTGACGTTCGATCAGTTCTGCTTTTACCATACGGTCTAGCAGACGCGACGTGCCGTATTGAGGCAGCAACAGAAGCTCCCGTAGTTTGAATGGGCGTAAGCCGTCAGGGCCAGCCTTCTCGATCTCCAGCAGTGCGTCATACCAAGCGAGAGGTGGGTGTTCGGCTGCTTTCAGCGCCACCTCGACCGATTCGAGGAGCCTTTGACTGGTGGTGACTATTGCGGCCCAAGCAGCCTGAGTTGCGCGATCTGGTTTGGTCATAAATTCAATATGCCACGTAGATGCACTTGCATCAAGGTTGACATTGCAATAATTCGCTGGCAATCTAGATGCAATTGCATTGACGTAAGGGCGCCCATCATGTCACAGACACAACTCATCGATATTGCCACATTTCTCCTGCGTGTAGCGTTGGGCATCATGTTCTTGGCACACAGCGTCATTTTGAAACTGTTCGTTTTCACTCTGCCAGGGACTGCCCAGTTTTTTGAGTCCGTCGGAATGCCTGGCTGGCTTGCCTATGTGGTGTTTACGGCCGAAGTCGTGGCGGGTGTCTTTCTCGTCTTGGGAGTGCAGACGAGATGGGTGGCCCTCGCGACCGTGCCGATCCTTGCTGGCGCTACATGGGCACATTCCGGCAATGGCTGGATGTTCGGCTTTGAGAATGGCGGCTGGGAGTATCCTGCCTATCTGACGCTGCTGGCCGTCGTGCAAAGCATGCTCGGCGACGGGGCGTTCGCTCTCAATCGTTCCCTATTGCCAACAGCGATCGCAAAATTCAACCAGGAGAAGGCAATGCAATGAAACAGGCAGTCTGTAATCTGACCCATGGTCCCGCTGTGGGTGCGGCCCGAGCGCTTCCGTTCTTTGAACGCGACGAATTGGACTGTGTTTGTGGGGAGCCGTTATGAAACTTCATCTGATCAGCCATAATCTCTGCCCCTATGTTCAGCGGGCCGTGATTTCACTCTCCGAAAAAGGTGTCGATTTTGAGCGCACCTATATCGACTTTGCCGATAAACCGGATTGGTTCCTTGCAATCTCACCTCTTGGAAAGACGCCAGTTCTGTTGGCCGATGATGTGCCGATATTTGAGTCCGCTGTGATCCTTGAATATCTCGAAGAAACGCAACCGAACCCGCTGCATCCGGGCGATCCGCTTGAGCGCGCCCGGCATCGAGCGTGGATGGAGTTCGGGTCGGCCACGCTGAACGATATTGCGGGTTTCTACTCTGCAACGGACGAAAAGGCCTTTGGTGCCAAGACTACTGCTCTTCGAGGCAAGTTCGAGCGCTTGGAAAATGAATTGGGCACAGGCCCCTATTTTGACGGAGACCGGTTCAACCTTGTGGATGTCGTCTTCGGCCCCGTTTTTCGATATTTCGACACCTTTGACCGGATTGGTGATTTCGGAATTCTTGCAGGGCTGTCGAAGGTTGATGATTGGCGTCACACTTTGGCTAGCAGACCATCTGTCATCGAAGCTGTTACGCCCGACTATCCTGACCTTCTGGAGCGGTTCATCGAGCGGCGCAGTTCCAAATTATCCGAGATTTACAAAGGGAATAACGCCCTAACAAGTGGGTGACATCAGCTAGACCTTATAAGCCGCCGCACGCTCGGTTCGGTCGCTTCACCAGCCATAGACAACCGTTTTTTGGCAGGGAACTTCAGTCATGGGGGTTTTGCTTACAAACTGGCATTCGGACAATTTGCAGCTAAACTGCCTTGAGTGGCGGCTTCGTCTACGATTTGAAACCGCTGCACCTCGTTATGACAGCGACCATAAACCTCAGACATTCTCGACTTGGTTGCGTATGAACAAATGGCCAGTTTAGGTGTTTCGCGATCATACCGATTTCAAAACGTTGACGCTGTGATTTGGCGAGCTCCCTTATTGAAGATGTGAATCATTTTCAATGCAGCTGAGACTGCAGTCGTCAGAACCGCTCGATGTGAGAGAACCCAGAGCGCTCTAGGCCATCGTGACATTGTGCCGGATGCTGCCTGGCGTTTCATCGGCTTGCTGACACAGCCAATTGACGAACAATTTTAAGCCAGTTCGAGGGGGATGATGCACGTCTGGGTAAACCACAAAATAGGGCCAATCAGAAATCTGTCTGTTTAAGAAAGGTTCGATCAGTGTACCCTGTGCGATCTCCTCACTAATCAGAACGCTCCTGCCAAGCATGAACCCTTCACCATTGATCGCGGCCTGAATTGTCAGGGTGCTGTCCGTGAACAGTTGACTTGGCTCGAGGCTACCCGTTGGTTGAACGTTCTCCCGGTCCATCCACGTACCCCAATCCAGATTGGTATCTTCTGTGCCGAAAGTATGATCTGCAAGAAGCGCCCTGGTCCCGATGTCCGCTAGGGCAACAGCGTTTTTGCTCCAGTAATCAGGGCTGCAAACGGGAGCCACATATTCGTCGAACAGCTTTGTTGCGTGGCATCCGGGGTACGCCCCCGTTCCCGATCTAATTGCAAGTGTCAGCTCGCGGCGATTGAAGTCTGCCTGATCAAAGGAGGCCTCCAGCATCACTCTGTAGCTCGGATGCAAGGCGCGAAATTGGGGCAGTCGGTGGATCAGCCATCTGGACGCCAAAGACGGCAATACACTTAGCTTGATTTCCTCATCATGTCCGATGTCACGTATCTTCGAGGCGTCTTTTTCAAGCTTATCAAATGTTTGTTTTATCAGCTTGGCAAACCGCAGGCCATTCTGGCTTAAATTGGTGGTGTTAGAGGACCGCTCCAGCAATCGGACACCCAGCCAGTCTTCCAGGTTAGTGATTTGCTGGCTCACGGCGGATGCACTTACACGAAGCTCAGAAGCTGCCTTTGACATGCTGCCATTCCGAACCACAGCATCGAATGCCCTTAGCGAATTCAGTGGTGGCAGCTTTCTCATTTATCACGTTCCTGAAAAACACATTTAACGCATCCTACACCATTAGAAAATCTAATGCCGTAGTTAGTTTTTCGAGGGAACAGAATTTCAAGCATTGCGCTAAACAAACTCGAAAGTCGCGTTGCTTGCGGCCGTATATTGGAAAGCATGAAATGAAAGCTGTTGGCGTCCTTGAAAACCTCCCCACAACTGATGAGGCGAGCTTTGTCGACTTCGAACTGCCAGCCCCTGTGGCCACAGGCAGAGATCTACTTGTCCGTATTGACGGGATTTCCCTTAACCCTGTCGATTTCAAAGAACGGCACGATATTATCGGCAAGTTGGACAACCCCCTTATCTTGGGCTGGGATGCCTGCGGCGAGGTCTTGTCCGTCGGTGAAGATGTCCAAACATACAAGGTCGGCGACATGGTGATGTATGCTGGTGAGATCAATCGTCCGGGTTGTTATGCGGAACTGCAACTCGTGCACGAGCGGATTGTCGGTCCAAAACCTGCAAGCCTGACACCAGAGGAGGCGGCCTGCGTTCCACTTACCGCGCTTGCGGCGTGGGAAGCGTTGTTTGACCGCTTGGAGATTGACCGCATAGCAGATGAGAATATCGTACTTCTAATAATTGGTGGTGCAGGCGGCCTCGGGTCAATGGCCATTCAATTTGCGCGCCAACTCTCCAAGTGCAAGATCATCGCGACGGCATCACGCAAAGAAAGCAAAGACTGGTGCCTCAAAATGGGGGCGCATCACGTCATCGACCACTCACGTGATTTAAAAGACCAACTGGCAGCCTTAGGCCATGATACAATTCCCTTGATACTGAATCTCAGCAACAACATTCCCTATTGGAAGGTCATGGCTGACCTAATTTCACCCGAAGGTGCGATTTGTCTGGTCGCCAGCACCAAGGCCAAACTGGATCTTGACCTGTTCATGGGAAAAAGTGTGCGTATCAACTATGAGCTGATGTTTACCCGGTCCCTGTATTCAACAGACAAAATGTCTATCCAGGGAGATGTCCTGCGACGGATCGCTAAAATGATTGATTCCGGGACGATCCTGCACACCAGAACCGACGATATGGGCAAAATTTCAGCCGCAAACATCAGAATGGCTCATGCTCGCGTTGAGACAGGACGGATGATCGGGAAAGTAACGCTATCGGGTATGAATACCTAGTCGTGGTCATAGCTTTAGGAAAGATCAAGACAAATACATTGCTGATCTCAGCAGCCCATTTTCGGAGAATGCACAACGCAGTGCGCGTTGGCACTAAGCGGCGTAAACTGCCTGCGGTGCTTAGCATTTCTTATTGCCCCGGGGCGTCGACGTTGCGCTACGCCTGCTGATCAAAAATACCTGATAGGTCGCCGTCCAGAACAGGCCGAAGGAAATGTCTGTCGTAGCGCAGGATGCACTTGGTTCTGACGGCAAAATCATATGTCGCAATACAAGCTGGATCGGCAGAACTTTGGGTTCGATAGGTTTCGTAAGCAGCCAGAGACGGGAATGAGAATGCAGCAAACGCGAGGTCCTTCGGCCCTTCGTGTGGTAGGAAATACCCATGATGCGTGCCGCCAAATCGCTCGACGAGAGGTATCCACGCTTTTGCATAGACCTCGAAGTCCGCGGTTTTGGCAGGGTCAATCTTGTAGGTTACGTGACAGGTTATCATGATTTCTCCGATCTGATTTTTTTTGCTTTTGTCCGTCGGAACGGGATTTAGACCCGTAGGCTCTGATCCCAGAGCCACTGGGAACTTCGCATGTGTAGAGACTTGCTCCAGATTAGACGCCCACGAAGGTAGCTCTGAGGCGAATATTCTGACCCGTTCTGCAACGTTAACCGGTTCGCTCAGAGATCCTGCCGGAACGATCATCTTGGTTGCGTCCCTGTTTGGCCAAGGTACGCCGGACCCGCAGATTCGGCAGAACGACTTGGATATCTCCCGCCCCGGCACTTGGTAACTGATGATATCGCCAACGCCCCCAAGCCAGTCAAACCCTTCGAGGGTCGCGAACAGGTTAGATGCAAACGCTGACCCGGTGATTTGGCGGCACTGATCACAACTGCATAGAAACAGTTTTTCGAACGTGTTGATGACCTCGAATGAGACAGCTCCGCACAGGCAGCCTCCTTTGATTTTTTGGAGCGATGGGGCGTCTTGTCTGGTCATTGATTGTGCCTTTCATATTGCATTACGCCGCATCTTTTCGCGTGCTATCCAGCCGCTTCGATCAACTCGATGGTGTATCCATCCGGATCTTCAAGAAACGCGATGACTTCCTTTTCATTGGTTTCGCTGGGCGCGAATTTCATCGGGCCAGCAGGCCTCGTCATGGCCTCGCGCAAGCCGCGTAGATACCGGGAACTTCAAGCGCGATTTGGCCATAGCCGGTGCCGTGCTGATAGCCAGTTTCGTCCCAGTTCCACGTCAATTCTACCGTAGAGGCCGACGGGGCCCCGCCGTATCCCATAAACACCAAGGTGAAGCGACCTTCGGGGAAAGTCTCGCGCCGCATTTCGCGCATGCCCAACGCCTCTGCATAAAAGGCGATGGAACGGTCAAGATCACCCGCGCGAACCATCGTGCAAAAGAATGCGGTTGGGAAAGCTGGTTTGGTCGGTCATTCGAACTGTCCCTCCGAGAGGTAGGGGGCCGACAATCCATATCGCGTGGCTTGTCGGCAGGTTTAATGCTTATTGGCAGACCTCGCCGCTGTAGCGGACCAAGCCTTGCAGGTTGTTGGGATCGCGCAAATCAACGAGGCCATAGCTATTAAAAGACCCGTGGGCGCCCTTCATCGTACCGCGTGAGGTGCCGTCCTGGATGTCATAGGTGATCTCGATCATGAAGCGGCCGGGTCTACCGGGCACAGCTGTCAATATTCCAAGGTCTTTGGTCTGAAACGCGCCGCCATCGTCACGGCCAAAATAATGCTCCATATCCATCTCGAGGCCTGTGGCCGTTTCACGCTGCGCGGTGATTTTGCCAGCCGCGTTTTGCACGCTGCCCGTCAATGCGGCGGAGATGATGATGGGGTTGCCTTCACCTTGGGCGAAGAAGTTTGGGATTGCGACACCGCCAATAGGGGAGCAGACAGCCGGAGCGGCAGACGCGCTAGTGGTGCCTGAGAGAGAGATACCGGACGCGAGGACCACTGCGACAAGAGATAGTCTAATCATGTTATATTCCTTTGGATCAGGTGGACTTGGACGTGATATTTTCGTTTGGGTGCGCGCACCCATTCGCTGGCCCGTATTTTCGGGTCAACAGTTTTGTAATGTCGATGTTCTAGTTAACTTGCGGCTCAGGCGGCCTTGATCTCCATCGCCTGTTGGATATCACCAAGACGGAAAACCTGCCCCGCCCCGGCCCAGCCGCCGTCAGTCACCTCATAGAGCATCGCCCAATGGTTGAGCCTGCCGTCGTAAGGGCCAACGATATCATCGACGATACGACCAATTTCAGTGATCAGGCCTAGTCTGGTCTCATCGTTCAACGCGCCCTGCGGCGTCGTCACGGCGATACGAAACGGAGGTTTCTCCAGCGGTACACCGCCGACATAGAAACTGCCCTGAGGCTTTTCATTGAAATGCGCCCAAACCAGAGACTGCGCGCCTTCGCTTTTTAATGGGGCACCTTCAGCCTTGAGAACGGCATTCGAGAGCTGTGACATCAGCGCATCTTGTTGCGGTTTATCCAGATCACCCCGTGGGGCGTCTACTTGAATGAGTGGCACGGATCTTTCCTTTCTTCGTTTAGGTTAAGTGTAATAGGGGGAGCGGAGACCGCGGCTGGCGGCCTCGGTGACGCTTGCGTCAGACACGCAGGTGTAAACGGCCACGTTGAGTTTTGCTGCGGTTTTCGGGAAATCATCAACTGCGAATGCGCGCGCGTTTTCCACCGTATCAAACGCATCGACCCCGCCAAGCGGGTTGGTTTTCACCGCACTGAGCCATAGCTTGGAGATCAACTGTTTTTGCTGCTTCAGGACCGGGTTGCGCGCCTGCCACGGACCGTTTTCAAACGGGATGTTGATTTGCAATTCGGTGTAGACGAAGGCTTTGGGGTTCTTTTGTTTTTCTCCATTTTCAGATGTGGCGGCTACCATCGCCAAGTTGCAGCCGACAGCGAGGCTTTCGATCGTTAAAGCCGCACCGGTGCCCACCCTGATTTGGCGGCGGCTAATCACTTTTTAGATTTGCGGGCCTGTACGGTATTTCATCTGGCGCTCCTATGGTTCCACACCGCTAGGTTTCGTCGGTTGCACTGTGGTAAACATCAATATATAGCGATCACTATATACTCGTAATGTAACGATCGCTATTCTGTCAACAGAAAAATAGCGATCGCTATAAAATATGAAAGGACAGGTCGTGGCACAAGTACCAACGAAGAAGGAGCAAACCCGCGCGCGCATTTTGGACGCTGCAAGTCAGAGCTTTAGAAGTAGTGGGTATGCCGGAACCGGAGTGGATGGTGTTGCGAAGGCCGCCGGCGTGACCTCGGGCGCCTTTTATGCGCATTTCGGGTCTAAGGACGGCGCGTTTGAAGCAGCGCTGGTTGCTGGGCTGGACGAGGTAATTGAGAGCATTCCGAATTTTCAGAATGAGTTTGGCTCTGATTGGGTTGGTGCATTTGCGGACTATTATCTGGGTGAGGCGCACCGGAAAAATCTTGCTTGCGGATGCGCGATGACCACCCTGTCCCCCGAAGTTGCGCGGGCAGACCCCGAAGTTCGCATGGCCTATGAAGCGAAAATGAACAGAATTGTAGGCCAGATTGCCGATGGCTTGGGCGGGAACTCGGATGAGGGCAGACATGCTCGGGCTTGGGCGATGTTAAGCACGCTGATCGGCGGACTGACGCTTTCACGCGCCGTTGCAGACCCCGACATCGCAAACGCCATCGCCGCAGCGGCCCGCGCCGCAGCATTGGCCGCCTCACAAGACTGATTTACCGACCAAGCCTTCTGAAGGCCGAGGTGGTTATCACTCTTCCGTTAGGCCTATGACCCTTCACTAGACAACCCTTTGTACCTCTGTGAACCTGCCTAGACCCGCGAACCTAATAGGACATGATTGCATGGAAACCCGCCCACCGTTGCCGCCTTTCACCCGCGAAACTGCAATCCAAAAGGTGCGCCTTGCCGAAGACGGCTGGAACACCCGCGATGCAGCCAAAGTTGCCACTGCCTACACGCTTGATACCAAATGGCGCAATCGTGCGACCTTTGTAAGTAACCGCCAAGAAGCGGAGGCATTCCTGAAAGCAAAGTGGATCCGCGAATTCGAGTACCGCCTGATCAAGGAACTTTGGGCCTTCACCGACAACCGCATCGCCGTTCGCTACGCCTATGAATGGCACGACGACAGCGGCAATTGGTTCCGGTCATATGGGAATGAAAACTGGGAGTTTGCCGAAAACGGGCTGATGCAAAACCGCTTTGCAAGCATCAACGACCTGCCCATCGCTGAAGCTGACCGCAAGTTTCGCTGGCCTCAGGGTCGCAGGCCAGACGACCACGCGGGGCTTTCTGAATTGGGTTTGTGAACCTGTGAACGTCGGGGGGCAAGCTGAGGATAGGTAAGGGTAGACCGACCAACGCCCGACTTCTGCACGACCTGCTAAGAACTCGCATGGGCCCTGTCCGATACCATAGGGCATCTGCTACGCGACCTTCGATAGTTGATCCCAGATAGATTGCGCAACAATGCCGACGTCTTTGTCGCGCTTGCGCATTTGAAATAGGTGCGATTGGCGTTTTTGATAGCCTTCAACATTGAGAGCTACCAACTCACCCCGAGCCAATTCATCCTCGATCATATGCGTCGGAATGCCGCCCCACCCTAGCTTCGCCAACAATATCTCTTTTTTGGCTGCAAAGTCCGAAACGGTCCAGCGAAGACCGCCTGGCAGCAGATCCCTGCTTTGCGCAAACTCGCCGCTACCGCTGTCGGCAACAACCACTTGTGTATAGCTTTGCATCTCGCTGATGGTTTTCATGTGCGAACTGTGTGCGGGCTCGAATTCTGGATGAGCCACCGGCACAATTGTTACCTGTGAAAAGGACAACGCCTCTACCTGCTCGACGGGAACGCCATCCATCGTTGCAATGATGATGTCGGCATCATTGCGTAACAGTCTTTCAATCGGCCCCCCCATGCTCTCCCGCGACAAACGTATGTGAGTGGCCGGATATTCATCCATGATGGTGCCGATGATTTCGAGTACTGGCTTCAATGGAAACGTGGCGGTCACGGCTAAAAAGACTTCCGGCTCCTGCTTGGCGCTCAGGTTTTTTGCAACGATATTCAGCTCTTTCATCTGCTGCATGACACGTGTTGCTTGCCGGTAAAACACCTCTCCTCGTTTGGTCAGGGTAGGTCGGTATTCTTCACGCGATAGCAGAATGATATCGATCTCGGTCTCAAGTTTCTTGAGCATGTGGCTAATGGCTGATTGGGATTTATTCAGCCGCTCGGCGGCACCCCGAAAGGTCCCTTCTGTGACGATGGCGTGCAGCACGACCAATTGCTCATATGTCATGACTCAGAACATCCTTCCCAGATGATCAATATTTTAGATCATCATAGTGAGAAATCAATATTATTAACGAGCTGTATTGGTTGGTACCTTTCCCGAAGTTACATAGCCAAACCTCAGAAAGGGGACCTCCTTTGAAACTTCACTACAAACCTGGCGCTTGCTCAATGGCATCCCACATCATCCTTAATGAGCTCGGTATCCCGTTCGAACTCGACAAGACAGACACCGATGCGGGTAAGACAGAAGCAGGTGAAAATTTTCGCAAGATCAGCCCGAACGGCTATGTTCCGGCTCTGATCACCGACGACGGTGAGATCATCACGGAAAATCCTGCCGTTCTGCAATATTTGGCCGATCAGTCACCCGATGCCGGGCTTGCGCCACCTAACGGTACGCTGGCGCGCACTCGGCTTCAGGAAACACTCAACTTCATTTCGTCTGAGCTGCATACATCTTTTGCTCCGTTTTTTTCGGGCGAGGAGCTGGATGGCGAGGCAAGGCGGAAGGCCGAGGCTGGTGTGGGACGCCGCGCCGCGCATATCGAACAACGTCTCGCTGACGGTCGCGCCTTTCTTCTCGGCGACACTTTTACCGTCGCGGACGCCTATGCCTTCGTGGTGCTCAACTGGGCAGGTTTTGTCGGGGTAAGCCTTGCGGCACATCAAAAAACCCAAGCTTATGTGGCGCGTATCGCGGCACGTCCTGCTTCGATCAAAGCGATGGTTGCAGAGGGCCTCATGGAGCAGGCAGCATGACTGCTTTTGCCGCAGTAACCGGCGTGTTGGAGACCTATTTCGATGGTCTCTACCACGCCGACATTGAAAGGCTGGGAAACGCGTTTCACCCAAGTGCGATCTATGCAACGGCGGACGAAACGCCGCTACTCTACCGCACAATGGATGAGTATTTTCCGGTGGTGGCAAAGCGCGTATCCCCAGCGTCACGCAAGGAAACCCGGCGTGATGTGATAGAGTCGATAGAGTTTGCGGGCGAGAACACCGCCTTTGCCCGTGTGCGGTGTTCTATCGGCACAAAGGATTTTGTCGATTTCTTGACCCTTGTGCGAAGCGATGGCGCATGGCGGATCATGGCTAAGATTTTCCAAATCACTGAACGCGAAAGCTGATAGGAACTCATATGCCCTATGTAAATATCAAGGTGACCCGCGAGGGCGTCACCGACGATCAAAAGGCTGAGTTAATCAGCGGCGTTACCGACTTGCTGGTCCGTGTTCTCGACAAGTCTCCGGCGACGACTTTTGTCGTCATCGACGAAGTTGCGCTTGAGAATTGGGGGGTGGGTGGCCTGCCGGTTGAAGAGTACAGACGCCAAGCGGCGCGTTGACCAAAATGTCCATCCACACGCCACTTTGTGATCTGTTCGGCATCGAACATCCTGTTCTTCTGGCTCCGATGACGGGCGTCAGCGGCGGCGCACTTGCCGCCGCAATAAGCCGGGCTGGCGGTTTGGGTTTGATCGGTGGTGGCTACGGCGACGCCGATTGGCTTGCCCGCGAGTTCGACGCTGCGGGTGATGCGCGGATTGGGGTTGGCTTTATCACGTGGTTGTTGGCACGTCAGCCGCACTTGCTGGATATGGCTCTCGACCGTGCGCCCGCTGCGCTGATGCTGTCGTTCGGTGATTTTCGACCGTTTCTTCCCAAGATTAAGGACGGACAGACGAAACTTATCGTTCAGGTGCAGACGCTGGCCCAAGCGCGCGAAGCTGTGGACGCAGGCGTCGACGCTATTGTGGTGCAAGGCACCGAGGCGGGCGGGCACGGCGGTACCAGAGCGACATTGCCTTTCGTTCCTGCGGTGGTCGATATCGCAAAGGACATACCGGTCATTGCGGCAGGCGGCATCGCCGATGGGCGTGGTTTGGCTGCGGCTCTGGCGCTCGGGGCCTCGGGGGTATTGTGCGGCACCGGTTTCTTTGCCAGCGAAGAATCCCTCGCGAGCGACAATGCAAAGCAAGCTGCCCTTCGTGGCAGCGGTGACGATACCGAGCGCAGTTCCGTGTTCGACATGGCACGCGGTCTCGACTG
This sequence comes from uncultured Sulfitobacter sp., assembly GCA_965363735.1. Classification (GTDB taxonomy): domain Bacteria; phylum Pseudomonadota; class Alphaproteobacteria; order Rhodobacterales; family Rhodobacteraceae; genus Sulfitobacter. The sequence goes on along the minus strand of CBDTUA010000054.1, from coordinate 1,836 downwards.
GCCACCGAACTGGAATATCCGCGCCATGCGCAATTCCTTCACGCGACGATGGAGCGAGGACATTGAGGGTCTCAGCAAAAACCTTGCCGAGGAGCAAGCCCGTTTTGAAGCTGCGCGGAATGTAGATGATACAGATATTGCCCCGGTGATTGTCGGTGAAGCCGCTGATCTAATCCGCGCAATCGAACCCACGCAAGACACGCTTCACGCAATGATCTCGCAAGCTGAAGATTGCTTGCGCCACATAGGCAGATATGTTGAGCCAAATAGCAAAGGACAGCGATGATGGAGAAAATTACAGGGCGCTGCCTTTGCGGAGCGGTCTCATTCAAATTGGTCTGACAGCACCCCGTGAGGAGCTTGCAGTAAGGGGATAACGCTCTGCATTCCGGGGCGAAAGTCGCGCGGCAAACACGTCAAATATGACAAGCGTCGCTACAGACAACGTAACCGGATGGAGATAATGTTCGGGCGCCTGAAAGACCGGCGGCGTGTGGCCACCCGTTACGATCAGTGCCCTAAGGTGTTCCTCTCCGCCATCGCTCACGCCGCAACCGTAATCTTCTGGCTATGAGTCCAGACCCTAGTGGCGGCATGGCAAGTTTGCCTGCATATTAGATATGTCCCCGGCAGGAGCCGCACCGATGATCCGCAAATTACCGATTCTTACTCTATTGATACTTGCCGCCTGTGCCTCAGACCCACCGTTCAAGAACGATGGCGGCACAAGTGGATTTGGCGAACGGGCGCCTGTCGAATGGCAACAGGGCCACGCGCCTCACCTATACGATGTTCACGGCATCGACGTTGCGCGGTTTCAGGACAGCGTCAATTGGCATGCAGCGCGCGACGCTGGTGTACAGTTCGCCTTTATCAAAGCGACCGAGGGCGGTGACATGCTTGATCCGCGATTTGGCGATCATTGGCGTGGCGCGCGTAGTGCGTCCATTCCTCGTGGCGCATATCACTTCTTTTATTTCTGTACCTCTGCGACGGACCAAGCTCGGTGGTTTATCCGCCATGTTCCAAGCGAAGCGGGAGCTTTGCCTCCGATATTAGACATGGAGTGGAACGCATTCTCGCCCACCTGTCGCAAGCGGCCCCCTGGCGAAATCGTTCGACGCGAGGCTAAGGTTTTTCTCGACATGCTGGAACGCCATTACGGGCAGCGCCCAATAATCTATACAACGCCCGAATTCTATCGTGTGAACGAAATGCAACACATGGAAGGCGAAGAGTTCTGGCTCCGCTCGACTGCAAAGCACCCGCGCGAGGTCTATCCGAGCCAGCAGTGGAGCTTTTGGCAATATAGCGGCACCGGCACCGTACCGGGCATCAATGGTGACGTAGATCTGAACACATTTTCCGGCGGGCTGCCCGAATGGAAGCGCTGGCTGGCGAACAGGCGTCAGTAACCTAATTTAAGTGACGACCAACCCAAGGTTAGAACGTCTCGACGGTGGCGCGTGCGGTCCGCTTCTGGGCTCTGCCTCAAACGCGTCGGCCAAGGCTCACCAGCACATACGGCGATAGACCAACCCGCTGGGTAAAAGCTTCACGCCTGAGTTGATGATTGTGTGTTGTCAGCAACTGATTACCGGCAATTTACGGCGGTTGCACGCTCCCGCAACCAACACTAATTCGTCAATATCTTCAAAGGCTTGAGTTTTCCACTCAGGTCTTTTTGGCGTTTGGCCCCCGAGCTGAGGGTAAGCAATGCCGCCAGCGCGCCTTCCAAATGAATGCCCAGCCTGCCGCCCGTCGGTGAGGGCTGGAGCACGATCCGGTCAATCAGGCCGCGCAACGCTTCCTTTGCCTCCAGCATCCCGTCGGGGT
>CBDTUA010000053.1:0-13803 GCA_965363735.1 uncultured Sulfitobacter sp. | reverse complement strand
TAACAACAGTATTTACCGAGTTTTATTATTGGGTAACTGTTGTTTTCATGTTCTTAATCCATGTTGGATTTTGCATGTACGAAGTCGGTGCAAGCCGATCACGAAACCATATGCACACCTTGATGAAGAACGTTATGATCATCCCGCTGGTGACGGTCACATTCTTCTTCTTTGGGTGGTGGATCTATTGGGCGTTCCCAAATTTCTACATATTCGGGGGCTCCATAAACTTTGATGCCGGCGCTGCCAATACGCCTTGGTCACCAAACATGGGCACCAATCTTGACGACCGGATTACCGGGGTCTTCTGGGCCGCATTCTTGTTGTTCTCATGGACAGCGGCGTCGATCGTCTCGGGGTCTGTTATTGAACGTATCCGGTCCTCTGCCCTTTGGCTGCACGCAGTACTCATCGGTTCTGTGTTCTGGATCATCGACGCGGCTTGGGGTTGGCATTGGGATGGCTGGATGGTCAAGCTTCTGGGTTATCACGATGCTTATGCGTCTGGTGTTATCCATGCGATTGCCGGTGGCTATGCGTTGGGTGTGATCATGGTGCTGGGTCCGCGGATCGGTAAATTTGCCGCCGACGGTACACCGCGCGATATTCCACCGCATAACCCATGGCTGCTGACCGTCGGTATCTTTTTGATCTATACTGGGTTCTGGGGCTTTTATGCTGCATGTAATGTGCCGATCATTTCACCCGAAGTCATCGATGGCCAGATCGTCGGTGCCACATGGACTGCAACAAACATCTATCTCGCACCTACGACATTGTCTGCGATCACGTTTAACTTCTTGATGTCACTGTCCGGTGGTCTGATGGCTGCTTATGTGGTGTCCAAAGGCGATGCATTCTGGACGTTCTCGGGCGGATTGGCGGGTATCATTACCGCATCTGCTGGCAACGATCTGTACCACCCGATCCAAGCGATGCTTGTTGGTGCCGTTGGTGTCGTCATCGTCTACAAACTGCATTACTTTGTTGAGCGGAGGTTCAAGCTGGATGACGCAGTCGGGGCCGTTGCGGTGCATGGATATGCCGGTGTCGTCGGTCTAATCATATCGGGCTTCATCCTATGGGGCGCGCCAAGTTCGCCTTACGAAGGCTACGCAACCATCAGCCCATGGGGTCAGGCAATCGGTGCCTTCATCATGTTCTTTGTCTTGGGTTTTGCCCCGGCATGGATCGTGTCCACGATCCAATCCAAATTGGGTGTGCTGCGCATCCCCGAAGAGGTGGAACTGCAAGGTCTCGATTACGCCGAGCACCATGCCTACGAAGACGCAAAAGCCGAGATCATCGCCGCTGACAAGGCCGCGCTGGCAAGTAGAACCTGAAACAAGGAGTAGTTCGATATGACGATTGGTTATGATAGCTGGGCGGTCGATCTGGCTGACGTTGGACCTGTTTACCCGATGCAAGGTTGGGAAATCCCAATGGTTGTTGTTGGGGTGATCTTCTGGCTGGCTTGGCACCGTATTCAGTTTGTGCGCGAAAGCGAGCATCTTGAAAAAGCCAGAAAGATTGGGGACGCCGAGAAAGTCTCAAGGGCTCTGGAGAGATACTAGAGTTTACTTAAGTGTGGAGGGCGGCAAGTGCCGCCCTCCACGTATCCAAAGAATTTGCCCTAGGTGAAAAATAGTTTCCTAGCAGTTGAGCGCACGTTTGTTTGGTGCTAGCCTCAGATTCGAGGGACCGCCATTTCGGTGACCATGATTATCGGAGATATGACTATGTGCGGAATTGTAGGATTATTCCTAAAAGACAAGTCGCTAGAACCCAAATTGGGCGAGATGCTGACATCAATGCTGATCACCATGACGGACCGTGGTCCCGATAGTGCTGGAATAGCGATATACAGCAAAGAAACACCAGGTCGCACAAAGCTGACCGTGCAAAGCAATGATCCTGAAACCGCGTTCGACGGTCTGGACAAGGCGCTTAGCACGTCGCTGGGGGCATCAGTCAACATGCGGATCAAAAGCACACATGCTGTGCTTGATATTCCCGCCGGAACGACAGCCACCGTGCGTAAGCTGATTTCCGATATGGACAAAAACATCCAACTCATGAGCCGCGGCGACTCTCTTGAGATTTACAAAGAAGTGGGTTTGCCCAAAGACGTCGCCGAACGCTTTGAGATTTCCAAGATGTCCGGCTCGCACGGTATTGGTCACACGCGCATGGCAACGGAATCTGCTGTTACGACTATGGGCGCGCATCCGTTCAACACAGGCGACGACCAGTGCCTTGTCCACAACGGATCATTGTCCAACCACAATTCGCTGCGCCGCAAATTGCGCCGCGAAGGCATTCACATTGAAACTGAAAACGATACCGAAGTCGGTGCTGCTTACCTGACATGGCAAATGCAAAATGGCATGACCCTTGGCCAAGCGCTGGAAAGCAGTCTGAAGGATCTCGATGGCTTCTTTACATTTGTCGTGGGTACCAAGGACGGATTTGGCGTCGTGCGCGACCCGATCGCCTGCAAGCCTGCCGTGATGGCCGAAACCGATCAATATGTTGCCTTTGGCTCGGAGTACCGAGCCCTTGTGAACCTGCCGGGCATTGAAGGCGCGCGCGTTTGGGAACCAGAGCCCGCGACTGTCTACTTCTGGAGCCACGACAACACGCCGACAAATATCGAAAAGGCTGCTTGAGAATGCAAACAATCGACCTTGAGCAGACCGGACTGCGCGAAACAAACAAGATGTTGCACGCGCAGGCCAATAACACCAATCAAACCGCATGGGAAATCGTGAACGCTAAAGGCGCGCATGCCATCGCCTGTGGATTGGACGCACCGATCGAGGTGACGGTCAAAGGCTCTACCGGATATTACTGCGCCGGGATGAATCAACAGGCGACGGTAAACATTCACGGCTCGGCCGGTCCCGGCACGGCGGAAAACATGATGTCAGGCAAAGTTGTGGTCGAAGGCGACGCATCACAATATGCCGGTGCCACGGGTCACGGCGGCCTGTTGGTGATCAAGGGCAATGCGTCTTCGCGCTGCGGGATCTCAATGAAGGGCATCAACATCGTGGTGCACGGAAACATCGGCCACATGTCCGCGTTTATGGCGCAATCAGGCAATCTGGTGGTCTGCGGTGACGCGGGCGAAGCGCTTGGCGACAGCTGTTACGAGGCCCGCTTGTTCGTGCGCGGCAAAGTGAAATCGCTGGGTGCTGATTGCGAGAAGAAGGAAATGCGGCCAGAGCATCTGGAAATCTTGCGTGAACTGTTGGCCGAAGCTGGCTGTGATGCAAAACCAGAAGAGTTCACCCGCTACGGCTCTGCCCGCAATTTGTATAATTTCGACGTTGATAACGCCGCGGCGTATTGAGGATACCAATAGATGAATAATTACGATTCCAAGGGTATCCCCCGCACGACGCCGCGCCAATCTGCGACATTCACCCAAGACGTCAACAGCGACATCAGGCGTGCTGCCGCAACCGGGATTTACGACATTCGCGGTGGTGGTGCCAAGCGCAAGGTGCCGTCGTTTGACGATCTGCTGTTCATGGGCGCATCAATCTCACGCTACCCCCTCGAAGGGTATCGCGAGAAATGCGAAACCTCGGTCACCATCGGCGGGCTGCATGCAGAAAACCCGATTGAGTTGGATATTCCGATAACGATTGCCGGGATGTCGTTTGGCGCGCTGTCTGGCCCCGCAAAAGAAGCCTTGGGCCGCGGTGCCTCTGCTGCGGGCACATCTACGACGACTGGCGATGGCGGTATGACGCCCGAAGAACGCGGTCACTCAAACAAGTTGGTCTACCAGTACCTGCCATCGCGCTATGGTATGAATCCCGATGATCTGCGCAAGGCTGACGCAATTGAGATCGTGGTGGGTCAAGGGGCAAAGCCCGGCGGTGGCGGCATGTTGTTGGGTCAAAAGATCAGCGACCGAGTTGCCGAAATGCGCAATCTACCCAAGGGAATTGATCAGCGATCCGCCTGTCGGCACCCCGATTGGACCGGGCCGGATGATCTAGAAATCAAAATTCTTGAGCTGCGAGAAATCACTGGCTGGAAGGTTCCGATCTACGTCAAAGTTGCAGGCGCACGGCCTTATTATGACGTTACACTTGCGATAAAAGCCGGCGCGGATGCTGTTGTCCTTGACGGCATGCAAGGCGGGACAGCCGCGACACAGGATGTTTTCATTGAACATGTCGGTCAGCCGACTTTGGCGATCATCCGTCCTGCTGTTCAGGCTTTGCAAGACCTTGGCATGCACCGCAAAGTGCAACTGATCTTGTCGGGTGGCATCAGGTCGGGTGCCGACGTGGCCAAGGCCATGGCACTTGGCGCAGATGCCGTTGCTATCGGCAGTGCTGCATTGATCGCCTTGGGCGACAATGACCCCAAATGGGAGGCCGAATACAACAAACTTGGCACAACAGCCGGGGCCTACGACGATTGGCACGAGGGGCGCGACCCTGCGGGTATCACCACGCAAGACCCCGAACTGATGGCACGGTTCGATCCCATTGAAGGTGGGCGCCGTTTGAAAAATTATCTCAAGGTTATGACGCTTGAGGCCCAGACAATTGCGCGGGCTTGCGGCAAAAACCACCTGCACAACCTCGAACCCGAAGATCTGGTGGCGCTGACAATGGAAGCCGCCGCAATGGCGCGCGTGCCATTGGCCGGAACCGATTGGTATCCCGGCAAGCCAGGCACAGGATTCTAAGAACATAGGGCGCGGCCATCACTGGCACGCGCCCAAATTATAATAATAAAGACGACAGGGAATAAATTAATGGCAACCGATCTCGCTAAATTCGCCGAAAAGAATGGCGTCAAATACTTCATGATTTCGTTTACGGATCTTTTCGGAGGCCAACGGGCAAAGCTGGTCCCTGCCCGCGCGATTGCAGACATGCAAGAAGGCGGTGCCGGATTTGCGGGTTTTGCCACGTGGCTTGACCTTACCCCTGCCCATCCGGATATGTTGGCCGTTCCGGACCCCGAAGCCGTAATCATCCTGCCTTGGAACAAAGAAATTGCATGGGTTCCCGGCAATTGCGTGATGGAAGGCAAAGACGTTGCCCAAGCGCCGCGCAATGTGCTGCGCCGACTAATCGCCGAAGCCGCCGAACTAGACATGCACGTAAAGACCGGCATCGAAGCCGAATTCTTTCTGCTGACCCCTGCGGGTGACGCGATCAGCGACGCTTTTGATACAGCGGCCAAGCCCTGTTACGATCAGCAAGCCTTCATGCGCCGTTTGGATGTGATCCGCGAGATCAGCGATTACATGCTTGAGATGGGTTGGAACCCCTATCAAAACGACCACGAAGACGCGAACGGCCAGTGGGAAATGAACTGGGATTTTGACGATGCGCTGTCAACGGCGGACAAACACAGCTTCTTTAAATTCATGGTCAAGACGGTCGCAGAAAAGCATGGTTACCGCGCAACCTTTATGCCCAAACCAATCGAAGGGCTGACTGGTAACGGGTGCCATGCGCATATCTCGGTTTGGGACGCGCCCGGTGCCAAATCCAAAACCAACGTTTTTGCTGGCAAGGGCGAAGGCCAAACTGGCGAGGTCGGTCTGTCCGAGCGTGGCAAGCATTTCTTGGGCGGGATCATGAAACACGCCAGTGCCCTGGCGGCGATCACCAACCCTAGCGTCAACAGCTACAAACGCATCAACGCACCCCGTACGATGTCTGGTGCCACTTGGGCACCAAACACAGTGACGTGGACAGGCAATAACCGAACACACATGGTGCGTGTCCCCGGCCCTGGCCGATTTGAACTCCGCCTGCCCGATGGCGCGGTTAACCCTTATCTGTTGCAAGCGATCATCATCGCCGCCGGCCTGTCCGGCATCCGGTCAAAGGCTGATCCGGGCAAACGCCATGACATTGACATGTATGCCGAAGGTCACACCGTTACCGACGCGCCAAAGCTACCGTTGAACATGCTAGATGCCCTGCGTGCCTATGATGACGACGCCGAGCTGAAAGAGGCCATGGGCGCAGAGTTTTCTGCCGCCTATCTGAAGATGAAGCGTCAAGAATGGGATGATTTCTGCGGGCACTTCTCGTCTTGGGAAAAGGCCAATACGCTAGATATCTGACGGCGCTCTGGTCGATTAACAAGGTCTAGCCTGCAATCCGAAGGAGCCGAAAGACATGAGCAAACGTATCGCAATTATTGGTGCCGGACCGTCCGGTTTGGCGCAGCTGCGGGCATTCCAATCTGCCGCAGAGAATGGTGCCGAGATCCCCGAAATCGTCTGCTTTGAAAAGCAGGCGAACTGGGGTGGATTGTGGAACTACACGTGGCGCACGGGTCTGGATCAATACGGCGAAGCTGTGCACGGCTCTATGTATCGCTACCTCTGGTCGAACGGTCCCAAAGAGGGGCTGGAATTTGCGGATTATTCGTTCGAGGAGCATTTCGGCAAGCAGATCGCATCCTACCCGCCCCGCGCTGTGCTGTTCGACTATATCGAAGGCCGCGTTAAAAAGGCCGGTGTGCGTGACCTGATCCGGTTCGAAACAGCCGTACGGTGGGTCGAGAAACAAGGCGACACATTCGAGGTGACGGTATGCGACCTTCCTAATGACCGCACATATGCAGAAACCTTTGACCATGTAATCGTTTGCTCCGGCCATTTCAGCACGCCCAATGTGCCGGAATTTACCGGTTTCGAAAACTTTAAGGGCCGTGTTTTGCACGCCCATGATTTTCGGGACGCGATGGAATTCAAAGACAAGGACGTGCTCATTATCGGCACCAGTTATTCAGCCGAGGATATCGGGTCGCAGTGCTGGAAATATGGTGCAAAATCGATCACCGTCAGCCACCGAACGGCGGCAATGGGGTATGACTGGCCAGAAAACTGGGCCGAAGTTCCGCTGCTAACCCATGTGGACGGCAACACCGCTTATTTCAAAGACGGCACCAGCCGCGAGGTTGACGCGGTCTTGTTGTGCACGGGCTATAAACATCACTTTCCGTTTCTGCCGGACGATCTGCGCCTGAAAACCTCAAATCGGCTGGCGACGGCTGACCTTTACAAAGGCGTGGCCTTTGTTGACGAACCAGCGCTTTTCTATCTCGGGATGCAGGATCAGTGGTTCACGTTCAACATGTTCGACGCACAAGCATGGTGGGCGCGTGACGTGATCCTTGGCCGGATCAAGTTGCCCGATACAGCAGCGATGAAAGCTGATGTTGCTGATCGTGTCGCCCGCGAGGACGCAGGCGAAGATGACTATGATGCGATCTGGTATCAGGGCGACTACATCAAGGAATTGGTGGCCGAAACGGATTATCCATCCTTCGATGTCGAGGGTGCGTGTCAGGCGTTCAAACAGTGGAAAGGGCACAAGAAAGCCAACATCATGACCTTCCGCGACAACAGCTATGCCTCTGTCATGACAGGTACGATGGCACCAAAACACCATACCCCATGGAAAGACGCATTGGACGACAGCCTAGAGGTCTATCTGCAGAACTAGGCCGCTAGGTTTTCCGCGTGCCCGTCTGTTCCCAGTCGGGCACGTCATTCACCAAGATCGCGGCAATCCGTGCAAACGCAACGCGCAGCTTGTCGATATGGGGGCCGCTGTGGCCCTCATCATCCAGTGCTTTGTTCATGCAATACAGCCAGTTATCTGCATCCGCTTGACGGATTGGAACATGGGCGTGCATTAGTTTGACGTCCATCGTCCCGTGCTTTTCCATGTAATAGGGTCGCCCGCCCAGAAAACCTGACAAAAAGTTAAACTGCTCAACCCGTGCATGGGCAATGCCGTGACCACGCGCATGTAGACGACGCAGGTTTGACCCCTCTGGTAGTTGTTCGACCAGACCGTAAAAGGTCTCGACTAACGCACGCAGGCGCGTCTCGCCACCAATATCGTCAAGGATGCTCATTGAGCTGGCAGGTGATTGCCTTCCAACATTTCAAACTGTGTTGGCGGAGTTGACTTGCTGACCCAATGCCAGACACCTGCGTATTCCATGATGTACCAGCCTTCCCACTCGGCATCGCCGGGCCATTTGCTTTGGAACTCGTCATCCTGCAAACGCCACTGCCCATGGTCGGGCTTTGCATCCAGGGGCGCAAAGATCGTGACCCCGTCGGGGCCGAAATATTGCCGATATGAAACGCCGTCCCACAGCCCCACGGCCGTGTTGCCCGTCAAAAGCGCCGACATATCCGAGTCACCAAGTTTGACGGACTGCGCATCGGCCCCCCCGGCCATCACGGCAAAAGCGATTGTGCAGGCAAAACGGATCACGACCGCGGGCGCTCTTTGTTGGGGTCATAGGCCGCAAGTGTTGCCGCCACACGCGCTGGCAGACGTTTTTGCTGACCGTCCAGCTTGCCAATTTCCAGCATGGTGCCGGGGGCAGCGTGGGCGACATCGACCCGCGCCATTGCGATGTTTTTGCCCAGCAGCGGTGACCGGACTGCCGAGGTAATTTCACCTATCTGAGCACGCCCCACATGAACGCAATCACCATGGCCAACCTCGACCTGAGCATCAACCTCAAGACCGACCAGCTTGCGCATGGGGTTCTCCTTGCGCCGGATCAGCGCATCGCGACCGACAAAATCATCTGGTTTAGATTTCAACGGAACGGTAAACCCGATGCCAGCCTCAAACGGATCCGTTTGATCCGAAAAGTCGTATCCCGCAAAGATCAATCCAGCCTCGATCCGCACCATATCAAGCGCCTCAAGGCCCATCGGTTTGATCCCATGATCCTGCCCTGCCTCCCAGATCGCATTGAAAATCTCGGCGCAATCGCGGGGGTGGCACATGACCTCGTACCCCAGTTCGCCAGTATATCCTGTCCGGCTAAGGACGAACGGCGTGCCCGCTTCGTTGTGCAAACGGGCCGGTGTGAACTTGAACCATCCAAGTTGATCAAATTCAGGGTTATGCGGTGCAGTCCAGACGATTTTGCGCAGCAAATCGCGGCTTTCCGGGCCTTGAACGGCGACATTGTGCAGTTGATCGGTTGAATTGCGCACCAACACCTTGAGGTTCAGTTTATCCGCCAATTCGCGCAGCCATTCGCCGCCATATTCCGTACCGCCGATCCAGCGGAAGTTGTCGCGGCCAAGACGGAACACGGTGCCATCGTCAATCATCCCGCCATGTTCATAGCACATTGCGGTGTACACAACGGCACCAACCGCCAGCGTTTTCATGTTGCGTGTAAAGGCATATTGGCAGAGCGCTTCTGCATCTGGTCCAGTGATTTCGAATTTGCGCAGGGGCGATAGATCAAGGATGACACATTTCTCGCGACATGCATGGTATTCTTCAATCGGGCCTGTCGCCGCATAGCAACTGGCCAGCCAATACCCGTTATATTCAATAAAATTGCGCGTTAGTTTGGCGAAACTGTCATGGAAACCTGTTTGCTTGGTCATTTTCGGCTCCGAATTGGGGGACGTGCGGGTTGCGATCGCCCGCTGAAAGGTTTCTTTGCCGCTATAGGTGCGAACGTGAATATCGGTAGGGTTCCAGCCATTTGCTGCGGTGGTATCATCCGGGCATGCCGAACTGACGCAGACAATGTCAGTCAGTGCACGCAACAGTACATAGTCGCCGGGGCGCGACCATGGTTCGTCCGTATACATCACCCCGTGATCGTCAATCGATGTGTTAAAAAAGAAATTGATCGCCATCCAGCCCCGCCGTGGGGCCACGCCATAGTCCTTGAGCGCGCCGTTAAAATTGGTCGAACAATTTACATGACCGGGATAGCCGATGTCGTTGTAATATTTTTCAGTACACGCCATCGCGAACGCATCATGGCGCCCGCAGGTATCTTGCACGACTTCTACCAAAGGCACCATTTCTTGGTCATAATACTTGGCATGCAAACCGGGCATTGGATAGGCATGGCCCATCAATGTGCGCGTCGTCGTTACGTCCAACGCGTGTTCGATCCCCTTGTCTAGCTTGCGGGCCGAAAAACATTCGAAATCTGTGCATTGCCGACCGTCCACATCCAAGATCTGGATATAGTCGCCGGCCTTTACGAAATAGGACTCCGCAGTTTGCGTATGCACACGAATGTCTTGGAGAGGGTTGGCCAGAGGGTCTGGCAGCTCGAACCGCCGATGACTTTTCAAGCTCGCGCGTTTCACTGTCACGACCAGTGGCGTTGCTGTGTCTTGCAATTCAACATCCATTGCATCCCCGGGTGCCGCAATGATTACGGCCCCGGTGCGGGTCGCTGTAAATTGTGCTTCGGTTCCGGGCGGTGTTGTGGTTTCAAACAAATGCACAGCTTGGGCGTTCGCCAAATTTATGCCCCGCGCATCCAATCCCATCCGCATCCCGCGCAAGGTTTGATCATCGCTGGCAAGCAATGCCTTTAGCCCCTTTGCATCGCCCTTCGCCGTCGCACCAATAAAGCCAGCATCGATGCGGCCATTGTCACCACAGGCCACTACCTCGCAAACCTGACCACCTTCGTCGTTGACAATTGTGATATGATCACCGGCATCAATAGCGATCAAGACGACCCCTCGACCAGCCACAACATACCGTTCCGTCCCCGGCGGCATTGAAAAAACATTCGGCTGGATAATTGTGCTAGGCTTCGGCGGACCGGGCTGCACCCAAGGGTATTGATCGAGCATGACTTCTCTCCAGGCCGCGTGTGTTGCTTGAGCGGAATAAATATTTAACCTAAAGAATACATGCGCAGTCAATTTCAGCAAACAAAATCGGACATTTTGCACCATTACGCCTCTAGGTTTTTCCACCGAACGGTTCAATAGCCCTTCAAGCGCTCTTCGCGCGGATATCCTGACCCTGCATACATTATTCCAGCCTGCATTAATGAGCGCGCATCTCAGCGTGGTTCTGTCCGGCTGGGTGCCCTTTCGTAACGCGGTTACGATCTTTGGTCTGCCTCGATAACTACTAATATCGAGATTGCATGAAGATGTGAGCCTTCCAACCAATGGCCTTAAATGGTTGCTCGCCCCCAAGTCGCCAGTTGCAAAAGATTTAGCGTCTTGGTCCACTCCTCCAAATTCAACCTAGAGGTACTTATGGGAAAAGGCTTACGCCAAAATCGCTTGGCGGTTCTTCTGTATTCTCAAGAGATACAGAGATCGTGCTAAGCACGTTTAATTTATGTATCAGTATCTTAGCGCTATGATCTTCGGTTCTTCTTCCTTCGTACTGCTTGACGCAATCAGCTTTGGCCATTCCCTGTCTTTACGTCCCGAATTCTGCTGTCATAGTTTGCAACAACGGTGCTCGTGTAACTTTTTCGCTGTTTGCGGTGCTTTTTGGTACCCAACTCAGTTGCCATGAAAGGATCAAAAATGACCAAATTGAAAGTCTCTGCCGCACAGATGGTCGACGCGGCACGTGCGCGGATTGATGAGGTCGAAACCCCTGATCTGATCGCGATGATGGACGACCCTGATGTCGTGATTGTTGATCTGCGAGACATCCGCGAACGCCAGCGGAGCGGCTATATTCCGGGCAGCTTTCATGCGCCACGCGGTATGATCGAATTCTGGATTGATCCCGATAGCCCTTATTTCAAGCCAATTTTCGGCGAGGATAAGAAATTTATTTTCCATTGCGCGTCGGGCTGGCGGTCAGCGATCACCACCGCAACGCTGCAGGATATGGGGTTTGAGGCCACACACCTTCGGGAGGGGTTTTCATCGTGGGAAAAGCACGGCGGTCCGGTCGAATTCCCTGAAAAGAAAGACTAAACAGGATTTCACGCCTGTGATAGGCGTGCTGTACCACGACAAAAGGCATGGCATATGACATCAATTCTGATCCTGAACGGACCCAACCTGAACCTTCTCGGCACGCGGCAGCCAGCGGTTTACGGCTCAACAACATTGGCAGACGTCGAAACTTTGTGCCGGTCCCACTGCGACGCGCTTGGCTTTTCGCTAAGTTTTGAGCAATCGAACCACGAGGGTGTGATGATTGATCATATCCATGCTGCCAAGGGCACCCATGCCGGGATTATTCTGAATGCGGGCGCGTATACCCATACGTCGATCGCATTGATGGATGCGATTTCATCGGTCGAACTGCCTGTGGTCGAAGTCCACCTGAGCAATATTCACGCCCGTGAAACGTTTCGGCACAAGTCCTATATCGCGCCAGTTGCGTTGGGGCAGATATGTGGTTTTGGTGCGCAGGGCTATGTGCTGGCGCTTGATGCTCTTAAGGTGCATTTAGCCAAATAAGAGACTGACAATGAACGAAAAAAGGCGGAAGCGCATCTGCGCCCCCGCCTCTCAATCTCGATATCGGGTCGCTTAGCCTTTTGCGGCTTTTGCAACTTCTGCAGCGAAGTCTTCTTTGACGACTTCGATGCCTTCGCCAACTTCCAAGCGAACGAAACCTGTGATGGTTGCGCCGGCTTCTTTTGCAGCGGCACCGACTGTCAGGTCAGGGTTCACAACGAATGCTTGGTTCAGCAATGTCACTTCGGACATGTACTTTTGCATACGGCCAACGATCATTTTTTCGATCACGGCGTCAGGCTTGCCGGATTCGCGTGCGATATCCATCTGGACCTGCTTTTCCTTCTCGACCACTGCCGGGTCAAGATCGGCTTCGGACAAGGATACAGGGTTCACAGCGGCGATGTGCATCGCGATCTGTTTGCCAAGCGCTTCGTCACCGCCGGTCATTGCGACCAGAACACCGATTTTGCCCATGCCGAGTGCAGCAGCGTTGTGCACATAAGAAACAACAAGGTCGCCATCGATGGACTGCATGCGGCGGACCGACATGTTTTCGCCGATTGTCGCGATTGCGTCTGTGATGACTGTCGAAACGGGCTTGCCGCCCATGTCGGCCGCGTTCAGCGCGTCAATGTCGGAAACGTTAACCGCAACATCTGCAATGCCGGACACCATTTTCTGGAAGTCAGAGTTTTTGCCAACAAAGTCGGTCTCGGAGTTAACTTCGACAGCAACGCCGTGGCCGCCTTGGACTTTAACTGCGACCAGACCTTCTGCAGCGGTACGGCCTGATTTCTTGGCCGCTTTGGCCAGACCTTTGGTCCGCAGCCAGTCAACGGCGGCTTCCATGTCGCCGTCTGTTTCTGTCAGCGCCTTTTTGGCGTCCATCATGCCTGCGCCGGTGGAATCGCGCAGTTCTTTGACCATGGATGCTGTGATTGCCATCGCTTTGGTTCTCCTTGAATTGGGATGATATGAAGGGCAGGTGTTGCCTGCTCTCATGTCTCAAAAATGTAATGGGTATATGACAGGCAGGGGAATGTCCCCTGCCCGCCTGTCAGCACAGTCGCTTAGGATTTTGCCGCTTCAACAGTTTCCTGCTTGGATTCGATATCCAGTGGTGCATCGGCGCTCATTGCGTCGTTGGAAACAGTTTCGGTGGATGCTGCGCCAACTTCAACGCCGCCGTCTACCAAAGCTTCTTCAACAGGCGCTTCTTCCATTGCACCGATGTCAACACCAGCAGCACCCAGCTGAGCGGACATACCGTCAAGCGCTGCACGTGCTGCAAGGTCGCAGTACAGGCCGATGGCGCGTGCCGCGTCGTCGTTGCCTGGAATGATGTAGTCGATGCCGTCTGGCGAACAGTTGGTGTCGACAACCGCAATAACTGGGATGCCCAGTTTGTTGGCTTCGGCGACTGCCAATGCTTCTTTTTTCACGTCGATGACAAAGATCAGGTCAGGACGGCCGCCCATTTCGCGGATACCGCCAAGGGATGCTTCCAGTTTGAACTGGTCACGCTCCATGCCAAGACGCTCTTTCTTGGTCAGGCC
>CBDTUA010000052.1:0-14043 GCA_965363735.1 uncultured Sulfitobacter sp. | reverse complement strand
CAATAGGCTCAGCCTAACCTGCCGGGTGAAGCAGCCGGTACATCCCATTACCGGCTATTGAACCAGCCTTCCAATGCCGCAGCGCGGCTTCCCCAGACCGGCCGTTCGTGCATCGCGCAGCATCTTCGGCGGCTGATAGACCGCAGTGCGGACGAACAAGACGTTAGCTGTGCCATAGGGCCTGCAAACATTCATCAACAGGCCCAGATATCAATGGGTAGCTTACATCATGCCGCCCATGTCATGCATGCTGCCGCCAGATTTTTCTGGCTTGTCGGCAACCATCGCCTCGGTTGTGACAAGCAGGCCCGCAATAGATGCAGCATACTCAAGCGCGATCCGCACAACCTTGGTCGGGTCGATGACACCGGCCTTCAGCATATCGCCGTAGCTTTCTGACTGCGCGTCATAGCCAAACGCCCTATTGTCATTCTCAACAACCTTGCCCGCAACAACCGATCCATCAACGCCGGCGTTTTCGGCAATCTGGCGAAGGGGTGCCTGAAGGGCCTTACGAACGATTGCGATACCAGCCGTTTGATCCGGGTTGTCTCCTTGCAGGCCTTTCAGAGCTTTACCAGCGTGAACCAACGCAACACCGCCACCTGGAACCACACCTTCTTGCACAGCTGCGCGGGTCGCATTCAGGGCATCGTCAACTCGATCCTTGCGCTCTTTCACTTCGATCTCGGTGGCACCACCAACCTTGATCACCGCGATGCCGCCCGCAAGTTTTGCAAGCCGTTCCTGCAGTTTTTCTTTGTCGTAATCCGAAGTGGTCTCTTCGATTTGCGCGCGGATCTGCGTCACCCGTGCTGCGATCGCCGCCTTGTCACCCGCCCCGTCAATCAGGGTTGTCGTATCCTTGGTGATGGTGATTTTTTTGGCATCGCCCAGCATGTCCATCGTGACATTCTCCAGTTTGATGCCCAATTCTTCTGAAATCACCTGGCCCCCGGTCAGAATGGCAAGGTCTTCCATCATCGCCTTGCGACGATCCCCGAAACCCGGTGCCTTCACGCCAACGACCTTGAGGCCGCCGCGCAATTTGTTCACCACAAGCGTTGCAAGCGCTTCGCCGCTGATGTCCTCGGCGATCACCAACAGCTGTTTGTCCGCCTGCATCACGGCCTCAAGCAATGGCACCATAGGGGCCAAGGACGTCAGCTTTTTCTCGTGCAGCAGAATGACGCAATCTTCCAGATTTGCCGTCATCTTGGCCGTGTCCGTCACAAAATACGGGCTTAGATAGCCACGGTCGAACTGCATGCCCTCGACCACTTCGGTCTCGGTCTCAAGGCCCTTGTTTTCTTCAACGGTAATCACGCCTTCGTTGCCGACCTTGGCCATGGCATCAGCGATCTGTTGACCGATTGCGGCCTCGCCATTGGCGGATATGGTGCCAACTTTCGCGATTTCGGCCGTGTCGCCCACAGGGCGCGACATTGCTTTGACCTCTGCAACGACGGCGGCGACAGCCTTGTCGATACCACGTTTCAGGTCCATTGGGTTCATACCCGCAGATACAGCTTTCATGCCTTCGATGACTATGGCCTGCGCCAGAACCGTCGCAGTGGTTGTGCCGTCGCCGGCCTCGTCATTGGTGCGCGAAGCGACATCCTTGATCAGCTGCGCGCCCATGTTTTCGAAAGGGTCGGCCAATTCGATCTCTTTGGCGACGGTCACGCCATCCTTGGTGATACGCGGTGCACCATAGGATTTTTCGATGACCACATTGCGGCCCTTGGGACCCAGCGTAACCTTGACGGCATTGGCGAGGATGTTGATGCCCTTAAGCATACGGTCACGGGATTCCGTGCCGAATTTGACGTCTTTAGCAGACATTTCTATGTTCCTAATTGAAAAATTATGTGAAATTGGCAGCGGCGGTCAACTCAGGATGCCGAGGATGTCGCTCTCTTTCATGATCATCAGTTCTTCTCCGTCGATCTTGATGTCGGTGCCCGACCATTTGCCAAACAAAACTCTGTCGCCCGCTTTGACGTCCATTGCGATCCACGTGCCAGCCTCGTTCTTTGCGCCCGCCCCAACAGAGACGATTTCGCCCTCTTGGGGTTTTTCTTTTGCGTTGTCGGGGATGATAAGTCCGCCGGATGTCTTTTCGTCACCTTCGATGCGGCGAACAAGGACACGGTCATGGAGGGGAGTAAACATAGTGGAACTGCTCCTTCTGAAGATTTCCGGGAAGGGGTGGCATGCGTAGAGACGCATTGGCACTCGCCACACCTAAGTGCCAATACCAGTGACATGGCTATCTTGAGATGTCGCTACAATAGGTCCGTAAACTAATTTCGTCGGATTTGATCACACCCAAGGATCGAGCCGAATTAGACGGCCGCGAAGTCTTACTTTAACTTTTTTACGGCAATCGAGATCGCTGATTTTCCATGGCAAAGACTTTCGGCGGTGAGAAGGCTGGGCAAGGCTTGTGTTCAGAACCTATCCAGCTTCAATATCCGCTTCAACTATTTAGCCAACTTGTTGTTGCGCTCGCAGCGAAGGTCGGCAATCCGCCGTCTCTGTCGATGGTTGTGACAACCACACTAACGGACCAGAGCCGACCTTCGAGCAAGCCGCGGCGAACGACCACAGTGAGCCCTTTGCAAACGGTCGGATCAATTCTTGCTTGCTGTTTCAAGTCGCATCGTTATCTCTTCTCGCATGGATGAGCCGCGCGCATATGTGATCCCGCTTGCAATCTGGACGATCATTGCCGGGGTGCTGATCGCGTCTTGGACCGATCTGCACCTGTACACAAAGCTGGCCTGTGTACTTTGGTTTGTTCTGGCGATGATTGCTCTACTGGCCCAGACCAGTCCCGGCGGGCGCGAGCGTCTGGTGGGTACCCTAAGGACCAGCCATTACACCCAAGTCTATCGCTACGTTGCCCGACCCCTGAGCGATTGGGTCTGGCGGCGCGTAGGCATGCTTAGCGAACGGGATGACGGAACCGCAGGCCCGCCGCCCGAGACAACCCCAGTCCTTCACTTGTTCCGCGCCGCCCTGACATGGCGTCTGCTGGACCGCGCAATGTTGATCGCTGTGGCCTATCCCTTGTTGGCGTTCCTGCTGACTTGGCTGTTGTTGGGCAATGCTGCGGTGTTGGGGGCGGGGGTGGTGGCGCTAAATGATGGGGAGCTGAGGGAGGGGGGGGAGGCGCTAAGGGTGGTGGACTTCTGGCCTGAGCGGGCGGCGATGCTGGGGCTATTCGTTATCTTGACCGCCGGTTTTTTGGGCAAAAAAATGTTGTCAGCCAGCCCGCGTATATTTTGGCAAAGTGTCTCGAGCTGGCTGACGCCAGTCACATTCGCATTGGCATTTGCATTGGTGATGGCGTTGTTATATCGGTACCACCGCTTAGGTGCAGACTTTATCGCAACCGCATTCGTAGTCGGATTGGCAGTTCCATTCACAGTCGCCGTCGCAGTTGAATTCGCAGGCGCATTCGCAGGCGCAGTCGCAGTCGCATTTGCAGGCACAGTCGCAGTCGCGGTCGCACTCGCAAACAATAACTCATTGTACATTGATGGCCTAGGCCTGCTTTCAGGCGCACTCGTAGTCGCATTCGCAGGCACAGTCGCATTCGCATACGCAGTTGGCTGGCTCTGGTTGCGCGGGTGGCAGGCGATCGTGCTGGTCGTGCTGGGTGCCAGCTGGGCGCTGGGGCTAATAGCGGTTGTGTTGTTCGTCGACCTGACGCAACCTATGCAAGATCGAGGCGTCCTCGTCTTAGTCGCTGTCCTGCCCCTGATCAACGGCCCGTTCGATGCGCTATCCTACGCAATAACTCTTGCCCTGTCGCGCAAAGGGCTGGGCACCCGCTGGGCACCGCTGTGGGGGCTGGCTGACCTCGCGCTGGGGGCAGTGCTGTTTCTGGCGCTTGGGGCCACGATGGTTGTCGTGATTGCCGCGCTGAACACCATCGGCACGGTGCCGATCTATGATCTGGCCTCGTTGTTTGCGGGGCTGCGGGCCAGTCCGGGCGATTACTGGTGGCTGTATCTTATCCTCTTTTCTACCCTCGCCCCTACCGCGCTGCATCTGTTGGTGGCGGTATTGGCGGTGCAAGGATTAGTGTTGTTCCAGAACCCCCGCCGCATGGTGGCGGGCTGGATCGCGGATGCCCCCGACAGCCACGGCGCGGCGGTCGGTGCATTTTTGGCGCAGGCTACAATCTGGTGGCTACCCTTGATTGCCCTTGCTGTGCTGGGCTGGGCGCTTTGGCAGTTGGGCGGCGGTGCGACGGCCATGGCGGGGCAGTTTTATCTGAACCAGTTAGAGGCGCTGGCGCGTTGGATCAATGCGATTTGAGTGTGATCAAAGGGCTGTGACGCGTGGTTCGCGACTGTCCGGAAAGTCCGCTCAGCAGACCTCGGCGCAATACGCAGCGAATGTCTGCAATCCGCCCCTCGTGGCCCTGACTGCTTCCGGCCCATTGCTGCCGTTAGTCATAGAGGTGATTGCTGCAACGTAGCTTTCGCAGAGCAGTCATTCGCGGTCAGACCTGAACGGGCCTGAGGTGCTTGGCGACGGTAGTTTGGCAATTAAGGAAACAAATAGCCCTTTTTGAGAGACTGAGATCGCAACCGGGTTGTTAAGCAAAAATTTCGACAGTACAAAGATTTTTTTACAGAATATCCCATCCTACGTGCGAAGGGGCATTTGCCAATTGATGTAATTGCTCAACTGGCAAATGTGCGTTTTTCAACGACGCAGTCAGGCAGCGTCGGATCGTTTCAGATCATATTCCGCAGAGATAATATCGGCTCCCTTTTCGCCGATCATGATAGAAGCAGCATTTGTATTTCCGCTGATGATGTCTGGCATGATACTTGCGTCTGCCACCCGCAGATTTGCGACGCCGTTCACACGCAAATTAGGATCAACCACGTCGCCCATGCGACAAGTTGAACACAAGTGATAGACAGTGACCGAGTAGTGCAAAGCCATGTTTTCAAGCAGCGCATCGCTTGGCGTCTGGCCCTGTACATACCCGTGCTTTTTTGCCAGTGCGGGCGGAACATTCAATGGGCCGGGCTTGTTCTCGCCTGGCCAGTTTTCGGCGATGTCCAATGCTTTGCGCATCACGGCAACCATAACTTTTAAATCATGCGGATCAGTGAAGTAGTTCATCCGGATGATGGGTGCTGCGGCAGGATCGGCACTGGCCAGCACGATCTCGCCCTTACTGTGTGGAAGGACCGGGTTGGCAAGCAGGATCATATTTTCCTGATCCGGGGCCAGCGTCTTTTCTGAATCCTCAAAGAAGGTAGATAGATCGATGCGCAACCGATCTCCCAGCAGACTTGCGTCATATCCGCAAGGAACATAGCCAATTTGCGCATCATGGCTGTGCGTGTCCCCCAGTCCCGTCGAAAAGAACGCTACAGCGTCATAAAGCGAGGAGGAAACGAGGCTTTCCCCTGTTTCCATCCATTGACCAATTCGGCGCTCGGCTTCTGCCTTAAGGCCTGCAAGCTCAGGGGGCATCGCTGCATCTTCCGCCGGATCAGCCGGCAACGGGCCTGCGGGTGCGCGCAATGCGTCTGGTCCAGCCGAGACGCCAATCTCTGCAATCGGCACGCCAATGCCAGGGGCGGGGAAAAACAGCGCACAATGCAGGTGATCTTTGAGGTTCTTACCGACACCGGGCAACTCGTGGCGGCATTCAATATCAACGGCCTCGATTTCGCGACGCGGCCCGATCCCCGACAGCATCAAGAGTTGAGGTGATCCGACAGCACCCGCACTCAGGATAACATCACGCGATGCACTGATCTGATGCAGCGCGCCGTCCTCGCCCTGATACTCAATTCCGGTGGCGGTCAGATCGTCAGCGCCGTCAGAAAGCAATACCCGCGTCACAAGAGCATGAGTGATAATTGTCAGATTCGTGCGGTTTTCTGCCTCGCCCGCCAGAAAGGCACGGTAGGTGCTGGAGCGCATGCCCTTGCGGGTCGTCGTCTGAAACAATGACGCCACGCCGGATGGCCCGCCGCGGTCGCGCCCATTGTAGTCTCCGGTCGGGATCCCCGTTGCTCCGGCCGCTTTGACGAAATCGCGCGCGGCCGGAATAACCGGTGACCGTACCGAAACACCCAGCGGGCCACCTGTGCCGTGCGCCTCACTATCCACCGAGATTTCGTTGCTCGGTGTCAGGTCTTCGCTTTTGATGAAATAGGGCAGCACATCGGCATAGCTCCACCCTTTGGCACCGCCTTCTGCCCATGCGTTGAAATCGCCGGGGTGGCCGCGCACATACGCCATATAGTTCAGCCCCGATGATCCTCCCAGCATCTTGCCACGCGGAACCGGCATTAGGTTGTCTATCAAGCCCAGGCCAGCGTTGCCCGGATCGGCAGTGTACATCCAGTCGACCTGCGGATCCAATTGCAGGCTCGCAACTGCGGCCGGCATCATTTCGTGGTCAGGGGGCGTGCCGCCTGCCTCCACGAGTGCGACGCGGCAGTTTGGATCTTCGCTCAACCTGGTCGCGATGACCGCTCCTGCTGAACCACCGCCTACGACGATAAAGTCATATGTTTCGGACATGCTTCTATTCCTTCCCCAAATAAAATCCCGGCTTTAGCCAGAAGCTTTCAAACGACATTCCGGTCTGGAACGCTTCCATCCTTACGCTGCGCTTGTTTTGCCATTCAAACAAGGCGTTTGAAGCCCTGAAGATGGAAACGCAGTTACGCCTTATTTTCAGCGACATCGGGCGAACGATAAGGCTGCTGAAACCTCAGATCGTCAGGTACGCCCACAGTATAAATCAGCTGGTTAAGGCCGTCATTTGTGCCGCTAAGTCGCCTTAATCACGCGCCGGTCGTCGCAGTCCCAGACGGCAGAAGATGTTCACTCTTGAGGCCCAATTCCTATTTCAGTCTCTTGCTTCATTGATCACGAAGCGTTTCCCCGAAGAATTGTCCCGCGCGCGCGGCGATAAGCTCCCTATCGTTGTCCAACGTCGCAACATGGTACGAATTGTCCAGCCAAAGGAGTCTGATGTCCGACGACTTGACGCCGCGCATGATTCGCAATGCGTTCGACGGATGAACCACGTGGTCTTCGCGCGACTGGATGATCTGTACCGGGCAGGTGATGTTGTAAAGCGTATCGCCGATCGCGGCCTGCGCCAGATATACTTCGCGCAAGCAGGACACTGGAACCTCCGAATAGGCCAGTTCGGTCACACTGGATGCCTTGATGTCTGACCCGATGCCCGGAATGCGGTCGGGCGCGGCGGGGTCAAGCACAAGCGTGGCAAGACCTCCGTCGTTCTCTCCGGCAATTGCATTGATTGGCACAATTCCCGCAACAATATCCGGGTAGCGCGCAGCAAGGGCAAGCGTCAGCATCCCCCCCATCGACAGTCCTGTCACAAAGACCGGTTTGCCGCGTTTGGCCAGTTTGTGCAAAGCTGCGTCAGCGGATGCCATCCAGTCGCGATACGCGGTCTTGGCCATCTCATCTACGGATGTGCCATGCCCGGCGAGACACGGACCAAGGACATGAAAACCATAGTTCTCGTTCAGCGACTTTCCAAGAAAGTGCATGCTTTGTGTCGTGCCGGTGAAGCCGTGCAAGACCAGCACCGATGGGCCATCACCGTCGAATTCGAATGGCTCGGCACCTTCCATGTAATTTTCCATCCGAAGTTCTCCCTTTGAGTTTCAAAATTGCGAAGCAGGTTATTTGTTCCTGCGCGAAGCATAAACCATTGCGGCGACTGCAATAATTGCGCCTTGTATCATCAGTTTTCCAGGTTCACCCAACCCCAGGGACGTCAGCAGATTAAAGCTGAATGTCAGCATGAAGGCGGCAACAGCGGGACCAAGCACACCACCTTTTCCGGCCCCGAAAGTGACACCACCAAGGATCACCGCAGCCAGAGAATTCAGAGCGAGGTCACCGCCGATATCCATGCTTCCGACGCCGACGAAACCGACCAACAGCAAACCACTGAAGACAGCAAACAGGCTGGACAGGATGTGAACCATCGTCACAACTCGAATGTAAGGAATGCCAGACGCCCACGCGGCGTTGGGATTGGCCCCAATCGCATCGACATAGCGGCCAAAAACGGAAAATCGCAGGAACAGCGCGGCAGGGATCAAAACGCCCAGCCAGACAAACAGCGCGATGGGAAATATGCCAATCCGCTTCTGGCCTATGAATTTCAGCACCTCGGGCGCATCGCCGGGCGCGTAGAACTGGCCAAGGGATATCACAACGCCGGTCAGGATCATCGCCATTGCCAGGGTCACGATCACCGATGACGCCCGCAGGCGAGTGATGAAGAATGCGTTGGTGGCCCCAACCGCAAGGCCAAAGAATATGCAGATCGCGATCAAGACGGGTTCGGAATAGGGCAGCGCGCCGCTGGTCAGGATATAGCTGATTGCGACGATGACACCACCGATCGACAGGTCAAGCGACAGCACCCGCATGCAGATCGACTGGCCTATGACGGCGATCCCAAGCGGTGCCGCCTGCCTGACGATCAACAACAACAGCAAGGGCGACAAAAGCATTGGCCGGGTGAAATAGGCAAACAGCAACAACAGCGCTGTTCCCAGATAAGCAAACGGCAGGTTCAGAAGGAAACGGACACACGCACCCAGTCGGCTGCGCTTTGATACGGGTGCATCCATTGTTGTGACGGTCATGCGCCAATCGCCTTGCGGGGTTGAAGGCTGATCGCGGCCAACAGCAGGATGCCTGTCGCCGCCGCGCGAATGAAGGGCGACACGCCGATCAAATTCATCCCGTTTGTCATAAGACCCAAAGCGACAGTTCCTGCAATAACACCGGTCACACTGCCGATCCCTCCGGCCAGCAATACGCCGCCAAGCGCAATTGCGGTCACAGACTCAAGGCCAAAGTTCGCCCCCATCGTCGCGTCCGCCGAAGCGACCCGGGCAGACAGAAAGAAACCAGCCATGACCCCGCCAAGCGAACACAGGACATAGCAGGAAATTCGATGGAAGATCACATTCACACCGTTGCGCGCAGCGTTGTCGTCATTTGCGCCCACTGCAAAAATCCTCAGACCAAATCGCGTAAATCGCAGCACGATCGCGGTCCCTGCGGCAAACACCAAACACCAGTAGAAAGCAGCAGGTAGGCCCAAGAATGAAAAATCGACCATCGCCTCGAGATAGTCCGGCACGTCGCCGCCGGGCACCGGCAGGACCAGCAGGGCAAGCCCCTGAAGAAAGGTAAGCGAGGCCAACGTCATGACAAGAGGATGCACCGCGAACACAGTCACCCCGACACCATTAACCAGGCCGACAACCAATCCTGCCATCAACGCCAACGGCACAGCCAGCGCAGGATCTACCGAGACAATAATGGCACTGGTGAGACTAAGAACCGATCCGACTGACAGATCAATACCGCCACTAATGGCAACGATCATCTGTCCCAACGCCACAATCAACAGGGCCGTAATCTGGGCATTCACGTTGGATATGTTCTGGACGTTCAGAAAGTTGGGCGAGGCAAAGCTAATGAAGATAAAGATCGCAATCGGCAGGCCGATTGCCACAACTCCCAAACCCGAACGTCCGGGAAACCGCAGAATATTGAACCTATTCATACGACAACTTCCAATTCATCATGTAAACCCTCACCCAAGGCCGAACGCGTGACTCTTTCTTCTGTGGTTGTTGGACCATCGAATTCGGCCACAATAGCCCCAGCACGCACCACAAGAATGCGATCGCAAAGGCCCAACACTTCGGTCAATTCACTGGATGTGATCAGAACCGCGCCACCGGCGTCGGCAAACTCTCTGAGCAATGTATAAATCTCGGCTTTGGCACCGACATCGACACCACGTGTTGGCTCTTCGACCAGCAGCACGTCCACGCCTGACGCCAGCCAGCGGCCAATCATAACTTTCTGCTGATTGCCACCAGACAAAGCACCAACTGCCTGATCTGAACCCGCCGATGCCACGCGCATCTGACCTAAAAGTGTTTCTATTTCATCGCGCTTGATCCGCGCACGCGCCCAGATGGATTGCTCTCGCAACATGCCAAGCGCCATGTTTTGACGGATGGAAAGCGGCAGGTACAAGCCTTCTATTTTGCGATCTTCTGGGATAAACCCAATCCCGGCCTTGGCTGCGGCAACGATTGTGGGCGGCACGGTGTTATGATCAGCCGCGCCGTCGATATGTTTGCAAACCTGCCCTGAAATCGGCGCATCAATTCCCGCAATCGCGCGAATAATGGCGCGCTGCCCTTGGCCCTCAAGGCCTGAAAGACCCAGAATTTCACCCTTTGCGAGCACAAATGAGACCTGACCCGGAAATGCGCGGGTTGTCAGATGATTGATACTCAACAGGGGTTGCGGCGAAGATTGTGGCCCCATTCGCGCAGGAAATAACTGGCCCAGTTCGCGACCGACCATCAAAGAAACAAGCCGCTCCCGGTCAATATCGGCCACCGGACGGGTCGCGACATGCCTCCCGTCCTTGAGGATCGAAACTTCGTCACAGAAACGGAAAATTTCTTCAAGACGGTGACTGATATAGAAAATCAGTTTACCTTCGGATTTTAGCGTCAGGATCAATTCGGCAAGCTTTTCGACCTCAGGCGCGTTCAGGGCGGCGGTCGGCTCATCCAGAATAAAAATTTCGGCGTCCGCGGCGATGCCCTTGGCTATTTCAACCATTTGCTGCTCGCCAACGGAAAGATCACCGCAGAATATTCCGGGTGAGATGTTGCTTCCCAATCGCGCCAACGCCGCTTCTGCCCGTCTTGTCATTTCGCGGCGATCCACCAGCCCCATGCGGCGCGGCTCTCTGCCAAGGAACATATTTTCGGCGACGGTCAAATTGGGCAGCAGCGTCAGTTCCTGAAAAATGGTTGATATACCATGGGCCCGAGCGTCCTTGGGCGAGGTCAGCGCGATAGCTCGGCCGTGCAGATGGATTGCACCCCCGTCAAGCCGGTGAACACCGGCAAGAAGGTTCATCAACGTCGATTTTCCCGCGCCATTCTCGCCCGTAACGGCGTGGACAGTTCCGCGCAATCCCTTGATTGAGACATCACCAAGGGCGATGTTCGGCCCAAAGCTTTTGGTGACGTCAATAAATTCTACGATCGTCTGAGCATGGGCATTGGGTTGCCCATGCTCAGATTCCTTCACTGGTGTTTGTATCGACATTGGCTGCTCAGCGATTAAAGTTCTTGCTGATCTCTTCCTCAGGCAGCGTCGATGTCACCCAGAATGCGTCATTCAGATCGTCGCGGTAGAAGTCCTTGAGGGTCTCATTCGTGATCGGTGCCGGATCAGAATAATAAGCCTTGTTCAAGGTTTCCCCCTCAAGCAACGCTACAGTTGCGCGGACCAATGCTGGCCCAATACCCGGCGTATAAATAGGTGCTACTGAATCGAGATTGTTTTCGGTCCAGATCCGCAGGAAGCCATTGTTGCCTTCCCCTGTCATCGGCACCAATGGTTTGCCCACATCCTTGAAAACATCTATGCACGCGCGCGTCATGTCGGCACCCGAAAACCAGATCGCGTCGACAGGTTGCCCTGACAGCACCAGATTTTCGCAAAGCTGCTTGCCTTTGGTATAGTTCCAATCGCCAAAGACTTCGGCGCCGATCTTGATATCCGTGCCTTCCAACGCTTCGGTCATGCCTTCATAGCGCAGTGTTTCTTCGTTCACGCCCGCGATGCCACGAAATGCCCAGATTGTCCCTTTACCATCCAGTTTCTCCTTCAGCCACTCGCCGCCGGTGCGCCCGAAAGCCTTGCCGCCAAGATTGAGTTCAACTGCAGAGTTCAGCACGCCCTCGGAAGAACCGTAGGTCGTCACAAGGATACCCGCCGCGATCGCCGCGTCGACCTGTTTTTTGACCGAAGCAGGTGCCATCGGTGCCACGATGATGGCGTCAACTTTTCGGGCGATCAGGTCTTCAAGGTCGGCAACTTGCTTTGCGGGTGCCCACCCTGCTTCAGTAAAGATAAATTCGCTGATCTGATCGTTTTGCGCAGCCGTGTATTTGGTCTCTTGAACCATTTGCACGATCCAAGTGTTGCCCAAGCCCGGGAATGACATACCGATGGTCCAAGGACCGTCCTTCTGGAATTCGCCAGCTTTTGTCATTTCTTGTGTAGTCGGGTCCAGCAAGCCCGGCACCAGCAGATCTTCTGCGTGCACCATCGTTGCAGTCGCAGCCAAACCCGTAAAAGCCAGCGCGCACGCCTTTGATATCATCGTGTTCATTCGGTATCCTCCCAGATATTGTATTTTTAACTCAGCTGTGCAGTGCCTGACGTGCAAAATACGGACTTTGCAAAAGCCAGGTCAAACCAGCTTTTCGACGATTAGCGTCGACAAAGAACATTTTAGCAAATAGCATTTGGCGATCGGGTGATAGTCAAATGCTATCGCGATCCAATATTCAGCAACGGGTGTGCAGTTGAAGCCAACGCGGATCGATATTCGTCACATGCGATATATAATTTCCGTTGCAGATACTGGCGGATTCAGGGCCGCAGCCAAGGCCCTAAACATCGTACAGCCCGCGATCTCGAAATGTGTCAAAGACGCTGAGCTTGATCTGGGTTTTTTAATCTTCGAGCGTAATCCGCGCGGCATCACACCGACAAATCGCGGGCAGCAGTTTATCGATGACGCGCGCCAAGTGGTTGCACTGTTCCAAAGAGCAATGCGTGCATCCCGGCAGAATGATGAAGGAACCACAGGGCATTTGATCGTCGGCTATTCCGCATTGGCGACTTCGCAACAAATGTCACCCGGCCTCGAAGCATTTCAAGCGTCCTACCCCGAGGTGCAGATCGAAATGCACATGATGTCGACGGATACGATCATGAAGTCGCTTCGGACGGGAAACATCGACATTGGCTTTCTGTTGTCTCACGCCAGCGCAACTGAACCTGATATCCGACAGCGTCCTATCTGGACAACGCAGATCGGCATCGTGACACCCCATGGCCCGACTTCATTTACACTGGACGCACTTCGACAGCTCCCCTTTGTCATGGGTTTGAGAGAAAACTGGCGATCCTACAGAAACTTACTGGACCAGGCCTGTTCTGACGCAGGAATAGAACCCCGCATCGTCGACGAAGCTTGGGATATCCAGGTCATTTTTCAGCGCATCGCTGCAGGACGCGGGGTTACGTTTTATCCAATGTCAGCGGCACAAAGCTTGCCCGCAACGCTGTCCATCGTTCCGATAGAGAATTTCAAAACTGATCTGACAATTTCCTTGGCATGGAGCGCTGCATCAGACACCGGATTACTGCAGACGTTTCGCATGATGTTTGAATAGCAAAGACAATTCATATGCGCGTGCAGAATTGACGGTTCTGACCATGAGTCCTTAAATGACCGCTTTTTGGAAACCGTCGCTCGAAGTTTGCAGGCGCAGCGAATGCACACTTTCCGCCCGATCGTGTCGAAGGCGTGAACGGCCCAAAGCCGACCTTGGCCGGTTCATTTAGCGCTGCGGCGCAGCGTCACCAGACCAGTCATTCGTGCATCCTGCGGCATTCAGGCCGGTAAATCGTCGGTCAGCGGGCTTTTCCGCCGTTCGCTGCAAGTGCATGATCCCTGGCTTCGGCTACGCAGCATCTGGTAAGGAGGGCGGTTTGTAAGTACTTCGGTCATCCAGTCTATGACGATGCTGCGTGATAAACGAACGGCCGATCCGGCGATGCCTCGCTGCGGCGCTGATTTTGCCCTCGAAGGTCTATTATAGGGCCGATGTAGTCATCGACACGAGGAACGGTTTGTATAGGTACACTTCATCTGCAAGGTATCAGAGCGGCAGTGGCAGGTGCCGACATTCAATTTATTTGCGTGATATGAATACCGCGGAGCCATTGCCTTCGTTCCATCAGCAAAAGTAGCCTATTGGCGCTTGTTAATATACACGGTATGGAGTTGCCGTCTATATTCTTACGGGCCAAACGGAGAGCAGGATGTCTACAGTCGAACGTTGCGCAGTCAACATCACCGGGTCCGGC
>CBDTUA010000051.1:0-14395 GCA_965363735.1 uncultured Sulfitobacter sp. | reverse complement strand
TTACGTTCCTACGTCGCGGCGATGAAGGAGATCGGGAACGCTGATAGGCAAGAAAACGGCCGCTGGCAAAACAACAGGGCTGAGAATTCACACCAGCCATTTCGTAGGCGAGAACGGGCTATGCTTTGCTTTAGACGGATGGGAACCTTGCAAAAATTCGTCGCCGTCCACGCTTCAATCCACAACCATTTCAACCAGGAGCGCCATCTCTACAACCGATCAAACTTCAAGCTGAACCGCGCCGCTGCTCTTACCGAGTGGCGCGGCCCCTGCGCAGCCTAACAGATTGAGATCGCTGGAGAACAGAGGCTGGTTAGCATTTGTCTGACAGCAACACTGCTATAGATTGCGATTTGTTGACGGCGACATGTGCCGAGTTATCATCCTGTTTGCTGGTGCGAAAATCAAACTGCAACGTCTCTTCGAGCTAGCAAGATCGACAGCCAATGCTTTCATTACTCAAGGAAAAATCTGCCGAGCTACATTCCGGGCACGTAGCTGCAACATCATCGTCGAACATGGGTGATTTCCTTTTCGGACTTTCTGTTTGTGAAGAACATAGGAGGGTTTGCTTGTAGCTCCGCCCACTGTGTTTCGGACATATTTCTGTAAGCAGTGACTAAAATTTAGATTCTGAGTTGACGTCGTCAGTCCTGAGCCGCAGTGTCCAACAATCAGACACTACGATGTTATGGGGTATTGCTGTTAAACTGGGGCCTGCTTTGAAAAACGGGCGCATAGGCGATATTTTCTTGGCGCTCAGCATTGGCTCTAAAATTAAGAATCCAAATATGATCCTTGGGAGGGGAAAACAGAAATGAGAAAATCAGGAATTTGCGGTGCATTGAGCGCCATAGCGCTGACTGCGGGGCTTGCGGGGCCGGTGGCCGCTCAGGAGGATACCTTTAAGATTGGGGTGATCACATTCCTATCGGGACAGGCGGCTGAAAGTTTCGGTGTCCCTGCGTGGAATGGCGGTAAACTGCTGGTCGACATGCTGAACGAAGGCGGCAAACTGGCTGCGCCCTACGATAAAGTGGGCTTTGGCGGCATGAAAATCGAAGTCGTCGTGATCGATGAGGCCGGTGGCGCGACAAAGCAAGTTCAAGAGTTCCGTAACCTTGTTCAGCGCGAAGAAGTCGATGCGGTTGTGGGCTACGTATCCTCGGGCGATTGTTTGGCGATTCCGCCGGTTGCAGATGAGTTGAAAGCATTTACCATTCTATACGACTGCGGCACGCCACGGGTGTTTGAGGAAAATAGCTTTGAATATGTGTTCCGCACTGCGGCGCATGCGACCATGGATAACGTCAGCCTTGCCCGCTACCTGAAGTCACGGAACTTTGACGTTCCTAGCTTTGCCGGTCTTAACCAGGACTATGCATGGGGCCAAGATAGCTGGGCGGACTTTACCGGCGCGATGAAGCAGCTTTATCCGGATGCAGAGGTCAAAACAGCGCTGTTCCCCAAATTCGGCGCTGGGCAGTATGGCACGGAAATCTCAGCTCTTCTGCGTGAGAAGCCAGCCTTGGTTCATTCGTCGAACTGGGGAGGCGATTTGCAGGGTTTCCTGATTCAGGCGACAGCACGTGGTTTGCACAAGCGTTCGCAACTTGTGCTGGCAGCGGGGGATCACGTGATCCCGCAACTACAGGACAAGATGCCCGATGGCATTTTCCTTGGTGCCCGCGGCGTCAATGGTCTGGCGGCCAATGCGCGAGGCGGCGAGCTTAAAGAGCTGACGGACACAATGTGGGCAGCCTATGAGGCGGAATATGATACCTTCCCGGTACAGGCACCGTTCCGCATGTGGCAGGCTCTTTTCGGCCTGAAGACGGCTGTTGAAAAGGCAATGGCAGACAATGGTGGCACGAAACCCACCGACGAAGAGCTTGCCGCTGCGATGAAAGGTTTGGCATGGGATGCTCCGTCCGGCCACATCGAAATGGAGTTGGCAGATGGCCATCAGGCGATCCAGCCCAATGCCATTGGAACAACGAAGTGGAACGCTGAAACCGGCAAGATGGAGCTGGTCGATATTGAGTACTACAACGCACGTTGTGTGAATCCACCAGAAGGCATGAAGTCTGCGGATTGGCTCGCTCAGGGTTTTCCCGGCGCGCAGTGTGACTGATACCTAATCCACAACACTGGCCCGTTGCAGCAATGTGACGGGCCTCATTTCAACCCCATCCCTTGGAGATCTAACTTATGGATCTTATCGCAACCATCCTTGTTGATGGCCTTATTTATGCTGGCTGGCTATTTATTGTCTCAGTCGGTCTGACGCTTGTCTTCGGCGTCCTAAATATTCTTAACATTGCTCACGGCAGCCTTTATGCGATTGGTGCCTATGCGTCTGCATCGCTTGTGGGAGCCTATTTCGCAGCCGGCGGAGAGGCCTTTCCCTATGGCAGCTATGTTGCTCTTATCCTTGCGGCAGTACTGGTGGCTCTGGTACTGGGGCCCCTGTTGGAACGGTGCTTGCTGCGGTATTTCTACGGCCGGGACGAGGTCCTGAACGTGCTGGTGACTTATGCAGTTTTCTTGATACTTGAAGACGCGATGAAGCTGATCTGGGGAGTGAACCCCTATTTCGTCTACGAGCCGTATACGCTTTTGGGAAATGTCGAGATAGGCGCGCTGTTTTATGTCGGTTATGACTTTGCAGTGATCGCCGCTTCCATTGTCGTCGGGCTGGCCGTCTGGTTGACGCTGAACCGAACCCAGACGGGCAAGGTTGTGCTGGCGGTCATACATGACGCTGAGATAAGCCAGACGATGGGTGTGAATGTGCAACGCATCTATCTTGGGGCTTTCATGGCAGGTGCTTTCCTTGCCGCTTTGGGGGGCGCGCTGACCGCGCCTATGATTTCGGTCACTCCCGGTCTTGGCGTTAACGTTGTCATCGTCGCCTTTGCGGTTGTGATCATTGGCGGGCTGGGTTCCGTGCCCGGTGCTGCTATTGGGGCGCTTATGGTTGGCATCAGCCGAGCAGCTTCGGTTCATTTATTTCCTGAGGCTGAGCTTTTCATTATCTACTTCGTGATGGCCATTGTGCTGATGTTCCGCCCCGAAGGCTTGTTTGCAAAAACCCAAGCGAGGAAAATTTGATGCGGAAATCTCTCTTTGTGTATGCAATCGTCGCCTTTGTCGTTCTGGCAGCAGGCTCTGTGATCCTACCGGATTGGGCGATGTTTTTGTTTGCAATGGCGTTGGCCAAGGGGCTTGTTTGCCTCGGCATCGTCGGCATGATGCGCGGCGGTGTGGTGTCATTCGGGCAAGGCCTGTTCTATTGCCTAGGTGCTTATACCGCGACGCTGGGCGCCAATTTATTGGGGGTATCAGACATCTTTCTGCTGACGTTGTTAAGTGCTGCAGTTTGTTTGGTCGTTGGCCTGATATTTGGCCCTCTGCTCTCTAGCTATCGCGGCATCTTCTTTGCAATGCTTTCACTGGCGCTCTCCATGGTTCTTTACGGGTCACTTTCAAAGATGAGCATCATCGGCGGAACAGATGGCTTAAACATCGGTGCACCCACCTTCTTTGGCTGGGCACCCGAAGGCCGCCCGCTTCAGACGGCGCTTTATATCTACGTGGTCGCTATCGTGGTCATCGCCGGAACGCTTATGCGGGTATATTTTGACAGCGAACAGGGTCTGATCACGCTTGCTGTGCGCGACAATGAGCTACGGGTCGAATATCTGGGCGCATCGGTGCGCAATGTAATGACGTATAATTACATCTTCGGTGCACTTTTAGGGGGCATTGGCGGGACTGTCGCGGTGCTGGCCTTGGGGCATGTGGACCCTGAATTCGCGTTTTGGACCACGTCTGGCGAGTTTGTGTTCGTAGCTATTCTCGCGGGCTATCTTTCCGTCCCGGCAGTCTTTGTTGCTGCTATCATTTTGGAACTGGTAAGGTCATTTTCAAATCTTTACTTCCCCAACACATGGCAACTCGCACTTGGCACCTTCCTGCTCATTGTCATCGTGGCGCTGCCCAATGGGCTAGGATCTTTGGTTACCCGCTTGAAAGGAAAATCAGCATGAGCAGCGGTTTTCTCGAAGTTCGCGATGTGCAGAAAAACTTTGGCGCGGTGACTGCGGCAAAGGATATTTCTGTCTCGGTCCCGCAGGGGGCAGTGTATTCACTGATAGGTTCGAATGGTGCAGGCAAGACCACTTTCGTCAACATGGTGACAGGTTATATCAAGCCTGATTCCGGCACGATCAATTTTAACGGGCGCAATATCGCTGGCCTTGGCCCGCGCCAGATCACCCGCTTGGGCATTCACAGATCGTTTCAAATAGCACAGCTTTGTAATGAGCTGACAGTCGAGGAGAATATGTTGGTGGCAGGTGCGATTAATGCACCGACGCGTCCCTCCTTTCTGCGGCGCGGTGACGAAATCAACGCACGCGAGCGTGCTGTTGCGACACTCGAGCGGTTCAACATCGCAGAGCATCGCCATCGACTGATCCCTGAGCTGTCAGGTGGCGTAAAGAAGCTGCTCGACATTGCGATGGCAATGGCTGGAGAAACCCAGATCATGCTGCTGGATGAACCAACATCCGGCGTTGCGGCAGACGAGAAGTTTCCAATTATGGATCTGGTGATCCAGGCGTTGCGTGCGGAGGGGGTCACTGTGATTTTTGTCGAACACGACATGGATATTGTCACCCGCTATTCAGAGCGCGTTCTGGCCTTTTACGACGGGCAAATCATCGCAGATGATGCGCCAGACAAGGTTTTGTCGGATAAGGAAGTGCAACGATTTGTGACGGGGGCACCAACATGACACTGAAACTTGAGAACGTCGAAGTCACCATTCAGGCAGCCCCTATCCTGAGAGGTGTCAGCCTAGAGGTTGGCGCGGGCGAACGCATGGGGCTTGTTGGTCGCAACGGTGCGGGAAAGACCACAGTGATGCGCGCCATTACCGGGCTCGCCACACTGGCGGGCGGAAAGATCTTTTGGAAGGGCGAGGATATTTCGGCCATGGTGCCACGTGATCGCGCCCGTCTGGGGTTCGGCTACATGCCCGAAGACCGCCGTTTGATCCCGGATTTGACGGTTGAGGAAAACATGCTTCTCCCCGCTTGGGTCAATGATGCAATTGACGGGCCGCGCGGACTGGCCTTTGTCTATGATCTGATGCCAGAATTGACACAAATGGCGGCGCGCAAGGCGTTGCTGCTGTCTGGTGGGCAACAGAAAATGGTTGCCCTTGGGCGGGCGCTGATCGCGGGCAAGCATTTGTTATTGCTTGACGAACCCTTTGAAGGTGTCGCCCCCGCGTTGGCAAAACGCATTTCCGATGTCATTGCCTCGTTAAAGGGCGAAGGGTTGTCCGTTTTGATTGCACAGTCCGAACTTAGCCACTCTGTAGATCTTTTACAGCGCGAAAGCGTCATCGAACGGGGTGAAATCATCAGGGTGAATGTTATCGATCCGACAATGTCGGTGAGGCATTAAAATGATCAATTTACCTTTCTTAAAAGCCGCAAAGGCGACAGCTTAAGCATGGCGCTCAAACCCAAACCCCTTCGTGTTCAACACGCCTACGCCCAAGTGTCTCAAGAGATCGAGGCGCAAATTCTGACGGGCGCGCTGAAGCCCGGTGACCAGCTTCCGGGCGAGGTGGAAATGGCGTCGATGTTCAACGTTAACCGCTCAACCGTACGTGAGGGGGTACGGCGGTTGGAATGCGAGGGATTTGTGCGCCGAATATCGCCGCGCAAGATGGTGGTTAGCATTCCACGCATGTCCGAATTGTCCTCTCGTCAGACGCGCGCTCTTAGCATGTTGGACGTTAGCTTTGACGAACTGTGGAATGTTGCAATTGCGACCGAACCACTTGCTGCTGAACTGGCTGCCAAGCATGCGGATGACAATGACTTGTCGAAACTTGACGATATCCGAAACGCTATGGTGGCAGCAAAAGGCCAAGGGCAGGCGACAATCGAAATCGACACGGCCTTTCACTCCCATATCGCCGCCGCCGGCAAGAACCGTGTGCTGCAATTGGCGAGAGAGCCCATCGGGTTCCTCCTTTACAGCGGTTTCGATGTGTTGATCGCCAAACTGCCGCAGGCAATGTCGCGCCAGATCGTCGCGCATGACCATGTAATCGAAGCAATCCGAGCGCGTGATCCGGCCCGTGCGCGCGAATGGATGTGTCGCCACATAGATGATTTCAAACGTGGCTATATTCTGGCAGGACTGCCTTTGCATGCTCCAATCGCCGGAATTGCGAGTCGGTTGGTCGATCTGGGGCAAGATCTGTGAGCGGTGTGTCCAAACGGGAGAGAGTACATGGGTAACGGCAGATCCACCGAGTTTGAGTTGCGCAAGGAATATCACTTTAACGACCGCGTCATCGCCTGTTATTCCGACCGACCGCGCAGTGTGCACGCGCTATGGACCGAGGCTGTCGCACGCCACCCTGAGAATGAGGCGTTGGTTTGTGGCGAAGTGCGCCTGACCTATGCGCAGCTTGATGATGAAATCGGAAAGGTGGCGGCGGGTCTGGCCGCGCAGGGAATTGGTGCGGGTGATCGGGTCGCTATGCTACTGGGCAATGGGGTGCCCTTCGTGGTTTTGATCTATGCGGCGGCCCGCCTTGGGGCTGTCACGGTTCCGCTGAACATCCGCGATCAGATGCCCGGCATTCGCCATGCGCTGGTAAACTCAGAGGCAAAAGTGTTGGTAGTGGAGGCAACGTTTTGCGGGATTGTTCCGACCGCAGAAGACACGCCCCATCTGACCACCCGTATCTCGGTTGGCCCAGCGGAGGGGTACGAGACATATGAAAACCTGCGGCAGGCGGCTGCGCTGATCCAGCCTGCCGAAACCGGTGAGGAAGAGGTGGCGACCATCCTCTATTCCTCGGGCACAACAGGCGTGCCAAAGGGCGCGATGCTGACGGGTCTTGGGATCGTGCACTCGGCCACAAATTTCGTAGCGACCATGTCATTGGGGCCACGCGACACCACCATCGTCGGCGTTCCCATGAACCATGTAACCGGTCTGGTCGCTGGTATTCATGCGTTGGTGCGTTGTGGCGGTTGCATCGTTGTACTGCGTGAGTTCAAGGCGGCAAAGTTCCTCGACTGTGCCGCGCGTGAAGGCATGACGTACACGCTAATGGTGCCTACAATGTACAATCTTTGCCTCCACCAAGCCGACCTGAGCGACTATGATCTGTCTGCATGGCGGGTCGGCGGCTATGGCGGGGCACCGATGCCTGCGGTGACCATTGAGCGGCTCGCTAGCGCTGCCCGGTCTTGGCCTGATGAACGCCTATGGTGCCACTGAAACCACCTCTCCGGCAACGATCATGCCTGCGGATCAGACGGCACAGCGCAGGCTGTCGGTCGGCCGCCCCGTTCCCGGCGCGGAAATTTGCATTATGGACGAGACGGGCCATGAATTGCCCGTTGGCGAAACCGGAGAGCTATGGATACGCGGCGCGATGGTCGTTTCGGGATATTGGCGAAACCCTGAAGCTGACGCACGCGAATTTGCGGCGGGTTTCTGGAAAACGGGCGATATCGGATTGGTCAATTCCGAAGGATTCTTGCACATTCTGGATCGTAAGAAAGATATGATCAATCGTGGTGGCCACAAGATTTTTACAGCTGAAGTTGAAAGCGTACTGACCTCTGTTGCGGGCGTGATCGAAGCCGCGGTGGTCGCCAAGCCATGCCCGATTTTAGGCGAAAGGGTTCATGCGGTTCTTTCTATCATTCCGGGCAAGGTAGAAGAGGCCACAATCAAGGCCCACCGCGCGACACAACTTGCTGACTACCAATGCCCTGGAAGTTATACCTTAACTGACACTCTTTTGCCCAGGAATGCCAACGGTAAAATCCTCAAACGACAGATTAAAGATGATCTTGGGTTTGCGGACCCATGAGGCCGAAAGTCACACGCCCCCAATTCCAACCAATACGCCCGAAGCGATCTGCAGGCCCTTAATGGAAATCTGACACATGAATACGCAACTGGAACGAAACGGGATTTCGCCCCGTGCCTTGGAAATAGCTGACCGGGTTGAAACCTTTGTGCGGGGCATCGTAGTGCCGTTTGAGGGCGATCCTCGCTGTGGTGCACATGGCCCTTCGGAGGATATTTCCAATGATTTGAAGGCGCTGGCGCGCGCGGCGGGCGTCATGACGCCGCATATTTTGGCGGATGGTGGCCACCTGACCCAGCGGGAAACGGCTGCGGTGTTGATCCGCTCTGGTCTATCGCCATTGGGTCCATTGGCTTGTCACACCTGCGCACCTGATGAAGGCAATATGTATCTTCTGGGCAAGGTTGCCTCGCCCGAGCTCAAAGAGCGGTTTCTGCCGCAGATGATTGACGGCACCATTCGCTCCGCTTTTTTCATGACCGAACCCGCAGAGGAAGGCGGGGCAGGGTCTGATCCCTCGATGATGCTGACTACTTGCAAAATGGATGGCAATCATTGGGTGATCAACGGACGTAAGACCTTTATCACCGGAGCCGATGGCGCGGGCATGGGCATTGTCATGGCAAAATCTGAAGATGGTGCCTGCATGTTCGTTGTTGATCTACCCAACCCTGCGATCCGGATAGAGCGGGTGTTGGATACAATCGACAGCTCGATGCCCGGCGGTCATGCCGTAACTGCCATCGACAACCTGCGTGTGCCAGCCGATCAGATGCTGGGCCAGTCGGGCGAGGGATTCAAGTATGCCCAAGTCCGTCTGGCCCCCGCCCGCCTTAGCCACTGCATGAGATGGCTGGGTGCTTGCGTGCGCGCCAATGAAATTGCGACCGACTATGCGAACCGCCGCATGGCCTTTGGAAAACCGCTGGTGGATCATGAAGGCGTCGGGTTTATGCTGGCCGAGAACCTGATCGACCTTAAGCAAGCGGAATTGATGACGTATTGGTGCGCTGATGTGCTGGACAACGGTGGGCTAGGCGGGCCAGAGAGTTCGATGGCAAAGGTGGCCGTATCGGAGGCCCTGATGCGCGTGGCGGATCGCTGTGTGCAATGTATGGGAGGGCAGGGCGTGTCAGCAGACACGATCGTTGAACAAGTATTTCGCGAAATTCGTGCCTTTCGCATCTATGACGGCCCCACGGAAGTACACAAATGGAGCCTTGCTAAAAAGATCAAGCGGGATTGGAAAGCGGAGCACGCTGGGTGACAGAAGCTGCGACCAGTTCGGGTGCAAACTTGGGTGTGATGCCGGTGCGTGCGGGGTTCGATTTTGACGAAGCCGCTTTGGCGCGCTGGATGGTTGACCACGTAGAGGGTTTTCAAGGGCCGCTTGAGGTGTTCGAGTTTCGCGGCGGCCAGTCTAATCCGACCTATAGACTGGTTACGCCGGGCAAGAATTATGTGCTCCGCCGCAAACCGCCCGGCCGTTTGGCAAAGGGTGCCCATGCTGTTGACCGCGAAGCGCGCGTATTGACGGCTCTTGGCGAGGTGGGGTTTCCAGTTGCCCGTGTGTATGCGGTATGTCTAGATGATACCGTAATTGGCAGTTGGTTCTTTGTCATGGAAATGGTGGTGGGCCGGATTTTCTGGAACGCTACTTTCCCGGATGTCCCAACGCGCGAAAGACCGACGTATTTCTCAGCAATGAACGCAACATTGGCGCGCCTGCACCAGATCGACGCCAGCGCCGTGGGCCTTGGCGATTTTGGTCGCGGGGGGAACTACTTTGAAAGGCAGATCAGCCGATGGACCCGATCTTATCTCTCTGACACAGATGCGGGGCGTGATCCGGGAATGGATAAACTGATCGAGTTTCTGCCCACTGCCATTCCGGACGGTGAAGAGACTGCGATTGTGCATGGCGATTTCCGTTGCGACAACCTTATCTTTCATCCAATCGAGCCGCGTGTCGTCGCTGTTTTGGATTGGGAATTATCAACGCTCGGCCATCCCTTGGCAGATTTCACCTATCACGCGATGATGTACCGGATGCCGCCTCAGATCGTGGCTGGCCTTGGGGATGTCGATCCGGCAAGCCTGAACATCCCTGTCGAAGCTGACTATGTCACGCAATATTGCAACGCGACCGGGCGCGAAAGCATTCCCCATTACGAATTCTATATCGCTTTCAATTTCTTTCGCATGGCCGCTATCTTTCACGGCATCAAGGGGCGAGTGATCAGGGGATCTGCTGCTTCTTCCCAATCGGCGGTGCGGGTGCAACACTACCCTAGACTCGTCCAACTTGCGCTGGACGCGGCAAAGGCCTGCGCATGATCGATCCCACCCAGCACACCCAAAATTGCAGCCACCCAATAGGATACATCTGAATGCCCCTTCTTTTTGAACCCCTGAAACTTGGCACGCTTGACCTGACAAACCGCATCGTAGTCGCGCCGATGTGCCAATACTCGGCCATCGAAGGCAGCGCGCAACACTGGCATATGATGCATCTAGGCCATCTGGCCCTTTCCGGTGCCGGGCTGATGATCTTTGAAGCGACGGCCGTCTCACCAGAAGGACGCATTTCACCGCAAGATCTGGGGCTTTACTCAGACGAAAATGAGACGGCTCTTGAGCGGGTGATTAAAGCAATACGCGAACACTCGAACATGCCGCTTGCTATTCAGATTTCCCATGCCGGGCGCAAAGGATCAAGCCATGCTCCGTGGGATGGCGGTGGGCAAATCCTTCCCGATGATAACGAAGGGTGGCGGGCCGAGGCCCCCTCGGCAGTGCCCCATACAGAGGGTGAAGATATACCTACCGCGCTGGATGACGTCGGGCTGGCGCGGGTTCGGGACGACTTTGTGCGCACGGCAAAACGCGCTGTTCGCCTTGGTTTTGAGGGGATCGAAGTACATATGGCACACGGCTATCTGCTTCATCAGTTTCTCTCACCTTTGTCGAACCAACGAAGCGATGCCTATGGTGGCAGTCTACAGAGCCGAATGCGGTTTCCGCTTGAAGTATTCGATGCCGTGCGCGCGGCAGTCCCCGATAATCTACCCGTCTGGGTCCGGGTGTCAGCCACGGACTGGGTGCCAGGCGGCTGGGATCTGGATAGCACGCTCGCCTTGTCTCAAGCGCTGAAAGACCGTGGCTGTGCGGCCATCCATGTTTCTACCGGCGGTGTTTCGACCAAACAGCAGATCCCTGTTGGGCCGGGT
This sequence comes from uncultured Sulfitobacter sp., assembly GCA_965363735.1. Taxonomy (GTDB): domain Bacteria; phylum Pseudomonadota; class Alphaproteobacteria; order Rhodobacterales; family Rhodobacteraceae; genus Sulfitobacter. The sequence goes on along the minus strand of CBDTUA010000051.1, from coordinate 3,244 downwards.
TTTCAGGTGCCCTTTGCCGCCCGCATCAAGGCCGAAATCGGGCTTCCGACAATCGCGGTGGGTCTGATTACCGAAGCAGAACAGGCCGAAAAAATTCTGCAAGACGGTCAGGCAGACGCGATCGCGCTTGCGCGTACGATGCTGTATGATCCACGTTGGCCATGGCACGCCGCGGCCACCTTGGGGGCGCAGATTGAGGCACCCAAACAATATTGGAGATCACAACCGCGCGAGTTTAACGCTCTGTTCAGCGGCATGAAAGTTGGACAACGCTAGCCGGTGGCTGGACCGGATCAGCCACGGACGTTGTGGGGGGCATAGGGACGTTATTGTGAGTAAAACTGACCGCGACAGACTGACCAGCGCCCATTGGGGCACTTATCACGTTGACGTTGAGGGGGGACGTGTCACAGGGCTGCGACCTTTCGGCCAAGACCGCGATCCGTCTCCCATTGGGCCGGGAATTGTCGACGTCTTGGATGGACCAACACGGATCACAGCCCCAATGGTGCGCAAAAGCTGGCTTGAGGGCGGCCCGGGGGCAGCCGGACACTTGCGCGGCGAAGACAGTTTTGTGCAAGTCAGCTGGCGGGATGCTGATCGTATTGTGGCATCAGAACTCGCCCGTGTCATTGGGGACCACGGCAATCAGGCGATCTATGCAGGGTCCTATGGCTGGGCAAGTGCGGGGCGGTTTCACCATGCTCAAGGTCAGTTGAAGCGGTTCCTCAACTGCATTGGCGGTTTCACAAGCTCCAAAAACACGTACAGTTTTGCTGCGGCCGAAGTCGTTGTCCCGCATGTTCTAGGCGATTTTCGTGGACCGCTGGATAACACGACCTCTTGGCAATCAATCGCCAAGCATTGTGAATTGTTCGTCGCCTTTGGTGGTGTTCCGCTAAAGAACGGTCAGATTTCGCAAGGCGGTCTGGGCGCGCATGTGCAAAAGGCCGAGATGACCGCTGCTGCGGCGGCAGGTGTTCGGTTTGTCAGTATTTCACCCTTAAAGACCGACATGGCCGCTGTTGCGCAAGCCGAATGGATCGCGCCGCGCCCATCAACCGACACGGCGCTGATGTTGGGTCTAGCACATATTTTACTGGACGAGGGGCTGCTGGATCAAGGGTTCTTGAACAAGTACACTACGGGCTTCGACCAATTCTCCGCCTATCTGCGTGGCGAAACCGACGGCATCGCCAAGACCGCAGATTGGGCGGCTGACATCTGTGCAGTGCCCGAGGATGAAATACGAAACCTCGCCCGACGCATGGCTGAACAGCGAAGCATGATTTCGGTCAGTTGGTCTCTCACACGGCAGGACCATGGTGAGCAACCGTTCTGGGCCGCTATCGCGCTGGCGTCTATGCTGGGTCAGATAGGGCTGCCCGGCACAGGGCTGGGCTTTGGCTATTCTGCGATGAACAATGTCGGCTTGCAACGGCGAAACATCGACTATGCATCATTGCCTCAGGGACATAATCCGGTCCCGGATTTCATTCCCGTTGCAAGGGTGACTGACATGCTGGAAAATCCTGGAGGCGCTTTTGATTACGATGGTCAAAGCCTAACCTATCCTGACATCCGGCTGGTCTGGTGGGCGGGCGGCAATCCGTTCCATCATCATCAGGATCTGAATCGGATGCGTCGCGCTTGGAGCCGGCCCGAAACAGTGATCGTCAATGAATGGTGCTGGAACAGCCTTGCTCGGCATGCCGATATCGTTCTGCCTTGTACGACTTCGCTTGAGCGCTCCGACATTGCCCTGACCCCCAAAGACCCGTTTCAGGTGGTGATGGATCAGGCCATTGAACCCATCGGTCAGGCGAAAAGCGACCATGATATTTTGCGGGGCATCGCTGCTGAAATGGGGGTCGAGGCCGCCTTTACCGAAGGACGCAGCGCTGAAGAATGGCAGCGATGGCTCTATGATATCTCGCGCCAGTCTGGCGCACGCGAGGGCGTGAGCCTGCCCGATTGGGACAGCTTTCAGCGCGACGGTTTTTTTCGCGTCCCCGCCCCCGACCGAGATACGATCATGCTCGAGAACTTTCGTCGCGATCCGGTTGCAAATCCATTGCAAACCCCCAGCGGCAAGATCGAGATTTTTTCCAAGACCATTGCTGGGTTTGACTATGATGATTGCCCAGGCCATCCAACGTGGATGGAACCACTCGAATGGCTGGGAAACACCCGCGGATATCCGCTGCATATGATTTCGAACCAGCCACGCGACAAACTTCACTCGCAACTTGACCATGGTGCAATCAGCCAGTCGGGGCGTATCGCAGGGCGAGAGCCTTGTTTGATGCACAGCACGGACGCGGCAGCACGAAGTCTGGTTGAAGGACAAGTCGTGCGTATATTCAATGATCGCGGATCTTGTTTTGCAGGGGTGCGGATCAGCGACGACATCATGCCTGGCGTGATCCAGATTGCGACAGGCGCGTGGTACGATCCTGACGGCGGGGCCTGTCGCAACGGAAACCCCAACGTCCTAACGCCAGACAAAGGCACGTCTCGGCTTGCACAGGGGCCGATTGCCCACTCTTGTTTGGTCGAAGTCCAATCCGCACCCAAGGGCGCGGAAAAGTCGCAAATCTATACACCGCCGCACGTGATCAAACCCGCACATGATGAGACATAATTAGGGGCGGGGTAATGTCAGAAGAAAACTTGTTGAGGCGGGCAGGGCGAGCACTTAGCGTCGCGGGATTACAAAACACTCACCCTTTCGCTACTTCAAGACGAGCCCCGAGATCATCCGGCACTGACAGAGCAAAATCGGTTGAGGCGGGCAGGGCGACTACTTAGCGTCGCGGGATGACAACACACAGCCCATTTCGCTACTTAAAGACATCCCCAGAGATCATTCGCCTGGCCATGATGCTGTATGTGCGGTTCCCGCTTTCGCTTCGGAACGTGGAGGACCTGCTGCACGAACGCGGCATTGAAATCAGCCACGAAACCGTTCGGTTTTGATGGAACAGATTTGGCCCGCTGTTCGCAACCGAAATCCGCAAACAACGGATCAGTCGGATACGCTCATTTTCGAACTGGCAATGGCATCTGGACGAGGTTTTGGTGAAGATTAACTGCGAGATGCACTATCTTTGGCGGGCCGTTGATCACGAGGGCGAGGTGTTCGAAAGCTATGTGACCAAGCGGCGCAACCGTAAAGCGGCGTTGAAATTCCTCAGGAAAACAATGAAACGCCACGGCAGGGCTGCGGTGCTCGTCACGGACA